>DFDW01000036.1 GCA_002369315.1 Ruminococcaceae bacterium UBA3818 | reverse complement strand
TCCATGATCCGGCGCTTAAGAGCGCCTTCTCCGGCAAGGCGGACAACCGTGACCGTTTCGCCGCATTTGGTCTCTTTGAGTGTTTTCATAACATCCCTTCTTTCTCTGAAAAACCGCTGCAAAGCAGCGTTCTAAATCATAATTCGATTGGCCATGCCCTTACTCAGCGCGATTCTGGCATCCTTTACGTTGACAATCAGATTTCCGCTGATTTCCGATATTACCTGAACTTCCCCGCCTTCTACAAATCCAAGGCTCTCCAAAAAGCGTTTGGTTTCATCCTTTCCCTGAATCCGTTTCACTGTGTTGATCTCACCAGATGCAGCCATTGTTAACGGCATATCCATTGCTCCTCCCTATTGCATATCAAAATCTGCATAAAAGCTATTTAGTTAGTTATTGCTAACTCTTCTCGCAAACACAGTTTACTATTGCTAACTCTATTTGTCAATGGCTTTTAAAAAATTTTTTGAATCAAAAAACGGCACTGCCCATGATTTTTGTAAAAGCACAAGGCAGTGCCGGCCAATTGCGGCGTATAGAATAAACTTTTTTCTATTCGCTTTTTAGATTCCCATCAGGCGTTCGGCTAAAAACACCACGGCAACCGCACCCAGCGCCACGGTCAGGAGGCTTTTCCCCCGGTAAGCAAGCAATACCGCCGCCGCCAGCCCCAAAGCCGCAGAAACCAGGGAAGATGTGGCGAAAAAGATGTCCGGAATGGTCATCGCCGCCAGCACCGCATACGGTACATAGGCCAGGAAAGAACGGATAAACCGGTTTTCGATTTTTTTTGAAAAACAGTCACCGGCAGCATGCGAAGAAGATAGGTCACGCCTGCCATAATGGCCACTGACAACAGCACCCGCTCCATGTCCAATTCCATTACGCATCCTCCTTTTCTACCGGATAACGTATCGCTGCCCAGGCAGACGCCGCCGTCGCACAGAGTATAATGACCCAACCGGATGACAGTTTGGACAGAACCGGTACAAATCGGAACACACAGCTGATCGCAGCCGAAACACACACGGTAAACAGGACCGGGCGCAGCTTTCGCATCGGCGGTACGATAATGGCGACGAACATCCCGTAAATAGCGATATTCAGCGCACTGGCCGCACTGGCAGACAGCGCGCCAAAGGCGGTTGCCCCCAGCAGAGTCCCTGTCGCCCAGCCGATATAGGGCAGCGTAATCAGCCCCAATAAGTATTTGCCGCCCACAAAACCCGTTTGCTGCATGGCCACAGCAAAAATCTCATCGGTGTTGCCAAAAGCAAGCAGCGCCCGCTCCCACCACGGCATTTCGGGGTCCAGCTTCTGGGACAATGAGAAGCTCATCAGCATATAACGAAGATTGATGACCAGCGTGGTGACCGCCACTTCCAGGTATGCTCCTCCGGCCAAAACCAGTGCAGTACCTGCAAACTGCCCCGCCGACGTCAGGTTGGTCATAGAAATCAGCTGAATCACCCACAAAGGCAATCCACCTTTTGACGCCATCATACCAAATGTAAAAGAAACCGAAAGGTACCCCATACAGATGGGGATCCCGTCTTTCAGTCCTTTGAAAAAGGTCAACTTCTGCTGCATCACACATCCTTCTTTCGCAAAACACATTATACGGGACTTTTTTGCAAAAGACAACGGATTTCTCCGACCAATGCCAGACAGAAAAAAGCAGCGGCCGGGATTTTCCCTGTGCCGCTGCTTTTTTCTGTTTCCTACTCCCCATGCTGCCGATGCCAGGCTTTTTCCAGTTCACCGATCATTTGGTCCAAACGCGCTGTGTTCCGGTACCGAGCGGACAACTCCTCTTCACAGGGAAGTTCTCCCAACATCCGCTGGGCATAGCGCTGAAGCGCATCCAACAGCAAAGAATCCCCGCTCCATTCATCGCCTGTTCTGCGATCCATTGAAACGTTCGTCCCCCTTTAAAAGCGCCGCCAATTTACGCTTACCACGGTGCAGACGAACCCTGACATTTTCGGGGCTGGTCTGTACCAAATCGGCGATTTCACAGTCAGAATACTGGTAGTAAAACTTGAGCATCAGTACATCGGAATATTTTTTATCCAGCTGTCCGATATACTGCGCGATCGCTTCCACCGATTCTTTGGACGCCACCTCTTCGAAAGGCGTAAGCCCCTGCGCACAGTCTACCTGTTCAATTTCCTCAATGGGAACCGCCTGCTTTTTCTGCTGGTTATACATGGTAATTGCGACGTTTCTGGTAATAATAACTAGAAACGCCCGGGTTTTGTTACAATCAGGATCCTCGATCTTATGCAGATTATCCAGCACTTTCATAAAAGATTTTTGAACAGCGTCTTCCGCCAGCTGATAATCCCGCAGAATCCGCTCGGCCGTGTAAAGCATCACATTTTTGTGCAGAGCATACAGTCGCTCCAATTTCACGCTTTTTTCGTCGAATTCCATGTTTTTCCCCTCTGCAGCCTTTCTTAAAAAAATAGTGTCAAAAACAGGAGATTTTATTGCAATCTATCAAAAAAGTTTCAATTATTTTCCTTTTTCTTCTTATTTTAACAGATAACGACAGATGTAGGAATTTTTCTTCAAAAAATTCATAATCTTTTCAAATTTCTTTTCCGTTGCGCCGCCGAAATTTTCTGCTATACTAAAATACAGAATGACACAAAAGGAGACCATACATTGGAACTGACCAGCCGCATTTGTGAAAAACTAGCGGAGCAAACCGCACAAAAACTGTTTGAAAGCCGATATGAAAACGCGTCCGCCCAGCCGCGCCGCTATCTGGAAACCGTCCGCGGATTTGAAAAAGCCTTTGGCCTTGAGCGTGAGGCGGCGCTGTTCTCTTCTCCCGGCCGCTGCGAGATCATCGGCAATCACACCGATCACCAGATGGGCCGGGCGATTGCCGCCGCTGTTACGCTGGACATGGCCGCGGCAGCCTCTCCCAACGGCACCCACACGATTCGCATGGTTTCCGAAGGATATTCCGTTTCGGTGGTGGAGCTGGATGATCTGGCACCGCGCATACGGGAAGCCGGCACCCCATCCGCTTTGATCCGGGGCGTCGCCGCCGGCCTGACCCGTCTGGGTTTTTCTCCCGCCGGATTTGATGCGTATGTTTCCTCCCAATTGCCCTCCGGCGCCGGATTGTCATCCTCCGCTGCGTTTGAGTGCCTTATTGGCTCCATTCTGAATCTGTTTTTCTGCGGCGGACGCCTCTCTCCTGTTCAAATCGCGCAGGCCGGCCGTTTTGCCGAATCCGAATACTTCGGAAAACCCTGCGGCCTGATGGATCAGCTTGCCTGCGCCACCGGCGGATTCGCCGCAATGGATTTCGCCGATTTATCCGCCGTTCAGGTGCGCAAGCTTTCTTTCTCCCCGCAGCAGCATGGCTTATGCCTGTTTTCGGTCCATACCGGCGGCAGCCATGCGGATTTGACCAGCCAATACGCCGCGATTCCCGACGAGATGAAATCCGTTGCCGCCTTCTTCGGCCAGCCCGTTCTTCGGCAGGTGCCGGAAGATATGTTCTGGGCAAGGATCGGGGAGTTGCGCGGCCAGGTTTCTGACCGGGCAATCCTGCGCGCCATCCACTTTTTCAAAGAGGATCTGCGTGCCGCCGCATTATCCGAAGCGTTAGCTCAAAACGATATTCCCCGCATTCTGGCTCTTTTTTCCGCTTCCGGCCGTTCTTCGCAGCAGCTTCTGCAAAATGCCTGGCCGGACGGGGATTCTAAAGAGAGGGGGCTTTCCCTTGCCCTGGCGCTGTCCGGGTATCTTTTGCAGGATGAGGGCGCGTGCCGCATCCACGGAGGCGGATTTGCCGGAAGCATCCTGGCGCTGGTTCCGCAAAAAATGGCCGCCGCTTATCGGCAAAAGATGGAATCAGCCTTTGGCCTGGGTTCCTGCCGTCAGCTGTTTATCCGTCCTGTTGGCGCAGGGGAAATTTTGATCTGAGAGATGAAATTTCTCCCGCCGGCAAAGGGTTACTGTTACAAGCAATGTAAAAAGGAAGGGTTTTTCTGATGAAAATACTGGTCACCGGCGGCGCCGGATTTATCGGCAGCCACACCTGTGTCGAATTGCTGGACGCGGGATACGAAGTCGTCATTGCGGACAACCTCAGCAACGCCAAACCCCAAGCGGTACAGAACATTCAAGAAATCACCGGGAAGCCGGTTGCCTTCTACGAAACCGACCTGCGGGACAAAGAAGGAATGCGAAAAATTTTCGCCGACCATCAAATCGACGCGGTCATCCATTTCGCAGGATTGAAAGCAGTGCCGGAATCGGTGCACAAGCCGCTGGAGTATTATGAAAACAATCTGGGCAGCACGTTTGTTTTATGCCAGGTTATGGAAGAAGCCAGATGCCGGCGCATTGTGTTTTCCTCCTCCGCCACCGTTTACGGCATGAACAATCCTGTCCCGTTCAAAGAAGGAATGCCCACCTCCGCCACCAATCCATATGGCTACACAAAAGTCATGATTGAACAGATTCTGACCGACCTGGCTGCGGCAAACCCCGATTGGAGCGTCAGCCTTCTGCGGTATTTCAATCCCATCGGTGCCCATCCCAGCGGGCTTTTGGGCGAAGACCCCAATGGAATCCCCAACAATCTGCTGCCTTATGTATCCCAGGTAGCGGCGGGAATCCGGCCTGAGGTGGTGGTATACGGCAACGATTACGACACGCCCGATGGTACCGGCGTTCGGGATTACATCCATGTGGTGGACCTGGCGCAGGGGCATCTGGCCGCATTAAAGTATGTGCTGGAACACACGGGGGTAGAAGCGGTCAATCTCGGCACCGGCCGGGGCAGCAGCGTACTGGAAATCGTCTCGGCCTATTCCAAGGCCTGCGGGCGTCAGCTTCCATACCGTATCGCGCCTCGCCGCCCCGGCGATATCGCCACCTGCTATGCCGATACGGAAAAAGCGCGCCGTCTGTTCGGATGGGAGGCCAAGCGCGGCATCGACCAGATGTGCGCTGACAGCTGGCATTTTGCCCAAAGCCGCTATGGGGAAAAATAGTCTTTCTTCCGGCTTTCCAATCCTTTCGGGCAAAAGAGCAAATAAAATCATCCTTTCGCATTTTCGTGCAAAAGAAAAAGGGGCTGCTTTGCAGTCCCTTTTTTCCATTTTCTTTTTGATTATACAAAAATCATTTGACCTAACATGGCAATCAACGGCACCGTGGCAAGGCAGCCCACCGTCGTCACCGCCACGATGACCGACGCGTATTCCCCGTCCAAGCCGTAACGAGCCGACATCATGCTGGTGGCGATGGCTGACGGACACGCCCCGGCAATCAGGTTGACCATCACCAGCGTCGCCCCGTCTCCAATCCAGTGATGCAGGCCCAAGGCCCAGTATAACAGCATGGTCAGCAGAGGGATCAGCACCAAACGGGTCAGTGAGGTGTATAAAACGCCTCTTTCCCCAAACCGCTTCCAATCCACACCGGCAATGAAGAAACCGCACACCAGCATGGCCAAAGGCGTGTTCAGCGAAGAAATATAGTTGACCACCGGTCCGAAAGGCGAGGGGAGCGTAATGTTCAACACAAACAGCGGCACCGCTACCAAAGCGCTGAGTACCCCCGGATTCAGCAGCGCTTCTTTCCAGGACATCTGCCGGAACGAACCTTTCAGGATGCCTACCCCCACTGTCCAGGAAAGCACATGGAAAACCACTACGAACACAACAGCGAACACCGCATATTCCGCGCCAAAAATGCCGGTTACCAGTGGGATGCCGATAAAACCCACATTGCCGAAGCTGGCACCGTAGCGCTCAATCCGCCTGTTCTCCTCCTGCCCACGGGGGAGGAAAAGGAACCGCGCGGCCAAAATCGCCAAAAAAGAGGAAAAAACCGCAAGCGCCAGCGAAAAAAGCATTTCTTTCGCAATTTCCGGGCTGAACGGACGCTGCAGATTACTCAATAACAGACAAGGCGTCACGATCATCAAAAGAATGTTGCAGATGCGGTTGCACTCCTCTTTCTTCATACCGGTGGTTTTTGCGTAAACAAAGCCAATCAACATCAGCAAAAACATGATGAATACCTGCTGAAATACAATGGTGAACATAAACCGCACCTCCCGAATTTCTTCCGACATCAAACAAACGGTAGCTGACCTTTTTATTTTACCGGAAAAAAGAATCTTTTGCAACAAGAAGAAAAGCGCCCGACTCCTGTCCGGGCGCTTTTTATCATACGGCTAAGCCTCTTTATTTTTGCGTGCTGTTGTTCTGCAGTCCGGCGGAGGAAGTTGTTCCGGTATCCTCCATCAGCGTTACCGTCACTTCAAAAGTGCTTCCCTGAACGGTCTGCCCGCCATAGGAATAGCTGTAGCGGGAGCTGCCGTAAGAAGACCTGCTCGCTCTGAAAATCGTCATTTTCACCTGGTCACCCGGCGCATAATTGCGCAGTACGTCGGACAAGGTGGTAAAGCTGTTGACTGCGGTACCTTCCACCTGGGTAATGACATCACCGGCCTGTACGCCCGCATCCAAAAGGGTGGAGTTGGAGTCGATACTGTCAATCAGGATACCGCTGGGGATTCCGTTGACGCTGGCAACATATTCATTGATCGCATAGGCGGAAATACCGAGTTTTACCCGTCCGGTGACTCTGCCGTAATTCATCAGATCTTTTAAAATCGGCAGCGCCTCGTCAATGGGAATGGCAAATCCGATGCCTTCATATCCGTCGGCGGCAAGCTTCTGGGAATTGATGCCGATGACCTGGCCGAATTCGTTGACCAGCGCGCCGCCGGAGTTGCCGGGGCTGATGGCCGCGTCAGTCTGGATAAAGTCCATGGTATATCCATCCGTTGCCGCCCGCAAAGAACGATTCAGGCCGGAAATAATTCCCTCAGAAACGGAACCCGCGTAGGTCAAACCGCCGGGATTGCCGATGGCAATGGCTTTTTCGCCGACTTTCAGTTCATCGGAAATGCCCAGCTCCGCGGGAGTCAAGCCGGAAGCGTCGATCTTAACAACCGCCAGGTCGGTTTTGCTGTCATAGCCGACGACTGTTCCTTGATAGGTCATGCCGTCGCTGAGGACGACTTCGAGGCTGTCCGCTCCCTCGATCACATGGGCGTTGGTGGCAATATAGCCGTCTTCCGAAAGGATAATGCCGGAGCCCTCGCCCGTCGGCTCAAAATAGTTGGACTGGTACTGCACAATACCGACCACCGACGGCGCCACTTTTTCGTTGATCTGCGCCGTGGTCAGCGTCCCGTCGGTGGAAATCGTGTTATCCGACGGTTTGCTGTTGGTCTGCAGTTCGGGGACATTCTCGTTCGCGGGAAGTTCCTCTTTGTTTTGAGACTGCGCCGGAGGTTCCACCACGTTTTGCTGCGGTACCACCAAACTGTAAATGCCGAATACGGCAAAGCTCAGCACCGTAACGCCCAGCAAAGCCCCGACAATTCCCGCGAAGATCTTCAGGCCTTTTCCTTTTTTCTTTTTCGGCGGTTTTTGCGGACCGCCGTATTCCGGAAAGTTCCATTGATCCGCAAAATTCGGTCCCTGCGGTGGGATCTGCCCCGCGCCTGTCATCGGCTGCTGCGCAAAGGGATATCCGGCGGAAGGCGGCGCCTGCCGGTTCACCGGCGGCTGATACTGATAAGCCTGGCTCTCCTGTGCCGGACCGGCAGCCGCTTCTTCCGGGTCCGCCGCTGCGGTTTCGTCAGCCAAGTGATTGTTTTCCAAAGAGCCGGCCATGTTATTGTTTTCCATGTCGTTCATGCTCTATTCCTCCTTTGTATCCTGAAAAGCTTTGCATCCCGCAGGATCCGCCGCTGTTTTTTTAACTGATTTTATTATAGAAAGAAAATATGTCTATTGCGTAACGGACTCTTTAAAAAAAATAGGGAATTATCCGTTTTTTCTGAATAAATTTTGTGAACTTTTTGTTCCGGCACTGGGAATGGAAAATGCGAATTCCGTATATTCCCCTTCTTTGGAACTGACATGGATTTCACTGCCGTGCAGCTGAATCACTGTGCGCACAATGTAAAGGCCCAATCCCACGCCGGTTTTGTCCTGGCTGCGGGAGCGGTCGGTCTTATAAAAGCGCTCGAATACGTTGGGCAGATCCTGCGGCGCAATGCCGGAGCCGGAATTGCGGATTGCCACCAGTGTGCGCGCGCCGTCGCTGTGGTATTTCACCTCGATGTATCCGCCCTCATTGACAAACTTCACTGCGTTTTCAATCAGGTTGTAAATCACCTGATGCATCAGGTCCGGGTCGGCGCTGACCATAATCTTATCCACGTCCAGTCCGATGATATCCAGGTTTTTCGCCTCAATCGCCTGCTCAAAGCTAAAAATTACCTGGCAGACGGTACTGTTCAAATCGAATTCCGCCGGATTCAGCTTCATCTCTCCCGCTTCGATTTTGGCCAGATCCAGCATAGACCGGACCATGCGGGACAGACGCTTCACCTCATCGGATACGATGGTCAGATACTGATGATGCTTCTCCGCCGGGATGGTTCCATCCAGAATGCCATCCACAAATCCGCCGATGGTGGTCATCGGCGTTTTCAACTCATGGGAAACATTGGCCACAAAGCTGCGGTTCATCGCCTCATTGCGTGCCAGAGCCTCCGCCATATAGTTAAACTCATTGGCCAGCTGGCCGATCTCGTCGCTGCTGTTGACCTGTATCCGTGCCGTATAATCCCCCCGGGAAAAGCTCTGGGTCGCAACCAGCATGTCCCGCAGCGGCTTTACCATACGAGCCGTCACAAAATAGATGACAATAAAAGCGATGACGACCATCGTCAGGGAGCTTAGCAGGAACAGATTGAGAAGCTGGCCCAAAAAAACACTCAGGCTGTTGGCGGAAGCGGATATAAAGACAAATCCTGTAATTGGTCCGTTAGGCAGCCCGATTGGCTGCGCTACTGTGTAGTTTTTGCTTTTATACGCGCCGCCTAACCGTCCTGTTTCCTGATAGCTTCCGTTCACCGTCTGTTTCAGGATGCTTTCCGGCACAGTATTCTGCCCCGTGACAAACAAGTCCGTGTCTGTGCAGATTAAAATGTTCCCCTCGGTATCAGAAAGGAAAATCGTCGCTTCAATCGCATCGGCCAATACAGAATAGACCGAAGTTAACGTTTTTTCATCTAAATACAGATAGTTATTCTTTTGATAATCGGTTAATGTCAAAGCTGCCGCCTGGCTTACATACCGGTCCAGCACCTTCAGCTTGTCGCTGCGAAAATATTGAGACGCAAATCCCATCAGCAAAGCGCCCAGCACCGTGATGCTCGCCAAAATCATACCGGTACAGATGGTAAAATATTTGGTAAATAAATTTTTCTGCATCGAACAATCCGTCCTTCCGAAATAGAAAACCGCGGCAGCCGGCACCCAAAAGGCACCGGTTGCCGCGGAAAAGCCCTTCTGTGAAAGATTACTCTTTTACTTCAAATTTATAGCCAACGCCCCAGACTGTTTTAAGGGTCCACTTGTCCGAAACACCCTCCAGCTTTTCGCGAAGGCGCTTTACATGCACGTCTACCGTTCTGGAATCGCCATAATACTCAAACCCCCACACCTCGTCCAACAGTTGGTCACGGGTGTATACGCGGTTGGGATTGCTGGCCAGATGATACAGAAGTTCCAGTTCCTTGGGCGGGGTATCCACCACTTTTCCGTCCACTTTCAGCTCATACTTGGTCATGTTGACCACCAGCTTATCGTAGCTGACTTCCTTGATGTCGTTTTCTGCGGCGCTCTTTCCGGTCCGGCGCAGTACCGCTTTGATCCGGGCCACGATCTCCTTGGTTTCAAAAGGCTTTACCACATAGTCGTCGGCGCCCAGTTCCAGACCCAGCACCTTGTCGAAAGTCTCGCCCTTGGCAGTGATCATAATAATCGGGCATTCCGATTTTTTACGGATTTCCCGGCAGACCTGCCATCCGTCCAGCCTGGGCATCATCACATCCAAGAGGATAATGTCCGGATTTTCCGCCGAAAAACGGGCAAGGGCTTCCTCCCCGTCGCCGGCCAAAACGACCTGAAATCCTTCTTTCACCAGATAAAGCCGCAAAAGTTCGCAGATGTTTTTATCATCGTCCGCAACCAGGACCTTTCCCATTGCCATATTGTTACCTCCTTGCCAGTCCGGGCAAAGCCCGAACGCCGCATTCTGAATACCATTATACCCGAAAAAAAGCGCGAAAGGTTACAAATTTATAAACCTTTTGCAGATATTCTGAAACGCTCTTGCCGCCGCCGCTTTTTCTATGTATAATTATAGTTTGTAAAAACCCGTTTGTATAGAGGTTTTCCGGGAAAAAGGCATACGCCGCCGAAAAAAGAACCCATACAACGTTTTGAAAGGACGAAATGTCAAGATGAAATTAGGTATCGTGGGTCTGCCCAATGTGGGTAAAAGTACCCTTTTCAACGCTATTACCAATGCCGGCGCCGAGTCGGCCAACTATCCGTTCTGCACCATTGAGCCTAACGTAGGCGTAGTGGCGGTTCCGGACCGGCGGCTGGACGTGCTGGCCAAAATGTACGATCCGGACAAATACACCCCTGCCATCATCGAGTTTGTGGATATCGCGGGTCTGGTCAAAGGCGCCTCCAAAGGCGAGGGGCTCGGGAACAAATTCCTATCTCATATCCGGGAAGTGGACGCTATCATTCATGTGGTCCGCTGTTTCGAAAGCACCGAAATCATCCACGTAGACGGCGAAATCGGCCCGGCCCGGGATATTGAGACCATCAACCTGGAATTGATCTTCTCCGATCTCGACGTGTTGGAACGCCGGATCGACAAAGCGCAGAAAGCGGCCAAAGCCGATAAAAAATACCTGGAAGAGGTGGAACTGCTGCAGCGGCTCAAAGCCCATCTGGAGCAGGGAAAATCCGCCCGCTCGTTCCAAACCAACAGCGATGAGGAAGAGCAGATTCTCTCCTCCATCTCTCTTCTGTCCGCCAAACCGGTCATTTACGCGGCCAACCTGAGCGAGGATGATTTTCTCGGCTCTTTGGAGGAAAACCCCTTTTACCGGCAGGTCTGCGAGATCGCCGAGGCGGAAGGCTCGCTGGTACTGCCCATCTGCGCCAAAATCGAAGAGGATATTGCCGATATGTCCAAAGAGGACAAACAGCTTTTCCTCGACGAGCTGGGGTTGGAATCCTCCGGTCTGGACCGTCTGATCCAAAAAGGATACGAGCTGCTGGGCCTGATTTCCTATCTGACCGCCGGCAAGCAGGAGGTTCGCGCCTGGACCATCAAAAAAGGGACCAAAGCACCTCAGGCGGCGGGCAAAATCCACTCGGACTTTGAAAAAGGCTTCATCCGGGCGGAAGTTGTGGCTTTCGACGATCTGGAAGCCTGCGGCTCTATGGCTGCCGCCAAGGAGAAAGGCCTGGTCCGCTCCGAAGGCAAGGAATACGTATTCCAGGACGGCGATGTGGTTTTGTTCCGCTTTAACGTCTGATTTGCGCCATCTGTCGAAAACATACCCCGGCCGCATCCACTGGGTGCTGGCCGGGGTGTTTTTTATCCCGTCCGACAGCCTGCCCGCCAAATTTCCTTTTGATTTTGGCCGCAGACCGCGCTTTTCTTTTGTTTTGGCTTATCGGTCATAATCTTCGGGCCGGTATTCTTCCGCCAGAATGCTGTACACCGCAGCATCCACAATTCCCCGGTTATTGTAGTCCGCCTGCCGCAGAGCCCCCTCATAGTGAAGACCGCTCTTGGCCATGACCCGCCCGGAGCCCGGGTTGTTCGGGTCGTGCTGAGCGCAGATTCGGTTGACCCCCACCTGCTCAAAGAAAAAGGGGATAATCCGCCGGAACGCCTCGGTCACAATCCCTTTCCCCCACCATCTTCGCCCAATGCAATAGCCGATTTCCACTGCGGCAGTTTTCTCGTGAATAGCCACCGCACTGATGGTTCCGATTGGCTCGTCCGCCCCATCTTTACACACGATCGCCCACTGGTAAAAATTCATTTTGGCGTAACTGATCATCCAGTCTTGCAGAATTTTTCTAGTCTCTTCCGGGGTTTTGCAGGGGGACCAGCGCAAAAATTCCGTCACTTTCTCATCGCTCTCCCAGTTTCGGAAAGCGGGCGCCGCGTCATCTTCCCGGAACCTTCTCAGCACCAACCGCGGCGTTTCCAGCCTGACTGTTCCAGCATGCCTCATCCTTTTCCCTCCCGATTTTTATGAACCGGCCTCCCGGTCCTTTCTTTTCTGTGCCGCCAGCTTGACTGCGAAAAAAACGGCCGACACCAAAAGGCTGCCAATGCCGCATCCCAATACGGTCCAGCCGAATCCGGCCGCCGATAATTCTCCCCGCTTCCAATTGGACAGCGTAATGCCCGATACGGTTCCAACCCAACTGCCAATCCCAATTCCCATCACCTGCCCAAGTATGCTCCGGACCAGTTTTTTGCGCTCCATCCGCTCAACTTCCTTTTTCTATTTTCTTCATCATAGCAAAAAATACCGCCTCATGCAAAAAAGAGCCGTTCCGGCTCTTTTTTTACTGGGGTGCTGTTTTCCTTTTTCGGACATTTAGCAAGCTAAAATAAGTATAGTAGCACCGAAATCACCCATTTTTTCAGTTCTTCCATTTTCCTGCCGCCTTTAAAATCTGTGTTTTCTCTCTTTGTAAAGGAGAACGCCGGATGTTCTCTTTTTGCTACAAAAAAAGAAAAATTTTCTTTCTATGCTATCACTTTGTCACAATCGAAAAAAAGAAAAACACGCCGCACTTTGCTTTTCCTTTGGAGCAAACAAAGCCGGCCGCAGCGATACCAATCCGTTACGGAGCGGATGGGCCGGAGCAAAGAAAAAAGAGCGGACGTTCCGCTCTTTCATTCAAACTCTTTGTCCGACCGGCTGACGCCGGGCAGCATATTTTTTCGAACCTGACAGGAAACGCTGCACATTGTTACAACGTCGGTAATGCCGCTGACCAAAAAACCGATTCCCAAAATCCGGATCATGGCCGTAGCTGCGGAAAAGGGGTTAAATAACAGCACAACGCCAAAGCCAATGGTCAAAACCGCATAAAGCATGACAATGCCCCATCCGCGGTATTCTACCTGCTTGAGTTCCAGCGACCGCTGCAGTTTTACCGCCCCGTTCACAGCGAATACCGCGCCTATCACCAGCGGTATCAGCCCGATGACGCTGTCCGCCCTGGCCGCTACAAAAGCCGCCGCCAATACCAGCAGCAGGCCGATTACCAGATCCATCCCTGACGGCAGTCCGTGCCTGCGCCCACTGAGATAGCTGAGCAGATAGCTGAAAGCCCCGAGCGCCAACACCACCGCCAGCAGATAGCAGACCGTTCGGGCGGCCATGGCGGGCCATCCTGCCAAAACGATCCCCAAAAACACCGATCCGATGGAAATCGCCGCCGCGTTCCATTTTAAGCTTTTTAAAAAATCCATGGTTTCCACGCCTTACTTTCGAATAAACAACACGCCCAGCGTATTCGGCCCGCAATGGCTGGATATGGTGCATCCCGCTTGCGTTTCGGTGACTTGGCTAAATCCGCCGTATTGCTTCACACTTTTTTTCACCGCTTCCACAGTTTTGGCATCGCAGGGCGTATGGGTCACAAAAATCCGATCGGTCACCAGATCATCCCGCCCGTCCAACCGCTCTTTCACATAGGCAAGCAGACATTTTTCAAACGTTCCGCGGTATTTTTTGCCTACCTTCATTTTCCCGTCCACTACCTCAATGCAAGGTTTCAGGTGAAGCAGATTGGCCCCCAGCGCAGCCAAAGAGGAACAGCGCCCTCCCTTGTGCAGATATTCCAGACTGTCGATCAGAAAACTCGCTTCCACCCGGCTGGTCAAATCCTGCAGCCGGCGAACGATATCCGGCGCGGACAGCCCCATCTTTGCCAGGCGCACCGCTTCCATGACGATATGTCCGCTGCCGGTGGAAAGGTTGCGGGAATCCACCGGATATACATTGGAAAACTGCTGCGCCGCCAGACAGGCGTTTTGATAGCAGCTGGAAAACTCCGCGCTGAGATTGATATGAATCACCGCATCGTACTGGGGAGAAAGGCGGGAAAAACAATCCTCATAATCCGCCACGCTGACCGCCGCGGTTTTGCACGGTTCGTTTCCCTGCGCTACAAAATCAAAAATATCCTGCGGCGCAATCTCCAACCCGTCCCGGTAGGATACCCCTTCCTTGACGACATACAGCGGAAGGAGTTCGATTTCATTTTCTTCAACCAGTTCTTTCGACAAATCACAGGTACTGTCTGCCGTGATTTTGATGTTCATGCAAAAATTCCCTCCTGAATCGGTATCATTTGCTTTTTATGGCTATATCTCCAGCTATTTTATTATTTAAATAAAATAGCACAAAGAAAATCCGACGTCAACTTTTCTGGAAATGCTGTTTTTTCTTTTGCAAACCGTTACGCCTGCCCAACCGCGCCGCAGACCTGAATCTTTTGTTCCACCAGCTTCTGCACGCTCCGTCTTCCCGGAAGCAGATATTTTTTGGGGTCGAACATCTGCGGGTCATCCGCCAAAGCTTTGCGGACCGCTTCGGTAAACGCCTGCCGCAATTCGGTTGCAAAATTGACCTTGGCCATCCCCTTTGCCACTGCGTCCCGCACGACAGAATCCGCAAGGCCGGAGGCGCCGTGCAGCACCAGAGGCAGATTCGCCGCGGCCTGGATCAGCGGAATGCGGGCCAAATCCAGCTTTGGAGCCGTACGGTAAACGCCATGGGCAGTCCCTACCGCTACCGCCAGGCTGTCTACGCCGGATCTGCCGGCAAAAACAGCCGCCTGTTCCGGATCGGTATACGCTCCTGCCTGCGTTTCCAGAGAATCCTCTTTTCCGCCGACAGTGCCCAATTCCCCCTCGCAGCTGGCGCCGCAGGCCCGGGCCATCTGCACCGCCTGGGCCGTAAGGTCGGCGTTTTCGTCGAAAGGCAGGCGGGAACCGTCGAACATGACCGAAGTATATCCCGCGTCCAGGCATTCTTTCACCAGTTCCAGGCTGTCCCCATGATCCAGATGGAGCGCTACCGGCACCGATGCGTTTTTTGCCGCCGCGGCGACAATACCCGCAAAACACGCCGGCGGAAGATAGCGCAGCGTAGATGGGGTCGTCTGGATGATGACCGGCGCTTTGCATTTCTGCGCCGCCTCTATGATTGCAAAAACCATTTCGGCGTTTTCCGCGTTGAACGCGCCCACGGCATATCCTCCGTCCCTGGCTTTGTTCAGCATTTTTTTGGTATCGGTCAGCATGGTTCTTTTCTTCCTTTCCTATAATCGATCATTACCGGTCCGGCCAATTCGACCCGCTGCGGCTGCACTTGCGTCTCAAATGCCAGCGGGATCACCCCTGCGTCTTTCGCCTGCAGCAAAGCCTCGCCAAAAGCGGGATGGGTGCTCCAGTTCGGCGAAAAGCCTTTGATCCCGCTCATTTGGATGACAAAAATCGCGTAGCACAAATACCCTTGCGCCGCGGCACAGGCAAGATGCTTTAAATGCTTTACGCCCCGCTCGGTAGGCGCGTCAGGGAACCTGGCCCATCCGTCCTGCTCCAGCGTTACACCTTTTACTTCCGCAAAAGCCTTCTTTTCCCCGGCTTCCATATAAAAATCAAAACGGGATTCACCGTAAAAAGTCTCCGGGCGTATCAGCTGCGGCGTCCCCAATCCCGGCAGCGTCAGCCTGCCCTGCCGCAGCGCCTCCTCCACCAGACGATTCGGCGCCTGGGAATCGATATGTACCAGCCGCTCTCCCTTTTGCACATGGGTAAGCGTATACTGCGTCTTTCTCCCCGGTTCCGGATGATACTGCAAAAGCACCGGTGCGCCCGGGATCAGCAGCTCCCGGCAGCGGCCTGTATTTTTTACATGCGCAGCAACCTGCTTTCCTTCCAGCGTGCAGATTGCCACAAATCGGTTGGGACGATTTACAAAAACAGCTGGCAAAACCTGTTGATATTCCAAAATACTTCTTCTCCTTTGGCAAAATAGCGCAAAATATAAAAGATAGCCTACAAAATACTTAGGAGAAAACGCCAAAAATCAGATTGTTCTTTCGTAGTTAATCCCGGTTTTTGTATTTTTGCACAAAAAACTGTTTACAAATCCGCCAAGTATGGCTATAATAGACTCATCAGGACAACAAGAGTAAATTTGGTTCCTCATCTTATTGCTTCTCCTAATAGATAATTTTAACCGGGAAAAAGGGCTGACCTCATCAATCAGCCTTTTTTTCTGCCCTTTTTTCCGGTTAATCCGGTATTTTCTTCCGGAACTGAAGCCGAACAGGGAACAAAATTCTGTAGATTTTTTCTCCGGCCTTTGTTTTTTTGCTCCTGCATCTTGATCCGCCCGGACTACACTACCGCCGGATTGTTCCGCAGCTCCTCTGCCATCCGGTCCGGATGGTTGGTGATGACGATATCGGTTCCCAGCCGGATCAGACGGCGCATCTGCTCCGGTTCATTCACGGTCCAGGTATGGACGCGAAGGCCCTGCTTTTTTAACTGGGCCATATTCTCATCGGTCAAATACCAGTGCTGCGGATGTACGCACTCCAGGCCCAGGTTTTTCACATACCCGCCCAAATCGACGATCCAACTTTCTTCCAACGCGCCACAGGGTATCTGCGGCGCAATTTTTTTGCACCGCAGCATGGTGTAATGGTTAAAAGAAGATAAAATAATCCTCTCCTGCATGCCCATGCCGAAAACCATATCGATCACTTTCTGTTCGATTCCCGGATACTCGCAGACATTGGTCTTCAGCTCCAGATTCAGCCGCAGTCCGGTCTGCCTGCACCACTCCAGCACTTCCTGCAGCGCCGGGATCTGGGTTCGGCCCGCCTGCTTTTCGCTCTGGCCGGAAGCGTTCAGCCGCCGCAGCTGGTCAAAACGCATACAGCCGACCCAACCGCTGCCGTCGGTGGTGCGGTCTACCCGTTCGTCGTGGATGACCACCAGCTCTCCATCGGCGCTCAGGTGCACATCCATCTCAATCCCGTGGCAGCCTGCTTCATGCGCCTTTTGAAACGCAAGCATGGTGTTCTCCGGATATGCGGCGCTGAATCCCCTGTGTGCAAAATTTTCGGTCATATGCGTCCCCTCTTTCTAACTTTCAAAATATCATAAAACCGTGCCGCTGTAAAGGGAGCGGACCCTCTGCCCTGCCCTTGCTTATAAAGGAAAGTGTGAGTATAATAAAAGTAAATAAAGATGCATATTCTATTCGTTCACAGACAGAGAGGTCGTTTTTCATGCTTATTGATTCTCATATTCATATTTTCCCCGACCCGTTGGCCCCCAAAGTAATCCCAAAATTGGCAGCGGTCTCGGGATACGACAACCAGACCGACGGAACGCTGTCTTCCACCTTGGAAAAAATGCGGGAGTGGGGGGTGGATAAAGGTGTTTTCTTAAATATCGCTACCAAACCGTCCCAGCAGAAATCCATCAATGATTTTTGCGCCTCCATCGCTTCCGACACGGTCATCCCCTTTGGCTCGGTTCATCCGGACGCGCCCGATTGGGAGGCGGAACTGGAGCGGATCGCGGCTTTGGGCCTGAAGGGTATAAAGCTGCACCCGGATTACCAGGATTTCGATATGGATGAGCCCCGCGTTTTGCCCATCTTTCAAAAAGCGCGGGATCTTGATTTGTGCGTGGTCGTCCATGCAGGCTTTGACCCGCTTTCTCCCAAACACATCCATTGCCGGCCCAGCGCCTGCCGCCAGGTGCTGGACGCCTGCCCCGGATTGAAGCTGATTCTCGCCCACATGGGCGGAATGCGCCTGTGGGACGATGTGGAGCGCTGGCTGGTAGGTGCCCCGGTCTGGTTGGACACCGCCTGCTGCGCCGGCCAGATCGACCCCATCCAGTTGGAGCGGATCATCAAAGCCCACGGAGCAGACAAAATCCTTTTCGCCAGCGACTGTCCCTGGAGCGACCCGCGGACAGAAAAGGTGATGATCGAGGCGCTGGACCTTTCTGATTCGGAAAAGGAAGCGATCTTTTCCGGAAATATCAGCCGCCTTTTGAGGCTCTGATGTTGTTTTTTCCCGCGCAAAGTGCTAGAATATGGCTACTGGCCGGACAGCAAACCGGCCCATCTTTTGAAAAGGAGGCTTTTTATGGCTTTTTTCAAAGGCTCTCTGCGTTCTCACTCGCTGGGCATGGATACCGGCCTTGCGGTCGTTCTGCCCTTTGACCGGGCCACGGTGCCGGAAGCGGAATGCCCTGTTGTCTACCTGCTGCACGGGCATGGGGAAAACGCGGATGTCTGGACCCGCATGACCTCAGCGGAGCGGTATGCGAACGCCTACGGTGTCGCATTGGTAATGCCCGAAGTACAGCGCAGCTTTTACACGGATATGGCCATGGGCCTTTCTTATTTTTCTTATGTGACGGAAGAACTGCCGGCCGCCTGCCAGCGGCTGTTTCATCTGAGCGCCCGGCGGGAAGATCGCTTCGTGGCTGGTCTTTCCATGGGCGGCTATGGGGCAATTAAATTAGGCCTGCGCCGTCCCGACCTGTTTGCGGGGTGCTCCGGATTTTCCGGATGCCTGGATATGGAAGCGCTGCGTGCTACCCTTGCCCAAACGGAACCCGGGCTGCTGGAAGAAGCAAAGGCGATTTTCGGAGAAGATCTTGTAATAAAGCCGGAGGATGATTTGTTTTATCTGGTGGAAAAAACTGCCCGGCTTCCCGAGCAGCAGCGGCCAAAAGTGATGGTCACCTGCGGAACAGAAGATTTTCTGTATACGCATAACACCCGTTTTCGGGACGTCATCCAATCGCTGCCGTATGAATTTTCCTATCGGGAGTGGCCCGGCACCCACGAGTGGGGTTTCTGGGATCAATCCTTGCAATACGCGCTGGAATTTTTCTTTCCCGGCCGTCGGGAAGCTTTGCTGACTGCGGCAAAAAACTGACGCTTCCCTTGCTATTTCACATCAGAAAGGAATTTGTCTGTATGATAAAAACCAATCGTTTCATTTCCCTGCTGCTGGCTGTCGCCGTGCTGATCCCCTTATTGGCGGGATGCACCGGTTCTTCCGCCGATTATTGCGTTAAGGTGGAGGGGGATACTGTTTCCATTCCGTCGATGAATCTTTCCTTTTCCTTCCCTGCTCCCTGGTTTGTAATAACAGATGAAGAAGCTGAGGCCATTGCTCAGGATGTGGAGCTGCTTCGTGATTATGTGGATGAAGAAGGAAACCTGCTGTGTTCTCAGCCGGAAGCTTATACAACGGAAGAAATCTTTTTGCTGAACGGAAAAACATTGGAGACCTGCCGTATTTCCGTCAAGGAAGACCGAAACGAATACAGCCTGGAAAATTTCGCTTTCGGCCTGTTCGATAAAATGCAGGATGAAATGAGCGAAACTTCCCTGCCGCAAGTTTGGAACATCGGGAAGTACAAAGGCTATGCGATCAGCACCATCCCGCAGGATTCCAACGCGCATCTGAAACACTATTACCTGCACGACAAAAACACATTTGTCGAGATTATTACTGCCGGTTCCTCCGACCATGTAAAAGCGGAAGAAATCATTGAGGAATCCAATTAGATTTCCTTTGTCTGCGGCATATCAAGCAAAACATAGATTCGACCAAAGAAAAAAGCCCGCTCTTTTAGGGCGGTGCTGGTAAGACAGTTAAGTACGAAAAAGGCGTGGCTCTGGTCACGCCTTTTACCTTGAGAGGAAAGCCGCCAAGCGGCGCAAGGGGTTCAGCCCCTTGTTCGGAACGCAGTGACGCAAAACAGCCCGGACATTCAAGGTGTCCGGGTTGTTCGGCCTCGCAGAGCGCACATACGGGGCTTGCCCCGTATAGAAGTGCGCCCTTAGTATCTGTTCGACAAACTGGAAGTTGTCTATCCCCAATGGAATGGAATAACAATATTAAACAGAAATGCAAGAACTATACTTATTGTTCCCATTAGCGCAGAACTCCTCAATGTGTCTCTCCTCAAAACAATAAGTCCAATAATAAAGACTATCACTTCCATAACAGACCTTACATTAAAATACCAGCATCCATATACAAAGCACATATTGAACAATACTGCCAAAATCAGTGCCGACAGTATAAATGCCAGTTTGCTTTTCCCCTTTGCATACCAGCAGACAAAAGCCAATAATGGAGAAACAGCTGTAAATCCAAACCAAATCATCGCATAACTTCTTGGAAAAAATCCTGCAATATAGTTTGAATACAAATAGTAACTTGCAACCATACCAACAAAGAATACAAAAACATTAATGCTTGCTCTTATTGCAGAATTACTATAAATAGAAATACACAGTGCAATCAATACCCAAATTGCAAAACGTCCAAGGAAATTATGAACATCTAATGCTCCATCTATCGCCATAAGCACACTTGGAAGTTCAGTTTGACGAAAATCCAAAAGTTTTGAAAACGTCCCCAACGCTATTCCAAGGAACAATAGAGCTATGGTATTTATAATTTTTCTATTATTGGATATAAGATTTTCTGCATTCCTTATATCATTCAAAAACTTTATCATAATTATCCTCACAAATTCAAGATTTGCAGGTCCGTTTGGTTCCATATTATCACATAACAGGATAAAGCGTAAGAACAGCCACAGCAGTGCAAACTACTGTGGCTGTTAACTGTCTTAAGAACACCGTCCCTTAAGAGCAGGCTTTTTTGTTGATCTGTTGAAAATAAGAGGCCGCGCCTGCGGCTTTTATAGGGTCTCCGGTTCTCCGATCTCTTCGCCGAACGTTTCAACCGTCACTTTCGCCATTCGCTGATCCTCCAACGGTTTGTCCGACAGATTCCGTCTGACCGACACAATACGGTCTGCCTCTTCGATTCCCTCGATTACCTTTCCGAACGCCGCATAGCTTCCATCCAGATGAGGCGCATCATCTACCATGATGAAGAACTGGCTGCCGGCACTGTCCGGACGGGAAGAGCGCGCCATCGAAATCACGCCTTTGGTGTGCTTCAGCGGATTGTGGAAGCCGTTGGCCGAGAATTCCCCTTTGATGCTGTAGCCGGGGCCTCCCACGCCTACGCCCTGGGGATCTCCCCCCTGGATCATGAAACCGGGGATGACGCGATGGAAAATCACTCCATCATAAAAGCCCTTGCGCACCAAAGACACAAAGTTTTTTACGGTATTCGGCGCAATTTCCGGATATAACTCCACTTTCATTTTATTTCCGTTTTCCATTTCAATGGTCACAATTGGATTTTTCATGGGATTTCCTCCTTTGTTAATCATCTTTATAGCATTTTTTCCATGACAAAATTAAGAAACACCTGACCGCGCAGCGGTTTTTCCTGCCGCTTCACCACACGGTAGCCCCAATGCTCAAAAAACGGACGGGCGGTGATGGAAGCCTCTGCATAAACGCGGCCGCAGCCCTGGCAGGCCGCCGACGCCTCCAGCCGCTTCAGCAAAGCGGAGGCGACGCCTCTGCGAACAAAATCTTTATGAACATACAACCGATCCAGATAACCGCCTTCCGCCAAATCGCCAAAACCGATAATACAGCCGCTTTCGCAGGCAACCCAGGTCGTGTGAGAAAGAAGAGAATCGGCCCAGCGGGAACGATCCATCTCCACAGGCGCCCAGGCATCCAATTGGGCCGGCGCATAATCGGCACGGTTGACAGAATGTACGGTATCGTAAAAAAGGCGGTAGACCTCTTCCAGATCCTCCGGTTGATAGGCACGAATCTCCATCTGTTTCCTCCTGGGCAGGCGAATTGCCGGTACATGCCGCCGGCGATTGCCCGATGCTCTGGTCTATCCCCGGCATCTGCTGAATCTTTTCGGGATTCTAACAGTACAATCCGTATTTCTTCGCCGCAATGTGAAGTTATTATACCACAGTTTCTCCCAATATGGTATCATAAAATTGTTCCGTATCAACCTTTTCCGCGAAAGGAGAAAAATGATGGCACTTTCGATTCAAAAAGCCGGTTTGCCAGATGTCGATTCTATTACCACGCTACTGAATGAAGCGACTGCGCAGCTGCATCAAAAAGGAATCATGCAGTGGGAATATCCCTGGGACCCTGCCCAAATAAAAGCGGAAATCCAGAAGGGTTGGGTCTGGAGCGCGAAAGAAAAATCTGTACTCGTCGGCACCTTTTCCCTACACCCTTTGCCATTGGCGCCCTGGCTGCCCGGCGGCAGCGGCCCTGACGAGCAATGGTACTTGTATCGCTTGGCATTGCTTCCCGAATGGCAAGGCAAAGGACTTGGCAGAGAACTTCTCCGCTTTGCCTGCGATTTGGCCCGGAACGCCCAAAAAAATCTGTACCTGGATTGTTGGGCAGGGAATACGGCGCTGCGAAAGATTTATTCTTCGTCAGGATTTGATACAATAGGTATATTTCCTGAAGAAAATTACGAAATATGTGTTTTTTCTTATCGATTCGACCGATAAACCGCAACAAAAAACACCGGAGATCTCTCCGGTGTTTTTTCATTCGCAATGTTTCCAATCAGGTCATCGCATAAGGATCCAGCAGCTTGTTGATCTCTTCTTCCGTTAACAGATTACGGCTGATCAACACATCCTTGACCGAAGCGCCGGTGCGAATAGCGGTTTTGGCAATATCCGCCGCCACCGAATAACCTACCCGCGGGCAGATAGCGGTGATGATACCAACGCTGTGATCCACCAGTTCCTTGCAGTGTTCCTCGTTGGCGGTAATATCGCAGATACAGTTGTCGGTAAAGGTCTGGACGCCGCCAGTAAGCGTAGTGATCGACTCAAACAATTTGTAGAAAATGACCGGTTCAAACGCATTGAGTTCCAACTGTCCCGCTTCCGCCGCCATGGTAATGGTCATATCATTGCCGATGATGTTGAACGCCACTTGGCTCATTACCTCGGGGATGACCGGGTTGACCTTGCCGGGCATGATGGAAGAACCATTCTGCTTGGGCGGCAGGTTGATTTCATGGAAACCGGTGCGGGGGCCGGAGGACATCATTCGAAGGTCGTTGGAAATCTTAGACAGGTTGACCGCGCAGGTTTTCATGGTGGCCGAGGCGGTGACAAAACAGTCCAGATTCTGGGTGGAGTCGATCAGGTTTTTGGCCTGGCGCAGATCCAGTCCGGTAACGGCGGACAAATTGGACACAATGGCACTGACATAGCTTTCGTCCGCGTTGATGCAGGTGCCAATGGCAGTACCGCCCATGTTGACGTACATCAGCTCATCGGTGATATGGGTCATGCGGCCCAGATCCCGTTCGACAACGGCGCGGTAAGCGCCGAACTCCTGGCCCAGACGGATCGGGACCGCATCCTGCATCTGGGTACGTCCCATTTTCAAAATATGGTCAAATTCTTTTTCTTTTTTCCGCAGCGCGCCGATCAAACGGGCCAGTTGGAAGTTCGCCCCCTGCAAAAGCTTGATGGCAGTGATTTTTCCCGCAGTAGGGATGACGTCGTTGGTAGACTGGGACATATTGACATGGTCATTGGGGTGCACGATCGAATAATCGCCTTTTTCCCCTCCCAGGATTTCAATCGCCCGGTTGGCAATGACCTCGTTTGCATTCATATTAAAAGAAGTACCTGCGCCGCCCTGAATGGAATCTGTGATAAAGGCGTCGTGCATTTTCCCTGCCAGGATTTCATCGCAGGCCTGCACAATAGCGTCTTTTCTCTCTTCAGACAGCTCGCCGGTCTGACAATTGGTGATGGCCGCAGCCTTTTTCACCGCAGCCAGGGAGCGGATAAACTCCGGGTGAGCCCGGCGCCCGGTGATGTTGAAGTTCTCATAGGCACGCAATGTCTGCAGGCCATAATAAGCGTCTTTTTCAATTTCCTTGGTTCCAATCAGGTCGGTCTCAACACGCATGATACTTTTCCTCCTGTCAACGCAAAACACTTTTTCCTGGTTTGCTAGCCGCTTCCCAAAAGTTTGGGATGAAAAAGCAGGATTTTTTGCGATTTTTATAAAAGTCATTCACAAAGACGCAATTCCTGCACCGTTTACACATTATAGCCCCAGATAAGGAAAAAATCAAGAGGAGAATGAAAGTTTTCCGTAATTTTGCTTTTCACTGCATTTCCTCTGTCAAAGGAAGAGTCCCCGAAAAACATCTTGCCCCATGCATACGGTCAGAAAAGGCCCCGGAGAGTTTTCTCCGGGGCCTTTTGTCTATTTCTTTTTATCCTGGCCGCTCTCTGTTGGAACAGCCGTTTTTTCCGGCGGCATTGGCCTTGCCAGCTGGTCCAACGGAAAAGGCGGAGAGGCCAGCGGCTTCACCGCAATGGACATCAGCCGAAGCGGATTGTCGTCAGCGGCAATGCGGTTGGAATGGAATACGCCGCATTTGCGGCATCGGTGAATCAGGGCCCACTCGCCGTTTTTACGAACCCAAACTCCGACCGGATCCATAACGCCGCCGCAGCAGGCCGCCCGATCCCCGGGAATATGGTCGAGATGAACGCTGGACAGGCAAAACGGGCAGTGATTGCGGTGACGGCTGCCGGCATTTTTGGAAACGACCAACGCGCCGCACACCTGACAAACAAAACTGCTTTCTCCCTCTTCGCCGGATTTTTCCTCTTTTTTATTTTGAAAATAACTCACTTGAAATCATATCCTCCTAAAGTTATCAATCACTTTACGGAGGCCCTGCAAAATCAGTTCACACAAACCTCCTGCTGTGCGACAATTGCCGAAGCATATGCGGTCAACAAAAAGCATTTCTCCTTTTCCATGAATTTTGTCTCATCCTATTACATCTTTTTCCCGTTTGCAAGGAAAAATCCCGCACTTGCCAAACGGCGGCAAATCGGGTATAATTTTTTCATTATAATGTAAGGAGAGGAAACCATGACCGTAACAAAAAACACTTTGATCGGCGATCTGCTGGCAAATGATATGAATACCGCTAAATTCCTTTTTGAGATGGGAATGCACTGTGTTGGCTGCCCTGCTTCCGCGATGGAGAGCCTGGAAGAGGCCTGTGAAGTACACGGTGCGAATGTAGACGAACTGGTGCAGAAAATCAACGATTATCTGGCGCAGAAAGCCTAAAGGCCCGCGGGGAAATGATTGGAGTTTCCCCGCTTTCTTTATAAGGTATCACCTTTGGGGCGTATTGCGGCCATTGGAAAATCGCATCTGCCTTGCCCCAAAAAGCTTGACCTGGAGCAAGCTTTCAGTTGTATGCTTTGATTAAGACACTTTTATCCAAACAACAGGAGGTAAACCCATGAAAAATCAATCAACAAAAAAACTTGTGCTGTCGGCGCTGTTTTTGGCCCTGGCCTATTTGATGCCCTTTTTGACCGGGCAGATTCCGGAAATCGGCAGCATGCTTCTGCCAATGCATCTTCCGGTGCTGATCTGCGGCTTTGTATGCGGATGGCCTTACGGCCTGGCTGTCGGTTTTGTCGCACCGCTGCTGCGCTCCCTGACGCTGGGAATGCCGCCCATCTTCCCCACCGCAGTAGCGATGGCGTTTGAGCTGGCTGCCTACGGCGCGATCACCGGCATCTGCTACAAAAAGCTGCCGAAAAAGCCTTTGTTCCTTTATGTGGATCTTCTTGCTGCCATGATCGGCGGGCGGATTGTCTGGGGGGCGGCCATGATGATCTGTTTGGGCATCAAAGGCGGCGCCTTTACCTGGTCGGCCTTTTTATCCGGATCGGTATTGGGGGCGATTCCCGGGATTATCCTGCAGCTGCTCCTGGTTCCGGTCATCGTTGTGATCCTGCAAAAAGCAAAGTTGATCCCCGGCGAACAGTAAACCCTTTCCGAACCAAAAAAGCCGCGGCTATGCCGCGGCTTTTTTTACAGTCAAATAATTTTTCAAAGATTGTGATAAAGGCACCAACTTTTTCGTGCTTTGTGCTTTCGCGAATCGTTCCGGGCCGTCTTTGCCTTTTCCCAAAAAACAGATTATTTCTCCTGATCTGTTTTTTTCTTTTTGGCAGAGATTTTCTCACGGATTTTTTCCATCGCCGCATTATACCGCTCTGAACGCGCGTTGGGGAACGCTTTCAGCAACCGGACCGGCATTTTTTCCTGCAGGGTTCGCTCATATTCCTGCGACAACTGTGCCAAGCGCGCCTTCTTCTCTTCCAGCGACTCCAACATCGATTGCTTTCTCTGTTCCGCCGACAAGTGCATCTGTTCCTGTTTGGCTTCTATCGTATCGCGAAGCATCTCCCGTTTCTGCTCTGCTTCCGCTTTCCATTGAGAGGAAGATTCCCTCAGTTTCTCCCCCGTTTCGGCCAACTTCAGGGCACCCTCCGCCAGGCCGCTGCCAATATCCTCCGAGAGCTCGTGCATCAGATTGCTGACCTCTTCCAACCGTTTGAGCCGGCGGTTGAATTGGAGGATACCCGCCACTGTCACATAAAAATCACAGGCAAAAAAGAACAGGCATATCCCCACAATGATCTCCCCGGCCGGCACAGGAATCCAGCGGACAAACCGGGTGATCGCCGGATGGATCAGATCCATTACCATGACGCAGCCCAGCCCCCACAGGATGGAAAAGCGCAGACAGATATACCCGCCGATGTTAAATGGTTGGTCTGAATAATCCCACCAACTGGTGTGAAACGCTTTTTTCAACACATATCCTGTAATCAACTCCAGCACGCTGGTCAGCACCATCGAACCGAAAAACAAAAGCAACCAGTTATCCTGCAGCGGCGTAAGGCAAAACACCACAATAACCATGCCAAAGCCATAAATCGGGCAGACCGGGCCGCTCAGAAATCCCCGGTTGACAAAATGTCCTGTATTGATGGTATTGAAAATCACCTCCGCACACCACCCCAAAAAGGAATAGATGACAAAAAAGGTCAGATATTCATAGAAGGAATACACAGGCGAACCCCTTTCTTTTCAATGATACCTATTATTATAAGACAATCTTTGCAAAAAGCAACAGACGCCGTCTCCCTGTGGAGACGGTGTCCAGCATATTCAGCATCTTTTGTGTTGGAGCGCAACAAACGGCAGGCAGCAATGCCGTTTGGATGATACAGCCGGCCGCTTTCTTTTCAGAGCAGAAGCATCCGGTCGTTATCCAGTGTTTTGTGCTGCTTGGCAGAGTACAGCTCCATCAGCCCGGTGACGGTCATCTGTTCCCGTTCCTGCCCGGAAAGGTCCAGAATGATTTTTCCGCTGTCCATCATGATCGTGCGGCTGCCGCAGGTCAGCGCGGATTGGATGTTGTGGGTAATCATCAAGGTCGTCAGCCGGTTTTTCCGCACAATGTTGTTGGTTATGTCCATGACTTTTTCCGCGGTAGCCGGGTCCAAAGCCGCCGTATGCTCGTCGAGCAAAAGCAGCTTGGGCGGCACAATGGTGCTCATCAGCAGCGTCAGCGCCTGCCGCTGTCCGCCGGACAAAAGCCCCACCTTGGCGTCCATCCGGTCTTCCAGCCCCATACCGAATTCGGCCAGGGATTCCCGGAAAAAGTTCCGGTCTTTTTTGCATACTGCCATGCGCAGGCCGCGGCGCTGGCTGCGCGAATAAGAAAGCGCCAGGTTTTCCTCAATGGTCATATGCGGGGCCGTCCCTTTCATCGGGTCCTGGAACAGACGGCCGATTTGAGAAGCCCGCTTATGCTCGGGATCGTAGGTAATATTCTTTCCATCCAGAAAGATGGAACCGCTGTCTGGCCAGAAAGAACCACCAATCGCAGAAAACAAGGTGGATTTCCCCGCGCCGTTGGACCCAATAACGGTGACGAATTCGCCCGGTTCCAGCGTGAGGTCCAAATGATCCAGCGCCGTGTGTTCATTGGGAGTACCCGGAGCGAAAATTTTGGTCAGGTCACGGATGTACAGCATTGCGAAGCCCCTCCTTTTTGATTTTCCTGCGGACCAGCACCTCTTTTACCGCCGGTACGGACAAGGCCGCCGCCACAATGACCGCCGAGACAATTTTCAAGAAGTAAGCCGGGAAGAGGTTGCTCTTCAGCGCCAGGGCGATGATCAGACGATAAACCACCGAACCCGCTACCGTAACGACCAGGCCCCAGGTCACACCGCGCTGGCCAAAAATCCGCTCACCGATGATGACCGAAGCCAGGCCCACCGCCACGATACCGATACCGGAGCTGATATCCGCAAAGCCCTGATACTGGGCCAGCAGCGCACCAGACAAGCCGATGCAGCCGTTGCCGATCGCCAGCGCAAGAATCTTGGTCGCATCCACATTAATAGAGGAGGCCCGCACCATATCTTCGTTGTCTCCGGTCGCCCGGATGCAAAGGCCTACGTTCGTTTTAAAGAAAATGGCCAGGACCGCTACCAGCACCGCGCAGAACAGGGCCGACAAAACCAGCTTGATGAGTTCCTTATCCACTTCGGGAAACAGGTCAAAGGCCATTCGAAACAAGGTGTCCAGCCCCACCAGTGAAATGTTGGAACTGGAGCCCATAACCGCCAGGTTCACGGAATACAGGCCGCTCATGGTCAGGATACCTGCCAAAATGGGG
This sequence comes from Ruminococcaceae bacterium UBA3818, assembly GCA_002369315.1. Classification (GTDB taxonomy): domain Bacteria; phylum Bacillota; class Clostridia; order Oscillospirales; family Ruminococcaceae; genus UBA3818. Next base: position 57,014 of record DFDW01000036.1, on the reverse strand, counting down.
TGGATTCGCAGCTTGGTCTGCAGCAGGCCGGTAACCGCGCCGCCCAGACATCCGGCCAAGAGGCCGAAGAGCACGCCCATCAGCGGATGACCTTTGGCGGTCAGCGCCGCTGAAACCGCCAACCCGAAGGTGAATGTTCCCTCCGCCGACAGGTCGGGAATATCCAGAATGCGGAAGGCGATATACACGCCCACTGCCAACAATCCGTAAATGAAGCCCAGCTGCAAAGAGCCGACTACCAATGTCATAATGCAATCTCCTTTTCATCCGGCCCTTTGGCGAGCCAGGCGGTTGTTCCTGCCGGAATTATTTTGCCGCGTCTTCTACCAGAGTCGCGGTGGAAGAGATATCTTCCGGGATGTTTGCGCCGATCGCTTCTGCCGTAGTCTTATTGACAACGATATCGGTAGCCGGCACGACAACCGCCGGGATCTCCTCAATGGCTTTGCCGCCGAGGTATTCAATCGCCATGTCCGCGGTGATTGCGCCGATTTCGGTGTCGCTGATGGCGACAGTGGCGAATCCGCCGGACTCAACGGTCGTGGTAGAGCTGCAGTAAGCGGGGATCTTGGCCTCACGGGCAACTTCCGCCACCAGGTTCATGGCGCTCTGGATGACCGAATCATTGGGAATAAAGAACGCGTCTACTTTGCCTACCAGGCTTTGGGCAGCCTGCTGTACTTCGGAGGAGTTGGTTACAACCGCTTCTTCATAAGAAAGGCCGATGGAATCCAGATATGCTTTACAGTTTTCAACGGTCGTCACGGCGTTGATCTCGCCGGTGTTATACAAAAAGCCATAGGTTTTGCAGCCGGGGGTCAGCTGATCCGCCAGGTCGAAAATCTCGTTGACCGGGATGGCGTTGGAGGTACCGGTGGCGTTTTTATCCGGTTTTTCCATATCGCTGATAATCCGTGCTCCTACCGGGTTGGAAACCGAGATGAAAAATACGGGGATATCGCTTTCCAGATTTACCATTGCCTGGGAAGCGGGAGTGGCGATGGTCACTACCAGATCCATGCCTTTATCTACCATTTCCTGGCAGATGGTGTTAAGGTTGGTCGAATCGCCCTGGGCGTTTTTGTAATGGAAATTCGCTTTGCTCTCGTCATAGCCTTTGTCTTTCATCTGCTGGATGAAGCCCTCGCGCATATCGTTGAACGCGCCGTTTTCAATCAGCTGGATGATGCCGATATCGATTTTCTCCGCGGACTGCTGCTGGCAGCCGGTAAAAAGTGTCAATGCCATGCAGAGCGTGATAAGAATTGCTGCGATTTTTCGAATGGTTTTCATAGTGGGTTTCTCCTTTTCAAAAAATATATTTTTGTCGGAAGAATCCGAGGGTTTCTCAGGCAGTGCTTTTTGCAATAAAAAACATCTGTCCTTGAAAAACAAGGACAGATGTTGTAATCATCTGCGGTACCACCTTGATTGGCATATAAAACATGCCCACCTCTGCGGAGTGCCGACACACTCCCCGCCCTGTAACGCTGGCGCTGCGTCGCGGAATACTGGGGACTTTCGTCCTTTTCCCCGCGCCCTCCGTGGTCCATTTGTCAGTTCCGCATCTCTGCCGGGCTCGCACCTGCCCCGACTCTCTGAAAGCGCGTAAACCGTTTTATCTCCACTTCTGCGGTTTGCGGTTTTTTGGTTTGACAATATAAAACCACAAACCGATTCCTTTGTCAAGTGTTTTTTTAAATTTTTTATCGCTGATTCAGCCGGAGGCAGACAGCCCACTTTTCAGGCAGCCCATTTTCTTTTGTTCTCATCGGCTTACATAAGGCACTGTACTGCCGCCGTGAGGCATGACGATCACATCTTTTCCGGAGAAGTCCACCGCTGCCAGAAGGCTCTTCATATCGGTATACCCCTCGATCCCCATATCCTGCAGCGTCTCGGGGGACAATTCGGTCAGCATCATCACCCGGCCGTTTTGGATCACCTCGCAGCCCGCGTAGAAAATATATCCCGCGATGGTAAATCCCGCCCGCAAATCCGCGTCCAGCGAATTTGTTTTCAGCGAACGGCTCCAATCAAAGAAATCCGGCGCGCCTCCGCCGTCGGGACACTGGGCGATAAAAATCATGGTGCCGCCGGGTTTGACCGCCTGGCCCATATTCAAAAGCGTCTTGATTCCTTGATAGAGGTTGATGTCCTTTGGGTACCCGCCGCAGCTTGCAATGACGATATCCGCCTTTTCCCGGATGGGAACGCCGGAGATCTGCTGCACCAGCCGGCAGCTTTCCTCCCAGGCCTGCTGCCACTGTCCGCAGACCAAACGGCACTGGCGGCCGTCTTTATTCATAACGATATTAATTCCAAATACCGGGCCAACCATAGATGCAGCCTCGGTCATGTCCAGATGGACCGGATTATCCTCCAGCTTTCCCATGCCGATCCGGTCGGAAGAACACGGACGCTCGGGATCCAGGCACATCATGTGGTTGTGAAGAATGGTCTGCTTGCCGCTGATACCGGGCAGAATGCTCTTTCGCCCGCCGCCGTACCCGGACATCAAATGATGCACTGTGGCTCCGATGGTGATTACCTTACGTCCCACCGCCAGCGGATTGACCCACACGGGTGTTCCAAAGCTGGTTTCCCCCAGATAGGAAAGCTTGCCCTCGCAGTCATGGCAGACGACCTGCACCTTCTGGTAAACCTCCTCCGATGCAATCTGCCGCAATTCCGCTTCGCTCTGTCCCCGATGGGTGCCCAGCGCCACCAGAACAGCCATATTTTCATAGGGCACACCGCAGTTTTCGCGCAAAAAGGCCACCAGTTCCCGGCACACCAGATCCTGGCGGGACCAGAACCGGGTAATATCGCTGATTACGATGGTCACCAAATCTTCTGCCGACACCAGCCGGTCCAACGGTTCCCCGCCGGTTGGATGAAGTACCGCCGCATCGTAAAACGCCGTTTTCACATCTTCAATGGCAGGCTCCGCCGCCGGTTCTAGATAGGTTACCGATTTTGCGCCGTCAAAAGCCACTTTCACCTGGGACGGCCCGTAACCCAATAAAATCTTTTCCAAGAATCCCGCCTCGCTTTCCGCATCTTTTGCAATCTGAACATTTCCGGCAGGGTGCCGGAATGAAAGCAATTTTTTTCATGATACGCTTCTTTTTTTCCGCTGTCAATTATGCTATACTCTTGAAAACAGATCCTCTGTTTTCGATCGATTTTTCAAAAGGAGTGACCCTGATGTTCAAACATCTGGTTTTATGGAAATTTTCTTCTGCGATTTCCCCGGACGAGCGAGCGGCAATGGTCAAGGAATTAAACGGTCGGTTCCATGCCATGGTCGGACAGGTCGATGGCCTGTTAAAGGCGGAAACCGGGCTCAATCTCGCGCCGGACAGTGAATACCACATGATCCTTTATACCGAATTTACCTGCCGGGAAGCGATGGAGGCTTATCAAAACCATCCGCTGCATCTGGCGGTAAAGGAGGATATGAAAGACAACGTCTGCGGCCGCCAGGTCGTGGATTACGACGTTTGATTCCGGCGGCGTGACCACCGGCCCGGTTACGGTTCCTTTTATCATGGCGCTGGGTCTTGGCCTTACATCGGTACGCAGCGACAAGGGCGCCGAGGACGACAGCCGTTTTTTTCATATCACCATCCAGCCGGAAAAAGAAGTCGTCTTTACCATTGTGCCGCTGTCGATCAAAAAAGCCGTCATGCAGTCAATCTTTAGCCGGATCCTGGGAAAAGCGGCGAGCATGGTATTGTCTTCTCGATCCCGGTAGATGAGGCTTTGGGCCTGCGTATGCCTGACCTGCCGAACAGCCCAAATGCGTAATTTCTGCTTTGCTTTCTCACAGTTACAGCCAACGGTTTTGTTTTTGCAGAACCGTTGGTTGTTTTTTCTCAAAATTCTGCATGCCTGCGCTCTTTTTTCCGTCCTCTTGTGCAGAAAGAAGTATGAAGTTTGTATAAAATCGCTATATAAAATTTTGTCAGTTTTTAGTACAATATGGATTAGTGGGTGTCATTCCACTAGGAATTTTTGAGAAGGAGAAAAACAATGGAGAAAATTTTTAAGCTGAAGGAAAACGGTACAAACGTAAAGACCGAAATCCTGGCCGGCTTGACCACGTTCATGACGATGGCTTATATCATCGCCCTGAACCCCAATCTGCTCACCGGCTTTGACGTAGGCAGCCAGCTGTGGAACGGCGTGTTCCTGGCCACCTGTATCGCCTCGGCCATCGCGATGTTTGTCATGGCTTTTCTGGCCAACAAACCTTTTGCCCTGGCTCCTGGCATGGGGCTTAACAGCTTTTTCGCAATCGTTGTCGCCAATATTGCCGGCCTGACGGGATTCAGCTACCTGCAGTCTTTCCAGGCAGCTCTGTGCATCATCCTGATTGAGGGCGTCGTATTCCTGATTCTTTCCCTGCTCAGCATTCGGGAAAAAATCGTTGATTCGATTCCTCTGGGCGTCCGGATGGGTATTGCTCCCGGTATTGGCCTGATGCTGATGAACATCGGCTTGGGTTCCAACGTCGGCATTTACAGTGCGGACGGCGGCCCGTTCTATGTAATGCGCGACTTCTTTGGCGCGCTGACTCCCTCGGTCATCAAAGGCAGCATGGGCGATTCCTATCCTCAGATGGTATTGACCGTTGTCACCATCTTTGTTGGCCTGTTCGCGATCTGCATTCTGGCAAAATTGGGCGTAAAAGGCGCTGTTCTGCTGGGCATGCTGATTTCCTGCATCATCTACTGGGCAGGCGAAGCGATCTTCCTGGGGGTCAATCCTTTTGCTTCCCTGGCAACCGCTTCCTTTATTCCGCCTTTCGGCGACATGGTAGCAACCACCCTGTTCAAGTTCGATTTCAAATCGTTCTTCTCGATTGGTTGGTTCACCATCATCACTCTGGTCGTTACTTTCTGCATGATCGATATGTTTGACACCATCGGCACCTTTGTAGGAACCGCTTCCCGTGCCGGAATGATGGACAAAGACGGCAAAATGCCCAAGATGAAAGAGGCTCTGATCGCTGACGCCGTTGGTACTATTGCTGGCGCCGCTACCGGTACCTCCACCGTTACCACTTTCGTAGAATCCGCTTCCGGCGTTGAGGCTGGCGGCCGCACCGGTTTGACCGCGCTGACCACCGGTATCCTCTTCCTGGCTTGCATGTTTATCGCTCCTATCGCCGCCATCATCCCTGCTGCTGCCACTTCTGCGGCACTGATTTATGTTGGCATTCTGATGCTCAGCGGATTGAAAAACGTTCACTTCGATGACCTGACCGAAATCGTTCCTGTCGCTTTGATGCTGATTTCCATGCCGATTTCCAGCTCGATCGGACACGGCATTGGTCTGGGCCTGATCTCCTACACCGTCATCAAAGTTTTCACCGGCAAAGCGAAAGAAGTTTCGATCGTTACCTACATCATCTCCGCTCTGTTCCTGGTAAAATTCTTCCTGGTGGTATAAAAGGAACCGACACTTTTCAAAGAGGGGCAATTGCCCCTCTTTTTTTAAAAAAGCGCTCCGGCCATCTGCCGGAGCGCTTTTCTCTTTCTTTTCCCTGTCAAAAGTTTTTACTCTTCTTCAGTATAATATTTGCAGACGTTGCAAAGCTGCTCTTTCATACCCCGCACCGCCTTTTCCGGAGAAAGGATACGAGCCCCTTCGCCCAGCGCAAAGACCCATCCGTAAAACTGCGGGCTCAAAGCTACCTTGGTGTAAATTTCAAAAAATCCGTCCGGCTTGGGGAATACCGAAACATCTTTTCCGAACCGGTCCATCACCACTCCGATCAGCTGATTCTCAAAGCGGAGGCGAACCATCTCTTCCTCTCCGCCAAACATGGAAAATACCTTTCGGGAATAAACGGCGAGATCCAGCCTTTGAAACTGTTCGTTTCCTTCCCGGGGAAGATCCAGAATCTGTATCTCGGTCATTTTATCCACCCGGTAATGCTTTAAAATACCGGCTTGTGTATCAAAACCCAGCATATAATAGTTTTCATCATCCCACGCCAACGAGAAAGGACTGATCCGGTATTGGGCCCCGTCATGCCGGAAACGCCGTTTTTTCTCCACTGTATATTCAAAATAGCGAAACCCTATTTGCCGGTTTTGTCCAATGGCCGCATGGATTTGGTCCACGTTATAATATACACTCTCATTCATCGCCTTGATCCGGCCGGCAACGAATACCTGCCGCTGCAGCTGTCTAGCTTGGTGGGTACTGGTGAGGCTTTCCAGTTTTTTAATTAATTCCATCGATTTTTTGCTGGTGATAAATTTAGAAGCCTGCACACTGTCGACCAGCAGCTTCAGCTCCGCCAGCTGAAAAGTCCGGTTCGGCACATGATAGCCGCCCTCTTTTCCTTTTACAAACTCTACATCTATGCCAAATTGGCGCAGCTGCTCCAGATCGTCGTACAGGCTTTTCCGTTCCGCTTCGATCCCCCGCTGCGCCAAAAGCGCAGTCAGCTGCGAAAGGCTGAGGAAGTGATCCTCATCTGTCTGTTCCAGCAAAATCTGCATCAGGTATAGGATTTTTCTTTTCTGATTGGTGGATTTCGGCATTGTTGTTCCCCCTTTTTTTTGATTGTATCAAATCCACCTGTCCGATGCAATCTAAAGCGGTAAAAATCCCCGTATGGGCAATAGAGCCATGCGGGGATTTTCTGCTTTACAAGCGCCGCGCGCCTGTGGGGGACTATTCCGACTGAAACCGTTATGGTTCTGATGTCGGGAAAAGGAAAGCGGACGGTGCTTCAGCGCTTTTTACGACACCTTGATCGTCAATCGGAGTTTGTCGCTGAGCATGGCGATGAATTCCGAATTGGTGGGTTTGCCGCGGGAATTGTGAATCGTATACCCAAAATAAGCGTTCAGTGTATCCACATCGCCCCGATCCCACGCTACCTCAATGGCATGGCGGATGGCCCGCTCTACGCGGGAGGGCGTTGTCGCGAATTTTTTGGCCACTGTCGGATACAGCACCTTTGTCACCGCATTCATTACCTCCGGGTCTTCCACCGACAGTAAAATGGCTTCCCGCAAATAATGATAACCTTTGATATGGGCTGGCACACCGATTTGGTGGATCATCTCTGTTACCATCAGCTCCATATCCTGCCCGCCAGTTCCAAAAGATACTGTCTTCACATTCTTTCCACCCCGCTGCTCATCGCTGCCCATCAGCTGAACAATCCGTTCCGCCAGTACTTCCGGATCAAAAGGCTTCAGAAAATAGTACCGTGCCCCGGACTGCATGACCTCGTTCTGAAGCAGAACATTGTCAAAGCCGGACAGGACCATAAACTGAGGCTGCGGCAGATTTTCCTCTTCCCGCACTCTTTTCATCACGCCGATGGCATCGCTGTGCGGCATAAACACGTCGCACAAAACGGCTTGTGGCTTTTGCGCGACGATCGCCTCATACAGTGCTTCTCCGTCTTTCGGCACCAATACTGCTTCTACGCCAAAGCTTTTCAGCAATCTGGCACAAGGAACGGCAAATTCCCGGCTTTCATCTGCAATTATGACCTTTCTTGTAGTTGCTTCCATGTCGATGATTCCTCCAAAAGCGTTTTTCCCGCAACATTTTGTCTACCAAAATACTATCATGTTTTTCCCTCATCTGGCAATGAATGGACTGCATGAACTTTCTCGCAGAAGTTTGTGCGCTATTTTTTCCGCTTTGATGCCGCATTTTGGCTATTTCCGAACTCTTTTGCACCATTTCGACATTTCTTTCCTGTCTGGATGTCGAAAAGAGAAGAAAATTTCGATCAAATCTTTGCCAACTGCAAATTTCTACAAGATCAATCCGTTTTTTCTCTGCGCCCTTTTATAAAAAAATTTTCCTTTTATTAAAACCGTTTCTTTTTCGATCTCTCTTCGCTTTTTCAGCTTAAAAGGCAAACGGTTTTCCACCGGCATCGCCGGCCGCCGCCTCCTGCTCCTTTTTGCTGCCCAGATCTTGAATCCAGTCAATCAGCAAAGAAGAAACCGTTACTGTCACCAGCGAGTAAACGATGCGCCGGAACGGGATATAGCTCAGGGAAAGCAACAGCACCGACAGGTCGGTCACCAAATAAGCCCTTGATAACCGGCACCGGCTCAATTTGGAGATCACCAGCGCCAGCGCGTCGTCGCCGCCGCTGGAGCCACCCTGGCGGACCACCAGCCCCACGCCGACCCCTACAAAAGCGCCGCCCAGTAAAGCCGCCGCCAGCGGATGAGCCGAAAGATCCGGCAAAACCGGCGGGAACTGCTCCCAAAGCCGGAAAAAGGCGGACATTCCCAAGGAGGAGACCGCCGAGAGCTTGATAAAATCCCAGCCCAAAAAACGCAGTCCCAACAGGTAGCAGGTGATATCCAAAACGGGCGTCATCAGCCAGGGAGGGAGCGAAAGCTGATGATCCAGCAAAAGCACCATGCCCAGAACCCCTCCTTCGGTGATGCCCACCCTCCGGTGGATGTTGTACATGCCGAACGAAAGGACCGCTGTTCCCAATAAAAACAATGCCAGTCGCTTGGGCGGAAGCCAGGTCTGCATTTGTTCAGCCCAGTGTTTTATTCGATTGCGAAAACTCATTTTTTGAAATGCTCCTTGTCCTGCCTTGTGCAAAATAAAATCGGGGGCTTGCCCCATGACATTTAGTATAAAGGTTGGTATAATACGAATGTCAAGAGCCTTTGTGGACCGGTACTTTTACCGTTTTTATGCGCCGGAAAGATTTTTCAATATGGAGGATGCAATGAAAAACGAATACAGGATCAAGGAGTTGGCACAGCTGTACGGCGTCGGCACCGATACGCTCCGCTATTACGAACGGCTTGGTCTGATACGGCCTCGCCGCGGTGAAAACGGTTACCGGCTTTACAGCCTGCAGGATATTTACCGGCTGACGATCATCCGGGATCTGCGGCAGCTGGGGTTTTCCACCGATCGGATCAGCGCTTATCTGGACGATTTGAATATCAAGAATACCCAATCCCTTCTCTCGGAGGAGCAGCAGCTGATCCGGCAAAGGCTCCGGCAGCTGCGCCAGATCGACAGGGCCATTTCCGAACGGCAAAAACATCTGAAACAATATGCCGCCCTGCCTGGTGGGCAAATAACCATCCGCTCCATCGCCGACCGGCCCTGTCTGCTGTTCAACACGGACATCTCCCGGGACGAAGAGGTGGATTTTGCCATCAAAAAGCTGCACAACCGCCATGCGGATACCATCCGGGATCTGGGCGGGCAGGCAATCGGTGCCGGGATGCGTCTGGATGAGGTGCGCGCCGGCCGGTTTGGGCATTACCATTCGGTTTTTTTCCTGTTGGAGCCAAACGCGAAAGAATACGATCTTCTGCTTCCCGGCGGGAAATATGCCTGCCTGGTTTACACCGGAAGCTATCGCGCCGCACCATCGTATGCGCAGCGGCTGCTTTGTGAAATCAACGCCCAAAAGCTGTGTGCGGCGGGAGATCTGCTGGAACTGTATCACATCGACAACCGCTACACCGGGAAAGAGGAAGAATTCGTTACCGAACTGCAAATCCGGATAGAAGGTTAGGGAAAGCATCCTATCCCCCCATTGGTAATCATAAAAGCGACACACAAAAACCATCATACTCTTTCCACCGCTTATTACACAGATTCAAAAAATAGTCTATAAATTTCCCATAATATCTTTATTTATTCTATGGATATACAATATCTGTAAATTTATATATAATAGAATCATATTCGACAAATTATTTTTCAAACATTTCTTCGCAAAATTTAAATTTTAATAAATTTTCTATTTCGATACCAATCTGTTTGGTTTTCTTCACATATTTTTCAAAATCCTATGCTATAATACAAAAAATGGAAAAAGTAAAGGAGGTTGCGCATGCTGTCCGTTATCATTTGTGCGAAAGAACCGGCCCAAACGACCCTTTTGGCAAAATTGATACAGCTATGGGCGGATCAGCGCGCGCTCTCGGTTCAGGTTCTATCCTATCCCAACGTAGAAAACTTTCTCTCTTCCTGCGCGGAACATCCTTTTGGAGATATCCTTCTGCTGGATATCCGCTTGGCCCGAACAAATAATATAGAACTAGTCCGAAAAATTCGGGAAAATAACCGCCAGGTGCAAATTATCCTGTGCGCTGACCGGCCCGGTCCCACCGATGCGGGGGACGGCGTGGGCGCATTGTACTACCTGATCCGGCCGATTCAGGATATCAAGTTGTTCCAGTTATTGGACCGGGCTGCCTTGAATTTGCATCGAACACCCAAGGCTGTGCTTCTGCCGCTGAACGGCCGGCCGGTTCGGATTCCAACGGCGGATATTTTATATGCGGAAGCTTGTTCCCACAACGTTCGTCTGCATTTGTCCCACGGAGAGGAATCAATGAGGATGCGGATGTCGGATCTGGAAGAGCTGTTGGACGGAGGTTTTTACCGGTGCCATCGGTCTTATATCGTATCGTTGGAGCATATCGGGCAGTTGTCCCGGACTGCTGTACTGTTGGATAACGGGCAGCAGATTCCGCTTGCCCGCGGCGCTTACGACGGGCTCAAGCAAGCGATCACGCAAGCACAATAGCGGCGTCTGTTTTCGTCATTCATCAGTCTTAGTGATTTTGACAAAAATTCATAAAGGAGGAGCATTGGGAACTAAGAACCTATCATTTGGATGGCACGTCAATCGGCTGTGTTGATATGTCTGAGATGCAAGAAGATATGAATGACTTTAAAATCGGACAGATCCACGTAATCGGTGATTATCTTTTGATTACAGATTGGGTGGAATTAAACATCTATAAGCTATCGGAAGATTCCCTGCAGCTTGTCGCGAAAGGCAATGGAGATGCCCTTTTCCCGGCTAATTTCACAGAGCATCTGCCAACTGACGATATTTTTATTTACAGTGGAAGAGCAGAGTCCTTTTTGTTTCATCCCGCGGACAATACGCTGACGCAAATGGATTTACCCATTATAAAAAATAAAGAGACACAGGCGATCACATCCGCTTTTCAAGATGGTCAATCCATTTTGCTCGGTGTTTATGACACGGCTGCAAAGCAGTATGCTTATTATGTTATGTCCGTCGAAGAAATGAAAGAATATGCTGTTGCGGTAAATCCAATCACCGGCGAAGAACCGCTCAACTTTTTGGGCGAAGATGATGAAATGATCATCATTGAACCAAAGAAATAATATCCTATTCCCGATTCATTGTCAGAAAACCCCGCGTGAATATTCACGCGGGGTTTTCTCATTTTTTATTCTCACATCTTAATCTGTTATTCCGCTCACACGTTGTAAGCGGTTAAACGATATTGTGATTGTGAATCATTTTCCCGGCAAAAGCAAAACCGAAGAAATTTCCCGCGCGCACACGCACAGCGTATAATCGCAGCGGAACGGAACAAATCGGAGCTGCAGCCCATCTACCTCCGGCAAAAGCCCCTGCTGCCCTGCAACGGAAAATCGCCCGAAGTTCCCGCCGATTCCCTCTCCAGAAAACTTGACAAAACTCTCTTTCGCCGCCCAGACCCGGTAAAAATCCGCAAAACCGGCCCTTTGCAGATAGCGGTCTTCTTCCGGATGGAAAAAGCGATGCGACAACGCCGCCAGGCGCCCCGGCTTGTGGATCTGCAGGTCGATTCCCACCTGCTGGGTACAAAAGGCGCCGAGCCAATAATCGCCGCTGTGAGTAACCGAACAGTGTACCTGCGGATGGTTGGGAAAAAAGGGTTTTCCCCGTTCCTCCCGCTCCACTGGCCAGGATGCTTCCGCCCCTTCCGGCGATTCCCCGCTGAACAAAGCGGCGCATCGAACCAAACACTGACGGGAGGAAGGGCGTTTCGGGCCGTACCAGTAAATCGTAACCTCCGCCACCCGGCTATTCCTCCAAGCCGCGTTCTCTCGCGTATTCAATGACATCCCGAACCTGATGCAGCTTCCACACATCGCGGGTTGGGATGGTCGTCTGGAAATATTCTTCAAAAGCACACACGATATTCATCACGTCAAAAGAGTTCAGCTCCAAGTCACGCACAAAATCGGTATCGATCGTAACTTCGCTTTTTCCGGTAACCTCAAAAATGATTTTCTGGATAATTTCCAACATACTGCTTTTTTACTCCTTTTGCGACAACAAATTTCCTGATTATTCCATATCGCAAATTATACTATAAATTTCCAAAATATGCAAGTCCCTGTCCGCAACACCCGGCACACTTTCTATCACTGTTGCAGCGGAACTCCCAACTCAAACCGTATGCCGCTTAATTTTTTTCGACGCTGTTTTTGTAAATTCCTGGTCCCGAATCGTAATCATCTGAATCTGCTGGAACAAAGGAAGCGTTGCATTCAATTGGTCGATTTTCGATTGCAGATGCTCTAAAATTTCGTAGGAAGACATACCTTTGGACAATTCCGGATCCGGATAGATGCTGGCGGCCACCACTACCGTATCGGCGGAAGAGCCATTGGCCGCGCCATACACCATGACCTCTTTCACCATCGGGATTTTCAGAAGCTGTTCTTCCAGCTTTTCCGGCGAAACCTTCTTCCCGTTTTTAAAGACGATCAGATTCTTTTTCCGCCCGGTGATATACAAAAATCCATCCTTGTCCAGATACCCCAAGTCTCCGGTTTTAAACCATCCGTCTTCGGTCATGACCTCTTTTGTCTGCTGGGGCTGTTTATAATACCCATTCATCAAAGACGTTCCCTTTACCCAGATCTCGTCTTCTACGATTTTAACCTGATAGTGATCCAGCACCAGGCCTACCGAGCCCATTTTACAGTATTTGTTGCCGTTGGTAGATACCATCGGCGCACATTCGGTGATCCCATATCCTTGCAGGATCTGGATGCCAAATAACTCAAAATCCTCACAGATTTTTTTCTCCAGATGGGCGCCGCCGCTGACAATGACATGCAGGCTGCCCACCATCTTTTGCCGGATATCGGACAACGTTTTATTTTCCCACGGCAAATGCAGTTTTTTCAAAATTCTGCACATCTTTAAAAGGCTTCGCAATTGCTTGGCCTTTCCCTCTTTTTCCGCGCTGAGCCACAACTGTTTATACAACATTTCCACGACCAGCGGAACGGTGATCATAGAGTCCGGCTGGGACAGATACAAGTCCCGCATCATGGTTTTTAAATCCCCGTTAATGCAAAGTTCCGCACCGCGCACCAGCGTATCCAATACCGCGCCGGTCATCCCGTAAGAATGGTAAAAAGGCAAAGACGAAAACACCCGCGGACCGGCGTCTACATCCCGAATCGCGTCGCCTGCGTTATACAAAATCGCCCGATGGCTGAGCATAACCGGTTTGGATAGGCTTGTGGTACCCGATGTATAAACAATGGATGCCGTTGCCGCAGGGTCACAGGCCAAACCGTCAATCCGATTCTCTTTCTGCTCCATCAGAGGCTGCCCCTCACGGCATAAATCCTGAATGCTCACCTGTTCCTTGGAAGATTCGCCCAGCAAAAACAAATCCCACGCAGCGGCTTCTTCCTCCGTTTGCCGGCAGATCGGCAGATAGGTATCGGAAGCAAACACACCCACGGCGTCTGCCTGCGAAATCATTTGGCGAATATTCTCATCCGACTGTTCCACATCGATACAGACTGCCGCCGCGCCGGCGCTGGCAATCGCCAAATATGCCACCAGCCAATCATAGCAGTTCTCTGCCACAATAGCCAGATGCTTTCCGGCATATCCCCGCGCCTTCAGCGCATGAGCCGCGCAAAGCGCCTGCTGCGTCACCTGCGCATAACTGGCGGTAACCGGCTCTTTCGCTCTGGTAAAATAAGTAATGGCCGGTTTCTCCCCGAATTTGCGGGAAATCCCATCCAGATAGGAAGGGAACGTTTCGTAATAATCAGCCTTGTTCAACGGGACTCTTTTCATATTTGCTCCTCCTGTATTTCAAGAACTCCGGTCTTTGTCCGCTAAAAGCAGCCCGTATCTAGTCTTCCAGACCAGCCAAATCTTTTTTCAATGTCTCTTTATCCTGCAAAACCCGCAAGAACCAATCCACAAGCTCTCCGTCGAACTGGCTGCCCTTGCCGGCAATCAACTCTTTGACGGCTTTTTCCTCGCCCAGGCTGGACCGGTAACGCCGGTTGGAAGTCATTGCGTCGTAAGAATCCGCTACCGCGATGATCCTCGCCTCCAGCGGGATCTGTGCTCCGCGGAGTCCATCGGGATAACCTTTTCCGTCTATCCTTTCATGATGGGCGCGAATAATGGGTACGATCGGCTGAAACCGGGTCAGCGAAGAAAGGATCTTCGCGCCGGCGGCCGGGTGCTCTTTGATTTTGGCGTATTCCTCTTCGGTCAGTCTCCCATCCTTCAGCAGAATGTTGTCCGGCACACCGATTTTTCCGATGTCATGGAATAATCCCGCCACATGCAGCTGTTCGCAGAAAGCTTGATCTTTCCCCATTTCACGGGCAATGCGTACCGCATAATAGGCCACCCGGTCGGAATGGCCGCGGGTATAAATGTCTTTTGTATCCACCAGCAGGCGCATGGCGCTGATGATCTGGGTGTAGTTCTCCCGCAGAATGTTGTTGGCTTTAACCAGTTCTTCATTTTTCTCAATCAAAAGCCGCTGCAGCATCCCGTTCCAGATAGCGGACGAGGCCTGCCTTGCGAAAATGCCCAACAATTGGCGCTGGTAATACTGGGGAGCACCTTCGATTCGAACGCCCAGAGAGCCGACGATCTCTTTTTCATTGACAATCGGCGCGACGACCCAGTCCCCATCTTCCTGAACCGCTTCCTGCCGTAGTACCCGCTCTGAAAGCTGTATTACCTCTTCCAAAGAAGGCGCCTCTCCCATCGAGCGGAGAAAGTAAGGTTCGTCCGGTTCCACTGCCGATTTGTCCAAAAGGCTTTCCCGCCGAAGCGCCAAATAAACGCTTTGGCCATCCATCAAATCTTTTGCCGTCTGCAGCAGCTTATCCGCAATTTCTTTCCGCTCCCGCAGGCCGTAAATCCGCGGCATGTCCTCTGTGATTTTCGTCAGGCCTTTCTGATAGTTTTGGATGGTGCGCATCTGCTTGATCGATTTGATGCAGGACTCCACCAGAAGCTCCAATTGGTCGAACCGGTCGCTTTTCTCATAATATCCCTGAATTTCCAGATCGCGGATGGTTTTGATCGGCGGCGCCAAGCTTTTATGGCCGGTAAGCAGAATGATAAACAAATCCTGATTAAAGCTGCGGATCTGTTCCACGACCTGGTCGCCGCAGATCGGTGTCATCAAAAAGTCCAGGAGCAGAATGTCATAATGGCCGTTTCGCACCCGCTCAATGGCTTTGTAGGGATCGTTTTCTACGTCTACGTGATAGCCGGAACGCTGAAAATAGGTTTGCAGCGTTAAAGTCATGGTAGGATCGTCATCCAAAGCCAAAATCGAATAGCTGTTGGTAATATCCACTACTTTTTGGTGTTTTCTCATTGTCTGCTCCCTCCTTTCTCATTGAATTGCGCTTCCGAAACAGCGGATAAGGGAATTGACATGCCAAAAATCGCGCCGCCGCCCGGATTGTCTTCCGCCCACATGCTTCCGCCGAATTTTCCGCGGACCACGGTGTTGGAAATATACAGTCCCAGCCCGGTACCCATCGTTCCTTTGCTGGTGATCATTTCTTTGAACAAACGCCTTTTCACCTGCGGCTTAACACCCGGCCCGGTGTCTTTGACATAAATTTTCAGGAAATCTCCATCCTGCTTAATGCCGATTGTAATCACGCCGCCGCCGGACTGCTTCTGCGCATAGATCGCGTTGGACAGCAGGTTGTTCAGCACCTGGACCAGATTGTTGATATCCCCGTGCAAAACAATGTCCCGGCTTTTCTCTTCGCCTTCCACCTCCAGCGTGCAGTTGCCGCTTTGCAGTTCATGGCGCATCAGAAGCCGTGAACGGCCGACCAGTTCGTCAATCGTAAAGGCGGTCGACTCAGAAAGATTTGCCGTTGTAGCCTGCCCTTTGATCGCTGTAATGATGTCCGACATATAAGCGGTCGCCTCACGGATTCGCTGGAACCATTCGCCCATCTCTGCGTAAATCTCCCGGTAATCGTCCGCCGTTACCTCTTCGTCGCCCAAGCTGCTGGCACATTCCTCCACCAGATCTTCCACGGCGGAAATACACCCGGATATGCTCATGATCGGCGTTTTCAGGTTGTGCGCCACGCCGCCCATCATCTGTCCCAAAAAAGCCATACGCTCTTGTTCCATCATCCTCGTCTGGCTGTCCTGCAGCTGCTGCATGCTCTTTTTCAGCTGTGTGATGTCTTTGTAAATGACCACGAAGCCGGAAAGCTTTTCGTGAATGTTTAACGGCGTTACATCGGTAATGTAGTAATTCTTTTTATACATGTCCCCTTCATAAACGCCTACCGCCTGTTCATAGGAGACGGCGGATTCGCTTTGCCGGCAGGACTCGATGGCGGTCAGCAGATTGTAGACCGCCTTTTTTTTCTCCACATCCTCTTCCTGCACGCTTTCGGACAGGTAATGATTTTCCGAAATGCCAAAACGGGAGGCAAAAATCTCCTCAAAAGGCTTATTGTATGTAATGACCAGCCCTTCGTCACTGAGCACCAGATAGCAATCGGTAATCCAGTCCAGAATATGCTGCGTCGCGATTGGCTTGATGTCCAGCAGGTGCAGCTGGTAAATGGCGATTCCGTTGCAGGCAACCGTTGCCACGAAGCTCAAGGGCGTGGCCGTGATTGGAATGCTGGCCGGTCCGAAAGTCGCAAGCGAGCTGACTACCAGGGGGACGAGACCGCCAAGGGAGAAAAGAACGCATTGCTTTAAATACAAACGGCTGTCATTTTTGATTGCAAAGCTGATCATCAGGATCATGCCGGCAATCAGGCAAAAATAGGTATAGATGCCGGAAAGATAAATATAAGGGCCGAACACGATCTCGCTTTTGACTACCGAAAACACCCGGTACTGCAGATGATGAATCGGGTTGGTCCAAACAATGATATTCGTCAGCACCGGCACGATAAAGGTGGCCCATCCCAAAGGGCGCATCCGCTCCCAGCCTTTGGTGAATACCAAAGCGATGCAAAGGGTGAACGCCGGAGAAAACGCGACGCCGATATAGGTAAAAGAGTCCCATATCCAAAGCATTTTCATGTTGGCCGGATCGGTGTATTTCATACACAAAAGTGCCGCCAGCCAAATGCCAAATGAGATCGCGATTCCCAAATATAATTTGTGGATCAGCGGAAGATAGCGCATCTTCAGACTCCAGATAATGAAAAGCGCTATCGCCACCAGAATAACAGTAAATACCGTTGCCACCCAATCGGAAATCATTCTTTTTTCCCCCTTTACCGATCCTGCCAAAATGCGCGAAGCAAAACCGAAGGCTCTGCCTGTATCCGTGAAACCCCCAGCGCGGCTAACTGCCGCCGGGTTTTTACGTCGCTTACCCGAATACGAATCGCGGGTCCTGCACAGACACGATTCCACAAGTCCACAAGGGCCGACAGCGCTGCCGGACCTTTTTCTTCCAACCCTTTTGCCAAAATACCGGGAAATGCTTCATCCGGCACAACAGTCAGATGCGGACAAATCGCCCGGGCCGCTTCTTCCAGCGGATAGGTTCGCCCCAGCAAATGCCAGACCGTGCCGCCGCTGTCCCGCAGGGCGACGATTTCCCCGGCGCAGACATCCACCGGCGTCAGATCCACCGGCGCTGCCGCCATGGAAACCGGCAATGCGCCCAAAGCCGCCACGCTTTGCAAAAGCAGGAAAAACGCATTTTTCTCCGGATTTTTCTGGAACATTCCGTCGCTGGCACGCCCCACCAGCCGGCCTACCCGGTAGACCCGGGCATCCAGGCCGCTGCGGACAGCCTGCTGAATCTGCTGCTCTGCCAGGAATTTGGACTTTACATATACGTTATCCTGCCAGTTCTGCCCGATATCCAAATCATCCTCATCGAACTGTACGGAGGATTCCGGCAAATCCGGCAAGTACTCTCCGCTTACACTGGCGGTAGAGATGTGGTGCAGGCGGGCTTTGGCCTTTTTCGCGAAGGCTATCATCTGCTCTGTACCGCCTAAATTAACCGCCAGCGACGTCTTTTCATCCGCCGCATAATGGCGCACATCCGCCGCGCTGTGGTACACATCCCGCACGTCTGCCGCCAGAGATTCATAATCTTCCGGCGCCATGCCAAGGCCCGGAAGCGTCACATCCCCGCGGACGATTTCTATTTTTGAGGTATTTTCCTGTATCCATCCATAGCCAAAATAATCGCACAGAGTCTGCAGCAGCCGCGCGCCGCTGCCGTCCCGCATCAGGCAAATCACCCTGGACGCGCCGGCCCGCAGCAGCGCCGCCAGCAAATGCGTGCCCAAAAATCCCGTCGCGCCGGTCAGCAGTACCGCCTCCAGCGGCCATTCGGCCTTTTTGCCGGACGGGGCCGTCTCTTTCCGAACGGACAGCGGTGTATGATGTCCCGCTTGATCTGCTCCGCTTAACAATGCGGCCTGCTCCCGTGCAGTCGGATGTGCATAAAACTGCGTCAGCGTCAGGGCATATCCTTTGTTGAAATAGCGGCTGAGCACATTGAGCGCGGCCAGGGAACTGCCGCCCTGCTCAAAGAAAGAACGGTCCGGCTGCAGATCACCGCAGCCCAGCACCTGCTGCCAAATCTGAAGCAGCTCCCTTTCGCCGGTCGGGTTCTGGCTTGGTTTTTCAGCGGCAGGGCTTTCTTTTGGCGCATCCGCCTGGAGGGATTCGCCGGAATGTGCCTGTTCTCGCTGTGCATCGACCGGTTTGCCCTGCGGCAAGCTCGCCGATTTTTGTATTTTCTGTTCCCCCGCCGGTTTCAGCGGGCTCTGTTCTTGTTCTTCTCCGGCCAAACCCACCTGTTCGGACGGCTGCGCCAACTGCCGCAACCGCGGCAAATCCAGCTTGCCGCTGGCCGTGTAGGGCATTTGCGGCAGGCGATGATAAGAAGCCGGGACCATATAGCCGGGCAGCTGTTCTTGCAGCCGTTCTCTGATCTGCGCGCTGCTGGGCGGGTTTTCGCCGTCACAGGTGAAAAAGGCCAGTAATTCGGAGGAGCCGTCCGCTTTTTTCAAGGGCAGTACCGCCGCTTCGGATATGGGTTCGACCTTCAAAATTGCTTCGCTGATCTCATCCAGCTCTACCCGTTGGCCGTTGATCTTGACCTGCGCGTCCCGACGCCCCAGAAAATCAAAATTGCCGTCTGAGCGCAAGCGGCCGATATCGCCGCTTTGATACATTTTTTCTCCGGGGAAAAACGGGTCCGGCAAAAACGCCTGGGCGGTCAGATCCTCCCGGCCGATGTAGCCGTCTGCCAGGCAGTCGCCCGCCAGATACAGCTCGCCGTGTGCGCTGGGCAGGACCGGTCTGCGGTTTTCATCCAGCACATAAACGCGGCAGTTGCGCAGCGGTTTGCCAATGTGGACCGGAACACCGTCCTGCAATTCTGCGGCGGTTACATAAACCGCTGCCTCAGTCGGCCCATACATGTTCAGTACTTTCGCTTGGCTGACGGTACGAAAATCCCGGAACAGCCCTTCGCTTACCGTTTCGCCCACCAGGATGATCCGGTCCAAGCCGGGCGCGGCGGCGCAGAACGCGTCGCTGCCCAGGCAAAGCCGCAAACGGGAGGGGGTAAACTGCATCATCCGCACAGCATACTGCTTCATCAGCTCCGCAATTTCCCAGGGCAAAAGCATCTGCTCGTCATCCGCCAGCACTACGGGGATTCCCATGGCCAGCGGCAGCAGGCTCTCGGTGATAAACGTGTCAAACACCACGTTGGTGGTGCAGAGGATAGGCCCATCCAGCCCGGCCATCCATTCTTTCATGCTGCCATACAAATTCGACAGTGCCCGATGGCGCAACATCACGCCTTTTGGCTGACCGGTGGAGCCGGAGGTGTACAGCACATACATCAGATCTTCCCCGCCGGTTTCGCAGGGCAGATATGGCGCGTCTTCGCTAAAATTCATCCGGACGCAGCGGCAGGGCAGATTTCCCGCCGACAGTTTGTCCCATGCCGATTCCCCGCACAAAACGATCTTCGCTCCGGCGGTCTGCATCATATAAGAAATCCGTTTTACCGGATACGATTCCAAAAAAGGTACATACGCGCAGCCCGCAAGCAAAATGCCCAGCAGACCTTCGAAAATGCCCTCTTCCCGGCGGCAGCAGAGTCCAATCCGGTCTCCCTTGGCAGCGCCGGCCCGGGTCAGCAAGGCAGCGATCCGCCTGGCCCGCTCCATCAGCTGACGATAGGTGACAGACTGCTCCCGGCAAGTATAAGCAATCGCGTCCGGGGTGAGCAACGCGCGGTTTTCAATCATCCGGTGTACCGGCAGGTTCAAATACGGAGAGGATAAAAGATTGGGTTCCTCCCAATAGGTCATCCGATCCCGGGCTGAAAGCTTCGGCAGCGCGTCCACCGTTTCGGCAGCGCCCTGCACCATTGCGCGCAGAATGGTTTCATAGCTTCTGGCGTACAAATCAATGGTCTGCGGCGCAAACAGGCTCGACGCATATTCGAAAACAAAGTGGTATCCGTCCTCTTCCCGGGCGGCTTCCAAGCTCAGATCCAGCTTGGCGCTGCCGGTGGGAATCGGGTGATAAGAAAGCGCCTGCCCGTCCCAGGTGAAGCGGTCGGACCGCAAAGGGCGCAGGGAAAACATCGCCTGATACAGCGTGTTCTGCGCCAGGCTGCGCGGAAGTTCCAGCATCGACACCAGTTCTTCCAGCGGCATGGCCTGATGGTCCAGCAAATCCGCCGTTTGCCGGCGAACCTGCTCCCAAAAAGCATGCAAAGGCATCTGTTCCGACAATGTCAGCCGCAGCGGCAATGTATTCAAAAACGGCCCGCAGATTTTTTGAAGCTGCGGATGCAAACGTCCCGAAACCGGCGTTCCGATCAGCAGATCCTGCTTACCGCTGACAGCAGACAGCAGTACGCCGTAAGCTGCCACAAACAACATGAAAGGGGTAATGCCCTTTTGCCGGCAGAAATTTTCGCACTCCTCGCTAAACGGTGCAGGCAGCACAAATTTCACCTGTCCGCCTTTGAAATCAAAGACCGGCGGGCGCGGACAGTCGGTAGGAAGTTCCAGACCTTCCGGCAAAGGCGATAACAGTTCTCCCCAATACCGGCGGTCTTCCGGCAGAGATGTTTTCTCCCCGGCATGATGATAGGTCCAATCGATATAGTGCATTTGCGGGATCTGAGGGTCTTTCCCCTGATACAGAAGATTCAGCCGTTCCAATATCAACGGCGTACTCAGCCCGTCGCCGATGATATGATGGCTGTCGACCAGCAGATACCAGCGGTTCGATTCGTCCGTCCAAAGCGCCGCCCGCAAAAGAGGCGCCTTTCCAAGGTCAAACGGGC
The DNA here is from genome assembly GCA_002369315.1 of Ruminococcaceae bacterium UBA3818. Classification (GTDB taxonomy): domain Bacteria; phylum Bacillota; class Clostridia; order Oscillospirales; family Ruminococcaceae; genus UBA3818. The sequence continues at coordinate 35,589 of DFDW01000036.1, read as the reverse complement.
GCAGGAAACGGCCGGCCGCTTCCTCCAGCGAAGCGGCTTCCAACAAAGGCAGGTCAAACGCAACCCGCCCGGCGACACGGCAGCGCAGCCCGCCCTCTTCCATGTGGAAAGATGTCCGCAGGATTTCTTCCCGGTCAACCAGCTCCTGGAACGCTTGCTGCAGGCGAAGAATATCAGGATGCGCAGAAAAGGCAAACGCGCCGGGCATGTGGTACGCATAGCCGATTTCTTCGCGGCAGGACTGCACATAAATGCTCTGCTGCACCGGCGAAACAGGATAGCTGTCGCACGGCGGCGCTTTTTCCATCCATACCTGCGCTGTTGTTTCTTCTTGCTCTCCATCCAGGAAAGCAGCAATTCTTCGCGCCGTCCGACAGACATACAAATCCGAGATCCGCATGCTTTTTCCTGTTTTTTTGGCGATCTCTCCAATGACCTCCATGGCGTTCAGCGAGTTGCCTCCATGCAGGAAATAGTCGCTGTCCGCCCCCAGCGAAGGCTGGGACAGCGCCCGCCGGAGGATATCCAGCAGTTCCTGCTCCCGCTGGGTTCTGGGCAAGGAGCCTTCTTCTTCCATTTGGGGCGCAGGCAGACGGTTTTCATCCACCTTTCCGCTGGCAGTATAAGGAAGTTCCTCCAATCGGATGATATAAGAAGGGACCATATACCGCGGCAGGTATTCGCCCATGTACCGCATCAATTCGTTTTGCGGCAGCTGTTTGTCCGATGTATAATAGGCGGCCAGGATCCCCTGTCCGTTTTGCTCAAGCATTTTTGCGGCCGCCGCTTTTACCCCCGGATATGCGGCGAGGCGAGCCGCCACTTCCTGCGGTTCGATCCGCAAACCGCGCAGCTTCACCTGACGGTCAATCCGGCCCGCCAAAAGCAGTTCGCCGTCCTGCGTCCAACAGGCCAGGTCACCGGTCCGATAAATCCGCTCGCCCGCTTCAAAGGGGCTGGGGAAAAAGCTCTGCTCGGTCAGCTGCGGCGCGCCGCGGTATCCGCGGCCCACGCACATACCACCCACATACAAATCTCCGTATACGCCCACCGGAAGCGGCTGCATCCACTGATCCAACACATACAGCCGACAGTTATCCATCGGTTTTCCTACTGTGATGGTTTTTGCCTCGTTTAACCGCTTGATGCTGACTGCCACCGTCGTTTCCGAAGGACCGTATTGGTTATAAATCTGCGCGTCGGTCAACTGCTGCAGGCGGTGCAGCAGTTTTGCCGGGAACGCTTCGCCGCCGCAGACAATGCTGCGCAGCCCACGCACTGCCCGAGCAAAATCCGGCTGCCGCAAAAAAGCCGACAACCGGGACGGTGTCAACGACAAAAATCCCACGCCAAAGGAGCGGATCAATTCCGCCAGTTTTTGAGGCGATTCCTGTTCTTCCTCCTGCGGCAGCACTACCGTCCGCCCATCCAGCATGGCGGCAGCGCTTTCCAGCACAAATGCGTCAAAGCCCACGCTACACACCGAAAGTATCGCGCCGGATGCATACACCGGGTGCATGGCCTGGGACAAATTCAAAAGGCTCCGGCGGCTGATTTCAACCCCTTTGGGCGTACCTGTGCTGCCGGATGTATAAACCACATAGACCAGAGAATCCGGCGGCGCAGGGCGCGCCGGCGCTTTTTCTTCCGGCAGATTTTCCATATCGATACAAGGAATCTGTACCGGTTCCAACCCCAGGGTCTTCAGCACCTGCGGCGTACTCAGAAGCGCTTGTGCGCCGCTTTGGGATAAAATCTCACGGATTCGCCCGGAAGGCAGATCGCAGGCGAGAAGCAAATACGGCATACCTGCGCGCATGGCCCCTATCATCGCCTCGTACAGATGCGGCGTGCGGGGCAAAAGCACGGCAATCAACGGTTCTTCTTTTGGCTGTGCTCCCAACACATGTTCCAGTGCCGCGGCAACACGGGCGGCCTGGCTTTCCAGGTTCTGATAATCGATCCGCTGTCCGTCAAAAATCACCGCCGACCGTAACGGATGCGCCTGCACCTGCGCGGCAAATTTTTCGTAAAGGTCAAAATCAGGCAGCGGCTTTTCCGTCTGGTTAAAGGCGTACAGCACCTGATCCTGCAAAGAACGGGGCAGGATGCCCAATTCCGCCAAAGGCTTCTGGGGATTGTTTAATGCCTCATCCAAAATCCGGGTCAGGCACTGGTGCAGCACCTCAATTTCCTGTTCGGAAAAGATCTGTGTCAGATAGTCATACTCCACCAAAAACTGGCGGCCACCATCCATATTGCTCAGGTGAATGCACAGCTGCTCTGCCTGAAATCCGCTGTAATACCAGCAGCCGGAAAAAGCGGCCTCATCGCTTTTCTGGGTAAAAATCCGGCTATCCTGATAAGACAGCGCGATTTGAAACAGGCGGTCCGCTCCCATTCCTCTCTCGCCCGCCAGCCGCTGGATCTGTTCAAACGGCAGCCGCTGATGCCGCAGCAGATCATACCAATGCTCCGTAAACGTCTCGCTGAACTGGGAAAATCCCTTTGTTTCATCCAAGGGGCACCAGAAAGGAAGGGTGCTGACAAACATCCCCGTAGTTTGCTTTGCGGTAAAGGTGGAGCGGTTGAACACCGGAACGCCGATCACCGGATTCTCCAACCGGACCGCTTTTTTCAAATAAATGGCAAGCGCCATGTAAAACACAGCGAAAGGCGCGATCCTCTGCTGTTCGCAAAATCGCATCATCGCATAGCTGACGTTTTTGGGCAACAGGCATCTTTTGCGTTCCCCCACCGGGCTGACCGCCGCGCTGTGGACCTGCCGAAGCGCGGCAGGCTCGCAATTGGGCCCCAGTATGCCGGACCAGTAGGCCTCGTCCTTTTGCCGGGCGTCGCTTTGCAGATATTGCTGCTCCTCGTCGACATGCAGCCGGTATTCCGGCGCAGGCTGCAGCTGCGGCTCATTCCCCGCCAGCAGCTCCAGATAAATCCTTTGCAGCTTGTTGCACAAAAGGACCTGGGACCAGCCATCAGAAATCAGATGGTGCAGCTTTATCAATACGCCGCCGTCGTTTTCTCCGATCTTAAAAAGCCAAAAATGGCACAAAGCTCCGTCCAGAACAGGCATGGCTTCCTTAGACAGCGCCTGCGCCCAGCTTGTTACTCCTTCTTGTCCCGACAAGGAAAAGTCGAATACAGGGATAGGTTCTTCCTCCAGCGGCGCAATCAATTGCACCGGCTGTCCTTCCTGCATGCGGATACGGGTACGAAGCGATAAATCAGACGCCAAGAGAAGCCGGATGCTTTCCTGCAGAAGATCCAGCCGAAACTGCCCTTGAATTCGTACCGATGTCGTAATGTGATTGATCGATGTACCGGAATACGCTCTCTCCAAATCCCAGATGTTTTTCTGGCTCTGGGACAAAGGGAAAGACATCTCTTCCTCACGCATCCACTCTGCCACAATATCCTCCACCCTCCTGAAACAGATGCTCATCCTATTTCGGATGAAACACTGTTTCAAAAGTTCATTCCCGTTATTTCCGCAAAACACATAAAGTTCCACCTTTATTTATACCGTGAATTTGTTAAAAAAGCAAGAAAAATAGGGAAAATACCCGCATAAAAAGAGGAAAAAGCAGAGATTTTGGGGCCCGTATCCGTATGCTGGAAAGAAAATGCATTTTGATTGGCATATGATTCCATTCTTCTGCCCTGCATCCGTCTTTTGATCGGGTTATATTTTCCCGGCCTCGGAGCAATCTGAAACGTCCACATGAAAACAGCAGCATCTTTTTCCGGGCAGCGGTTTTTCGAAAATCGCTTGCAAGATCACGGCACGCACAGGTATAATAAGCACAGATTCCGGTCCGGCAACAAGCGGGGCCGTTGCAAGGAGGACGTATGGATACGAAAGAAATCTATCTGGCCGGCGGGTGCTACTGGGGCGTTGAGAAATACATAAGCCAAATCAAAGGTGTACTGCAAACCGATGTCGGTTTTGCCAACGGCGATGTGGATGCGCCGACTTATCAGCAGGTCCGGTATGAAAACACCGGTCACGCCGAGACCGTCCGCGTTCTGTATGATCCACAGGTTCTTTCTCTGCCTGTTTTGCTCAAACTGTTTTATAAAATCATCGATCCCACCTCGGTGGATCAGCAAGGGGAAGACGTAGGCCATCAGTACCGGACCGGCGTTTATCATACGGATCCTGCGGATCAACCAATCATAGCGCAATCCCTGCTGGAGCTGGAAGAAAAAATCGGTCAGCCGTTGGCGGTGGAGGCCTGCCCTTTGCAAAGCTTCTGGAAAGCGGAAGAATACCATCAAAAATATCTGGACAAAAATCCCGGCGGCTACTGCCATGTGCCGTTGGAGTTGATCCGCTGGGTCAAAACGGTCGATCCGTCCCGCTATCAGGATTAAAAAAGCCCGGCTGCTGCCGGGCTTTTTTCATGCCGATTTACTTGGGATAAACAAGATTTTCTTCCCGAATACAGTACAGGCAGGTATCCAGATATTTTTGGGCCTGCCATTTTGCCATACCGAGATTCTGGTCCAGATAGTTTCCACAGTCTTTCGCCGCGGCGCCGGGGATTTCCCCTTCAAAATCGCGGATAAACTCAAACATGCCGGTGACCAGCGGCAAAACATCCCGGGAGGTGTAGTCTCCGTTCAAAATCAGATAATTGCCCGTCCTGCAGCCCATGGGGCCAAAATAAATGATACGGTCCGCCCAATCCGGATGATTGCGCAGATAAGTCGCGCCCAAATGCTCGATGGTGTGCAGTTCCGCCGTGTTCATCACCGGTTCCCGGTTGGGTTTGGTCATCCGCAGGTCAAAGGTGGTCAACACCGCTTCCCCCGCTTTGTCCTTGCGGGACACATAGATCCCCGGCAGCAGGTCCAGATGGTTGATGGTAAAGCTCGCAATCTTTTCCACACAGGCACTTCCTTTTTCAGAATAATGTCTTTATTATAACGAAAAATCCGCGTCTTGACAACCTGGACCGCCTTTGCTTTTCTTGCGCCGGCAGGGATTTTATGGTACGTTGGACAGCGAAAAAAGAAAGGCGCTTCCCAAAACATTTCACGGCAGAGCGCCGGAAAGGAAACAAGATGAATCCATTCTTTGATAACGCCCCGGACCACCGGAAAAACGGCTCCTACCGCTGGGAGCAGCCGGCAGGCAGGGATGACGTTATCGGCATGGGCACTGCTGACCTGGATTATTGCTGCCCGGAATGCGTCAAAGAAGCCTGCCTTGCCATCGCGCAGGAAAATGCTTATAATTACCGCAAAAAACCGGATTCCTACTTTCAGATTGTGACAGACTGGTACCGGCGGAAATACGGCCTGCTGGCAGAGAAAGAGTGGCTGTCCAACGTGCCCAGCACCATCGGCGCGATTCGAATCGCCCTGTCGGCCCTGACCAGGCCGGGGGACGCCGTCATCATGCAAAGCCCCTTTTTCGGCCCCCTTCCCCGCGCGGTCGAAAGCGCCGGATGCCGGTTGGTGGAAAATCCTATGATCCGCCAAGATGGTGTGTATGCTTTGGATTTTGCGGATTTTGAGCAAAAACTGCGGGACGAAAAGCCCAGTGTTTTCCTTTTGGTAAATCCGCACAACCCAACCGGGCGGGTCTTTTCCCAAAAAGAACTGGATCGGCTGGTCGCGTTATGTGAACAATATGATGTCAAAATCATTTCCGACGAGGTGCACGGGCTGATTATCTATCCCGGCAAAAAACACATTCCCGTCCTCGCAGTCTCCCCTGCCGCGCGGCGTTTGTCCGTCCAGGTCATGAGCATGAGCAAAGGTTTTAATCTCATGAGCCTGCCGCACGCCATTGTGGCGGTTGCTGACCCGGTGCTTCGCGCCGCCTGGAATGACGAAGTAATCCCCTATTCTTTCGGCTATGCCACCAATCCTTTCAGTATGGCGGCGGCCGTAAAGGTAATGGACGGCTCGGCGGATCAATGGCTGTCCGACCTGACCGATTATCTAAAAGAAAACCGGGATCTGGCGGTTTCCTTTCTGCAAAATGAGGTCCCCGGCATGAGGGCCACTGTTCCGGAGGGAAGCTTTCTTCTGTGGATCGACTGCAGTGAACTGGGCCTGGAAAATCCGGCGGAATTTCTGCTGGAAAAGGCAGGCGTCAGTGTCAACGACGGAGCGGAATTCGGCAATGCCTACGGCCAATTTATCCGTATGAATTTTGCTTTGACCCGCCAAAATCTGCAGACCGCCCTGGATCGGATCAAAAAGGCGGTCGCCGCCCGATAAGCAGGCTCCTCAGATAAAAAGCCGATGTTTCTGCTCAAATCAGAAACATCGGCTTTTTTCGTAAGAATCAAATTTTCTTTGGCTGTGGAGCCATCGTCGGGCAGCTTCCCGGTAAAATCAGACTTCTGCGGCGCTTTCCTCAACAGCCGGCTTTGACTTTGAAACAACCGCCTTGTCTTTCCATTTCCCGCTGCAGTATCTTCCTACTGCCAAAACCGCTGCGCAGAACCATCCAATGGGAACCGCATAGGCACAACCCATAAATCCAACGCCCATCCACAGACTGATGGCATATGCTGCAAGCACCCGCATGCCCAGGTCCGTCAGGAAAATGAACATGGTCATAATGCTGTCTCCGGCGCCCCGCAGGAACGAACCAAACAAGGACATGATGGCGTGAACCGTCAGAAGCGGACAAAATGTTCTCAAATACGCGGTGCCCCGCAAAATCACTTCGGTTTCAGATTTTCCCACAAATATCTCAATAAGCCAGGGACCTACGATAAAAATAATCGCGGAGCAGCTCAGCGCCAGAATAAGCACGAATATCAAGCTCTTGCGCAGCCCGTCTTTGGTCCGTTCGACCTCTCCGGCCCCGATATTCTGCCCGGCGAAAACCGCAAAAGCCTGTGAAATGCCGCCGAAAGGCACCATCGCGAGACTCTCAAGCTTCATCGCGGCGGTGTATGCCGCTATATTCATCGTACTAAAGCTGTTGACGAGCCCCTGCACAAAAATAAAGCCCATATTGGTCACGCCGTTTTGAACCGCGGAGGGAATCCCCATGCGCATAACATACCGAAAGAGCTGTTTTGAAAACACAAATTCTCCTTTTTCAAAGTGAAAATACCGGTTTTTTCCCCTGATATGGATGATGCATAGCAGCACAGATACCCCCTGCGCGATGACGGTTGCCCAGGCCACGCCCGCAACGCCCAGACCGAGCCCGACAACGAAAAACAAATCCCCCACGATGTTAAGCAGGCTGGAGATTACAAGGAAAATCAGCGGTGTCACCGAGTCGCCCAGAGAACGCAGGACAGCTGTGAAAAAATTATACAGCATCAAAAAAATCAGCCCCACACAGTAAATGCGCATGTAGGTGACAGATGCGTCCATAATATCCTCCGGCACATTGACCAGGCGCGCTACCCCCGGTGCAAGCGGCGCAAAAACCAGTGCCATTATCACCGAAAAAATTACCGAGAAAATAAGTGTAGTGGAGATGGTTGCTTTAATCTTGTCGTGTTCGTCGGCGCCGAAAAGCTGCGACACCACAATGCTGGCCCCATTCGCAAAACCCGCGCACACCATCACCAGAAAATTGCACACCGTGGCCGATGAACCAACAGCCGCAAGCGCTCCTGCTCCTTCAAAATTCCCTACTACGATGCTGTCCACCATACTGTAAAGCTGCTGGAACATACTTCCGAAAATAATTGGGAGCCCGAACAGGATAATGCTCTTCAGCGGCGAATCGCGAAGCATTGAGTCAGGTGAGATTTTTAAAACTCCTGCTTTCATATATGACCCTCTTTCTGATAATATCATGCATATTTTACCACAAATAGTTAGGTACCGCAAGGTTTTATTTCGGTACCGTACCGTATTTTTCTTCGTACCGCATGCCCCTAAAACGCTGTCTGCCATTGGGAATTTACAAAAGAAATCCTGAATCCACAAGTTTTTGAGAAGCTCTTTCAGCGCCAGTTTGCTAATTGCGGAGGAAAAGAAAATATGGTATACGATAAAAAATATTGTATAAAGGAACGAATGGTCTGTATTTTTTCCCGCTTTTCCCAAATCAACGTATCCGAGGTGGCGTATGAGCGGGCTGAAACAAAATAGATCCGGGCAGGAACAATTTATCAAACAATTTCTTCGCAATTATCTGGACAATCCAAAAGATCGAAAGACGGTCTGCCATATTCTTGCTGATGTCGGCCGCTATTACGACGCGGATTGCGCCTGCATTTTTGAATGGAACGAAGCACATACCAAGATCACCCGAACATATGAATGGGTCCGTAAAAAGCATCCGATTCGTTCGGTATTCCCAAACACGTCGCCAGCGGAGAATTGGGGCTCTTCTTTGACGCTTTGGAGAAAGAAGGGGAAATTTTCATCTCTTCGCCGGATACAGCAAATCACACGGCTCAACCGGTCTGCCGGCAGCTTGTATCCGGAAGCACCGGCAGCCTGATGGCATCCGCTATTACAGGCAACGGTGCTATGATCGGTTTCTTAGGTATTTACCATCCCCGCAAAAACACCGCGGACCGCTTATCTCTGTCTGTCGTGGCCTCTGTTTGCCGCAGTGAGATTCCGAAAAAACGCACAATGGAGCAGGAACTTGTCACAACCGAAAAAGCGTTTTTGGGTTATATGAAGATTATTCAGGCCATGAGTGAAATCTATACTTCGCTACCACAAAGGCTATTCGCAGAGAAGTTGGCGAAGACGTTCCCATTATTATCATCTCCGCTTATGACTGGTCGGATATTGAGCAGGAAGCCAGGGCCGCCGGCGCGAATGCGTTTATCAGTAAGCCGCTGTTCCGCTCCAGGCTCGCGAAAACCTTTCACTCCCTTGTCGCCGGGGAAGAGTTTAAACCACAGGAAGCGCTCCTGCTGAGCCTGGAAAAAATGTGCCTGACTGGGCACCGTGCGCTGCTTGTGGAGGACAACGAGCTCAACGCGGAGACCGCTGCGGAAATTCTGAAGATGACCGGCCTTGAGGTGGAGCGCGCCGTAGACGGTACCGAGGCGGTTGATAAAATGCTTCGCTGCGCGGATGGGTACTATGATATTATCTTCATGGACATCCAGATGCCAAAGATGAACGGCTACGACGCTACGAGAGCGATTCGGTCAGCAAATCGGAACTACTGCAAGAAGGTCCCCATTGTCGCAATGACGGCAAACGCTTTTGCGGAAGATGTGCAGGCGGCCAAGACAGTAGGAATGAACGGACATATTGCCAAGCCGCTCGACTGGAATGAATTGGCGAAAACACTAAACAAATGGTTTTACTGATTTTTAAAAAACAAAAAGCGCCGCGAAAGCCTGCGGGATGACTCTCCCGCCGCTTTTGCGGCGCTTTTTCGGAACAAAGGCCCTTGATAGGAAATCTTCCGTATTTTCTCTGGGAAAACACAAGATTTTTTCTGAAAAAGCCCTTGCTTTCTTTAAAAAACGAACTGTTTTTATGCGGGATTTGCTTGTTTGCGGAGCCGGAATATTGTATGATGTAGATACGGTGAAAACCCATCCGCTGCATACCGCGGATGCCGGAAGATCGGTAGGCCAAACAGCTCAAACCTACAAAAAGTAGGTTTGAGCGGCGCTCCTTTCTTCCAAAGCGTTGACAAAGCATTTCCGGCCGCCATAAAAGCGGAAAGCCAAAGCCAAATAAAAATATCATGGAAAAGAGGAAGGATTATGGGACTTATCAAAGCGGCATTAGGTTCTGCCGGCGGCGTGCTGGCCGACCAGTGGAAAGAATTTTTCTATTGTGACGCGCTCCCCGCCGATGTGCTGATGCGCAAAGGGCACAAACGGGTCTCTGGGCGCAGCAGCAATACCAAGGGCAAAGAAAATATCATTACCAACGGCTCTGTGATCGCCGTTGCGGACGGTCAATGTATGCTGATTGTGGACCAGGGCAAGATCGTGGATTTGTGTGCCGAGCCCGGCGAGTATGTATACGATATGTCCACTGAGCCGTCCGTCTTCTACGGCGACCTGGGCAAGAGTATTCAGGATGTGTTCGCCAATATCGGCAAACGGTTTACCTTCGGCGGCGAACCGCCCAAGGACCAGAGAATATACTATATTAACATCAAGGAAATCCTGAACAATAAGTTTGGAACCCCTACCCCCATTCTCTTTGAGGTGGTCAATAAGGCGATCAATATGCACAGAACGGTGAATCTGCGCTTTAACGGTGTATACTCCTATATTATTTCCGACCCGCTTCTGTTCTATACCCGCCTTTGCGGGAACGTGGAAGAAGAGTGTACCCGGGATCTCATCGACGGACAGCTGAAAGCGGACTTTATGGATGCGCTGCAGCCCGCCGTAGGCGCCCTGGCCGAGCAGGAGCTCCGCCCCGCTCAGATTCCAGCAAAAGCGAAAGAGCTCAAAACGGCCATGAACGCCGAGCTGCAGGATAAATGGGGGGCCAGAGGTATTTCCATTGCGTCCATCTCTCTGAACCCCATCACCCTGAGCGAAGAAGACATGAAGAAGATTCAGGAGATTGAAGACGCCGCCACCTTTGGCTCCAGCGCCAATATGATGGCCGGCCGCATGACCGATGCCACCGCATCCGCCATGCAAACCGCAGCGGGTAATACCGCCGGAGCCATGACCGGCTTTATGGGCATGGGTATGGCAGGCGGCATGACAGGCGGCGGATTCGGCGCCGCGCAGAATATGTACGCCATGGGCCAGCAGCAGGCTCCTTCTCAGCAGCTTGCCGGCGGTAACGGCGCAAGCGGCTGGAAATGTTCCTGCGGCGCCGCGGCTTCCGGGAATTTCTGCCCGGAATGCGGCAAGCCCAAACCCGCCGGCATCAGCGGCTGGACCTGTTCCTGCGGCAAGGTGAACAAAGGCAAGTTCTGCACCGAGTGCGGCAAGCCCAAACCCGCTGGGGTACCCCAGTACAAGTGTGACAAATGCGGCTGGGAGCCTGCCGATCCGGCCCATCCTCCCAAGTTTTGCCCGGAATGCGGGGACCCCTTTGACAGCGGCGATATTCGGAGATAATGCGGCGAATGAAGATGACGGTCGGCCCTTTCTCTTCCGCAGCCGCAGCTGTTTTTTCAAAAGCGGGATTGTTGGAGCAATGGGTATCAGGCAAAACGTGACAAATGTATTTCCTGTATGGGCGGCGCTGACGGCGCCGCCTCTTAGCAGATGGGTTTCCCCCGGACGATTGCTTTGTGCAAGAACCGCGGACTGCTATCCCGGACTGCCGCGGCGGCCGGGATCAGGTCAATGGAACGGAGGATTTGGAAAATGCCTTCACAAGTGACAAATTATCAATGCCCTTCCTGTACGGGACCGCTGCATTTTGTGGGCAGCACCGGAAAGCTGGAGTGCGATTACTGCGGCTCATCCTATGATGTCGCGGAAATTGAGGCGCTGTACGCCTCAAAAGAAGAACAGGCTGTCCAGGCGCAGCGGGAGGCAGAAGCGAAAGAGGAGCAGGCCGGATCAGACTGGGACTTTTCCGGTCTGAACAGCGATTGGGGCGCGGACGCGGAGAAGATGAAGTCTTACACCTGCCCTTCCTGCGGCGCGCAACTGATCTGCGACGTCTCCACCGCCGCCACCTCCTGCCCCTACTGCGGCAATCCCACTATTGTGCCGGGGCAGCTTTCCGGCGCTTTAAAGCCGGATTTCGTGATTCCTTTCAAGCTCAGTAAAGAGGACGCGGTCGCGGCGCTGAAACGGCATTACAAGGGAAAGTTTTTCCTGCCCAAGTACTTTGTCAGCGAGAATCATGTACAGCAGATCCAAGGCGTCTATGTCCCCTTCTGGCTGTTTGATGGGCAGGCGCAGGGAGAAGCGAGGTATGAAACCACCCGATCCCGTATCTATCGCACCGGGGATTATGAGGTCACCGAAACAGATCACTTTTCCGTCCTGCGGGCTGGATGGCTCTCTTTTGAAAAGGTTCCTGTCGACGCCTCCAGCAAAATGCCGGACGACCACATGGACTCTATCGAGCCATATGACTACAGCGAACTGAAGCCCTTTTCCACGGCGTATCTGCCCGGTTTTCTGGCGGATAAATTTGATGTGACCGCTGAGCAGAGCCGGGGACGGGCAGATACCCGCTGTGAGAGCACCCTGCGCTTTGCTTTGCGCAATACGGTCATCGGCTATGAGAGCTGCCTGACGCTGGGGGAGCGGACAGAATTGAATCGTGGAAAAGTCCACTACGCTCTGATGCCTGTCTGGATGCTCAATACAAAATGGCAGGGCAAGGATTTTCTTTTTGCTATGAACGGCCAGACCGGCAAATTGGTAGGCGACCTTCCCATGAGCTGGGGTAAATTCTGGGCGACTTTTGCTGCGATCGCGGCGCCTCTCTCGGTGCTGAGCACGGTACTGGCGCTGACATTTTTGGGGTAAGGAGGGGCGAACATGAAAAAAAATCTGATTGCTCTTTCCCTCATCCTGATTTTGGCGCTTTCTTTGTGCATTTGTGCTTTCGCGGCCGAAGGCAGCGTGGAAATGCGTTATGTGGTGGATACCTACGGTCTTCTCAGTTTCGACCAGTGGGCATCTTTGGAGAACCGGGCGGCCAATATCTCGGAACAACACGGATGCGGCATCTATATCGTCACGGTGGATGATTACAGAAATTACGGTGATGGGAGCGTCTATGACGTGACCACCCAGATTTATCATCGGTCGGGCGCCGGCTTCGGCATGGGCAGCGGACGGGATGGCATTATGCTGCTGCTCAGCATGAACAACCGTAAGTACGCACTGTTTGTCTATGGGGAAAAAGCGGAATATGCATTCAATGACGATGGCCTGGAGCAGCTGGAAGAAGTTTTCCTTAGCGACTTGGGAAACGATAACTGGCTTGACGGTTTTTCCGGGTATCTGAAGGCGTGTGATCAATTTTTGACCTGCGCCGAAGAGGGCGAGCCGGTACGGGACAATCCCCTGGGACTCATCGCAATCGCAGTCGCGGTATCCTGCGGGATCGCGCTGGTCATTTGCCTCATACTCAAAAGCATGATGAAAACGGTCCACCAGAAGGCGGGAGCCAGCGAATATGTCGCTGACGGCGGGCTGCATCTGACCCAACAGATAGACCAATATACGCACACGACGAAAACCCGCCGCAAAATTGAAAAAAATCCCGGCAGTTCCGGCGGTTCCCACAGCGAGAGGGGAGCAGGCGGCATCGGGCGCAGCGGATCGTTCTGAGAAACCGCTGCGCAAAGGGAAAAGGTCTCCCCATGCGAGGGAGCCGCTGACCGTCGGCTGCCAAGACGATGTCATTGTGTTTTCGCGAAAAACAAATATCAAACAAAATGGGACGGATGATCCCCTTTTCTGCTATTTGACCGCTCATGGCACGGCAACAGATGCCCAGTAAAGCTGTCTGAACGTTACGCGGGCCGTAACCCTGTTTTCTGGCAATGCAGGCCATCGATCAGATCAAGGGTGCGGCGGATCGAGTATTTCTTTGTCCGGATTTCTTCCCGGCGCTGCTGTTTTTTGTAGCGCCGGGTTCCTTTTTTCGGAGGAGTACTATCCTTTTTCTTTGTTTTCGGATTTGTCTGCACAGGATTTCTGAGCCGGTAATCGTCATGCTCAGCAATATACTCCAGATATCCCTGAATGGTATCTCTTTTTGCATTTTGCAGATGATAGCCCGGAATAAGGCTTTCCCAGTCATGAGCTGACCGGTGGGTGTTCTGATGGTAAAGCTGAAGCCGCAGGCCGTCTTCCGAGGGTACGATTTTCCACTTGCTGAAAGATGTCGTCACAACAAGAGCCCGGTCCGTATAAAAGAACGCAATGCCTTTTTCCTGTGAATATGTACAGGAATCCGATTCGCCTTTTCGGTATTGACGGGCAAGCAGGCTGCAGTGACGGCAAAGCCGGTACCCTTCCCCGTACGCTTCCTGCAGGGTTTCAAAGCATTCGATGTTTTCGTCACGGATGCGGTCCGCTGCCGGACAACTCATATGATGAATGATCTTCTTTCGGCTGATTGTGCTGTAGTAAAACATATTTAACACCTCGTTTTTCCCTCTTTGCCTTTATGATAGAAAAACTGGTGTACGATAAACCTCCCTTTTCTATGACCCCAAATAGTGTTAAGTTCCGTGCAGCCGGGCTTAACGCTATTTTTTATCGTCTCAAAAATGATCAGAATATTTTGGCGGAGTTAAATTCCATTTTGTAGGAGACAGTATACCTGCTTTCTGGGTTCTTTCCCAATGCGTATCGAATTGCCACAGATCTGCAATGATATGCGGTTCCGGATTGATCTGATACCATTTGACGTGGATTCAATCAACCGATGCACAGATATCAGAGAAACCTCCCGCCGTAACAGGATACCTGCCCAACTGCCGCCATAGAATTCATTGGCGGTTTTCAGGATCCGCATGGCAAGTTTTTGGGGAATATCATTGGTATGCAGATACGCCTCCAAACCGCTGATAGCCTACAGCTTATAATCTATTCAAAAATCAATGATGTATCCTGAAACCGAAAAACAGAGCAGCCTTATCCATTCATTTTCAAAGGTGGACTGAAGGAATAAACGCCCTGCTCTCTGCCATGACAGTTAAAGCAAAAAACGCATAGAAAATATGCTTTGTTTCTGAGATATCAGCATTTTTCCACATCTTTTCCATTGACTACCGAACGATAGGCAGCTATAATAGTAATGCAGGATCTTTCTGCTAATGTCCCAGACATGGCAACTGCGCAGCCTGCCGGGAACATCACCACGCTTCTGACCGCAAACCGCCTACCCGCTGTGAAAAGCTGGCGCAGAAAGAACAGCGTAAGGCAGAGCGGCGGGAGCGAAAAGCAAGGTGAGCCGCGCACTAAGAAAAGGAGAAGCGCATGTATTCAGGCGGCAGAGATACGGTGGTCGCGCTGATAAAAAACTGTTGCATGGTGAAAAATCGGTATGTCCGAAGTGCGGGAAAGACCGTCTCACGTGCCTCCACAGGAAATCGAAGAAAAGGGATTGTGATTGGAAATTCCCCTGCGGTGAGAGCTGCGGTGAGAGCTGCCGCGCGGTCACCACGCTCAGGCAACTGCCAAAGTTCGAAAGGCTTGGCGGCATGTTGATCACCTGCGGCGCACATTCCTTATATAAAAAATTGGGGCATCAGGTCCTGCCCTGAACGACAGGACGATGGTAAAAGGCTGAATTGTCAGCAAGCTGGATCCTAAGGTTACGAGCCTGTACACCGGCTGCATATCAGGAGGGAGAAAATGAAAGTATTGAAAAAAACACCGACTGTGCTGCTGACCATTGCGGTGGTTTTGACGGCGGTTTTCCTTGCCGGGCGCTACGGATGGAAGCTGGGCGGCTTTCGCGCCTGCCAGGGTGCGGGGATCACCTCGGTGGAAGTCAGCGAGACGGCAGTACATATTACCGGATTCTATCCCGGTTCCATCCCGGAGGGCTTCTGTGGCTATTATTCCAAAGAACAGGACGGAAAATTCTATGTGGGCTTTCGGTTCAGCGCCGTGTTTGGATTCTTTGAGACAGGCGACTTTGATATCACCATCCCGATCAAGGGCAAGATCAATGAGGTGATCTTAAAAACCAGAATGAACGAAGCCTCCCTTTGGCGCGCTCCGACTGGCTTCCTCCCCCAGTCGGAGCAGTACGGTGTCTATGTAAAGCTGGAACGCAACGATGTAGTTTCCGTCTCCATGTCCTATGACGGCTTCAACAGAGGAATGAACAATGCTGATCTCACCGCAATAGAGAGTGGAGAATACATCTTTATGGATAACGATATCATGATGGTTTCCAAGGATGCGGGTACCCCGGTGCCCTTTCGCATTGCCGCCAAAGACGCGGATGGACGCATTGTGGCATCCGGGGCGTTCTCTTTTGATGCCCAGGTAGAAAAAATGTTTCTGACCATCACGGCAGACGGCAGAATCATGGAGGACAAAGACGATGAAGGATAAACATTTTACTTCCCGTATGCTCATCTGTGCCGGAGCATGGATGAGTATCTCGGGTATTCTCATGGCAGTCTGTGCGAGGATTGCCTATGGCGGCATCCTGTTTGCCGCAGCTGCCTGTATGTTCTTCGCGGCACACAATTTCCGTGTCGCGGAGGACAGAGATGACCACAAACGCCGGAATTTGGGAAACGACCATGACCCGGACGAATCTCATGGAGGATGAGCGGATGAAGAGAAGTATCATGAATCCATTTTCCATGCTGTGTTCCGGGCTTGCCATCGGAACTGCTGCGAGACTGTTGGATATTTTCACAACAAATTTGGGAGAAGTCTTTTCCCAGATGGCGGTCTGGATCCTGATGGGCACTCTGATCTCCATTTACAGCAGGACGGCGAAGCTCGCGATGGCAAATGTTTTGGTATTTTGCCTTGGAATGCTGCTGACATATTATTTCGTAGCCGCCTTGAGCCACGGGGTATATTCGATGGTATTTATCATCGGGTGGACAGTGTTCGCGCTGTGCTCGCCTGTCATGGCTTACTTTGCGTGGCTGGCAAAAGGATGCGGAATATTCGCCAGAATTGTGAGTGTGGGGATCGTGGCTGTTTCGATCCTATCCTCCATCCTGTTGTTTGACAGGCTGCGAATATATGATTTTATTATTGACGGCGCTTTGATCTACTTCTTGTTCTTCAAAAAAGTGAACAGGTAAAAGGAGATGATCTTATGGAAAATGTATTCGATTTTCTTCGGGCAGCACTGCCGTGGATCGCGGTTGGTTTGCTGCTGGCAGTGTTTATCGCAAAAAATGCGGGAAAGGAAAAGAAAGAAAGAAGAACAGCCTGACGATTATGGAACCACGGGAATGTGCCTGGGTATGTGCTTTGGAACAGCCATCGGCACCGCCCTGGGGAATAATACCGGTATCGGTATCTCCTTGGGTATGCTGATCGGCCTGGCCATTGGAACCTGCATCAAAAAAGAGGGACCGAACAATGACGAAAAGGAATAAGTCTGTTTTTATCGTGCTTCTCCTGCTGATTCTTACAGGGGCTGCCATATTTCTGTTCTGCTGCAATCAGGCGGGCTTTACGGGCAGCCGTGTCAAAAATCCGGTCGAGTATCTCCTGGACATTGAGAAGATGAACGGAACCGATCTGCACACGCTAGAGCTGCGCGAGGGGGATGTTCTTCAAATCCAGTTTGAAGCCGAGAAAGGCGAACTGTACATGGAGATCAAAGCGCCGGACGGGACAGCCGTTTACCGTGGGAACGGGAAGGAAACCACGGATTTTACGTTGAATATCCGGGAAAGCGGTATCTACACGGTTGTTGTGGAAGCTCGTCGTGCAAAAGGAACCATCCATATTCAACTTGAATCGTTTTGAAAGGATATACAAAGAGATTTATTCCGCCGGTCTTGAAAAGAGAATCATTTATGTCAATAAGGAAACCGGTGTGAATTCCCTGTATGTACAGAACGCTGCAGCGGCGGATGACGCCACTGCTGGATGCAGACGGAAAGCCGATCATCAGCCCAAAGCTCTGACTTTGACAGGTCCGTTCTTTCACTTTGAACCAGCAAAAAGGGAGGAAAACTCTATGAAATCCATTGGCCTGATGAAAGCGATGCTGCTTTGCAGAGAGTAGCAAAAAGCATCTTTGGAGCGCAGAACTGAGATACATAACCAGAGGCTCCGGGAACTGGTAAGCTATTCGAGGCAGAACAGCCCCTACTATGCCAAACTGTATGCTGATGTTCCGGAGCAGTTTACCCTGTCCGATCTGCCCGCAACCAATAAGAGGCAGCTGATGGATCACTGGGATGACTGGGTAACGGACGGTACCGTTACCCTACAGCAGATGAACGACTTTATGCATGATAAGGACAACATCGGCCGTAAGTGGCAGGGCAAATACATGGTGGTGACCACCTCCGGCTCCACAGGCAATCCTCTGGTAATGCTCTGCGACAAAACCGTAAACAATGTGATGGCTGCTGTCAGCGCCAGCCGCTCCTATGCCCGGAAAAAGGACATGAGCGCCTTTATTCGGAAAGGCGGAAAATCCATGGGCGTGTATGCGGACAGCGGCTTTTATCTGGGGAACAGTACAATCCGCTCCAAGCTTTTGATGATGCCATGGAAAAAACGCCAATTTTGACTTTCCAGCGCTCTGTGGCCCACCGAGAAGATCGTGGAGCAGCTCAACCGTTTCCAGCCTGCCATGCTGGGCGGATATCCCTCCAATCTGGAGTTTGAAGCGCCGGAGTACTCGCAGGAGGGCATTGACCATTTCCGGACAAGTCTGGAAGATCAAGAGCGAATTCGCAAGCTGACCTTTTATGGCTCTTTTGATGGCGACAAACTTGTTGGAACACTCTGTATGGGAGCACCCCAACATATCGGAGGGTTTTTCGTCGATGCGACCTATCACCGCCGGGGCATTGGAAGACGGCTGTTCGAGGCCATGCGGCAGGATTATGCCCGCCAGGTGTTCACGGTCAATTCTTCCCCCTATGCGGAGGAGGTCTACCGGCACCTAGGATTTACCCAAACCGACAGAGAACAAACCGTCGATGGATTGCGGTTTACCCCTATGCAGTACGATGGTGAGAGAATATGACATTTCTGAATCCCAGATTGATTGAGGAGCGATGAAATATGATGAAAAAACGAGTCAGAATACTTGGGGTTTTCGGGGTCATTAGCCTGCTGTCCTATACGGCGATGGTGGTGTTTTCATTGGCGTCCTTGGTGCTGATTGCAGCCAGAGCGAAAAAAGAGCAGATTAGATCGCTGTGTGTATGGGCAGTTGTCTGTCTTGCGGCGATGATAACCGGTCCGATCGGTACATCTTTGCTGCCCAAAACGGTATTCGGTCTGTTTGAAAGATTTAGTACTTTTTCAGCGGTCGTATTTAACGCCGTATTAGGAATTCATCTCATAAAAGGACGGTTTACCAATGAGCGGATCGATCACATAACTAAAAAGGAACAGGAGGATTCGAAATGACAGCAGCAAGAATCAATACGGAGGAAAGGAAAAAGCTGATCACCGATCTGTGGATCATCGGAATTGTCAGTTTTCTTGCCCTTGGGATCGTCGTTTTTGCCATGCAAAACGGAATGAACGACTTTGCAGGCAACCGCAGCATTCCCATTGTTCTTCGTGTCCTGGCGATTGGACTGTGCGGCCAGTTTGCGGTATCCGGTCTGGGGATTTCCATTGTGTGCCTGATCCGAAAACAGCGGTTTCGGGAATTTGGCCTGAACACCAAAAATCTGATTCCTTCACTATTGCTGAGTATTTGTGCTGCGTGCCGGAACTGACTTACTACCTGGTGCGGGGGTCTGTTTCCGGCTGGTGCCCCTTTCAGGGGTTCATACCACGGCGGAGGTTCTTGCAAGCCCATTCCCTGCCAAATGTTATCGGGTATCTGATCACAGCCTTGTTTTGGGGCTTTTTTGAGGGCTTCAACTATGTGGTCATCCGGGACAAAATCAGTATGCTCTCTCCAAGCAAATACCGATTCTTTGACTGGGGCGCTTTGGTATGCGCTGTGATGTGCATTCTCATACACGGGGCTGTTGGCGTAACGCCGGATGCAGTACTTGAAATGGTGGCAACCTTCATTCTGATTTATGGGATGCTGATTGTCCGCAAGGAAACGGGGAACGCCTGGGGCTGTATCCTGATTTTCTTCGTTTATTGGAATGCGATCTGATCATGATACTGTAATATCATGGCAGCTCATGTCATGTAGAAAGAAATGTGAGAAAGATACTGTTGAATCTGCTCGCCATGTTCATCATTGGCCTGTGTATGGGAATACTATCCCAATTATTGGACATATACACAAGACCTGGGGGAGATCTTCTCACGGATGGCAGTGCGGATCCTTTTGGGCGCCTTGATCTCCATTTGCAGTGAATGCCCAGGAGAGCCGCGGCAAATGCCCTTACCTTCGCTGGGGATGCTGATCGAGTATTACGCTGTGGCTGCGCTCAGTCATGGTGTCTGCGACAAATCTTTCATCATCGGATGGACGATTTTGCCCTGTGCTCACCTGTTTTGGCATGCTTTATAATGAGGGGCCGGATATTTCCGGCCCCTCATTTTGCGGTATAACCGCAGCACAACGCCAAGCCGCCGATGTAATGAGGAATTTGCTATCCAATGCTTTCTAAGCCTCTCCTGACCTTTCCGACGTTTCGTGGTTTGGGTCAAAATCTGGGTCGATCCCAGTTTCAGACAAAAGAAGAAGCCGATGGAATCGCGATCCCATCGGCTTCTTCTTCTGGCATATCTACCGCTTGTGGATACAATGCACCATGTTTTGAAAGCGTAGTGCATGATTTGCGGCGTTGACTTTTGTGTTGAATTCATAGAAAGTCTCCGCACCAATATTGGCATCAGTTTGTGTTGACGATATCATTGAGGGAGATTATTATAAACTGGCAGGAAAGCAGAAGCCCGTGAAACCGTATCATCCAACCATGTAGCCTGTTGACGGGCCTTGCGCTGGTATGTTTTGCGGTGGACTTGAGATACGAGGAGGATCACATGATGTACTATCATATAGCTGAGACGCTGAAGCTCATACAACCGGAAGATGCAGAGGGTTGGGAGAACATCGTAGTCATTCTGAAGCCAGAAGAAATAGAAGCAAATGAGCTGCCGCCTATGCTGCTTCCGCCGGATTCCATGCTCCGTGCAGAAAAAATCAAGAGCTGCCGGTTGATGGTTGAGCAGAATCGGATCATCGGTGAGATCCATATTCCGGCAAGACCACATCAGCATGAAAAGAGGGTTGTTTTCACATGGTGGAACAGTGATCTTCTTTTCATTGATCCGGACGGAGAAGCTGGCGAATGTATGGAACGGGTCAAGAGCATGCGCCCACATCATGCGGATGGGGCGGATGATGTGCTGATGGATTTCTATCTGGCCCTGATCATGGATGACCTCTCCCATATTCAGAACATGGAAGAGCGCATTTCCGGACTGGAGCAAATGGTACTGGATAACCGGACGGACAGGTTTATCAGGCAGATGAGCCTGCTCAGGAAGGAGCTGAATCAACATAACCGGTACTACGCTCAGATGAATGATATGGTGGCAACCCTGCAGGAAAACACCACCGATCTGCTGGATGAAGGCAGTTCCGGCAGGCTGCAGTACATTCTTCGCAGACTGAACCGCTTACAGGAAGAAACCCAGATGCTGCGGGAATACGCAAGCCAGGTCAGCAGTGAATACCAGGCGCAGGTAGATTTGGGGCAAAACCGGATTATGAAGCTTTTGACAATCGTAACCACAATTTTCATGCCACTGTCTTTGATTGCAGGATGGTATGGAATGAACTTTGCCAATATGCCGGAACTGCATTGGACCTATGGGTATCCGGCGGTAATTGCGTTGAGTGCATTGATCGTTGGCGGCTGCATTTACTACTTCAAGAAAAAACGGTACTGGTAAACGAAAACGCCCTGGAATGAGCTTCCAGGGCGTTTCCGTATTTGGTTATTCGTCTGCCAGCCGGTAGCCGACGCCGATTTCTGTTAAAATGTAGCGTGGCTTTGCCGGCGACTTCTCGATTTTCCGCCGGAGCGCCACCCGAATTCGGGCCATCAGTTCCGTGGCAGAGAAGGGCTTTGTCAGATAGTCGTCCGCACCGCTGTCCAATGCCGACGCTTTCTCATTGTCCTGATCCCGGGCGGAGACAACGATGATCGGCACCTCAGACCATTCACGGACTTTTTTGATAACCTCCATCCCGTCAAAATCCGGCAAATCAAGATCCAGAAGAACAGGACCAGCTTTGCGTGAGATTCAGACCTCATGCTCAAAATCAGCGGGAATCCGGGAATTTCGCGCTGCGGCCATGGGTTTGGCCCTGATGTCCTTACCATTCTGCTGCAGGAGCTTTCCCGCACACTCTCCCGCGCCTTCCCGTCACTCTCCCACTCATGGGAAGCTTCCCGCATTTTACCCCCCGCCCCGTCGTCGCCGCCGTCGCGTCGACGGGGTTCCGGGCGGTGTTTTCTGTTCACTTTTTACCCGCGACGCCGGCTTGCCCCCGAAACAGATCCGTCTAAACCGGTCTAAAACCGAATTCTTCCGATTCGCAGGCAGTCTTCATCTACCGCCATTTGCGCGCAGAAATAAGAAAAGCACCCGATTTCTTTCGAAACCAGGTGCTTTTGTCTGGTTGCGGAGGCAGGATTTGAACCTACGACCTTCGGGTTATGAGATGAAATTTTCCCCTTTTTTATCTTCTCGCAAATTGCCATAAATCGCATAAATAAGCCATTTTTTAGGTATATGCTTTTTGTAGCTTTTTATAGTTTTGGTGCACATTTCATGGTTTTGTGCGCCACGTGTGCGCCAAATGTGCGCCACGTGTGCGCCAAATGTGCGCCACAAATCACCGCCAAAAGCAATGTCTTTTTTGCTTTTTTACGTGCTAAAAATTGCTATTTCAGGAAAAATATCCGTGCTATTGTCTGCGCCCGGTTTTGGCTGGACACGCCGAAAAGATTTTCATACCCTTTCCCGCTCATGTGGAAAGTCAAGTTTTGTCAAGTTTTCATTTTTTTACATCGTTCCGGATTACTAATACAGTCAAATGCAAAGCTTATCTCAGCTTCCGATGGTTCATTGTCCGGACAGAATAAAAAATTTTGATCGTATGCGTGAACAAACGCGCAGCCTATCCGTTTACTGATATTTTTTACTTGTGGTACAACTATCAATTTATTTCCGTCCCGCTCTAGCTCATAACCATTAAAATTTCCCATTTCATTTTGTCCTTTCTTCAAGGTTCGTTCCTGCTTCGTCCTCCGCTTCCTGAATAATCCGGGAAAGGCTTAGTGTATACGCATTGAAGTTATCTTGCGCCCATTTCGCCCAATCCCGCGCCATAGAAAGCAGCGTTGTTTCCGGTATGCCCATTTCCTTGTCATTTCTGTTTTTCCTCCCGTTAAACAAGTGTTATTTTCCCGCGATCGGTTCTATATTCAATCATGGGATTACCTTTATATCGATAGCTAAACCATAGTTCATATATGGCGCATACAAGCCTTTCACGCCCTTGTAAATGGCCTTTACAGCCTTTCCAGCGTCCAGCAAGGGAGCAATAAAAGCAGACAGGGAGCGGGCTAAATATCCCATACAGAAAGCCCCTTTCCTGCTTACAACGGCAACGACCGCCACGGCGTTTTTGTCGTGTGTGTTTCTTTTGTCCCGCACAAGATGAAGCGTTACCCGCTCCGGGGAATATCTCGCTAAATGCTCTAAGGCTCTTTGCCGGTTTCCAAAGGTCACGCCAACAGCTTTGGTGCTGATCTTGTCCAGCTTGACTAAAACCCACGCTTTTACAAAAGCGTTTGTTCTGCTATATCCATAAGAAACAAGATGGTTTGCGATTGCGGTTACTGCACTATGTTTTCTTCTCATGTTTGTTACTCCCTTCTTGCATTGCTGATTGACTTATGCTAAAATGGAGTAGCAAGGGAAAGGCGTTGTGTCTGCTTTGCTCTTTGCTTAGTGGTTAGTCGTTGCAGCGGCTAACCGCTTTTTTATATTCGGAAAAGTATTCCTGTTTCTGGTTTTCGCTTAACCGTTCAAACTCTTTACAGGTCACTTGCAACCCCTCCTTTCTTCGGTTGCTCTCTCCCTTGCTACAATTATATTATAAACGTTTTTATTTATAATGTCAATATCTTTATTTAAATATTTTCATTTTTATTTTTCATTTTTCCATTGACTAATTAAATATAATCGTTTATAATAATATTACATTGAGGAAAGGAGGTTTCAATGTGGCAACATCAGAACAATTAAAAATCTTGTGCGTGAAACTAGATATAAGCGTGTCTGAATTAGCGCGGAGATGCGGAACAAGTCCGCAAGCGTTTTCACAAAAAATGAAAAGAGAAAGATTTACGCCGCTGGAATTAAAAGAAATAGCCCGCGCTGTTGGTTGCAAATATGAAAGTTCTTTCGTTCTTCCTAACGGTGACCGTATTAGCGAATAGAAAATCGTATGGAGCGGGCAGGATATATCCATTCAGAACCGCCAGAACCCCGCCAAAATTAGGCCAAATTAAAGAGTTTATGTGTTTTGCGTGTCTTTTCCTATCTGTCAGCAAAAACACAAAACAGACGGCAAAACAACGGCTTATAGAACAAACCCGCTCAAAATAAAAAAACAGACCTGCTCGCGGCCTTTGTTGGCTCATGTAGCAGGTCTTTTATTTTGTGCTTATACACTACACCTACACGCAATGTCTTTTCGCTGGAATGTCTTGAACCCTCACGATAAAGCGATATATACATACCCGCTTTTTTCCGAATGGGGGGAGCGTTATAGATTTCCCCCTTTCTAAAAATATTCGGCAGAGTTGGAAAGAGGGACCCACGCCATTAGAGCCCCCCGAACATTGCACATTAAGGGGCATGGGGGTATCTTTCTTTCCTGTTGGCTTTTTGTTATTTTTCCCGCATTCGCTTTTCTAAAAAACCGTTGGGTTTTCTAAAAACCGTTGGGTTTTTTCGCTTTTTAGGTCTCGCGTTCTTGCTCGCTGTCCAGCTTCTCCGCTGTGATCTCCACAGAAGACGCGCCCATCTGGCGAAACATGCTAAACCCTGTTTTGTATGCGTATTGGTCTATGATATCTTCCCGCCATGTTTTCAGCTTCCGCAGGTTTGCCCCGCGCCGAAGGCCGCGCAACGCGTTTGTTTCTTGAACCCGGACATACTGGAATGTGCAGCCTTGCCGCTCTGCAATTTGTTTCAGCGTCTCGCCACGATAGAACCGCCCCCGGATGGTATCGGCTTCCTGCGGCCTTAGCGTATCAAGGCAGCTTTCCAGCACGTCATGAAGCTGCTGCGTGTATACCCGCTCAAAGCTGCTTTCTATGGCCTGTTCTGCGGCCTTGTCCGGTATAACATCCCCCAACGCGATATCTTCATTTTCTCCGGCAATCGGGCTTTCAAGACTGATACAGCGGTTGAGCGGGTCAAACTTTTCCCGGCCATATCTGACATCCAGCATTTGCGCCCATTGGTTTAGCAAATGGCGTTTCAGGTAGGTTGTCAGCTTGTACCCGGTTTTATGGTCAAAGCTTTTCACAGTGTCCAGCATGGCAAAATATCCGGCTTGTATCAGGTCTTCAAGTTCTATCCCTGATCGGGCGCATATGACCTGTGAGCGGGCATAATACCGCCCGGCCAATAGAGTAACAAGCTTTTCCACCCGCTCCCACAAAAGGGAATACAGGCCGGTTTCCCCCTGTTGGATTCTCGCGGCCATTTCTTCATTGGTCATTTGCAACAGCCCCTTTTCAGTGATATAATAAGCGTATCGGCTGGGCTGGCGTGTTTGTTGCGCTGGCCTTTTTTTATGCAACTTTTTGCGTTTTTTCGTCCACACTTTTTGGTTGTCCCAGCAGGGAACCGCCAATATTTAAGCCGGCTTTTTGTTCTTTCTTTGTTCTAAATCCTTTGCCGCGCGTTCCATCGCGTCCAGCATGTGCGCCCGCGCTTTTTGTTCTTCTGGTAGTTCCTGCATGACTGCGGCCAGATAATCACACAGGAGCTTTTTTTCTGCTTTTTCTGCTTCCAGCTTTGTAAGCGTTGTGATCTGATAAATAAGGCTTTGCACTCGTACATCAAATTCTTTCAATGTGGTTCCCCCTCATAAGGTCAATCGCTGCTTGTATTTGTCTTTCTGCCCGCTGGCGGTTCCAATTCCCGGCAAGGTATTCATAATACGCCGCAACCGGCCAACAAAGAATCTTAGCGCATGTGAGCGGGTCTTTCTGTTTCTGGGCGATCTGCTCACCCTCTCGGAAGAAATCAGGCGTTCGGCTTAAATCCCCTTTCAAACGGATCGCCCAATCCCACGCCCATTGCTTTAACTCCTGTTCATTCAAAACGGCGGCGCACTCCCTTCTTCCGGCTCTCCCACAGCAAAAAAGCGTTGCATCTCTCCATCAAACCGAAACTTGATAAACCCGCACTGTCCTTCTTTGTTTTTCGAAATTATCAGCTTTCTTTCCTGATCGTCCGTCTCTTCCCCGGTTGCTGATCTGTGCAAAAACAAAATCGCGTCCGCGTCCTGCTCGATCTGCCCGGATTCCCGCAAGTTTACCATAGTCGGCTCACCATCTCCCGCCCGGTTTAACTGCGATAAGGCAACAACGGCAATTTTGCTTTGCTGTGCCATGGTGTGCAAGCCTTTGCTGGCGTTTGTCGCTTTCTCATAAAGGCTTTTTCCGTCTGCTGACAGCAGCGTTAAATAGTCGATGAATACCACTTCCGCCCGCTCTTGAATTGCCTTTGCCTGAATTTCCGGAACTGTCCACCCTGCCGATTCCACTACGGACAAGCACAGAGAAGAAAAGCCATCTTTCAGCATTTCTAACTTGTCTTTTTGGATTTGCCCGCCTTGTTTGATCTGACGGAAAGACAGATTCCCATAACAGGCCAAAGCCCGCTCATAAATCTTTTGCGCGGATGTTTCACAGGAAAAATAAACAACTTTCCTTGTTCGCGCCATATGTAAAGCCATTTGCAACGAAAAGGCAGTTTTTCCAACAGATGGACGCGCCCCAATTACTACAAAATCACCCGGCGCAATAAATAAAAGGCTATCCAGCTTTCGGAACCCTGTCCCGATGTATTGACGCGGCTTCCCCAAAGAATCAGCCACCAAAAGAAAACCATCCGCAGCGGAAACGCTGTTGCTCTCATGCCCGCTCATGCTCTGCGCTGTCAACGCAATGGCGTTTTGTACGTCTTCCAACGGATCCCCGCTTTGCAGTCTGGTTAATGCCACGTTTAGGCGGCTAACCGCGTTCGCTCTCCGTGATTCTTCCGAAACAATGCGTATATATTCACTCAAGCCGCGAACAGACGGCAACGTCTCCACCAGCTGCACCAGATACGCTTGATAGGATTCATTCCCCAAACGGTCAAGCACCGTTACCACGTCAATGTGCTTTTGCTCTTGGAAAAGGGAAAGGCAAGCCGAAAAGACCCGCTCACACTCTGGATTGATAAAATTTTCTGCCGTTAGCTTGTCCGCTACCAGCGGCATAACGTTTTTAGAATCAACCAGAATAGCCCCTAAAATAGATTCCTGTGCCTGTTTATAGCTGCTCATGGCTATAACTCCCGATAAATCGACTTAGGAGCGGGGGAAGTGGCTTTTTGTTCTTGACTCTCTATTGGTTCCCAAGTTCTTACCGCTGCTTGCCAGTCTTTCATGGTTTGCTTGCCGACTTTCCATCCGTTTGACTCATAGTGATCGAAAAAGCGTTTAGGGTCTACGTTGTTTTGTCGTTCCTTGCAGTATGATTTTACCCATTCCAAATCCGGTGGGATAATATTTCTTTGTGGTTTTTCTTTTTTGGGCGGCTTGTCCGCCCCTATAATATTATATTTTCCTTTTCCTTTTCCTTCTCCTTCTCCTTCTCCTTTTCCTTCTCCTTGGCTTTTTTGGGTTTCTGGAAAAACCGGTTGGTTTTCTAAAAAGCCTTGACTTTTTTCGCTTTTTCTAGGTCTTCCGCCTTTCATGCCGTTCTGGCGGCTTCTCTCGCATTTTTCTTCATACGTTTGTCGATCTCTATCCATTTGTGACCGAATAAAATAAAACGCCATGTCTGACACCGGATCAAGTTCCGGTTTTTCTTTGGTCTTCTCATATTGAAACATAGCCATAAAGATTTTGCCTATTTGCTCATAACTCAATGACTTTAACGGTTCTTCATAGGAAAAATATACTTGAAAATATGCTCTTGCCACCCTCTCACCGCCTAACCAATACGGCGAATTACGCCTTTTTGCTCATGAGCGGGTTTTTCAAATTTTCCCGGATTCTGCAAATATTCCTGCAAGGTGTCCAAATTCAAAAGGTATTTGCTGCCCGCTCTAACAGACGGCAGCTTTCCACTTACCACCAGCCGCCGAAGGGCTGTCATGGTCAACGCGCTGTCCGGATCGGTTTCTCTGATTGTTTCATATGCCTGTTTAAGTGTCCGCATGGGCGGCAATCTGGTTTCGCTCATTCGTTCGCCCCCTCTAATCTTTTTTGGATATCCTCATAAAACCGAACCCACGGAAAATCCAAAGCTTTTGCAATTTTCATTGCAGTTTCCACTTTTACATCTTTACTTCCTTGTTCAATAAAACAAAAATAAGATTGTGAAATACCTGCCATTTCTGCAACTTCTCTTTGGCTATATCGTTGACTTTTTCTAATTTCTCTTAACCATTGTCTCATAAAAAAACCCTCCTTTTTATTACATTATATTACTTTTTCGAATTTTTGTAAATGCTTAATACGATATTTTTCATTTGATATATTGATTATCTCGCATAAGTATGATTAAATAAAGGCGGAGGTTTCTTATTATGTTTTGTGATAAATTTAAGAAGCTACGACTGAAAAACGATTATACGCAAGCAGAACTTGCAAAGAAATTGAACGTATCGCAACCAACCGTAGCAAGCTGGGAAGCAGGGAAAAGAATTCCAAAATGGAAAAATATTAAAAAAATAGCGGAAATATTTAACGTTTCTCCGGAATCCCTTATTGATGAAATGGAGGAAAAGCCAGAAAATGAAACATTCATTTCAACAAAGAAAAATATTGCGGATTTAATTTTCATGGCGGCAAAAGTACTTTATGGAAGCGATGAAAAAACAAAAAAAATGTTGTCAAAAGCCCTTGAAGCATTATTAGAATTCTCGGAAGAAGGGGAAGACCATGCCGAACATAACAAAACGGACAAATAAAGACGGTTCCTTTTCCTACAAGATCACGGTAACAAAAGGCCGGGACGCGAACGGAAAGCAAATCCGGCATTTCATGACGTTTACACCCGCTCCCAACATGACAGAGAAGAAAGCTGAAAAGGAAGCGCAGCGGGTAGCCTTTGCCTTTGAAAAGCAAATAGAAGACGGTTTTTCCCTTGATAACCGGCAGACCTTTTCACAGTATGCCGCATATGTCATAGACCTGAAAGAACGGTCAGGCGCAAAGCATCGGACAATAGAACGATATCGGCAGCTGATGGAACGGATAAACCCCGCAATCGGCCATATTAAGCTAGCAGACATAAAGCCACAGCATCTAAACGCTTTTTATAAAAACCTTGCAGAAGAAGGGATTCGAAAAGGCGCAGACCGGGCGCAGACAAAAGTTGACTTGCCCGCTCTGCTCAAAAAAAAGGGGGTTACACGCGCGCAGGTGGCCGCTTTGGCAGGGGTTGCACCTATGACCGTTACCACGGCAGCACAGGGCAAAAAAATCACCCTAGAGCGGGCGCGGATGATCTCAAACGCTCTGGGGTATCAGGTAAACGAACTTTTTTCCATAGAGAAAGATACAACGCCGCTTTCCAGCAAAACGATTACAGAATATCACCGGCTGATCTCAACCGTCCTAGCGCAAGCGGATAAAGAAATGCTTGTTTTGTTCAATGCCGCGTCTAAGGCCACCCCGCCAAAGCTGGAACGAAAGGAAGCAGAAACCTTTCAGCCGGAAGAAGTGCAGAAAATACGGGATTGCTTAGAGCATGAGCCAATTAAGTGGAAAACCATGACGCACCTGCTTTTGATTACCGGTTGCCGCCGCGGGGAAATCATGGGGTTAAAATGGGAAGATGTGGAATGGGACAGAAACCGCTTGAAAATAGCCCGTTCCTTGCTTTATTCACCGGCAAGGGGAGTTTATGAGGACACCACCAAAACCGGCAATATCCGCCGTATTTCCCTGCCTAGCGAGACAATGCAGCTTTTGAAATCATATAAGGCTTGGTATTCTGAACTTCGGTTAAAAAATGGGGACCGTTGGCAAAATAGCGGCTATTTGTTCGTACAGGACAACGGCGCGCCCATGAACCCGGACAGCTTGACAGACTGGCTCAATAAATTTTCCAAACGGTACGGAATTCCAAACGTTCACCCACACAAATTCCGTCATACGATGGCAAGCCTTTTATATTTCGGCGGGTTAGACAGTATCACGATTTCAAAACGGCTGGGACATGCAAAAGTAAGCACGACAACGGACATTTATTCGCATATCATCCAGCAGGCAGATGAACAGGCAGCGGACAAGATCGCCGAAACCATTTTCAGAGCGGGCAAAAAAGAAATCGGATAAAAAAAGAAGCGGTTCAAACTCCAAACAGATGGGAGAATTTGACCGCTTTTTTTGAGGTTGTGCGCCAAATGTGCGCCACGGGGCGAATAAATTTCATTCGCTAAAGGCATAAAGAAAACCCGCAAAGCCTTTTGCAATGCGGGTTTCTGGTGGTTGCGGAGGCAGGATTTGAACCTACGACCTTCGGGTTATGAGCCCGACGAGCTACCGAACTGCTCCACTCCGCGATATAGAATCATTTTGACTGCTCAATTACTATACAATATTTTATGTGTTTTGTCAAGCACTATTCTTCTTTTGGGAAAAGTCTTTCATTTTACAGAAATTTTTGATAAAATTCACAGAAACATGCTGTTCAATCCCTTTTCTCCGGCGTATACTAAAAACAGAAACAAGAAATGAGGCGCATGATGGCTTATATTACTTTTGAACAAATTAAAAATGATCCTACCGTCGCTACCTATATTCGGCAGGCAGACGCGGCCTTAAAGGCTTACGGGTATACCGAGCACTCCTTCCCCCATGTCACCCGCGCCGCCAAAGTGGCAGCGCAGATTCTGGAGGATTTCGGATACAGCAAGCGGGAAATGGAATTGGCCCAGATTGCCGGCTTTTTACACGATATCGGCAACTGCATCAACCGGGTGGACCACGCGCAAAGCGGCGCGATGATGGCTTTCCAGATTCTGACTTCTATGGGGATGCCGCCGGAAGAGATCGCCGTTATTATCGCCGCCATCGGCAATCACGACGAATCGTCCGCTGTCCCGGTCAGTGCCGTAGCCGCTGCGCTGATTCTGGCGGACAAGACCGACGTCCGTCGTTCCCGCGTCCGCAACCGGAACATCGCTTCGTTTGATATTCACGACCGGGTCAATTATTCCGTAGAGCATTCTTCTTTCTCCCTGGATGCTGCCGGAAAAACCATGACGTTGGATTTGACCATTGATACGGAACTTTGTCCGGTTATGGATTATTTTGAAATCTTTTTGGGTCGGATGATTTTATGTAAGCGGGCCGCAGATTTTTTCCAATCTCGTTTTCGGCTGCTGATCAACGGATTAAAAGTAATGTAAAACAGGCGGACCTGCCCGGTCCGCCTGTTTTTGTGAACTGCTTTTTATCAAGTGCCGTTTCTCCTGTTTTCGGATTCATTGCGCTTTTTCTTCTTCCGATTGATGAAACAGTGCTCGCAATTTTTGAGCCGCCTTTTGCCGCCGCCGGCAGGTCTCTTCTTCGTCGATATGCCAATTGCCCTCTTCGTCTAAAAACAGACAGTCGCCCTCCCGGATCTTCTCCGGAAGCGCTGTCCTGTCCAGACGGGCTATGCCGTCCTCCTTTTCGCAGACAACCCAGTTTCCCTCCATACGGTCTATGATCCAATGGCTCATTGAACGGCCTCCTTTTCTGTATGCACAACGATGTCCGTTCCGTCTGTGGAAAAGATCACCGTTCCCTGCAAATCCGTCCGGCAGACCGTTATACCCCGCTGGGAGAAGCTCGCCATCACTTCTTTATGCGGATGGCCGTAATCGTTGTTCTGTCCACAGGAAATCGCCGCTATTTTGGGGCGAACCGCATCCAAAAAAGCATCGCATGATGAGGTGCTGCTGCCGTGATGCCCGGCTTTGAGCACGTCAGCTTGCAAATTTGCTCCGGCGTCGAGTAGGTCTTGCTCCACCTGCTTTTCCGCGTCGCCGGTAAACAAAAAGGATGTTTGGCCGCAATCCAGCCGGCATACGACCGAGTAGTTATTCAGGTTATCATAATCTTTCACCGGCGCCAGCACAGTCAGGGAAACGCCGCCGCCCAAATCATAGACGAGGCCCGGCTCGGCAGCGACAGCACGGACATCCTCTTTTTCTACCGCGGTAAGCAGCCGCTGAAAAGACGATGTTGTGGGTACCATTTCGTCACTGAGTTCCGGCATCAGGATTTCTTCGGTACGAATTTGCGTCAACACATCCGCAAGGCCGCCGATGTGGTCCGAATGTGGATGGGTGGCGATAACCAAATCCAGTTTGTTTACCCCGGCGCTTTTGAGATAATCGCAGACGGTCTGTCCCTGATCCCGCTCGCCCGCGTCAATCAACACGGCCTTTTCCTTCGTCTGGATCAGGATGCTGTCACCCTGTCCCACATCAATCATGTGGACCGCCGCCATTTTCTCATCTGTCAGCTGTTGCACCGGCTCATAAGGCTCTTCCATTTTGAGCAGATCGCTCCAGCTTGGCATATCAAACGGGAGCCATCCCATCTCGCTCATGGTCATCAGCGTAAAAAACACCATGACCAGAACCGCTACCATCAAAAACAGCCAGGTAGGCGTCCGGTCGATCAGCTTCTGGATCATACGGGCACCGCTTTTTCTTTGATTCATCTAGATTTTCTCCCTTTTCTTTTTGGGGCCGCGCCAATTTTTTCTTTTGGGCCCGGCGCCGATGGCCGCCCGTTTCTTCCCCGGCCGGGCTGGGTTCCTTTGCCGCTTTGCAAGCCGGCTTTTCGGGCAGGTTGATCCGGTGGGACCAGGCAGTCCGGCCCGGTCCCGATCAAATCGCTTCGCCCCGCCAGCTTCAACGCCTCTATGACCTGCGGACGCATTTCCGGCCGGTAGTACTGCAAAAGTGCCCGCTGCATCGCCTTTTCTTTCGGATCTTTGGGAACAAAAACCTGCTTGCCGCTAAGAGGGTCAATGCCGGTGTAGAACATGCAGGTGGATACGGTTCCCGGCGTGGGATAAAAATCCTGCACCTGTTCGGGGCGTATCCGGTTTTTCTTGAGATATACCGCCAGCTGAACCGCGTCGCGCAGCGTGGAGCCGGGGTGGGAAGACATCAAATAGGGGATCAAGTACTGCTCTTTGCCCGCCTGCTCGGTGAGTTGATAAAAGCGCTTGGCAAACCGGTTGAAGGTTTCAATGTGCGGTTTACCCATCCTGTCCAGCACCGCTGCGGAACAGTGCTCCGGCGCCACCTTCAGCTGGCCGCTGACATGGTGCTCCACCAATTCCCGGAAGAAGGATTCATCCTTATCTTCCAGCAAATAGTCAAACCGGATGCCGGAGCGGATAAATACCCTTTTGACCCCCGGCAGCGCCCGCAGACGGCGCAGAAGCGCCAGATATTCGCTGTGGTCCGCCTGCAGATTTTTACAGGGAGACGGTGCCAGACACTTGCGGCCGCGACACAGCCCATGTTCCAGCTGCTGGGCACAGGACGGCTGTCTGAAATTCGCCGTAGGGCCGCCCACATCATGGATGTAGCCTTTGAACCGGGGGTTCTTCGTCATGGCCACCGCCTCTGCCAGCACCGATTCTTCGCTGCGGCAGGTCACCTGCCGCCCCTGGTGGGTTGCGATGGAGCAGAAATTGCATGCGCCAAAGCATCCCCGGTTGTGCATGATAGAAAATTCCACCTCGCGAATGGCGGGTATGCCGCCTTTTTCTTCATACGAAGGGTGATAGTAACGGGCAAAGGGCAGCGACCACACCCAGTCTAATTCCTTTTGGGTCAGCGGCGGCATGGGCGGATTCTGCACCAGATACCGCTCCCCATGCTTTTGGAGGATGGTCTTGCCGTATACCGCGTCGTGTTCCTCGTATTGAATCTTAAACGCGCGGGCATAGGCTTCTTTGTCCTGAGAAACTTTTTCAAAGGACGCGCAGGAAACGGCGCCCGGGATGACCGGCGCTGTTTCGGATAAATAGCAGGTTCCCCGGATATCGGTCAGAGCCGAAACCGGCTCACCGGCCGCCAGGCGGCGGGCAATCTGGATGGTCTGGTTCTCCCCCATGCCGTAGGACAGAAGGTCGGCTCCTGCATCCACCAGCACCGACGGGCGTACCGCGTCGTCCCAATAATCGTAATGGGCAAACCGCCGCAAAGAGGCCTCCAACCCACCGATGATTACCGGGGTCTCGGGGAAAAGTTTTTTCAGCTGCCGGGTATAGACAATGGTTGGCCTATCCGGCCGGTATCCCGCTTTTCCGCCGGGACTGTACTCATCCTCACCGCGGCGGCGCTTGGCAACCGTGTAGTGGGCGACCATCGAGTCAATGTTTCCACCGGAAACCAGAAAGGCCAGCTTCGGCCTGCCCAATGCAAGGAAACTCTCCTCCCTCCGCCAATCCGGCTGGGCCAGCACGCCTACCCGAAACCCCTGGGATTCCAGCACCCGGGCGATGATCGCCGCGCCGAAGCTGGGATGATCTACATAAGCGTCGGCCGAGACCAGCACAAAATCCAGCTGATCCCAGCCCCTTTTTTTCATATCTTCTTTGCTGATGGGTAAAAACGGATTCATAGCTTTTCCTTCCTGCCGGATTTGCCGGAATAAAGCGCCGCCTTTGGCTTTGCCCGGTCAAAAGCAGCGCTTTGTAACGATATCAAAATGTTTCAGGCGATTTTCCTCATACAACTCCGGTGTTTATTCCTCAGCCTGCGGGGCCGTGCCATCCGCCTGCATTTTCATTTCAATCCACTGCTGGCGGGAAATCAGCACCTGGCGGGGTTTGCTTCCCTCAAAGGGCCCCACAATTCCGCGGGACTCCATCTCGTCAATGATCCGCGCCGCTCTGGCATAACCCAATTTGAGCTTGCGCTGCAAAAGAGAGGTGGAGGCCTGCCCGGTTTCCACCACGCATTCGATGGCGGCCGGGAGCATTTCGTCATCTGCATCGAACCCGCCCCCGCCGGAGCCGCCGGAGGACTTACCCGCCGCTTCCGCCTGCCGTTCGATCTCCTCCAGAATCTGGTCGTCATACTCGGCAGTCTGGGAACCTTTGATAAAGGCCACCACCTTTTCCACCTCTTTATCGCTGACGAAGCAGCCCTGAATACGGGTAGGCTTGGCCGCTCCCACCGGGAAAAACAGCATATCGCCTTTACCCAGCAGCTTTTCCGCGCCGCCGGAATCCAAAATTGTCCGGGAGTCCACCTGGGAAGAAACCGCAAAAGCGATGCGGCTGGGGATGTTTGCCTTGATGACGCCGGTGATGACATCCACCGACGGCCGCTGGGTCGCGATGACCAGGTGCATACCCGCCGCGCGCGCCATCTGCGCTAAACGGCAAATGGCGTCTTCCACCTCGTTTTGGGCGGCGATCATCAAATCGGCTAGCTCGTCGATGATAATGACGATCTGCGGCATTTTCGCCAGATTACGCTCCGGCTGCTCTTCCGCCAGACGGTTGTATCCGTTAATATCCCGAACGCTGTTGTCCGCGAACAGCTTATAGCGCCCCAGCATTTCGCTGACCGCCCAGTTTAAGGCACCGGCCGCCTTGCGCGGATCGGTGACCACCGGCACCAGCAGATGGGGAATGCCGTTGTAAACGCCCAGCTCCACCACCTTGGGGTCTACCATCAAAAGGCGGACCTCTTCCGGCGAGGCTTTATAAAGGATACTCATAATGATCGAGTTGATGCAGACCGATTTACCGGAACCGGTGGCGCCGGC
>DFDW01000032.1 GCA_002369315.1 Ruminococcaceae bacterium UBA3818 | reverse complement strand
GCAAAACGACCATGTTTAATGACCTGACCGGCTCCAACCAATTCGTCGGTAACTGGCCTGGCGTTACGGTAGAAAAGAAAGAAGGCAGGCTGAAGGGACATAAAGATGTTATTATTACCGACCTGCCCGGCATTTATTCTTTGTCCCCCTATACGTTGGAGGAGGTTGTAACCAGAAATTACCTCATCCAGGAAAAACCTGATGTGATTTTGAATCTGGTAGACGGGTCCAATATTGAGCGCAACCTGTATCTGACGACCCAGCTGACGGAAATGGGGATTCCAGTGGTCATCGCGTTGAATATGATGGACATTGTCCGGAAAAACGGAGATCGCATTGATATTGATACCCTCTCTGACACATTGGGGTGCCCGGTGATTGAAACGTCGGCTGTCAAAGGCGAAGGATGTATGCAGGCGGCAGAGAAGGCGATTGCAGTGGCGCAGTCTGGCGGCGGATTTCGTCCCAAACACACCTTTGACGATTTGGTGGAAAAAGCGTTGTCGGAAATTGAATCGCTGACAGAAGGGCTGGTCCCGCCGGAAAATGCCCGCTGGTTTGCCGTGAAGCTGTTTGAGCGGGACGAAAAAATACTGGAGTCTCTTTCGCTGCCCTCGAACGTGCAGCTGAGATTGGAGCAGATCATATCCGATCTGGAGAAGAAAGAGGACGACGACGCGGAAAGCATCATCACCAATGGACGCTATTCCTATCTCTCAAAACTGGTTAAAATCTGCGTGCAGAAAAAGAAAACTGGCATGTCCCCTTCGGACAAAATCGACCGGATTGTGACCAACCGATGGCTGGCTCTGCCGATTTTCGCCGTGGTCATGACGCTGGTGTATTATATTTCATGGACTACAGTCGGCACGATTGTTACGGATTTTACCAACGATACATTGTTCGGCGAGTGGATCAGCCCCGCGGTGGAAAGTTTCCTCACCGGGATTGGAACGGCGGACTGGCTGGTAGGATTGGTTGTGGAAGGTATTGTCGGCGGTGTTGGCGCAGTGCTGGGATTTGTCCCCCAGATGCTGGTGCTTTTCCTGCTGCTGTGTCTGCTGGAAGACTGCGGCTATATGGCGCGTGTCGCCTTTATCATGGACCGGATTTTCCGCCGCTTTGGACTGTCCGGTAAATCCTTTATTCCGATGCTGATCGGCACCGGCTGCGGCGTACCCGGCGTTATGGCCTCCCGAACTATTGAGCAGGATCGCGACCGAAAAATGACGATCATGACCACGACTTTTATCCCCTGCGGGGCAAAGATGCCGATCGTCGGCTTAATTGCCGGCGCTTTGTTCGGCGGCGCATGGTGGGTGGCGCCTTCCGCTTATTTTATTGGTGTGGCGGCAATCGTGATTTCCGGTATCCTCTTAAAGAAAACCAAAATGTTTGCGGGCGAACCGGCCCCGTTTGTTATGGAACTTCCCGCTTATCACGCGCCGACGGCGATCAATATTCTGCGCGGCACCTGGGAGCGCGGTTGGTCCTTTATTAAAAAAGCAGGTACGATTATTCTTCTGGCAAGCATTTTCGTGTGGTTTACCAAGAGTTTCGGCTTTGTAGACGGCTCCTTTGGCATGGTCGAGGATATGGACGCCTCGATTCTAGCTGCTATCGGCGGTTTTGTGGCTCCAATCTTCTCGCCCTTGGGCTTTGGAAACTGGCAGTCAACGGTAGCGAGTGTTCTCGGACTGGTGGCCAAGGAAGAAGTAGTAGGCGTGTTCGGAGTACTCTATGGCGTTGCCGGCGATGCGCTGGAACTGGTAGAAGAGGGTGCGTTCAATGAACTGGGGCCCATTGCCCAGCATTTCACAGCCCTGTCTGCTTATTCTTTCCTGATCTTTAATCTGCTGTGCGCCCCCTGTTTTGCGGCCATTGGCGCAATCAAACGCGAAATGAACAATGCAAAATGGACTTGGTTCGCCATTGGATATCAGACGGTGTTCGCTTATACCATCGCATTGATTGTTTACCAGTTGGGCCTGCTGTTCGGCGGTGGCAGCTTTGGAATCGGTACGCTCGCAGCGCTGGTGCTGCTGGTCGTTTATATCTGGCTTTTGGTCCGCAAAGGATATGTGGGCGAAACAAAATCCGCCAGTTCGATTGAAGCGGCAAAAGCCAGCGTAAAATAGAATTTCTGACCGGAGAAGCAAGATAGAAAGGAGCACTGATAATGGGCACATGGATTATATTGGGTATTTTAGCCGCAGCGGTTGTGATGGCTCTGATTTCTGTTCGGAAAAGCGTGAAAAGCGGGGGCTGCCCAGGCGGCTGCTCCGGATGTTCCGGTAGCTGCCAATGTCGTTCAGATGAGGGAAAGTCAACCGCACAAAAAACGTCTTCCCTGTGATATCTTCTTACCTCCCATTGCAATATTGCCCTAAGCAAAAAAAGACGGCCTTCGGGCCGTCTTTTTTTGCTTTTAGGAAAAGCTGAAATCATTTCTTCGCTAAAATTTTCTTTCCCCGTGCCTGCGGCTGGATTTTAAGCAAACGCAGCGTCCACCGCCGCCATGGCGTGCAGAACAGTGGTGTCGAATACCGGCAGGGCCGTATGCTCCTGCTGGATCAGAAGCGGAATTTCCGTACACCCGAGGATCGCCCCCTGGGCGCCCTGTGCCCGCAAGGAATCAATCACATCCAGAAAATAGCGGCGGGATTCCTCTTTTAAAATATGAAAGGTCAATTCTTCATTGATGACCCGGTAAATTTCTTCCCCCTGTTCTTTCGTGGGGATGACCACATCGATACCATGAAGCTTTTTCAGGCGGTCTTTGTAAAAAGGCTGGGTCATGGTGAAAGGAGTACCCAATAACGCCACTTTGGTAAGGCCCTGTTTTTTGATCGCCGCGGCGGTGGCGTCGGCAATGTGGATGACCGGGACCGAAAGTCTGTCAGCAAGCACATCATAAACAGCGTGCATGGTGTTGGTACACAAGAGGATCATATCAGCCCCGGCGGAAACCAGCTTTTTGCTGACATCCAGAAATTCTTCCCCCAGCTGTTTTTCCTCGCCGCGGGTCATCCGCCCCAGCTTTTCGGCCAGGTTTACCGAATAAAGAATGCACTCAGCCGTACCCAGTCCGCCCAGCCGGCGGTTGGATTCCTCGTTGATGACCCGGTAATATTCTACGGTGGACTGCCAGCTGAGTCCGCCGATCAATCCAATTTTTTTCATGCTATTTTTCTTCCTTTCCCGCAAGATAGAGATATTTGGCGCAGGCGACATCTTCTATCGCAAGCCCCAGAGCGTCGAATAAAGTGATATCTGCCGCGGATGCGCGCCCGGCGATTTCACCGCACAAAAGCTGCCCGATGGTGCCAAGCAGATGCCCCTTTCGAATCGCGCCCTCCGACAGGGGAATGAGGTAATCGCCGCTCTCCTTTTCCACCGATTCGATGCTGTCCCCGTACAGGAGGCAGCGGGCGACCAAGGCGGAGTCCAATTCCCGGGCAGACGCGGAACAGGCGCCTACCGCGTTGATGTGAGCGCCGGGTTTCACCCAGCCGCTTTCCAGAATCGGCGTGGGGGAGGGGGTCAGCGTACAGATGATGTCCGCGTTTTTCACAGCTTCTTCAGCGGTGGAGCAAACCCGGATGGGACAGCTTACCGTTTTTGACATCTCGTCCGCGAAACGGCAGGCATTTTCCAAACACGCTTCCCAGACAGTGACATCCCGCAGCTGCCGGATCAAAGAGATCGCTTCCAGATGGGAGCGGCCCTGCGCTCCCGCGCCGAGAAGAGCAAGCCGCTGGGCGTCGGGCCGGGCCAGAAGGTCGGTTGCCACGGCGCTGACCGCGCCGGTGCGAATTTGTGTGATAGCGTCACCGTCCGCCATAAAATGCAGGGACCCGTGTTCCGCGTCGAACAGCAGCACGCTGCCCTGATGGGAGGGAAGTCCCGCCTGATGATTGCCGGGAAAAACAGTGATGACCTTGGCGCCGAAATAATCGTGGTCCCCCAAAGATGCGGGCATAAAGCCAAGCAGTTTGTTTTCCGGCAAGGGGGTAACGGTACGCAGATATTGCCGGCTCTTGCCCTGCGCGTAGTCCTGCAGTGTTGTACGCATCAAGCGGATACATTCTTTCATGGGAAGGCATTGCAACACTTGCTGCTTGTTCATCTGTTCCATCCGGGTCTCCTCCTTTTAGGTTTTGGCAATGGGATAACGGTTTCATTTTATTCCTTTTGCTTTGCTGTAGCAAGACAATAAAGCGTTTCTCTTGCTTTTTTTGTCCGGGAGCGGTACCATTAGAAAAAAACAAAGCAGAAGGCGGAAAATATGACAGGAGAAATTTTGTGTGTCGGCACCGAGCTTTTGCTCGGCGATATTATCAATACCAACGCGGCTTTTTTGGCCCGGGAATTGGCGGCGCTGGGCATTGGAGTATACCATCAGACGGTGGTGGGCGACAATGGAGGTCGGCTGCGCGAGGCGGTGGAACTGGCCCTTTCCCGCAGTGATTTGCTGGTCATGACCGGCGGGCTGGGACCTACTTACGATGACATCACCAAGGAAACGGCCACCGAGGCACTGGGCAAAAAGCTGGTATGGAACCAGCAGGCGTATGACCGGATGGAGGCATACTTCGCGCGCACCGGCCGGGTGATGAGCGAAAACAACCGAAAGCAGGCCATGATGCCGGAGGGGGCTGTAGTGTTCCAGAATGAAAACGGCACCGCGCCAGGTGCCGCCATGGAATCCGGAGAAAAAGTCATTGTGCTGCTGCCGGGCCCACCCAGTGAAATGGAGCCGATGTTCTGCAATCAGGTACGGCCTTATCTGGAAGGAAAAACCGGTCAGACTTTTCTTTCTCGAACGGTGCATTTGTTTGGAATTGGGGAGTCGGCGGCGGAAGAGCAGCTGCGGGAACTGATGGAGTCCTCCCACAACCCGACTGTTGCGCCTTATGCCAAAACAGGCGAGGTGCTTTTGCGGGTGACTGCTGCCGCGAAGAATGAACAGGAGGCAAAGAAATTGTTGGCCCCGGCAGTAGAAGAAATCCAAAAACGCATGGGTCCCTACGTTTACGGTGTGGACGTGGGGACATTGCAGAATGCGGCGGTAACAGCGCTTCGTCAAAAGGGTCTGACCGTATCCACTGCGGAGTCCTGCACCGGCGGCGGTGTGGCAAAGCGGATTACCGAAGTGCCCGGCGCGTCGCAGGTGCTGCAGGCGGGAATCTGTACCTACACCAACCGGATGAAAGCGGAACTTTTGGGCGTAAAGGAGCGAACGCTTCAAAATTACGGCGCGGTTTCTGAGAGGACAGCGCTGGAGATGGCCCAGGGGGTCAGAATCCGGACCGGTGCTGATATCGGCGTATCGGTCACCGGTGTAGCGGGGCCGGACCCGTCGGAAGGAAAACCGGTGGGATTGGTTTTTGTATCGGTATCCAGCCCGTGGTATGAACAGACGGTGCAGCTGCATTTGGCCAGAGGAAGCGGCAATGAGCGGGAGAGGGTACGGCATCTGGCAGAAAATCACGCGTTGTATGCTGTGCTGCAGGCGGCGCGAAAGGCGCCACAGCGCTGAGAAAAGAAAGAGGAAACACAAGATGCGCAAAAGCTACAAAATCGGAGAAGTGGCCAATATCCTGGGCGTTTCGACCGATACGATCCGATACTACGAGAAAATGGGGATCGTCTATTCCAAAAAAGACCCGGTAAACGGGTACCGGTATTTTACGCCGGCGGATATCTATGCGCTGTTGGACGTACTGTTTTACCGCAGCATGGATATTCCGGTGGAAGAAGTGCGGAACATTATGAATTCCTACCAGCACCGGGATGTGAAAATCCTGCTGGAGCAAAAGGAACGCCAGGTGCAGGAGAAAATCCGGGAGCAGCAGGCTTTGCTGGGACGGATCCGGGCGACAATAGAGGATTATCGGATCATGGAAGAAAATCTGGGCGTGTTCCAGGTGTGCCCTATGCCGCCAATGGTTTTGTTTCATGAGTCGCCGGCAGACAGCCAGGCCTATTTTAACAATATGGTGGAACAGGAGCGCCGGCCGCCTTCACAGCTTGTGGGGTCTTTGGTTGAAGCAGGATTTGTTGCAGCCCGGGGAGAAACCGGATGGGAAATGACTCACCTGTTTACGGCAGCGCTTTTGCCGGAAGAAAAGAAAAGCGGGATTTCGGAGAACGGACGGTTGGTGAGTGCGCCGAAAGCCGTTTATACGGTGCTGCGCTCCCCCTGGGGCATTCGGATGGAGCAGATGCTCGCCCCTGCGCTGGAATACGCAGATGCGCAGGGGCTTTCGGTGAAAGAAGAAATTTATGGCCTCTGGATTTTTACTGACTACAGCCAGCCGAACCCTTTGGATTATGTGGCGCTGTACCTGCCGGTGGAATAGTGACGAAAACCTTTCTTTTCTTGACATCATACGGGGAAAAGGATAAGATAAAAAGGTAAATTTTGCGCTATATGTTATGAAGACATATAAAAACAGAAAGGATGTTTGTGCGATGAAACAGATTATTGCGACGAATAAAGCCCCCGGCGCGATTGGCCCTTACTCTCAGGGAACCAGCTGTGACAACCTGGTGTTTACTTCCGGCCAGCTGGGAATCAATCCTGCTACCGGCAAACTGGCGGGCCAGTCGGTAGAAGAGCAGACCATGCAGGCGCTGAAAAACCTGGGCGAGGTGCTCAAAGAGGGCGGCGCGGATTACGATACGGTACTGAAAACCACCGTTTATCTGCAGAACATGAGCGATTTTGCGTCGGTCAACTCGATTTATGCGACTTACTTTAAAACCGATTGTCCGGCCAGAAGCTGCTTCGCGGTAGGCGCGCTTCCCATGGGCGGCCTGGTAGAGATCGAAGCGATCGCGCTGAAAAAATAAGGTCGTTCCGGCAGCAAAAGGATTTGCGGATTCATTTTCCGCGAATCCTTTTTCTTGTATGTTTTTCTGGGCTCTTTTCTTGTACAGCAGAAAAAAAGAGTGTATAATGGTGGCTGTTGGCAAAGTTTGGCGCGAGGAGGAAAAGTCCCTGTTTTGCGCGATGCTTTGCAGGCGTGTGGGACTTTTGGATTCGAAAGAAAAAGAAAACTGCTGCCGCGCCGGAGTCAGCGTGCGGCGGAGAAAGGGCGGGTGCGAACAAGTGAGCGTTTGGAAAAAAATTTTAAAAGAGTGGATCTTTCCCTTGGGGGCAGAGGTCCTGGTTATCATATTTTTGCTGAAAGTTGTATTCATGCTGGTGATGGTGCCGTCTGGCTCCATGCTGCCAACGATCCAGAAAAAAAGCGTGTTGTTTTGCACCTATGTCCACAATGTGGAAAATGTCGAGCGGGGGCAGATCCTGGTTTTTGAATCGGATGAACTGGGAAAAACCCTCATCAAGCGCCTGGTCGGCCTGCCCGGCGAGACGGTGACGATCCGGGAGGATGGCAGCGTCGTTGTGGACGGGCAGCCGCTGGAGGAACCGTATGTCGTGTACCCCGAAGGCGGAGCAGAGATGGAATTTGAAATACCGGAGGGGTATTACCTGTTTTTAGGCGACAACCGGGCTGGGTCCGAGGATGCCCGCTATTGGGAGGAACCGTTTATCCCGGCGGAAAATATTAAAGCCAGGGCCAGATTTACTCTGTGGCCGTTCAGCAACTTTGGCGGGTTACAGTAAAAAGGGAGGACAACAGTATGTTTGTGTGTGTAAAAAACGCGGATCTTTACAGCCCGGATCATCTGGGAAAAAGGGATATCCTGATCTGCAATGACAAAGTGATTGCCATAGAGCCGCAGATCACGGCGCTGCCGGAGGGCTGCCGCATCATCGATGCTGCCGGCCGGCGTGTGATTCCGGGACTCATTGACCAGCATGTCCACATCACCGGAGGCGGCGGCGAGAGCGGATTTACCAGCCGTGTGCCGGAACTTCGCTTTTCCGACAGCGTAAAAGCCGGCGTTACCACCCTTGTGGGCCTTTTAGGAACGGACTCCCGCACCCGCAGCGTGCAGAATCTCATTGCCAAAACCAAAGCGCTCAACGAAGAGGGAATTACAGCCTATTGCCTGACCGGCGCGTATGAGATCCCATCGCCTACCCTGACCGGGTCGGTGGGAGATGACATTATGTTTTTGCAGGAGGTCATCGGCGTCAAGGTGGCCATCTCCGACCACCGCAGTTCCAACCTGACCAAGGAGGAAATGATTAAGCTGGCAAGTGAGGCCAGAATCGCCGGCCTTTTGAGTAAAAAGCCCGGCGTGGTCCATATGCACACCGGCGTGGGGCGCCAGGGGTTAAAAATGATTATCGATATTGTCAAGACCACCGACATCCCCATTAAGCATTTCCGCCCCACCCATATGCGCAAAATATTGGAGGACGATGTGGTCGAATTCACCGCATTGGGCGGCTATGCGGATTACACCAGCAATGAGGATGCCGATCCGAAATCTCAGGAGATCCTGGATGTGCTGGCCCGCGGCATTCCCGAGGACCATTTGACCATCAGTTCCGACTCCAACGGGAGTATGCCCAAATGGGGTCCGAATAAAGAGCTGATCGGCATTACTTATGCAAAAATGACCAGCCTGTTCGGCCAGATAAAGTCCCTTGTGAGAAATGGGATGCCTTTGGAGAGGGCGCTTTGCTTTGTGACCCGGAATGTGGCGCAGGCGCTGGAAATTTATCCGCGCAAAGGCTGCCTGGCACCGGACAGCGATGCGGATTTGGTCGTAATTGGCCCGGAGATGGAAATTCAAACGGTAGTGGCCAAAGGACAGGTGTTGATGGAAGAGGGAGAAGTACTGAAAAAGGGGTTGTTCGAGGATTAGTTGACAGCCTGTCAGTAGCGAGATACAATAAGAAAAGATAAAATGTTTGATTAGGAGTTGAATGGTTTGGCTGAAAATTGTAATCACGACTGCTCTTCCTGTCAGGAGGAGTGTTCTTCCCGGGAAGTTCCGGAAAATTGCACCCATGACTGCAGTAGTTGCGGAGAAAATTGTCCCTCCAAGACGAAGAGCCTGAAAGATTTCTTAGAGGCGCCGCATGAGATGAGCTCGGTGCGCAAAGT
This sequence comes from Ruminococcaceae bacterium UBA3818, assembly GCA_002369315.1. Lineage (GTDB taxonomy): Bacteria > Bacillota > Clostridia > Oscillospirales > Ruminococcaceae > UBA3818. Next base: position 70,283 of record DFDW01000032.1, on the reverse strand, counting down.
CATCGCGGTAGCCAGCGGCAAAGGTGGCGTGGGTAAATCTCTTGTTACTTCTTTGCTGGCGGTTTCCATGAGCCGCCTGGGATACCGGGTGGGCATTCTGGATTCGGACATCACCGGCCCGTCGATCCCCCGCGCGTTCGGTGTACATGACCGCGCTATGTCCGACGAGGCGGGCATTTACCCCGCCGAAACGCAAACGGGTATCCATGTGATTTCCGCCAATATGCTGCTGGAGGAGGAAACTGCTCCGGTTATTTGGCGCGGCCCGATGATCGCAGGCGTAGTGAAGCAGTTCTGGACCGATGTGATCTGGAACGATATCGACTTTTTGTTTGTGGACATGCCTCCAGGGACCGGCGACGTGCCAATCACGGTGTTCCAGTCCATCCCGGTAGACGGGGTCGTTGTTGTAGCGTCTCCGCAGGAACTGGTCGGCATGGTGGTGGAAAAGGCGCTGAACATGGCCAACGCCATGCAGGTCAATGTAATCGGCCTGGTGGAAAACATGAGCTATGTGGAATGTCCGGACTGCCACAAGCAGATCAAAATTTTCGGGGATAGTCATATCGATCGGATCGGCGAAGAGTTTAACCTGCCTGTCTTGGCGAAGATGCCTATCGACCCGCAACTGGCTCAGCTGTGCGATGAGGGTAAGATTGAACATGCACAAGCGGAATATCTTACCGAAGCATGCCAAAAAATCGTGGAATACTGCGAAGAGGAAGCGAAATAACAAAAAATGGCGCTGCGCTGCCGGCAGTTTCTTCTGCCGGCAGCTTCTTTCTGCCGCAAAAAAGATCTGTCCATGCGCAAATAAAATGAATTTTTGGATTTTTCTTGGCTTTTTTTTCGGTTGATGCTACAATAGTAAAAGATGCGCTGTAGTCATGAAAAAATGATGACAAAACGGTGAAAATCCAATAACTTCTGCAATAAATTGCTTTTTGGCAGGTACTTATTATGCGGGACTTGTGTGAAAGCACAAGGTAATCTATAACGAAGGGGACGCAGAACATGCTTCCAAATAATAGAAAACCATACAAAAAAACGAAAGAGACGACCGTGAGATCGGCGGCGTCTTCCGCGGAACTGGCGGGCGTTTCCACATCTCCCAGGAGAAAAAGAAAGATTCCCTGGTACAAAAAAATCCTGCGCATGATGGTGCCAACTAAAAAGGACAGCACGTCGGACAAGATCCGAAAAATTATTTTTGATGTAGCGATCATTGTCTTTATTGGCTCCTGCTCCTACTTGATTAGTTATTACGGACAGTCGGACCACAATGCCAAATTTTACAACGGCGTAGCCGACCTGCTGGGAAACGGCGAGGTGAGCGAGAACTATCCGAGGGCCTATTTGACCAAGTTTGCTTCCTTGTGGGAGATGAATGAAGATATCGTCGGCTGGCTGTCCATTGATGGGACGCAAGTGAATTACCCTGTAGTGCAGACCGACGACAACGATTACTATCTGCACAAGGATTTCTCCAAAGCGGATAATAAATACGGCATTCCCTTTGCTGACTGCCGTGTGGATATCGAAAAGCCAAGTACCAATATCCCGATTTACAGCCATAATATGAAAGACGGCCAGATGTTTGGCGAACTGATTAATTATCAGAGCCTGGACTATTACAAACAGCATCCGGTCATTAATTTCGACAGCCTGTATGAAGAGGGAAAATATAAGATCGTCGGTATGTTCATCGCGTCTACCTTGCCGGAGCATGCCCCGAACTTTGAATATCATAACTTTATCGAGGCGGAAACGGATGAAGAGTTGATGGCATTTGCCAACGAGGTCCTGTCCCGTTCGCTGATCGTCACCGGCGTGGACATCCAGCCTGGCGACCAACTGATCACTCTTTCCACCTGCACGTATGACTTCAAAGAAGCCCGTTTTGCCATTGTGGCCCGCCGCGTGCGGGAGGGCGAGTCAGAGACGGTGGATACTTCCGCTTCTTATGTAAACCCGAACCCGGTCATGCCAAAAGCCTGGTATGAAGCCAAAAAAATCGCGGCGCTGGTGGCCGGCGTTTCCCTGTCTCCGGAAAATCTGTCGCTGAAGCCGGGAGAAACGGCGTCTCTGACCGCTACTGTGCTGCCCAACACGGCTGTGAACCGCAATGTGAGTTGGTCTTCCTCCGATTCAGCAGTGGCCAGCGTGGACCAATACGGAAATGTGACCGCGCATAAAACAGGTGTGGCAGTTATTACCGTTACGACGGAGGAAAGCGGTTACACGGCTTCCGCGACCATCACCGTAGGCGCGGGCGCCATCACGGCGATGCATTTTTCCAATGAAAGCGTTGGGATTCCGGTAGACGGAAATATCGATTTGATTTCGCTTTTGGTTGTTGAGCCGGAAGGCGCCAGCAAAGAAGGGCTTATATGGACGACCAGTGATCCGGCGGTGGCCTCTGTTTTAGATGGCGTTGTCACCGGCAAAAAGATCGGTTCCGCGGTTATTACCGCCACAACAGCCAATGGGGTGTCCGCTTCGATTACCGTGAAAGTGGGAACCTACATCCCGGTAACAGGGCTGAGTATTTCAGGCCCCTCCATCGTGGCGCCGAAAAAAAGCGTGCAGCTGCAGGCGGTGATCGCGCCGGAGAACGCCACCATGCGGACCGTATCCTGGTCCAGCAGCGATGAGCGTGTTGCGACGGTGGACAATACCGGAAAGGTAACAGGCGTAAAAGAGGGAAAAACCCAAATCAAAGCAACGTTGTATGACAGTGTAAACGGAGAGTTTGTAGCCTACTACAGCGTAACGGTATCCAAGGGCGGAACCATAGAGCTGGCAACGAACGAGGCTGAGATCGCCGTTGGCAAGCGCGTTTACATTGAATTCAGTTCTTCAAATAGCGAGGATGTTGTTTGGACCATTGCCGCCGGTGACGGCCAGATCAATCTCTCGGTTGATGGCAGCGACCTGGTGATCCAGGGCGTGAAGGCGGGAACCGTTCAAATCCGGGGCAGCTTTTCCGATGGCTCCGGCGCGGTGACCTTGACCATTACTGTCACGCCGGGCGCAAGCTCTGCTCCGGAGCAACAACCGGATGCTCCTTCTTCCAGCGGGGAAGCCCCGTCTGTGTCGGAGCCGTCCGGGCCGGAGAATCCGGACCCCGGAGAGACTGACCCGGAGAACCCGGATCCCGGCGAGACCGATCCGGCCACAGACGATAGTTCTTCCAGAGTACCGAGTATATGGGGCTAATCGCTTTTCGCAAAGCATGACAAAAAGGGACGGAATGAATTCCGTCCCTTTTTTACGCGGGAAAAGCTTTCAAATGTTATTTTGCCGCTTTTTTGTCGGATGAACGGCCTTTCGGCTGTTTGGGGCGGGGCGGGAGCTTTCCACCGGTTTTGGCCGGACGAACGGAAGACGAAGAGGGATCCGCCCCTTTTCGCGAACGGAACGGCAGCCGTGCGCTTTGTCCGGCGCGGGTCCCGCCTGCGGGGACATCTGCCGCATTTTCTTTGGAAGGCTGTGGTTTCTGAGAAGATGTTTGGTCGTGCTTGTTTGGGTCGGGTTTTCCGGCACCGGGCGCGCCATCCTGTCTGCCGGCAAAAAACAGAGGCGTCCATCCCAGCAGTTCGCCGTCCCCGTATTCGCCGTCGGGCAGGACCCGAACTTCGGCAACTTCCGCCCAGCGTTCTTTTGGCTTGCCCAGGGTGTGATATTTTCCATCGCCCACAACCGCCAGCTTAACACCATTATCCAGCTCTACGCGGGTGTTTCCGATTTCCATTCCGTCGACGATTTTGATCTTACGGCGGTCGACCTCCCGCTCTTCTCCTGTAAAGCAGTTGATGACGATCGTTTTTTTAACCGATTGGCCTCGGGGCCGTTGGGCGGGGCCTGATGTCTTTTTTTTCATATGCGGCAATCTCCTTCTGTTTTCTAACCCCTATCATACGACGGAAAAGAAAATTTGACAACCGGGGTTTTTTTAGCTCCCAATAAATGGTATACTAAGGACAAGAATATTACTTATCGCAAGGAGGATTTTCTATGACCCCGGTTTTAGACAGATTTTTAAAGTATGTCAGCTTTGATACCCAGTCCGCACCCGGCGCAGACTGTTTCCCCAGTACGGCGAAACAAAAAGTGCTTGCGCAATACCTGGTAGAAGAGCTCAAAGGCATCGGCATTGCTGACGCGGAGATGGATGAATTTGGCTATGTGACCGGTACGCTGCCATCCAATGTGGATTTTGACGTTCCGGTATTCGGCTTTATTTCTCATATGGATACTTCTCCCGATATGCCCGGCAACGATATCAAACCGCAGCTGATCAAAAACTATGACGGCGGCGATATTGTACTCAACAAAGAGTTGGGGATTGTGCTCAGCCCCAAAAACTTCCCCAAGATGCTTATGTATCAGGGAAAGGACCTGATCACGACCGATGGGACGACCCTGCTGGGCGCGGACAATAAGGCAGGTATTACTGCGATTGTCGGTATGGTGGAATACCTGCTGGAGCATCCGGAAGTAAAGCATGGCACCATCAAAATTGGTTTTACTCCCGATGAAGAGGTTGGCACCGGTGTGGATCACTTCAATGTGGAAAAATTCGGTGCCCAGTTTGCCTATACGGTGGACGGCGGTACCATTGGAAGCTTGGAGTACGACAATTTCAACGCTTCTTCCGCAAAGGTACATATCAATGGCCAGAGCGTCCATCCGGGTTCCGCCAAAGGCAAAATGGTCAGTGCGGTGCTGGTGGCCATGGAATTCCAGGGGATGCTGCCGGTGTTTGAAAATCCCGCTTATACCGAGGGGCATGAGGGCTTTAACCACTTGAATTCCATGAAAGGAAACGTGGAAAATGCGGATATGTCCTATATCCTGCGGGATCACGATTCCGCCAAGCTGGAGAAGAAAAAAGAAACGTTCCGAAAAATTGCCGCCTACCTCAACGACAAATACGGCGCGGATACGGTTACGGTTACCATTACAGATTCCTACCGCAATATGAAAGAGCAGATCCTCAACAATATGTACATTGTGGATGCCGCCAAAGAGGCGATTGAAAACGTTGGCGTAAAAGTCATCAGCGGCCCGGTGCGCGGCGGTACCGATGGTGCCCGCCTGTCCTTTATGGGATTGCCTTGCCCCAATTTGGGTGCCGGCAGCCACAGCGCTCATGGCAAATACGAGTATGTCTGCGTTCAGGCTATGGAGAAAAATATCGAGATCCTGACCAGCATTGCCTCTCGCATCTGTGAAATTCATAAAAAGTAACAAAATTTTCAGAAAAGCCCGCCTTATGGCGGGCTTTTTATTTGTCGTTTTTTTGCGCCGCGCACAATGGGATACCCTTGACCAACTCGAATCGCAGAGGTACAATTATTTTTTGATAGACGCGGCAAGGCGGAAATGACAATGTAGAAAGGCGGAAAGATATGACGAATCTTTTGGTAAGGCTTTTTATAAAAGATGCGGATAAAACCGATTCACCCAAGGTACGGGAACGCTACGGCATGCTCAGCAGCTGGGTGGCAATCGTTTGCAACCTGTTTTTGTTCGCGGCAAAATTTATTTTGGGACTGATTTCCAACTCGATCGCCATCACCGGCGACGCATTCAACAACCTCTCCGATGTGGGCAGCGGGGTGGTGACCTTTATCGGCTTTAAGGCGGCTGCCGCGCCGGCGGATGAAGACCATCCTTTCGGCCATGGACGCATCGAGTATATCAGCGGCATGGTCATCACCTTTTTTGTATTTCTAGTGGGCTTCGACGTCGTGAAAAGCTCCGTGGAAAAAATCATCCATCCGGAACCGGTAGAGTTCAGCTTGTTCGTGATCGCCGGATTGCTGCTGTCCATCCTGGTGAAGCTGTGGATGAGCATGTTCAACCGGAAACTCGACAAAAAGATAGACTCGGGAACACTGCGTGCCGCGGCGCAGGACAGCCTGAACGACTGCATTTCCACTGGCGCCACCACGCTGGGCATCATCATCGCGCGTTTCCTTCCCTTCCCGATCGACGGATTTTTGGGTTTGATGGTCGGCGGTTTTATTCTCTATTCCGGCTATGGACTTGCCAAAGAAACCATCAGCCCGATTTTGGGGCAGAAGCCGGATCCGGAGTTGGTGCATGAGCTATACGACATTATTTTAAGTTATCCGGATATCACCGGCGTACATGACCTGGTCCTGCACGATTACGGCCCCGGCCGGATCATGGGCAGCGCTCATGTGGAAGTTTCCCGCACAATAGATGTGATGCAGGCCCATGACATGATTGATAACGCGGAAAAACATGTGCAGTCTATGCTGCACATGCCGTTTGTCCTCCACTATGACCCCATCGCCGATGACTGCGAGGAAACGCAGGCGATGCGCAAAAAAATCGTGGAAATCGTGCGCGGCGTCAATGACAAGATGACCGTCCATGATTTTCGGATGGTGCCGGGACCGACCCACACGAACCTGATTTTTGATGTCGTGGTCCCCCATGAAGAGACACGCAAAAATATCGAGTTGAAACAGGAAATTGACAAACAACTGAAAGGGGAACCGCAAACCTATTTTACCGTTATTACCTTCGACCGGAATTATATCTAGCTTATCCGTTGTTTTCTGTTGGATGCAAAAAAACCGCCCCGGAATATTCCGGAGGCGGTTTTGCAAATTGCAGACCGCTTTTTGCGCAGAACCATGGGAGAACGGCTGCTGCAAACCTGAAAGGGGGCGGCCTTGGTGCCCGGCCGATGAATCCGGCGGTATATGGCAAACCTCCGGACTGAACAGCATCGGAGGGCAGCAATTTCAATGGCGAAGTGAAGTTCTTTCTCTATTATAGTAAAGATATTTACTAAAATCAATAGTAAATATCTTTACTATGCTAACATTTTTGAAAAAAGAATGTTGGTGAGAAAAATGCCGTCCTATATGCAGCGCCTGCGAAACCTGCGGGAAGACCACGATTTGACCCAGGAACAGATCGCCCAGCTTCTGGGCACTTCTCAAACCATGTATGCCCGGTATGAGCGGGGGGCCAGTGAATTACCGATTCGGCACCTGATTGTTTTGTGCCGTTACTACCATGTCTCAGCGGATTTTGTGCTGGGGTTGGAAAAACCGGGGCGGCACAAAGCGAAGTGAGCGAAAAACCGAGGACCGCAGAAAGCCCAATGCAGCGGTTCGGTGATGCGGCAGCATAGGAAGCGGCCCCTTGCTGATACCGGTTAAAACGGGTTTCTTTTGCTGTGTGCCGGGCAAAAGAAAAACAAATCAAAAAAGCACCTGCGCTTTTTTGCGCAGGTGCTTTTTTATAAAATCTGACTTTCGATGTATCCGCCGCCCAGCACATAGTCCCCGTCATAGAAAACGCAGGACTGCCCCGGAGCGGGAGCGCGCTGCGGCGTGTCGAACAACACGCGGGCAGCTCCCCCGGGCAAAGGAATGATCTGCGCTGCGGCCTCCTTGGCCATGGAGCGGATTTTGGCTCCTGACCGCATGGGTTGTGCTGGTTCCTCAAAAGGGATCCAGCGGCAGTCCCGCAGCAAAACGCCCGAGGCAAATTCCTCGCCGGCGTCGCCCAAATAAATCCGATTGGTCTGCGGGTCCATGGATTTGATGAACACAGGGCGGCCCAGGGCGATGCCAAGGCCTTTGCGCTGACCAACCGTGTAATGCAGAAGTCCTTTATGGGTCCCGCAAACAGTCCCTTCGGGGGATACAAACTCGCCTTCCGGCATTTTCCCGAACCGCTCTTCGATGTAAGACGGATAGTCGTTATCCGGGATAAAGCAGATTTCCTGACTGTCCGGCGCACAAGCGCAGGGAAGTCCTGCCTGGGCGGCGATGGCCCGGACCTCGTCCTTGGACATCCCTGCCAGCGGCAGATGCAGCATGGATAGCTGCTCCTGACTGAGGCGATAAAGCATATACGACTGGTCCCGGGGCAGAAACTTTGCCTTTTTTAACAGGTAGCGGCCCTCCCGCTCCTCGATGCCCGCGTAATGGCCGGTGACGACCGTATCGAATCCCAGCGCCTTTGCCTCCCGGCAGAGAAGGGCAAATTTGGTGGACGGATTACAGAGAATACAGGGATTGGGCGTCTGGCCCCGGCGGTAGGATTCTGCCCAGGGGATGACGACCTCCCGCTGAAACCACTCTTCCTCCCGGGCCACGATCAACGGAATCTCCATGGCCTGCGCCGCCTCCTGTGCCGCCTGAACGGTACTTTCATGGGCGGCAGACAGGTGCAAGACCAGTCCGGTCACGTCATATCCCTGTTCTTTCATCAGGTGTACGCAGACAGAGGAATCCACCCCGCCGGAAAGCGCCACCAGAATTTTTTTACATTTCACAGGCCAGGTGCTCCTCATCCGGATCTTTTAATTCGCCGACAAAAGGAGTGGGGTCGATGCCCTGGCGGGTGTAATAGTCGGCCAGAGCGGTTTTGATGGCCTGTTCTGCCAATACCGAGCAGTGGATCTTAACGGGCGGAAGGCCTTCCAGCGCTTCTACCACAGCGCTGTTGGTCAGTTTCAGCGCTTCATCCACGGTTTTCCCCTTGATCATTTCAGTGGCCATAGAGCTGGTAGCAATGGCGGCGCCGCAGCCAAAAGTTTTAAATTTAACGTCTTCGATCACGCCGTTTTCAATTTTCAGGTACATCTTCATGATGTCGCCGCATTTGGCGTTTCCGACCTCTCCAACACCGTTGGCATCCTCAATTTCGCCCACGTTGCGGGGGTTGGTAAAATGATCCATAACTTTTTCAGAATATAACATAGCAAAAGCCTCCTTATGCTCTGGTAATACGTTCCCACAGAGGGGACATAGACCGCAGACGGTCGATAACGCCGGGCAGAACTTCCAGAATATAATCTACGTCCTCCATGGTGTTGTAGTCGCTGAAAGTCAGGCGCAAAGACCCATGGGCAACCTCGTGGACCAGACCGATGCTTAACAGGACATGGCTGGGGTCCAGCGAACCGGAAGTGCAGGCTGAACCGGAGGAAGCGCAGATCCCCAGCGCGTCCAAAGTCAGCAAAAGCGCTTCGCCCTCCACGCCTTCAAACGAGAAGTTGACGTTTCCGGGCAGACGGCGTACCGCATCGCCATTGAGATGGACCCGATCCATTTTGGAAATTCCCTCGATCAGACGGTCCCGCATGGCGGAGAGTTTGGCCGCGCGGCCGGGGATGTCGGCACAGGCGGCCTCTATGGCAACGCCCAGTCCAACGATGGCAGCGATGTTTTCGGTGCCGGCCCGGCGTCCGCGCTCTTGGGCGCCGCCGTCGATCAGGTTGGGCAGGCGAATCCCTTTGCGGCAGTACAGAACGCCGATCCCCTTCTGGGCATGGATTTTATGGCCGGACAAAGAGAGCATATCGATATTTTGTTCGACAACGTTGATCGGAACGTTGCCCACCGCCTGTACCGCATCGGTATGGAACAGCACGCCGTGTTTTTTGCACACCGCGCCGATTTCCGGAATGGGCTGGATGGTGCCGATCTCGTTATTGGCATACATGATGGTAACCAGCGCTGTATCTTCCCGGATCGCGGATTCCACCTGCTCGGCGGTGACAAGTCCTTTTTCGTTGACCGGCAGGTAGGTGACTTCAAACCCTTCTTTTTCCAGCGTGGCGCAGGTATGGAGCACCGCGTGATGCTCAAATACAGTAGTGATAATGTGTTTCTTGCCTTTGGGCGCCATCAGATGGGCCGCGCCCTTGATTGCCCAGTTGTCCGCTTCCGAGCCGCCGGAGGTGAAATAGATCTCTACCGGATAGTCCGGCCGGGACTGGGGAACGCCCAGCGCTTTTTCCACTTTATGGCGTGCTTCCTCCATGGCGATGCGGGCTTCGCGGCCTTTTTTATAGATGCTGGAGGCGTTGCCGTACCCGTCGGTCAGCCAAGGCATCATTGCGTCCAGGACTTCCGGGGAAATCTGGGTCGTTGCTGCATTGTCTGCATAAACAAATCGTTTCATGATCGATCATCCTTTTCTGTTGACATCATGCTTTCTTATGATTCTAACGGCTGTGTTAGCCGCGTCTGCAATAATAATATAGTAAAATACTAGGAAATGCAATAGGTTCCCGTAAATTTTTGTATTCCAAGCCGCATCCGGCTTTCAATGAAGAGAAAAAAGCCTCACCGGGAGAAGTGGGTCGTATAGTAATCCACTGCCAGCCTGTCGCACCGTTCGTTTTCCGGGTGGCCGGCGTGGCCTTTGACCCACTGAAAAGAGACTTCGTGTATTTCACACAGCTGCAACAGTTTCTCCCAAAGGTCCGGGTTAAGGGCTGGGCTTTTATCGCTTTTTCGCCAGCCGTTGGTCTGCCATTTTTTGGCCCAGCCTTTTTCGATGCCGTTAACCACATATTGCGAATCGGTAGTCAAAATAACCCGGCAGGGTTCTTTCAGCGCCGATAAAGCGGCGATAACCGCCGAGAGTTCCATACGGTTATTCGTGGTGTTTTCCTCACCGCCGCACAGTTCCTTTTGGGCGCTGCCGAAACGCAGAACGGCGCCCCATCCGCCGGGGCCGGGATTGCCGGAGCAGGCTCCGTCTGTAAAAATTTCAACCTGTTTCATCTTTCGGCCATCCTTTTCCATTGTTGCCGGGATCGGCCCGGCCATGCACGAATTTTTTTCGGCCAGTTGATTTTGCGGCCGACAGGCTGATTATACTATGAAAAAGGAGATGGAACAAGAAAAATATCCGGCATGGCTTAAAACGAGGATTTGCGCGCTATAATAAAGAGAAACAGAGCACACGGACCGCGCCTTGAAACATGCAGGCGCAGGAGAGGGCCTTGACAGTTCTCATGACAGCGGTTACACTTAACCTAAGATTGTGTTCGTGTTTTCTTTTTAAAGTCTTTTTCCGGTTCGGAAAAAGCAGGCTGTTCACGTTAAATGCAGTTTATGGACAGCTTTGTTTTTTATGCGTTGCAAAAAACCGCGTGTTGGACGGCAAAAACCGCGGGGACAACGCCGAAAAAGAGGGCCCGGTTTTGGACGCCAAAGCCAAATCAAAAAGAAACAGCCGCGGCGCGTGAAAAGCAATCTGCAAACCGGCGGCAAAAAATTCATCCGTCTGGCTTTTTGAAGGCCGGAACAGTGGATTTATGTGCTTTTATCAGAAACGGCGAAAACGACAATCGGAGAAAAGGTCCGCCTGGCGGACGGCTTTGTGGGATTTGATGCGCAAAGCGAAAAAGAAGTGAAGAAGTGGAGGTAATTTTGTGTCAGTTGATCTGGAAGAAAAGATTAAAAAAGAAAATGAACAGCTGAAAAAAAACGAAAGTCTTTTGGAAAAAACGGTTAAAAAAGCGATGAATTTCGGCAAAAAAACAAAAAATACGCAGAAAAAATCGACGCCGAAAACAACCCGTCAGGAAAAAATCGAAGAAAAAGAAACGATCGTTTCCCAGCAGCCCGCAAAAACGGAGATCGGAAAGGGAGAAACAAAGAAAAAATCGCAGACAGCCAAACGGTCTGCGACCGGCAAAAAAAATGCACAGAGCAAAAAAACCACGGAGGCGCCGGAAACGAAGCCGTCCGCCACGCAAAAGGCGTCCGGTAAATCGCAGGCATCGGGGGCAAAGGCGAAAACCGCCAAGACCCAGACCAACACCCGTTCCCGGACCAAAAAAGCTCCCTCGCAGGGAGAACGCCGCCAGCCGGTGCGGATTATCTCACTGGGTGGGCTGGATGAAATCGGCAAAAACGTTACGGTTTATGAATCGGGAAACGACATGTTTGTTGTGGACTGTGGTCTGGCATTTCCGGAAGAGGATATGCCCGGCGTGGATTCGGTGATTCCCGACTTTACTTATCTTGTCAAAAACAAAGATAAATTGCGCGGCGTAGTTATCACCCACGGACATGAGGACCATATCGGATCGCTGCCCTACCTGCTCAAAGAAGTCAATGTGCCGCTGTACGGCACCCGTTTGACCTTGGGACTGGTGGAGGGTAAACTCAAGGAGCACGGCTTGCTGTCCCAGGCAAAGCTCAATGTCATTTCGCCTGGCGACGTGGTGAAAATGGGGTGCATGTCGGTAGAGGCAATCCGGGTCAACCATTCGATTCCCGATGCGGTGGCCTTTGCCATCCATACGCCGGCGGGTGTGATCGTGCATACTGGCGACTTTAAGATCGATTACAATCCCATCGAAGGGGAAGTCATTGACCTGGGCCGCTTTGGCGAGCTGGGCAAGCAGGGAGTACTGGCGTTGCTGCAGGACTCTACCAATGCGGAAAAGCCCGGCAGCACGCCTAGCGAAAGCAAGGTGGGTGAGTCCTTCAACACGCTGTTTGCCAGAGGGGAAAACAAGCGGATCATCGTGGCCAGCTTTTCCTCCAATATTCACCGCATCCAGCAAATCGTGGATTTGTGCGATAAATTAGGGCGCAAGGTGGCGGTATCCGGCCGTAGCATGATAAACGTCGTGGCCAAAGCCATCGAGCTGGGGTATCTGCATGTGCCGGACGGGCTGCTGATCGATATCGACGCGATCCGGCGGTATCCCGCTTCCAAGGTGACTATCATCACCACCGGCAGCCAGGGCGAGCCTATGTCGGCTTTGACCCGGATGGCGGGAGGCGATCACCGGCAGGTACAGGTGACACAGGATGACTTGATTATCATTTCCGCTACGCCAATCCCCGGAAACGAAAAGCTGGTGGGCAGAGTGGTCAACGAGCTGCTGAAGCTGGGGGCTGACGTGGTGTATGAAAAAATGTATGAAGTTCATGTGTCCGGTCACGCCTGCCAGGATGAGCTGAAACTGATGATGAACCTGATCCGGCCCAAATTCTTTATCCCGGTCCACGGCGAGTATAAACATCTGCGCAAACACGCCAACCTGGCCGTTTCCATGGGGATCCCGGAGTCTAATGTCCACATCAGCCAGATTGGCGAGGTGATGGAGCTGGACGGCGAAACGCTGAAAGTGACCGGCACCGTCCCGGCAGGTCAGGTCCTAGTGGATGGGCTTGGTGTCGGAGACGTAGGCAGTATCGTTCTGCGGGACCGCAAGCATCTGGCCGAGGACGGGCTGATCATCCTGGTCGCCGCCATCGATGGAAATACCGGTGCCCTGCTGTCCGGACCGGATATTGTTTCCAGAGGGTTTGTCTATGTGCGGGAGGCGGAGGACCTGATGAACGAGACCCGCCGCATCGCCAAAAAGACGATCGAGGAGTGCCGGGCGGGAAATATCCGAGAATGGGGCACAATCAAAAACCGGCTGCGGGATGATGTGGGAAGCTTCCTGTTTCAAAAGACCCGCCGCTCTCCGATGATTTTACCGATTATCCAGGAGATCCGGCAGTAAAAAAGCAAATCGAAAGCCGCCTGACCGAAAGGCGGCTTTGTTTTTTTGAAAGTACCGGCTGGGGCCGGCAGAAAACTTCAGACGACTGTTGAGATTTCATCCGGGGATATGTTATAATAATTTAACGGTGCAAATAAGCGGCAGAAATTCTGTCATCCGGGAGAGATCCCAAAAACGGCGGCGAAAAAGACGGATCTTTCGCCTCGCCGATTCGCGGCCGCAAAGGCGGCGTGAAATGGGAATATCCAGTTGATTTTCCAAGAAAGGAGCAAAGGGTATGGAGAAAAAATATTGGTGGCTCAGGCCTGTTCTGGCAGTGCCCTTGGCTTTCAGCACCCTGTTGACCCTCTTGTCCGCTTTTGTCAATATCTACTTGTTTTATCTGGAAGCGCTTTTGCTGATCTGCGTGACCATGTATGTTCTGTTCAAACTTCGCCGGTTCCAGCAGGATATGTACGCGTTTTTGTCCTATTTGAGCGACAATCTGACTTTGACCCGGAGAGAGAGTATGGAGGTCATTCCGTTCCCGATGATCGTGGCCGATCAAAACGGGGAGATTACCTGGTATAACCGCATGTGCAAAGACGATGTGTTTTTGGGCGAGGATCAATTCGGAATGCCAGTTTCGGATATCGTTGCAGGCGCCGATCCGGCCGATCCGTTCAAATCGCAGGGAAGAAGCATCCGGTATAAAAACAAGCTGTATACGGTACATGTGACCTCGATTTTATCAGAGGATGGGACTCCTTTGAGCATTTATTTTTTGGTGGATGATACAACGCTGAAAAAATACATGTTTGAATACAAAGAATCCCGCCCATCAGTGGGAATCGTAGTGATCGACAACTATCAGGAGATCATGCAGGACGCCAAGGAAAGCGAAAAGGCGCAGACCATTGGCCAATTGGAAACCATTATCGAAAACTATATGGCCGAGGGCAGCTGCCTGCTGCGCCGTCTGGACCGGGATCGCTTTCTGATCGTGGCAGAGGAGCGACAGCTGAGAAAAATGATCGAGCGACGGTTCGATATCCTCGACCAGGTGCGGCAGGTATCCCTGAGCGATAATGTTCCGTCTACCTTGTCCATCGGAATCGGCCAGGGCGCTTCTACGCTGCAGGAAAGCGAGAAGATGGCCCGGCAGGCGCTGGAAATGGCGTTGGGACGCGGCGGCGACCAGGTGGCAATCAAATCCGCAAACGGGTTCGCTTTTTATGGCGGGACCTCCAAAGGAGTGGAAAAACGCACCAAGGTCAAGACCCGCATTATGGCTTCGGCCTTATCCGAGTTGATTGGAACGGCGGAAAATGTTTTGATTATGGGACATCAGTTCGCTGACCTGGACTGCCTGGGTTCCGCAGTGGGAATGTATAAAGCGGTCAAGCAGATGGGAAAACCGGCGGCGATCGTGCTGAACCGGCAGCGGAATCTGGCGTTTTCCCTTTACAACCGGCTTGCGCAGAACGGCTATGCGGACGCGTTTGTAGAGCCGGATCTGGCTATCGACCTGATTGGAAAAAAGACGTTGCTGCTGGTGGTGGACACCCATCTGCCGCACATTCTGGAATCCCGGGAGGTTTATAACGCCTGCAAAACGGTAGCGGTAATTGACCACCATCGAAAAATGGTGGGGCATATTGACAATGCGGTCATTTTTTACCATGAGCCATATGCTTCTTCCGCTTCGGAGATGGTGACCGAATTAGTCCAGTATTTCGGCGACAATGTAAAAATCGGCAAGATAGAAGCGGAAGCGCTGTTGTCCGGTATTATGCTGGATACCAAGAATTTTGTGATGAAGACCGGTGTGCGTACCTTTGAGGCGGCGGCTTACCTGCGTAAGCAGGGGGCGGACACGGTGGAGGTGCGCAAGCTGTTCTCCAATTCCATGGATGATTACCAGAAAAAGACCCGCCTGGTGGCTTCTGCGGAGGTCTATCGCGGCTGTGCCATTGCCAGCGGGGAGTACAGCGAGGATATCAAGCTGATTGCGCCCCAGGCGGCGGATGAATTGCTGGGAATTAACGATGTGATGGCCTCTTTCGTGATGTACGAATATGAGGGCGGCGTTTCTTTCTCCGCCCGCAGCATGGGCCTGATGAATGTTCAGGTGGTTATGGAATCGCTGGGCGGCGGCGGACATATGACTATGGCCGGTGCTCAGCTGACGGATATCGGCATGGAGGCGGCCCGGCAAAAGCTTTTGCAGGCCATAGACCAGTATTTTGAGCAAAGGCCGCCGGAAAAAGAAAAATAGCGGACATCGTGTGCGCAAATCATTATATACAAAAAGGAGAAGTGATTATGAAGGTTATTTTGCAAGCGGATGTAAAAGGCTCCGGCAAAAAGGGGCAGCTGATTAATGTATCCGACGGGTACGCCCGGAATTTTCTGCTGCCGAAAGGGTTGGCTATCGAGGCGACGGCCCAGGCTATGAACGATCTGAAAAACCGGGAGGCGGCGGCGCAGCACAAGGCTGATGTGGAAAAAGAAGCGGCAGTCCAGCTGGGCAAAAAAATCGAGGGCAAGACCATCAAACGCACCGCTAAGGCGGGAACCGGGGGCCGCCTGTTCGGCGCGGTAACAACCAAAGAAATTGCCGAGGATCTGCAAAAAGAGTTTGGTACGGCCATTGACAAGAAGAAAATCGTATTAGAAAGCGAGATCAAAGCGTTCGGTACTTATAAGGCGGAAGTTCGCTTGCATCCGGAAGTGAAAGCGAGCTTCTATGTAACCATTACGGAGGAATAACAGCGGCGGCCGCCCGGAAAAGGCGGCTGTCTTTTTCGTGTTTTGTGCCCATCAGAAGGCGGGAGGAATCAAAGATGCCGCAAATGCAGGATACGACCTATTTGGAACAGAATGTGCCGGTGCCGTTCAGCCTGGAAGCGGAGCAGTCGGTGCTGGGAGCCGTGCTGGTGGACGCTTCCTGCCTGACCACCGTCATGGAGTACATCAAACCGGAATGTTTTTACGATAAGCGCCACCAGGGGATCTTTTCAGTGATGCTGCGCTTTTTTGGCGCCGGGCAGCCGATCGATTTTGTCACGGTGCTGGACGGGGTGATCTCCGACGAGGTTTTTGCCTCGGAGCAGGACGCAAAAGTGTATCTGGCGCGTTTGGTAGAAGTGGTTCCCACCGTTTCCAATGTAGAGGCCTACGCTCGCATTATCCAGGAAAAGCATTATCTGCGCAGCTTGATCGGGACTGCCCAGGGGATCATTGAGGATGCCAGAGATCCGCAGAATGAGGCGAAAAACCTTTTGGATTCGGCGGAGCAGCAGATCTTTGAGATCCGGCAGGGCCGGGAAAGCCGCGGGCTGCAGCGGATTGATGAAATTATCATTGATACCTATGACCGGCTGCAAAAGCTTTCCAGCGCCGATCGGGATCAGTATCTGGGAATTCCGACCGGGTTTACCATGCTGGACCAGATCACAACGGGACTCAACAAAACAGACTTGATTTTCATCGCGGCACGGCCCGGTATGGGCAAAACCGCGTTTGCGCTGAACATTGCCACCCACGTGGCCAAGCTGGGGAAAAAGGTGGCCATTTTTAATCTGGAGATGTCCAAGGATCAGCTGGTGGGGCGCATCCTTTCCGGCGAGGCCCGGATTCCCGGCAACGCCCTGCGCACCGGCAACCTGTCCGGCGATGACTGGAACCGCCTGGCTGAGGCCGCAGGGTACCTATCCCAGGCACAGATTTACATTGATGACGCTACCGGTATTTCACCGGGAGAGATGAAAGCCCGCCTGCGCCGGATGAAAGATCTGGATCTGGTCATCATCGACTATCTGCAGTTGATGACCAGCGGGCGGCGGATCGATAACCGCGTGCAGGAAGTTTCGGAAATGACCCGTGCGCTGAAGGTCATGGCCAAAGAACTGCAGGTGCCGGTGATCGCATTGTCCCAGCTGTCCCGCGGACCGGAGAGTCGAAAGGATAACCATCGGCCCATGCTTTCGGACCTGCGTGAATCCGGTTCGATTGAGCAGGACGCGGACGCGGTGTGGTTTTTGTATCGGGACGCATATTACAATAAGGAATCGGAAGAGCAAAATATTGCAGAATGTATTGTAGCGAAAAACCGCCATGGCGAGACCGACACGGTAAAACTAGCGTGGGACGGCACCTATACCCGCTTCAGTAATTTGGAGATGTATCGCAATGAGGAATAAAGCGCTGCAGGCAATCGAACAGTATCAGATGCTGCCGCCGGGCAGCCGGGTGACGGTTGCCTTGTCCGGCGGGGCGGATTCCGCGGCACTTTTGCATTTTCTCTGTTCGCTGCAAAAGGAGAGACAATGGACGGTTTTGGCCTGCCATGTCAACCACCTGCTCCGGGCGGAGGAAAGCGAGCGGGACGAGGCTTTTGTCCGGAACCTGTGCGAAAGCTGGCAGGTCCCGCTGACCGTGTACCGGGAAGATGTGGCCACCGGAGCGAAAAATGCCGGCGAATCGGTGGAATTGTTTGGCCGCAAGGTGCGGTACCGCCGGCTTTTCCAAGCGGCGGACGGTGGGTTGGTAGCCACTGCCCACACTTTGAGCGACCGGGCGGAAACCACATGGATCAATCTTTTACGGGGTACGGGATTAAAAGGACTTTGTTCCATCCCGCCGGTACAGGGGAAAGTGATTCGGCCGCTGATTTTCTGCACACGGGAGGAAATCGAATCGTACTGCCAGGAACAGGAAATTCCCTATGTGACAGATTCGACCAATCTTTCGACCGATTATACCCGCAATCGCATCCGGCATACGGTCATCCCAGCTTTACGGGCGATCCAGCCGTCTTTTTATCCGGTTTACGGCCGGATGCTGGAACATTTGGAGCAGGATGAAGCGTTTTTGGAGCAGACAGCAGAGGAAGCGATGCAGAAAGCGCAGAGGGATTCCGGTTTGGACGAGGCAGTGCTGCAGCAACTGCATCCGGCAATTTTGTTTCGGGTGCTGCGCCGTTATTTTGGCGGCTATCAGCTTCCCTGCGAAACGGCGCAGGTGCAGGCGGTGCAAAAGATGCTTCGGGCCGGGGGAGGCCGGCTTCGGGTAAGCGGGGATTGGTGGCTGGAGCTGCAGGCGGGCATTCTTTCTTTTCGGCAGAATACGGGCGTGCTGGAGATGGAGCCGCTGGAAGTAGGCCCTGGCAAACTGCCGGACAATCCGTTGGCTGTGGGAGACCTTCGGCTGGTAAATTGTGAACAATTTACAAATTTACAAAAACGTGAATGTAACATCTTAAAAAAAACGGTTGACTATGATAAAATATACGGTAGACTTTTCCTAAGGCAAAAAAAAGAAGGGGATTATCTGCGCCTTGCACACCGTAAGGTGGGGAAACCACTGCGCAAATGGTGGAATGAGCAAAAGATACCGCCGCGGCAGCGCAGCCAGGTCCCGATCCTTTCCGACGAGCGGTCGCCGGTGTGGGTATATGGACTCGGCGTGGATGAACGGGTTTTGCCGACGGAGAAGACAACGCGTTTTTTGGTGATTGACATAGAGGAGGCAGCATTATGAAAGAAGATATTCAGTCGATTTTGTATTCCCCGGAAGTTTTGGCCGAAAAGGTGCGGCAGATGGGCCAAAAGATTTCCCACGACTATGCAGGCAAAAATCCGCTTTTGGTCAGTGTGCTCAAAGGCTCTGTTGTATTCATGAGCGATTTGATGCGCGCCATCGATATTCCCTGTCAAATCGATTTTATGATGGTCTCCAGCTATGGCGCTGGGGTAAAAACCTCCGGCGTGGTTAAAATAATGAAAGATCTGGACACGCCTTTGGAAGGCCGGGACCTGATTATCGTGGAAGATATCCTGGACAGCGGAAAAACGCTGCACTATCTCAAAGGAATGCTCAGCGAGCGGCATCCCAACAGCATCCGCATCGCTACGCTGCTGGATAAGCCGGAACGGCGGGAGGCGCCGATCACGGCGGACTATGTCGGCTTTGTGGTTCCGGATCAGTTCATTGTCGGGTATGGACTGGATTATGCGGAAAAATACAGAAACCTGCCTTATATCGGCGTTTTAAAGCCCGAAGTTTATGAGAAATAATCTTTCCCGGCGGGAAAGCAAGGAGTGAAGCGTTTGAACAGAAAAGCGTCCAGAGGGATCGGCGTATACATCGTGATTCTGGCTATGCTGATGATGACGATTTATTTTGCCGTATCCATGATGTCGGACCAGGAACAGCCAAAGTATTATGAAATCATCTCCTACTTTGAAAAAGAGCAGGTTCAGGAATTTACGCTTGATGTCAGCAGCGGCGAGATGAGCATGAAAATTCAAAATGACGCGGGAAAAACGGCGATTATCAGTTACCGGGTCGCCAGCGTCAACATGTTCTATGAAGATACCAAAGAACTGATCGACGCTTACAACGAGCATCATCCGGACGCGGTGATGAAGACCGATTTCATCCGCCCCAAAGACGCGCCCTGGTGGCTTAGTATGCTGCCGTATCTGCTGTTGATCGGCGCGATGATCTTTTTGTGGTTCATGATGATGCGCCAGGCCGGTGGGGGAACCGGCAAAGCCATGAACTTCGCCAAGGCGAAGATCCGAACAGCGGAGGATGGCAAAAAAACTACATTCGCCGATGTGGCCGGCGCGGATGAAGAAAAAGCCGAGCTGGTCGAAATCGTGGAATTTTTGAAAAATCCCAAGAAATTCAATGAGCTGGGCGCGCGCATTCCCAAAGGCGTTATGCTGATGGGCCCTCCCGGCACCGGTAAGACGCTGCTGGCCCGGGCGGTAGCGGGGGAAGCGGGCGTTCCGTTTTTCTCCATTTCCGGTTCGGATTTTGTAGAGATGTTCGTGGGCGTCGGCGCTTCCCGTGTCCGCGATTTGTTTGAACAGGCCAAGAAAAATTCGCCTTCAATCGTATTTATCGATGAGATCGACGCGGTGGGCCGGCACAGAGGCGCAGGCCTTGGCGGCGGCCACGACGAGCGTGAGCAAACACTCAACCAGCTGCTGGTTGAAATGGACGGCTTTGGTAATAATTCGGGCGTTATCATCATCGCGGCGACCAACCGTATCGACATTTTGGATCCGGCGCTGCTGCGTCCCGGCCGGTTTGACCGGCAGATCGTGGTAGGCTATCCGGACGCCGCCGGCCGTGAGGCGATTTTGAAAGTGCATACCCGCAACAAGCCCATCGGCCCGGATGTGGATTTGTCGGTGATCGCGAAAACAACGGTAGGATTTACCGGAGCGGATCTGGAGAATTTGATGAATGAAGCGGCCTTGCTGGCAGCCCGCCGCAACCGGAAAGCAATCACCATGCAGGAAATTGAGGAAGCGACCATCAAAGTGGTCGCCGGCCCGGAGAAAAAATCCCACAAGGTTTCGGATAAGGATAAAAAACTCACCGCTTACCACGAAGCGGGCCATGCGGTCTGCACCTATTACTGTCCCACGCAGGATCCGGTGCATATGGTGTCCATCATCCCCCGCGGGATGGCGGGCGGCTTTACCATGTCCTTGCCGGTAGTGGAAACTTCTTATGAGACCAAGCGCCATATGAGCGAGACCCTGGTTGTACTGCTGGGCGGGCGAATGGCGGAAAAACTGGTACTGGATGATATTTCCACCGGCGCTTCCAACGATTTGGAGCGGGCCTCCAAAATCGCCCGGAATATGGTTACGCGCTATGGCTTCAGCGAAAAGCTGGGGCCGGTGGTCTATGGACAGGACGAAGGGGAAATCTTCCTGGGACGCGATATTTCCCAGAACCGCAATTTCTCAGAAAACGTGGCTGCGGAGATCGATGTGGAAGTCCGAGAACTGGTGGATAATGCCTATGAAGCGGCCCAAAGCATCCTGACCGAGCATATGGATCAGCTGCATTTGGTGGCAAAATATGTGTACCATCATGAGAAAATCGATGGGGAAGAATTCAGAAAGATCATGACCGGGGAAATGGAATGGAGCCCGGAGGATTTGGCTCCGATGCCGGATACGGCAGAGGAATATGCAAAACCAAAAGAGGAAGAACAGAATCCGGAACAACCGGAGGCTCCTTCTGATTTGCAGTAAAGAAAATGGATTTGGATTCTCCGGGTTTGGCCCGGAGAATCTTTTTATCTTGCAACATGATCCGTCAGAAAAAAGGTAGGTTTTGCAAATAAACAGAAAATGTGGTATGATAACCGCGGAATCATGATCCGCCTGGTTTCGGCGGATTGTTGAAAAGGGAAAAACCAAAGCTGGTACAACCGGATTGTCTCTTATAGCACTTGCCAATCAGGGGTAGCCGGCAAAGAAAATTGATGTTTGGAGGACCCTATGGCAAAGAAAGCAGCGTATGATAATGAAAGTATTCAGTCGCTGAAAGGCGCGGATCGGGTGCGCAAGCGTCCTGGGGTTATTTTTGGCTCCGACGGGATCGAAGGCTGCGAGCATTCCGTTTTTGAAATCCTCTCCAATTCGATCGATGAAGCCAGAGAGGGACGGGGCGACAAGATCATTATCACCCGTTTCGAAGACGGATCGGTAGAGGTACAGGACTTTGGCGCCGGTATCCCGGTTGATTTTAATAAAAATGAGGGACGGTACAACTGGGAACTGTGCTTTTGCGAGTTGTACGCGGGCGGCAAATACAAAACCAATGAGGGCGAGGGTTACGAATATTCCCTGGGACTCAACGGCCTGGGCCTTTGCGCGACGCAATATGCCGCCGAATATATGGATGTCGAGATCTTCCGGGATGGATATCGCTACACGCTGCGCTTTGAGAAGGGGGAGAATGTAGGCGGCCTTCATAAGGAAGAGACAACACAGAAAAAAACCGGAAGCCGCATCCGCTGGAAACCGGATCTGGATGTTTTTACCGATATCGATATCCCGGTAGAGTACTATACTGAGGTGCTCAAGCGACAGGCGGTCGTCAATGCGGGGCTGTTGTTCGTGTTCCGCAATCAGGTGGGAAACAAATTTGAATCCCAGGAATTCTGCTATGAAAACGGCATTACGGATTATGTCAGGGAATTGTCCGGAGAGGAAACGATCACCGGCGTGCAGTACTGGGAGGCGCAGCGAAAAGGCCGCGACCGGGAGGATAAGCCGGAGTATAAGGTGAAAATGCAGGTAGCCTGCTGCTTTTCCAACCGGACGAAGCTGCTGGAGTATTACCACAATTCCAGCCACCTGGAGCACGGGGGAGCGCCGGAGAAAGCGGTAAAAGCGGCGTTTGTTTCCCAGATCGACGCTGTTTTAAAACAGCAGGGGAAATATTTGAAAAATGAAAGCAAAATCACCTTCCAGGACGTGGAGGATTGCCTGGTTTTGGTTTCTTCCTCCTTTTCCACCCAAACATCCTACGAAAATCAGACGAAAAAAAGCATTACCAATAAGTTTATCTATGAGGCGATGACCGATTTTCTCAAGCATTCGCTGGAGGTCTACTTCATCGAAAATCCCATGGACGCGGCCAAGATCGCCGATCAGGTACTGGTCAACAAGCGAAGCCGGGAAAATGCGGAAAAAACCCGCCTGAACCTGAAAAAGAAGCTGGCTGGGTCACTGGATATCGCCAACCGGGTACAGAAATTTGTGGACTGCCGCACCAAGGATGTCAGCCGCCGGGAAATCTTTATCGTGGAGGGCGACTCCGCGCTGGGCGCCTGCAAACTTTCCAGGGATGCGGAATTCCAGGCGATCATTCCGGTGCGGGGCAAAATCCTAAACTGTCTGAAAGCAGAGTATGACAAGATCTTTAAAAACGATATCATCATCGATATTCTCAAGGTGCTCGGCTGCGGGGTGGAAGTGCAAAGCAAGTCCAATAAGGAAATATCCAATTTCGATCTGGGCAACCTGCGCTGGAGCAAGGTGATTATCTGCACCGATGCTGATGTGGACGGATTCCAGATCCGCACGCTGATTTTGACCATGCTGTACCGGCTGGTACCCACCCTGATTCAGGAGGGATATGTCTATATTGCTGAATCCCCTCTTTACGAGATCAACACCAAGGACAAGACCTATTTTGCTTACAACGAAACGGAAAAAACAGAGATTTTGGGCCGGATCAAAGGAAAATACACCATCCAGCGTTCCAAAGGGCTGGGCGAAAATGAACCGGACATGATGTGGATGACCACCATGAATCCCCAGACACGGCGACTGATCAAGGTGAAGCCGGAAGACGCGCAGGATACGGCGCGGATGTTTGATCTGCTGCTGGGCAAGGATCTGGACGGCCGCAAGGAGTTTATCACCGAAAATGGCTATCGCTATTTGGACGCGGCTGACGTTTCCTGATGAACAACAAAAAGGGTCCGCTTTGATAAAAAATCCGGAAGAAAGTTTAAAGTGGTAAAAAGATGGGAGGAAAACAATGGCTCCTAAAAAGAAAAATCCCCCGGCGCCCAAGCGTGCATCAAATATCGCCGCGGAAATTGAAAACGCCGGCGTAGTAGTGGAGCAGCCGATTACCGAAACGCTGGAAACCAACTTTATGCCTTACGCCATGAGCGTCATCATATCCCGTGCGATTCCGGAGATTGACGGTTTTAAACCGGCACATCGCAAACTTTTATACACAATGTATAAAATGGGACTGCTCACCGGGGCGCGGACCAAGTCGGCCAATATCGTGGGACAGACCATGCGGCTGAATCCCCACGGCGACGCCGCCATTTATGAGACGATGGTGCGTCTGGCGCGCGGGAATCAGGCGCTGCTGCACCCTTATGTGGATTCCAAGGGAAACTTCGGCAAGGCCTATTCCCGGGATATGGCGTATGCAGCCTCCCGATACACCGAGGCCAAGCTGGACCCCATCTGCAACGAGCTGTTTGCCGACATCGACAAAGATACGGTGGATTTTCAGGACAACTATGACGGGAGTATGAAAGAACCGGCTCTGCTTCCGGTGCGGTTTCCCAGTATTCTGCTCAATTCCAATATCGGTATCGCGGTGAGCATGGCCAGCGCCATTTGCCCGTTTAATCTGGAAGAGCTGTGCAATACCACCATTTCCCTGATGAAAAATCCGGATCATGACCTGCTGACGACACTGGCCGCGCCGGATTTCCCCGGCGGCGGGTATATTCTCTACGATGAGGAGCAACTGCGAAAGATCTACGAAACCGGGCGAGGCGGTATTCGGGTACGAGCCCGTTACAACTACGATAAATCGGCCAATTGCCTGGAGATTACCGAGATTCCGCCGACGACTACCGTTGAGGTGATCATTGATAAAATTGTAGAGCTTGTCAAAAGCGGCAAGCTGCGGGAAATCGCTGATATCCGGGACGAGACCGACCTGTCGGGGCTGAAAATTGCCATCGACCTCAAGCGGGGCGTCGATCCGGACAAGCTGATGCAAAAGCTGTTTCGTACAACGCCTTTGGAAGAGACGATGTCCTGCAACTTCAACGTACTCATTGGCGGCTACCCTCGGGTGATGGGCGCCAGGGAGCTGCTGGAAGAATGGGTCGCTTTCCGGGAAGAATGTGTGAAACGGCGGGTCTATTTTGACTTGAACAAGAAAAAAGAAAAGCTGCATCTTCTGCAGGGACTGGCAAAAATCCTGTTGGACATCGACAAGGCCATCCGTATCATCCGCCAGACAGAGGAAGAATCCGAGGTCGTGATGAATTTGATGATCGGATTCGGCATTGATGAGACGCAGGCGGAATATGTAGCGGAAATCAAGCTGCGGCATTTAAACAGAGAGTATATTTTAAAACGCACCGATGAGACCGAAAGTCTCAAAGAAGAGATTGCCCAAATGGAAGAGATTTTGGACGATCAGAAAAAAGTGCGGGGCATTATTATTTCAGAACTGCAGGAGATCAAGAAAAAATACGCCCAGCCGCGGCGCAGCATGATCCTTTACGATACGCAGCCCGCCCGGGAGGAACCGGAAGAGGAAGCCCCCGACTATCCGGTGCACCTGTTCTTTACCCGGGAAGGGTACTTTAAGAAGATCACTCCACAGTCACTTCGCATGAGCTCGGAACAGAAGCTCAAGGAAGGGGACGAAATCCTGTCCAGCATGGAGAGTACCAACCGGGCTCATCTGCTGTTTTTTACCGACAAGCAGCAGGTTTATAAATCCCACGCGTATGATTTTGATGATACCAAAGCCAGCGTGCTGGGCGATTATGTGCCGGCCAAGCTGGGATTTGACGAAGGGGAGCGGATCGTCTGCTTTGCGGCGGTGCAGGAATATACCGGTTATATGCTGTTCTTTTTCCGGGGCGGAAAAGCGGCTAAAGTGGAGATGGGTTCGTACGAAACAAAAACCAACCGCAAAAAGCTGGCCAACGCGTACAGCGGAAAAGACCCGCTGGCAGGCGCTTTTTATGTACCGGAGGATCGGGAGTTTTTGCTGCGCGCCACCGGCGGGCGCACGCTGATCGTCCATACCGGGGCGATCAATCCCAAGCAGAGCAGGGATACGCAGGGCGTTGCGGTGATGACGCTGAAAAAGAATGCGCTGGTGGATACGGTTGTCCCGTTTGAAGAGCAGATGCTCAATAATTCTCACCGGTTCCGCACCAAGTCGCTTCCCGCGGCGGGAGCGATCCCGAAAGAGCAGGACCTGGGAGAGCAAATGAGCCTGCTGGATTGACCCAACAGGATAAAAGCTGCGTGAAAGAAAGAGGCAGCCGGGTACCCGGAGGCAGGTCATAAAAACAGTACAAAGGCAAAAAAGGCCGCCCGCGCAGGACGCCGGCAGCCGGTGGCTTTGCCGGCGCCCTTTCAAACGCAACAGGGATAAAGGGCTCCCGCATAACCAGTAACAGTATTTCCGCAGCTTTTTTATTTATGCGCGCAAAAAAGATTGCCAGGCTTTTTTGCGAAAAATATTGCAAAGCACAACAAACTATGCTAAGATAATAACGTTAAACAGAATTTCTGGAGGTGCGCTATGCAGGCATTTGAAATAATCGGCGGTATTTTGCTGATTCTGATGGCCATTGCCATTATCATCATGGTCCTGATGCAGGAGGGGAAAGGCGGCGGCGCGGCGGCGCTGGGCGGTGCCCAACCCCAAAGCTATGGCAAAAACAGAGCAAAAACGCTGGATGTGCTCCTTTCCAAGTATACAAAAGTGATCGGCGCGGTATTTCTCGTTGTAACTTTTTTGGTTTGGATTTTAAGCATTTATTTCTAATAGCGGCAAAAAGCCCTGCCATCGGCAGGGCTTTTCTATTGGGATTTCCTTCGATGTTCAAAATCCGCCCGCGATTTTTTGTTGGCTTTCGCACTGCGGATTTGTATTTTGGTTTAAATGTGGAAGAATGAAAAGAAAGAGAGAATCGGAAAGGAAAAGAATGAAGTACAATCAAGCATCAAAAAAGAAAGATTTCCGGCCGCGCAGACCGGGAAAAAAGCCGGCGTCCCGGCCGGATTTTCAAAAGGACATCATCCGTGTGCTGGAGCGGGCGGGCAGCCGCGGCGCTTCTGCAAAGTATCTGCAGGAACAGGCGGGAGTGAGACGCCATCAGACCGAGGCGTTTTTGCTGGTACTGGCGGGAATGGTGAAAAACGGAACCGTTCAGCAAAAACGGGACCGCTATTATCAATCGGACCAGGGGCAAACCGCTGAGGCGGTGGTGATAAAGGTGACCGAGGGATTTGGTTTTGTCCGCCCGGACGAAGCGGAAGAGGACATCTTTATTCCCGGACGCTATTTCATGGGCGCTTTGCCGGGCGATCGCGTGAAAATTACGGTGCGCCAGGGCCGCGGCAATTTGAAAGAAGGAGAAGTGCTGCGTATTCTGGAAGAAGCCGATTACCATTTTACGGGGACATTTCGGATGGAAAACGGTCTTCCGGTGGTGTATCCGGACACGCAGATGAAAGGCCCTGTCCCGGTTGACAGAAACGAAACCGGCGGCGCAAAAGAAGGGGACAAGGTATCGGCCCGTATTGTCAAACGCGGCCGGCGGCATTTTGACCACCGTGCGGCGGTGATGGCGGTATTCGGTTCCAGTCAACTGGCATCGGTCTGCTGCGAGGCGATTTTGGCAGAAAACGGCATTGAAAAACAGTTCCCGCCCCAAGTGCTGGAGGAAGCGCGGCGCATACAGGAAAAAGGGATTTCCCAGCGGGAGATTGACGGACGGCTGGACTTACGGGGTGAAATCATTTTTACCATCGACGGCGCGGATACCAAGGATATTGACGACGCCGTTTCCCTGACCCGGTTGGAAGACGGATGGGAACTGGGCGTTCACATTGCGGATGTCAGCCATTATGTCCGGTCCCGGTCCGAGTTGGACGCAGAAGCGTTTGGGCGCGGTACCTCGGTGTACTATGCGAACGCGGTCATTCCAATGCTGCCCAAGGAGCTTTCCAACGGGATCTGCTCTTTGAATCCCCAGGAAGACCGGCTGGCTTTCTCGGCGCTGATGCATCTGGACCAGGATGGCGGGCTGATGGAGTATGCTTTTCGCAAAACGGTGATCCGATCCAGGGTCAAAGGCGTATACAGTGAGATCAACCAAATCCTGGACGGTACGGCGGGGGAGGATCTTCACAAAAAATATTACGGGCTGGAGCCTGTCCTGCATCAGATGAAAGAACTGGCGACGCGGCTGGCCCGCCGCCGCACGCAGCGGGGAAGTTTGGATCTGGAGTCGACGGAGGCAAAAATCCTTGTGGGAGAGGACGGCCGTGTGCAGGATATCCTTCCGCGCCAAAGCGGCGAATCAGAGGGCATGATCGAAGAGTTTATGCTGGTGGCCAACGAGGCGGCGGCTTCTTTTGGCCTGGAGCGGGAACTGCCATTTTTGTTCCGAATCCACGAGGATCCGTCAGCAGAGAAGCTGGAGGCGCTGGCTGAACTGCTGAAAGTATTGGGGCTGGATGCGGCGCAGATCAAACCGGGCGTACAGCCCTCCCAGCTTCAGGCAATTTTGAAAGCTGTCAAAGGAACGGATATGCAGATGCTGGTGAACAGCCAGCTGCTTCGGTCCATGGCAAGGGCCCGCTACTCCGAGGTAAACAAAGGACATTTTGGATTGGTGCTTTCCAAATATTCGCATTTTACTTCCCCGATCCGCCGTTATCCGGATCTGGCAATCCACCGCATCATGAGCGAGGCGCTCAAGGGAATGGATTCCCAAGAGATGCAGCGCCGGTTCGGCAAATTTGTGCAGGACGCGGCAGCTCACTCCAGTGCGGCAGAGCAGCGGGCTATGACAGTAGAGCGCAGCTGCGAGGACTGTTACAAGGCGGAGTATATGACCGCCCATTTGGGCGAGACATTTGAGGGGATTGTTTCCGGCGTGATGGAGCGGGGCATTTTTGTAGAACTGCCCAATACGGTGGAAGGGATGATCCGCATTGCCGAAATGCCGGGCCGTTTTGAATACGATGGAAAGATTGAGGTAAAAGATTTGGACAGCAGCCGGCGCTTCCGAATCGGTGACCGCATTCGCGTGAAGGTGGCGCGGGCGGATGTTTCCTCCGGCGAGGTGGATTTTGCGCTGGAAGAAACGCTCCCCCAAATTTCGGAAGGAAGATAAAAGCATAAAAGTTCAAATCCCCCTTGCTGTGTTATCGCGCAAGGGGGATTTTGAATATATTTATTTGAATGGATCCTGCCGCAGGCCGCAGCGGCTGGCATAGCTTTTTTCATAGGAGCAGCGGCCTTGATTTAAGCAGCGTTCCAGACGGTTGCCGTCGTTATCCCACCAGATTTCGACCGGGACATTTCGCTGCTGGGCGATACAGTAGCGTTCCCCCACCGTTCCAAAATGTTTCATATCCGTTCCTCCCCATGGCTTTATTGATAGTATGTGCCGCCCGCCGCCGGATAACCGCGCGAAAATTGCATAAATCCCAGCATAAGCGTCCAAGCTTTCCGCATAGACTTTTGTGGAAAGGCGGAAATGATATGGAGGGTATTTTAAAAAATATCAAATTTTTTACCAAGGAGAGAGAAAATCAGGAAGCCATCGAGCAATATCGGGAAATTTTGCGGGATCTGGAGCGGCTGCGAACACAGATCGAGCAGGTCGACTCGAATTTTAACATGGCTACCGATGAGGACCTTGTGGAAAGTTATATTTATGAGGCCAACGCGCTTGCGGCCCGCTATCGTTTTTTGCTGCGGGAAGCGAAAGAACAAAAGTCCCGGCTGGGGAAGGCGGCTTTTTTCGTTGGCATAACGGGGGAGTGAAAAATGCTGATTTGGATTGTGTGCGGCCTGGGAATTTTCATGTGCTTTTTGTTTCTCAAAACAGGCCGTCCGGTACGATGCATTTTGGGCAGCGCTCTGGGCGGTGGGTTGAGTTTCTGGCTTTTAAACCTGGTCGCAGGCTTGACAGGCGTAACGCTGCCGCTGAATCTTGCGTCGGTCTTTTCGGCTGCCTTGTTGGGAGCGCCTGGAATTTGCTCCATGTGGCTGCTAAAAATGCTGTGGCGGTGACAGAACCGGCATACAAATGGGAAAAAGCAAACAAGGACCTCTCTGCCCAAATAGGCAGAGAGGTCCTTGTTTATGCGACCAGGCATGTAAGCCGAGTTCTGTTTAAAACAGCAATCTTTCTAGACCTTTCGTCGCCGAAAGGTTCAAGCCACCTGGACGGGACCCGCCGGGCAAGCGGTATCGGTCCCTTTGCGGTGTTGCTTCGGATAGGGTTTACACAGCCGCGCGGTCTCCCGCACGCTGGTGAGCTCTTACCTCACCTTTCCATCCTTGCCGTTCAAACGGCGGTTTTTTTCTGTTGCACTTTCCCTAGAGTCGCCTCCGGCTGCCGTTAGCAGCTATCCTCGCCCTGTGAAGCCCGGACTTTCCTCATGCGCGGCCTTTCGGCGCTGCGCACGCTGCTGTTCTGCCTGCTCGCAGATCAACAAACTTTACTGCTGAAGCGGCATGCCGTTTCCGTCTACATTGATGCTGCCGGTCAGCAGGAGCACGCCTTCGATAAATCCCCAGATAGCGGAAACAAAGCTTAGAATACCGCAGGAGAGCAATGTCAGGCAAAGCTGGATTACCGCTTTTGTCGTATAACCCAGATAGAAGTTATGCACGCCAAAACAACCGAGGAAAATCCCCAACAGGCCGGCGGCCATCTTTGATTTCAGCGGAGCGCCGGCAGGCTGGTAAACCGGCGGCTGGTAAACCGGCGGCTGGTATCCCTGGCCGGGCGCCTGATAGTTGGGCGCCGCATCGGGAGAAGGCTGGCTTTGATACGACTGCTGGGAAGGATTCTGATAATATGTCTGCTGTGCCTGCTCCGGGGCGAATTGACAGCCGCAGTGGGAACAGAAAACTGCTCCGGGCTGGCTTTCTGCCCCGCAATTGGCACAATAGGTGCTGCCGCTGCCGGCAGATACGCCGCAGGAAGGGCAGATGAGTGCATCTGAATTCATTTCAGCGCCGCAATGTCTACAATACATATGAAATACTCCTTTAAACAGGTTTCTGAGACAGAAAACGAAAAAATCAGGCAAAAGTCTTCATTTTTTATCAGAATAACATATTTTGACCGATTTGACCAGATGATTCTAAAATTTTATCTTTTTGCAGCAAACGGAGAATTTTGCATGCAAAAGAAAAAAACTTGCAAAAAAAAATGTTTTCGTTATAATGGATACATGAATATTACTGTGCCTGTGTTTCTTGCAGGCGAATTTGCTTTACAGGAGGAATCCATATGGCGTTAAAAAGTGCTTATATGAAAGAAGTTTATGAAAAAGTATGCAAGCGGGATCAGGGCGAACCGGAGTTTTTGCAGGCGGTACAGGAAGTTCTGGAATCGCTGGAACCGGTAGTGGAAAAAAGACCGGACATCAAAGAAGCCGGTATTATCGAACGGATCGTGGAGCCGGAGCGCTTTTTGCAATTCCGTGTTTCTTGGGTTGACGACAATGGCAAGGTCCAGGTCAACCGCGGTTACCGGGTACAGTACAATTCGGCGATCGGCCCATACAAAGGCGGCTTGCGTCTGCACCCTTCCGTCAACGCTTCGATCATCAAATTCCTCGGATTTGAGCAGTGCTTTAAAAACTCTCTGACCGGTCTGCCCATGGGCGGCGGAAAAGGCGGCTCCGATTTTGACCCCAAAGGGAAATCGGACGGTGAAATCATGCGCTTTTGCCAGAGCTTTATGACCGAGCTGTGCCGCCATATCGGCCCGGATACGGATGTTCCGGCAGGCGATATCGGTGTTGGAGCACGGGAAATTGGCTTCTTATACGGACAGTATAAGAAGATTAGAAATGAACATACTGGCGTACTTACTGGCAAAGGGCTGACCTATGGCGGTTCCCTGGTCCGGAAAGAGGCGACCGGATATGGCCTTTTGTACTTTACCGAAGAGATGCTTAAAAATATGAAGCAGGATTCGATCAAAGGGAAAAATGTCGTAATTTCCGGTTCCGGCAATGTGGCGATTTATGCGGCGGAGAAAACGCAGCAGCTGGGCGGCAAGGTAATTGCCATGAGCGATTCTTCCGGTTATGTTTATGATCCGGCGGGCATTCGGCTGGATGTGGTAAAACAGATCAAAGAGGTTCGCCGCGGCAGAATTTCCGAATATGCAAAAGAAGTTTCCGGCGCGAAATACACCGAGGGCTGCCGGGGGATCTGGTCGGTTCCGTGTGATGTTGCGCTGCCCTGCGCCACCCAGAATGAACTGGACGGCGAAGGCGCGAAAATGCTGGTGGAAAACGGCGTAATCGCGGTTGCAGAGGGCGCGAATATGCCCAGCACGCCGGAAGCGGTGGAACTGTTTTTGGCCAAGGGCGTTTTGTTCGGGCCGGCGAAAGCGGCAAATGCCGGCGGTGTGGCGACCAGCGGTCTGGAAATGAGCCAGAACTCCATGCGGTATGGCTGGAGCTTTGAAGAAGTAGATAAAAAGCTGCAGGATATCATGATCGGCATTTTCCACAATGCGTATAATGCCTCGAAAGAATTCGGCGCGGCGGGCAATCTGGTTGTTGGCGCAAACGCGGCGGGCTTTTTGAAAATCGCAGATACCATGCTGGCCTATGGCTTGACTTTCTAAACTGACTTCGATTTGGAAATGGGGTGCGGTGTGAAAAATCCGGCAAAGCCGTGTTTTCGCACCGCGCTGTTTTATCAGACTTTGTCGTCAGATACTACCAAAAGACAGAGAAACGATGCAGTTCTTTTTGGCGGTGGAGCACTTGTATCCCATGTATCGAAGTGCTAAAATGAAACAAATATCGATTGCAAAGATGAATCGGCCCAAGAATCAATAAAAAAGGTGTGAATCAAAGATGAGCGAAATAAAGATTGTGCGTACGACTACGCCGAAAGAAAAACCGCAGGATGAAACAAAACTGGGGTTTGGCGCTGTTACCACTGACCACATGTTTGTCATGGACTATACAGAGGGAAAAGGATGGCATGATCCCAGAATCGTACCGTACGGCCCCATTGAACTGGATCCTTTCGCAAAATGCCTGCATTATGGACAGGAAGTTTTCGAGGGGTTAAAAGCTTACCGGGGGGACGACGGCCAGATCCTGCTGTTCCGTCCGGACGAAAACTTTAAGCGCATCAACCGTTCCAATGATCGGATGTGCATTCCCCAACTGGACGAAGCACTCTGCCTGGAGGGCTTGGAAAAGCTGGTTGAGTTGGATAAAGACTGGGTCCCCCATACGGCGGGCACCTCTTTGTATATCCGCCCGTTTGTCATCGCGACCGAGCCGAAATTGGGCACGGATTCCTCGAAAACCTATCTGTTTTTGATCGTGCTGTCTCCTTCCGGCGCTTATTATCCCCAGGGATTTAACCCGGTCAAGATTTATGTGGAAACCAAATATGTCCGTGCGGTCCGCGGCGGCATGGGAGAAGCCAAGACCGGCGGCAACTACGCCTGCTCGCTGAAAGGCCAGGAAGTTGCGCATGAACAGGGTTATTCCCAGGTTCTGTGGCTGGATGGCGTAGAGCGCAAGTACATTGAAGAAGTTGGCGCGATGAACGTATTCTTTGTCATCGACGACGAAATTGTGACCCCGATGCTCACCGGCAGCATCCTGCCCGGTATTACCCGTAAATCCTGTATCGAACTTTTGAAAAACTGGGGATACAAGGTCAGCGAGCGCCGTTTGTCGGTGGATGAACTGCTGCAGGCGGGAAAAGAGGGACGCTTGAAAGAGGCGTTCGGCAGCGGTACGGCGGCGGTGATTTCTCCTATCGGAGAGCTGAAAATCGACGAGCAAATTCTGCGGCTGAACGGCGGTAAAATCGGCCCGATCTCTCAAAAATTGTATGATCAGCTGACCGGCATCCAGTGGGGACGCATTCCCGGACCGGAAGGTTGGAGCGTGAAAGTCTGCGACTAGGCGGAAAATTTCTGCCGGATGGCTGACGGAAAATAACATGGGATAAAAGGCGGCTTTTCTCAGCCGCCTTTTTTGCGTGGAAAAAAGCCCGATTGTTTGCTATACTGGTGCAAAGGGGGAAAAACATTGGGCGAACTTATTTTTGTGGTCCCGGCATCCTTTGACGGATGCGCCGTCAGCGATTTTTTGCGCCGGGGAAAAGGCGTTTCTTACCGGCTGATGAAAACGTTAAAAAGAATGGACCCGCCGTGGGGGCTGCTCCGGGACGAAATGCTAATCCGCACCATTGATACAGTCCGGGCAGGAGACCGCATTGTCCTGCGCTGGCCGGAGCAGGAAGCAGCGTCTGTACCGCTGGTGGCACAGGTTCCGGTACTGTACGAAGACGCGTCGCTGGTCGTGTTCAATAAGCCATGGCATATGCCCTGTCATCCGGTGAGAAAGCATCAGGATGATACGTTGGGCAACGTGTTTGCCGCACGCTGCGCAGCGCAGGGACAAACGCTTCCCTTTCGACCGGTCAACCGGCTGGACAAGGACACTACCGGCATTGTGGTGGCGGCGAAAGACCCCTATGCAGCGTCGAAGCTGGCCGGCAATGTGGAGAAGGAGTATTTGGCGATCCTCTGCGGCTGTCCGGACGAAAAATCCGGTACAATCGACGCGCCGATCCGGCGGGTCGACCCGGTGCATATTTTGCGGGAGGTTTCGCCTGACGGGCAGAGGGCGGTGACCCATTACGCGATCATCGCCGAAAAAGGCGGCTACAGCCTTGCGCGCCTCTGGCTGGAAACGGGCCGCACCCATCAGATTCGGGTGCATATGTCCTATCTGGGATACCCGCTGGCGGGAGACGTTTGGTACGGAGGCGACAGCCTTATCATCGACCGGCAGGCGCTGCATTGTTTCAGGTGCCGCTTTTTGCATCCAATTAGCGGGGAGCAAATCGAACTGACCGCCCCGCTGGATGATACATTTGTCCAGGCGTTGAGACAATCCGGTATCCAGAAGCCGGACGGTATATGAGTTGCGATTCTTACGAAAGCGGCTTTTGCTGATGCGCAAAAGGTGGGTTATCCGTGTGTGCATGCAGCAAAATCGAACGAATCCAAAGCCTTTCTGGGCCATGGAAAAGGCGGGAAGGCCGGTTCTCACATCCGAACAAATGCATCACATAGAGGACACATTTAAGCGAAAAATGCACAAGCAGACCCGATTTTTCCACAGCGATATTTATACACTTTAACTATAACTTTTTTACATTTTTGTAAATTCGGTTGATAAAAAAGACAGAGCGTGTATAATGAAAAAGAATCAAGCGGAAGATTTGTACCGCGGAAGAAAGGAGAGGAATGCATGGAAAACAGCCAGAATGCCGGAAAAAAAGCACAGGCCAATCAAAAACATACGGCGCACAGCCGTCCGCTGAAAGGCGCGGCGTGGAACGCGGTGACAGAAGCTTACCGGTTTTGTTATTACACCGGCATCCAGCTGATTCGTTATTTTAAACGTTACAAAAAGCGCTTATTCCGCTTCGCTGTACAGACTCGTCTTCGTTTGCAGCTGAAGCTGAAAAAGCGTATGACCCTTGTCGGCCGAAAATTTCGTTTTTCATTGCAAGACGCCATGCGTCCATACCGGCAGCTACAGCGTTTGCGGCAAAACCAGCAAGAACGCCTGATGATGGCGGAGGAATTTGGCCCCAAAGCTGTCCGCAAAGAGAAAAATCGGATATGGTGGGAGAGCCTGCGGCTTGTCGGGCAAACCCTCGGCACGGTTTTTAATTATGTCGCGCCGGTCATCAGCTTTATCATACTGGTCGGCCTGATCCATCAAAATACCAATCTCCAGTTTGCGCTGGAAGTGGAATATAATGATAAAATCATCGGTTATATTGCAAAAGAATCAGATTTTGACGAATCGGAAAAAATCATGCAAAGCCGTATTGTTTATGAGGAGTATCAGCCCCCTCTGGATACGGTTCCCAAATATACATTGAAAGTAATAGATGAGGAAGAGCTTTCCTCGGTCAACGAAATCGCCGATGAGCTGATCGCTGCGTCGGGCAACGAGATTACCGAGGCGAGCGGCTTATACGTGGACGGCGTATTTTACGGCGCGGTGGAAAATGCGGAGCCGATCCGTTCGCTGCTGGACGGTATGCTGGACGAATACCGGACCGGCGATGAGAATGAGCGGGTGGACTTTGTTCAGGATGTCCAGCTTTCCAAGGGATTGTATCTGCTGAGCAGCCTGGTGGAGCCGGAAGAGATGGAAGCGATTTTGACCTCTGAGGTGGAAGGAGAGGTAACCTATACGGTGGAAGCGGGCGACGCCCCCACCTTGATTTCCCAAAAGATGGATATCCCGTATTCCCAGCTTAAAGCTCTTAATCCCGGCATCGAGGAAAGCCTGCTGGTTGGCCAGAAGGTTCTAATTTCCAACCAAGTCAATTTTTTGACGGTAAAACGTACGGTAACAGAGGTCTATGAAGAAGATATTCCTTTTGGAACGGAGCAGGTAGTGGATGCCAACTACGCCAAAGGCTATCAGGCAATCCGCAGCTCGGGTGTGCTGGGTAAGCGCCTGGTGACCGCTGATGTGGTCTATGTCGACGGGATGGAAACAGACCGCACCGAGGTTGATTCCGTCGTTCTCAAAGAGCCGGTGGACCAGGTGATGACGGTAGGCACCGCGGAGCCGATTCAGGTCCTCAGCACTGGAGGAAGCACCGGTTCCAATTCCGGCGGCTTTATCTGGCCGGTGGACGGCGGATATCTTTCCTGCGGCATCAACGGCTATTGGGGCCACACCGGCATGGACATCGCCGCGCCCCGTGGTACCGTGATCCGCGCGGCCGCTTCCGGTACAGTCGTAAAAGCGGTGCGGCAATATTACGCTTACGGTATTCACGTGAAAATCAGCCACGGCAACGGGATTTATACCCTTTATGCCCATATGAGCCAGCTGGCGGTATCCTATGGCGATTATGTTCAGCAAGGGCAGATCATTGGATACGTTGGGCAGACAGGCAACGCTTATGGAAATCACTGCCATTTTGAAATTATTATCAACGGTAGGTTTATGGATCCAGCAAAATATATCGGCACCTATTATCCGGGCCGGTAAAATACAAAAAAGGCGCCTTTTATAGGCGCCTTTTTTTGTACTGTAATGTTTTGGAAACAATCATTGTTGAAGGCACCGAAACCACCGGAAAAAGCGGCTTTTTCAGGAAGATATTTTCTTGTGAAATTAGACTTTTATTTTGCAGGCACCTGTGCTATAATACTACTGTTAGAGGTATGCCCGCAGGATTTCCTGCGTTTTTAATGGGGGAACAGAGAGAAAGATCATAAAGGAGAGACTGAAATGGAGAAATTTTTCATTGAAGGTCCCAGCCGTTTGGAAGGTGAAGTTGTCATCAGTGGCGCGAAAAATGCGGCGGTGGCAATTATTCCCGCGGTTTTGCTGGCAGAAGAACCCTGCGTTTTGGAAAATATTCCAAATATCAATGATGTGAATATCTCCCTGCAGATTTTGCAGGAGTTAGGCGCAAAAATCAAAATGCGCAATAAAACAACAGTGGAAATCGACGCTACTCATATTATTGCCCCTTCGGTTCCGTTTGATATCGCCCGGAATATGCGAGCTTCTTACTATTTTCTGGGTTCGTTGCTGGGCCGCTATTCCGAAGGGTCTGTGACGATGCCCGGCGGATGCAATTTTGGCGGAGTGCGCCCCATTGATCAGCATATCAAAGGCTTTGAAGCGCTGGGAGCGGATGTTTCTATCGACCATGGCATGATTTGTGCCGAGGCACAGAAACTGACCGGCAGTCATATTTATTTTGACGGCGTTACGGTTGGCGCAACGATCAATGTCATGTTGGCAGCAGTTCGGGCGCAGGGCCTGACGATTTTGGAAAATGTGGCAAAAGAGCCGCATGTGGTTGATGTAGCAAACTTTTTGAACTCTATGGGGGCGGACGTGCGCGGCGCTGGTACCGACGTGATAAAGATCCGCGGCGTGGAGCATATGCACGGCGCAACCTATTCGATCATTCCGGATCAAATTGAGGCAGGAACCTTTATGGTCGCGGCGGCGGCTACCAACGGCGATGTCCTGGTGAAAAATGTCATTCCAAAACATTTGGAATCCATTACGGCGAAGCTGGTGGCGGCGGGCGCGACGGTGGAGGAATTTGACGACGCAGTTCGCGTTACCCGCAATGGCCCATTAAAAAAGATCAACCTGAAAACCCTGCCGCACCCGGGCTTCCCGACGGATTTACAGCCGCAGATGGCGGTGATGCTTTCTGTCGCGGAAGGGACAAGCATCATCACCGAGGGCGTATGGGATAACCGGTACAAATATGTGGATGAATTGCGGCGGATGGGAGCCAAAATCCAGGTAGACGGCAAAGTCGCGGTGGTGGAAGGGGTGGAAAGCCTCACCGGCGCACCGGTAAAAGCCACCGATCTGCGGGCCGGCGCGGCTCTGATCATTGCCGGGCTGATTGCCTGCGGGCGGACAGAGGTAGAGGAAATCCACCATATTGAACGGGGATATGAATCGGTTGCAGAGAAGTTCCGTGGGCTGGGGGCCAAAATGGAAAAAATCGAGGTGCCGGATGCGGATGTGCAGCGGGCGATCGGATAGATGAAAACGGTTTCGGCTTTGGCCTATGGCCTGAGCCGATTTCTTTTAGAAAACGAAAATCCGGGCGGTTTTTCTTCTCCGGTCCGGAATCCACGAATCTGACAGGATTCAGACAGAAAGGATTGGCACAATGGCATGTTTTTGTACGCTCGCCAGCGGCAGCAGCGGAAATAGTACCTATATTGGCAGCGGGGTTGGCGGCGTGCTGGTTGACGCGGGAATCAGCTGCCGGGGAATCATAACCGCGCTGGAAACGCAGGGCATCGACCGGGAAAGCATCGGGGCAGTATTCATTACCCACGAGCATACCGATCATATTAAAGGTCTAAAAGTGCTTTTGAAAAAGCTGCAGGTTCCAGTATATGCCACCGATGAAGTGCTGGATTTTCTGGCAGAGCGGGATTATCTGCCTGCGGGGGCCAAAGCGGTTCCGATGCCGTTGCAGGGTATCAATGTCGGTGATTTGTACATAGGGGCCTTTGAAACCTCCCACGACAGCGCTCATAGCGTGGGCTATGTGGCGATCAGCGGAAACGGCAAAAAAATGGCGGTTTCCACGGACCTGGGTATGGTAACGCCCACGGTGCGGCAGGCGGTCGGCGGGTGCGATCTGGTGTTGCTGGAATCCAACTATGACAGGAATATGCTGATGGCCGGATTTTATCCCTACCCGCTCAAACGCAGGATCGACGGCGATTCCGGCCACCTGTCCAACGCGGATTGCGCCGCGTTTTTGCCGGAATTGGTCCGGTCTGGCGCCCGGCAGATCCTACTGGGACATTTAAGCCGTGAGAACAACCTGCCGGATCTGGCAATGGAAACGTCGGTGTCGGCGCTGGCACAGGCCGGGATGAAACGGGAGACGGATTATCGGCTGGAGGTAGCGCCGCGGTATGAGCCGGGCAGCATGATCTGTTTATAGCCGCCGGCGATGAAAAGACAGCCGGATTTTGGGAGGAAAAAATGCAGTCAGTAACAGTTTTGTGTGTGGGTAAATTAAAGGAAGCGTATTGGCGGGAAGCGGCGGCGGAATATCAAAAACGGCTGGGCGCTTTTTGCAGGCTTTCCATTCAGGAAATCGAAGAGGAGCGGCTGCCGCAGAATCCGTCTTTGGCGCAGATCACCGCAGGGATGGAAGAGGAGGGGCGCCGGATCCTTTCCAAAATCACGGCGGGAAGCTTGGTGATCGCTTTGTGCATTGAGGGAAAACAGCAAAGCTCCGAAGAACTGGCCGGAATCTTCCAACAGGCGGCGGTCAGCGGCAAGTCTGACCTGACGTTTGTGATCGGCGGGTCTTTCGGATTGTCCCAGGCGGTGAAAGAGCGGGCGGACCGCAAGCTTTCCATGTCCCGCATGACCTTTCCGCACCAGTTGGCGCGGGTGATGCTGCTGGAACAGGTCTATCGGGGATACCAGATTTTAAGCGGCGGAAAATATCATAAATAAAAAGCGGGAGCGAAATGGCTCCCGCTTTTTTGTTGGATTCGGCTCAGGCGTGAGAAATCTGGGGGAAAAAGCGTTTATGCCCGGCGAAAGGATTTGCCCCTCCGGCCAGGACGAAGAGGTGTTCTTCGCCCGGCGCACAGGAAAAAGAAAGGTTTTGATCCTTCGGTGTAAAGCCCAGCCCGATTCGGCGAATGCCCGGGCTTGCCAGCCGGTTCAAGGTTTCGGCAAAGACATCCGGCCATTGCCCCAACAGTTCGTGGCAAAACAGCGTATCCCCGTCTTTTTCCAGGATGACGGCCGCGTTTTCCCAGGGCGGGGCATAAAGGAACTCCCGAAACGGCCCCAGCGCGTAGAACAGAAGCAGCCCTTCGTTATTCTCCATGGAAAACGCCGAAAAAGGATTGGAACGGCGGTAGGCGTTTAACAAAAGCGATCGGTCCGCGGGGAGGTCCAGGTCCAAGCGGCGCAGGGGAATTTGGCGCTGCGGAGCTGCCGGAAGAAAAAATTGTGTCTCTTCTGCTCGGATAAACCCAAATTTGGGGTAAAAGTCCAACACAGTATCGTTGGCAAACAGATAAACCCCGTCGCATCGGCCGTTCCAGATGTGCAGCACGGTCTCCATCAAAAAACGGGATAGGCCCATACCGCGGTAATCCGGATGGGTCATGACAGTGCCCAACTGAATCAACGAACGGCTGACGCCGTCCATCAGGAAATCCATGCGGTTGACCGAAACATTGGCCACGACCTGACCATGATAAACCAGCGTGTGGGGCAGATAACGGTCCTGCCAGCCGCCGCCTTGATACCACGGCTCAAAATCCAGGCGGAAAATTTGCCGGGCCAGCCCAAAGAAACTTTCCCGCAGAACGGGGTTGTCACGGATTTCGGTTTCGAATGTGAAAGATTTTCCGTCGGCGTAATATTCCATAAAACCTCCTTTATCTGGACCAGTATTTCCGGTCCAGGCTGCGGTACTGTACCGCCTCGGCAATATGGCGGCGGCTGATCACTTCGGCACCGTCCAGATCGGCGATGGTGCGGGATACTTTCAGGATCCGGTCATAGGCCCGGGCGGACAGCCCCATCGTCTCAAACGCGCGGGAGAGCAGGGCTGAGGCGCTGTCGTCCATCGGACAGAATTTGTTTACCGCCGGTGCCGGCAGCTTGGCATTACAGGAGATACCGATAGAACGGTAACGCTCCTGCTGCAGCTTCCTGGCTTGGTTTACCCGCAGCCGGATGGCGGAAGAACTTTCTTCCTGCCGGGCGGAAACCAGATTTTGATATTCCACCGGAGCCACTTCCACATGTAAATCCAACCGGTCCAAAAGCGGTCCGGACACCCGGGACAAATAGCGGCTGACCGCCCCGGCAGAACAACTGCATTCCCGTGACGGATGGCCGAAATAGCCGCAGGGGCAGGGATTCATAGCGGCGACCACCATCATGGAACAGGGATAGGTCAGCGTTCCGGCCACCCGGGAGATGGTTACCTGACCATCCTCGATGGGCTGGCGCAGAACTTCCATGGCGTCCCGTGAAAATTCAGGCAGCTCGTCTAAAAACAATACTCCATTGTGTGCCAGGGAAATCTCACCGGGACGGGGAATGCTTCCGCCGCCGGAAAGACCCACCGGAGAGATGGTGTGGTGCGGCGCGCGAAAAGGACGCTGGGTGATGAGCGCGTCCCCTTCCGGCAAAAGTCCCGCCACCGAGTGAATTTTGGTGGTTTCGATGGATTCCTCAAAGGTCATTTCCGGCAGAATAGAGGGAATCCGCTTGGCCAGCATGGACTTGCCGGCACCGGGGGAACCAATCATCAGAAGATTATGCCCGCCCGCTGCGGCTACTTCCAGAGCCCGCTTGGCGCCGGATTGCCCTTTGACGTCGGAAAAATCCAGATAGGGAAGTCTTTCCCCCGGCATCGGTTCGCTGTGAACGGCGGGCGTCAGCGCGGTCCCTTTTTGGTACCAGTTTAACAGTTCCTTGACATGAGAGATGCCGTATACTTCGATTCCCCGGACCAAAGCCCCCTCGGCGGCGTTTGCCTGCGGGAGGAAGACCCGGCGCAGTCCGAACTGCTGGGCGCCCAGTACCAGCGGCAGTGCTCCATTGACCCGACGCACCTCGCCGGACAGGGAAAGCTCGCCGAAGAACGCACTGTCTGAAAGGTCAGCATCCAGCATGCCGGCGGCTTTGAGCACACCGAGAAAAATCGGCAGATCGTAAAGCGCGCCGTCTTTTTTCACGTCGGCAGGGGAAAGGTTTACGATGATTTTGCCCAAGGGGAATGCCATCCCACAGTTGCGGATGGCGGAGCGAACGCGGTCCCGGGATTCTTTGACCGCCGCTCCCGGCAATCCTACGATTTCAAAGGACGGCATAGATTGGGACAAATCTACTTCTGCCCGGACTGGATAGGCAGAAAGTCCCAAAAGCCCCATACTGCACACCGAATAAAACATAAAAACACCTGCCAATCAAACGATACCATCAGTATACCGCATTTTATGGAAACTGGCCAG
Organism: Ruminococcaceae bacterium UBA3818; assembly: GCA_002369315.1. Lineage (GTDB taxonomy): Bacteria > Bacillota > Clostridia > Oscillospirales > Ruminococcaceae > UBA3818. Next base: position 28,029 of record DFDW01000032.1, on the reverse strand, counting down.
AGAATGGTCGGATTTTTCCGTTTTCAGTGGGAAATTCATTTGTTTTGGGTAAAAAAAGGGTAAAATGTCCATGAAGAGAATGATTTTATCTGCTAAATTTAGGCAGTCTTTCTAAAAAACTGTTGAGAAAAATCTGTGGATGCGCTATACTGATAAAAAGCAGCGATGTTTATGAAAAGTCGGAGGCGATCAATATGACAGAAAACATGCAGTATCAGCGTTGGTTGGATTTCCCGCTGGAGGACCCGGCGCTGAAAGAGGAATTGCTGGGCATAAAAGGCAAAGAGGAAGAAATTTTCGACCGGTTTTATCAGGAGCTGGCCTTCGGTACCGCGGGGTTGCGCGGCGTATTGGGCGCAGGCACCAACCGGATGAACATTTATACGGTTCGCAAAGCGACCCAGGGCATGGCGGATTATCTCAATGAAAAATATCCTGCGGCAAGCATTGCGATTTCCTATGATTCCCGCATCAATTCCCGGCTGTTCGCCGAAGAGACTGCCCGGGTCATGGCGGCTAACGGCGTTACCGCTTATCTGTACGATCAGCTGATGCCGACACCGGCGCTGTCTTTCGCGGTGCGGGATCTGAAATGCCAGGCGGGCGTGATGATCACCGCCAGCCACAATCCCGCCAAATACAACGGTTACAAGGCTTATGGCCCTGACGGCTGCCAGATGACCGATGAGGCGGCAAATGCGGTTCTGGAAAAAATCGGGGAAATTGATATTTTTGACGGCGTCAAAGTCGCGGACTTTGACCAGGCGCTGGCCCAGGGGAAAATCCAGTATATCAAACAGGAAGTGATTGACCGGTATCTGGACGCGGTGGAAAGCCAGTCCATCCGGAAAGGCATTTGCGCGGACAGCGGCATGAAAGTGGTTTACACGCCGCTGAACGGCGCGGGCAATATGTGCGTCCGGGCGATTCTCGACCGCATTGGCGTGAAGAATGTCGTACCAGTAAAAGAACAGGAGATGCCGGACGGCAATTTCCCGACCTGTCCGTATCCGAACCCGGAGATCCGTGAGGCGCTGCAAAAAGGCTTGGATTTGTGCGAAACCGAAAAGCCGGACCTTTTGCTGGCCACCGACCCGGACTGCGACCGTGTGGGAATCGCGGTGCCGCATGACGGCGGCTATCTGCTGCTGACTGGTAACGAAGTGGGCGTGCTTTTGACCGATTACATCGCCAGCTCCCGCATCGAGCTGGGTACCATGCCCCAAAATCCCATCGTGGTCAAGACTATTGTAACGACCGCCATGATCGATCGGCTGGCCGAAACCTATGGTTTTGAGGTGGTGAATATCCTCACCGGATTTAAGTATATCGGCGAGCAAATCCTGCGGCTGGAGCAAAAAGGCGAACAGGACCGGTACATATTCGGCTTTGAAGAGAGCTATGGCTATCTGTCCGGCGGCTACGTCCGGGATAAGGACGCGGTGGATGGCTCCATGCTCATCTGCGAGATGGCCGCTTATTATAAAAAGCAGGGCAAGACCCTGGCGGATGTTTTATTCGGACTGTATGAGAAATACGGCATGCATTTGAATACCCAGGCCAGCTTCACCTGCGAAGGTGCTTCCGGTATGGAGCGCATGCGGGAGATCATGGATGATTTGCGTATCAACGCTCCTACGGAGATCTGCGGCAAAAAAGTGCTGTGGATGTCCGACTATCAGGCGTCGGTGAAAAAGTCTGCCGACGGGGAGCAGCCGATCCATCTGCCCCGCTCCAACGTGGTGGAATATGGACTGGAGGGCGACAATGTCATCGTGGTACGTCCCTCCGGCACGGAGCCGAAGATCAAGGTTTACTTTATGGTCAAAGGCCGCAGCCGCGCCGAGGCAGGAGAACTGGAAGCCCAGTTCAAAGCGCGGATGACACAATTGATGGGTTTTTAATAGCTTGTTTTGTCACAAGAAAGCACCGCCCTTTCGAATCAGCATCTGAAAGGGCGGTGCATGTTCATCCAGCGCCTGTTGGAAAAAGAAAGCCCCTTGGAGCAAAAGAAAATAATAAGGAGCAGAAAATGAAACAATGGATCAAACGCAAAGGCTGCCTTTTTCTTGCGGCAATCCTTTTGCTGTTTTTGGGCGGATGCGGCGCAGACAAGGCGCCTTCCGCGGTTTTGCCCGCCGAGGAGCCGCTGACCATCTGGCTGGCCAGCGACCTGCACTATCTCTCTCCGAAGCTGACCGATAACGGCATCCGTTTTCAAAACCGGATGCTCGCCTCGGACGGCAAGCTGACCGAGCACTCAGCTGAGATTGTGGAGCGCTTTTTGCAGCTGGCGGCGGAACAAAAACCCGATGCGCTGATTTTGTCGGGAGATTTGACCTACGATGGGGAAAAACAAAGCCTGCGGGAACTGGCGAAGCTGCTGAAAAAAGTGCAGGATGCCGGTGTTTCGGTGCTGGTGATCCCGGGCAACCACGATATCGCTTATCCATTTGCCAGAAAGTACAGCGGTGAGTCCTCGGAATTGGTAGACAATATTCCGCAGGAGGATTTTATCAAATTGTGCGGCGCGTTTGGATACCGAAGCGCACTCTCTTCCGACGAAGCTTCGTTTAGTTATCTTTATCCGCTGGCCGAGGATTTTTCTGTTTTAATGCTGGACGCAAACAGCGAATCGGCGTCGGGGCTTATACAGGATGAGACGATGCAGTGGGCTGAAAAACAGCTGGAACTGGCACAGCAGCAGGGCCAAACAGTGATTTCCGTTACGCACCAGAACGTGTTGGCAAAAAACGAGGGCGCTTATTCCGACTTTATTTTGGACAATGCGCAGCAAGTGGAGGAATTGCTCCAAAAATATGGGGTAAAAACCAATTTCAGCGGTCATTCGCATATCTTCCACCGGACACAAAGCAAAGAACTGACAGATGTTGTAGCCGGCAGTCTGACTGCTTCGCCGCTGCAGTATTATATCGTCGAAGTGGATGAGAAGCGGGAAGTCTCTTATCATACGGGCCAGGTGGATGTTTTCCGGGAAGAGGCCGCTCAGCGGTTTGCAGATTGCACACGGCTGCGGGCGTTGGAGATGCTTTATGAATTGGATTTGGATGCGCAAATCCAGGAAAAAATGGCGGATTTTGCTGCCCAGATGAATCAGGCTTACTATGCGGGAGAGCATTTGGAAGCGGAGGATTGGATGAGCCGGGAAGGATGGACTCTCTGGCAGCAATACGGCAAAAATACAAAATGGAAAAATTATTTTGAAAAAATGCTGCAGGAGCAGTGACTGAAGGGCCATTCCAAAAGCTGCCGCAGCAACCGGGCGAATTTTTTGTGAAAATAAAAGCTTGCTTTTCTGGTTTTCATATGCTATGATATCTCTGTTAATCATGCATAGCAGAAAGAGGTGACTTACCCAATGAAACAAGGAATCCATCCCAACTACGAAAAAACGACCATTCGTTGTGCTTGCGGTGCGGAGTTTGAGACTCGTTCCACCAAAAAAGACATCCGGGTTGAAATTTGCTCCAAATGCCATCCGTTCTTTACCGGCAGACAGAAACTGGTAGATACCGGCGGCCGTGTTGACAGATTCAACAGACGTTTCAACAGAGGCACTAAAGCGGAGTAAGTCGCATTTTCGTGAAATAAAAAAGACAAAGCGGTGCAGGAATGTACCGCTTTTGCTTTACCCTAAAGCAAAGAGAGGTGTCCGTTTTGTTCCAGCCTTACGAAACGGTGGCAGGATATGCCAGCGATGAATTTATCGAGAGAAAATCCCGTTTTATCGGGCATATCGCGCCGGTGAAGGATGAAGCGGAAGCGCTGGATTTTTTGTCCCGTATCCGCACGGAGCATCGGGAAGCCACCCATAACGTGTTCGCCTATATCCTGAGGAAAAGCGGCATCAAGCGTATGAGCGATGACGGGGAACCGCAGGGAACCGGCGGTGTGCCGGTGCTGGAGGTTTTGGAACGGGAAGGGCTCACCGATGTGGCGGTGGTCGTCACTCGCTATTTCGGCGGTATCCTGCTGGGAGCCGGCGGGCTGGTACGGGCCTATTCCCATGGAGCAAAACTGGCGGTGGACGCGGCGGTGCGCCGGCACATGAATCCCTGTTCGATTTTGGAACTTCATTTTGGCTACGACTGGTACGGCAAAATCAGCTACCTTTTGCCCCGCTATAACGCGCAGACCATAGAATCGGATTTTGGCGCCCAGGTGCGCCTGCGGATTATGATGACCTCGGACAAAGCGCCGGCCTTTCAAAAAGAAATCACCGAACTGACGGCGGCATCTGTCATGCCGCAGCTGGTGGAGGAAGTCTGCGCGGATTTGGAGTAGCCGTTTGCGCAAAAGCAGGAGGAAAGCGTGGGGCTTTTGTGCCGTGCGTGAAAGAAAAAACAGATGCGCCTGGTTTTATTTTTGAAAAATTTTATGATAGAAGCAGGTTTTTTTCTTTTCATTTCGTAATATATCATTGAGAGCTTTTTCCAACAAGGAGGGGTTTTATGACGGTTCGGGAACAAACCCAGCTGCAGGAAGCGCAATATCTGTCTTCCCGGGCGGTGTTATCGCAGCGCACCAAAGGCAGGGAGCGCCCGGAAGAGGAAGACCCGATCCGTACTCCTTTTCAGCGGGACAGGGATCGCATTATCCACTGCAAATCTTTTCGGCGGCTGATGCATAAAACCCAGGTGTTTTTAAGTCCGGAAGGGGACCATTACCGGACCCGATTGACCCACACACTGGAAGTGGCGCAGATTGCGCGCACCATCGCCCGGGCGCTGCGGCTCAATGAGGATTTGACCGAGGCCATCGCACTGGGCCATGATTTGGGACACACCCCTTTTGGCCACGCGGGGGAACGGGCGCTGAATGAGGTCTCGCCCAATGGGTACAAGCACTATCTGCAAAGCGTGCGGGTAGTGGAAAAACTGGAGAACGGCGGCCGGGGCCTGAATCTCTGCTGGGAAGTGCGGGACGGGATACGCTGCCACACATCCGGGCCGGAAGCTGAGACCCTGGAGGGAAAGCTTGTCCGTTTTTCGGACAAGATTGCCTACATGAATCACGATGTGGACGATGCGGTGCGGGCCGGGGTACTGAACGAAGAGGATCTCCCCTGGGAGGTCAAGTGGACGCTGGGACGAAAAAAAAACCAGCGGATCGCATCGTTAGTCGGCTCGGTGATTGAAAACAGCGGCGAGACCATTGCCATGGATCCGCAGACCCAGAAAGCTTTCCTGCAGCTGCAGCATTTTTTGTTTGAAGCGGTCTACACCAATCCGGTGGCGAAAAGCGAAGAGGGAAAAGCGGAAAACGTGGTGAAAAGCCTGTATGCATATTTTATCGGCCACGGGGAAAAACTTCCAACAGAGTACCGCACAGTGCTGGAAGAGGAAGGAATCCACACAGCGGTGTGCGATTACATTTCCGGGATGAGCGACCGGTTTGCCATCCATCTTTACACAGAACTGTTTGTCCCCAAAAGCTGGCAGGGGATCAGCGAATAAACACGCAAAGCGCTGCCGGATGGCAGGATGGAACGAAAGGGGGATGGGCAGATGCTGAGCGAACAATTCATTTCGGAATTAAAAGCGCGCAATGATATTGAGGATGTAGTCGGATCCTATGTCAACGTCAAGCGGCGTGGGCGGAATTTGGTAGGGCTATGCCCATTCCATTCGGAAAAGACCCCCTCTTTCACCGTTTATCCAGACAGCCAGTCTTTTTACTGTTTTGGCTGCGGTGCCGGGGGAGATGTTGTCACCTTTGTACGGCGGATGGAAAATCTGGACTATATTGAAGCGGTCAAGCTGCTGGCGCAGCGGGCGGGCCTTGCCATGCCGGAAGACGGGTATGACGACAGTTTTGCCAAACGAAAAACAAGGATCCTGGAAATCAACCGGGAAACAGCCCGCTTTTATCATCAATGCCTGATTTCGCCGGTTGGAAAAAAAGGCCTGGATTATCTGCGGGAACGGGGACTTTCCGACAAGACCATCCGGCATTTCGGGCTGGGATTCGCGCCCGAAAGCTGGGATGCGGCCATCAAACACCTGATGGGCAAAGGTTTTCGGATGGATGAGCTGACTGACGCGGCCATCGCCGTAAAAAGCGCCAGGGGCAGCTATTATGACCAGTTCCGGGGGAGGGTGATCTTTCCCATCATCGATATCAGGGGGAATGTGATCGCGTTCGGCGGACGGGTGATGGATGGCAAAGGACCCAAATATCTCAATTCGCCGGATACGCCGGTTTTCAAAAAAAGCCGCAATCTGTTCGCCCTGAATTTTGCCAAGGCAATCAAAGAACCAGCGCTGATTCTGGCGGAGGGTTACATGGATGTGGTGGCGCTGCACCAGGCGGGTTTTGCCAACGCTGTGGCAACCCTTGGCACCTCTTTAACTTCGGAGCAGGCCCGGATGATTTCCCAGTATGCGGAAGAGGTGGTCATTGCCTACGACGCCGACGGCGCCGGACAGAAAGCAACGAACCGGGCCATCAATATGTTCGGGGAAATCGGACTGAAAGTGCGGGTACTGAAGGTAAAAGACGCCAAGGACCCGGATGAATTTATCAAAAAATTCGGTGCTGCCCGATTCCGGCTGCTGCTGGAAGGGGCGGGAAGCGCCATGGAGTTTGAAATCGGTAAGCTCCGGCAAAAATATGACCTGGAATCTTCGGACGGAAAGGTTGGTTTTTTAAAGGAATTTGCCCAGTTTATGGCGGGCATCCGAAACCCCATCGAGCGGGATGTTTATGTGACCAAAACCGCGGCGGAGCTGGGGGTTTCAAAGAATCCACTGATGGTACAGATCGATTATATCATCCGGCAGCAGGCGAAAAATGCCGAGAAAAAACAGGCGCGGGATTTGACGGTATTTGCCGCAGGCCCGCAGCAGCGGCGCGATCCGCAGCGAACAGCTCATCTGAAAGAGGCGCTGGCGGAGGAGCGGCTGATCGGCGTGCTGCTGAAAAATCCTGACTATTACCGCCTGATCCGGGAAAAAATCCGGCCGGAGGATTTTTTGACCGACTTTAACCGGGAGATTTTTCAGGTGATCTGCGGGCGACTGGATCAAAACCAGTCGGTGGAACTGATTGCGTTGTCGGAACAGCTGGATGAGGAACAAATGGGAAAAATCGCCGGGATTCTGGCGGATCCGACATCGTCGCGGGCGACACCGAAAGAAACGCAGGATTATTTGGAGACCATCCTCGCCGGAAAAGCGAAAAAAACGCCGGAACAGCTCAGGCAGATGGATCGCGGACAGCTGGAACAATATGTGGCGGATTTGGCGGCGAGGAAAAAATAGATGGTCCGCATGCGGGAAAACGATGGGCGCCGCGTGATTTTGGCCGCGTTTGTGCGGTGAACAAACAAGAATACCCGGGCCTTCCAAAAGGTTTCCGGTTTGGAATATGCCATCCGCCGTCTTCGCGGGGCGGGCAGGCGAAAAACTTTTTCGCGGGGAGAAATGGGAGAGCAAGCATATGGCAGCACAGGACAAAAAATCAGTCATCAAAGATTTGATCGAATTGGGAAAATCCAAAGGGAAGCTGACGACAAAGGAGATCACGGACGCGCTGGAGGAACTGGATTTCGACGTGGAGAAAGTGGACAAGCTTTACGACACGCTGGAAGGGCTGAATATTGAGATCATCGAGGATTTGGAACCGGATATCGATTTGGATCTGAACACCATTCCAGAGGTTGCCGCGTCGGCAGAGGAAGAAGACGCCGCGCCGGCCGAGGGGGTCAATATCGATGACCCGGTCAAAGTATACCTCAAAGAGATCGGTCGGGTTCCGTTGCTGAGTTCGGAAGAAGAGGTCGAACTGGCGCAGAGGATGGCGCAGGGCGACGATTATGCCAAAAAACGTTTGTCGGAGGCAAACCTGCGGCTTGTGGTCAGCATTGCCAAGCGCTATGTGGGGCGGGGAATGCAGTTTCTGGATCTGATTCAGGAAGGAAACCTTGGCTTGATCAAGGCAGTGGAGAAATTTGACCATACCAAAGGATTTAAGTTTTCCACCTACGCTACATGGTGGATCCGGCAAGCAATCACCCGCGCGATTGCGGATCAGGCCAGAACCATCCGTATTCCGGTCCATATGGTGGAGACGATCAACAAGGTCAAAAAGGTTTCCAATCAACTGCTGCACAAAAACGGACATGAGCCTACGGCGGATGAAATTGCCAAAGAATTGGATATGCCGGTGGATAAAGTGCGCGAAATCATGCGGGTAGCGCAGGAACCGGTGAGCCTGGAAACGCCGATCGGCGAGGAAGAAGACAGCCATCTGGGCGACTTTATCCCCGATGACGACGCGCCGGCGCCAGCAGAAGCGGCCTCTCATACGCTGCTAAAAGAACAGCTCAGCGATGTGCTGCAAACACTGACGCCCCGGGAGGAAAAGGTACTGAGGCTGCGTTTTGGCCTGGAAGACGGCAGAAGCCGCACGTTAGAAGAAGTGGGTAAGGAGTTCAACGTGACCCGGGAACGGATCCGCCAGATTGAAGCCAAAGCGCTGCGGAAGCTTCGCCATCCCAGCAGAAGCAAAAAACTCAAAGACTTTTTGGATTGATGCGGCGTGGCTGCCTTGGCAAAAGGGAGTGAATCAATTTGCAAATAACATTGGAGGCGGACTATGCGGTTCGCATTATCCACGAGCTGGCGGCCGCCGGCGGGAGGACCGATGGAAATACCCTGTCACAGACTTCAGGCGTGACGGTACGCTTTTCCCTGAAGATCCTGCGGAAGCTGGTAGCGGCCGGTCTGGTCCATTCCTACAAAGGTGCTGCCGGCGGATATGAGTTGGCGAAAGAGCCGGATAAAATTTCGCTGTGCGATATTGTGGAAGCGATTGAAGGACCGATACATATTGCGCGCTGTGTAAAAGGGGATTATCAATGCACCAGGCAAACGGAAGAGTCCTGTTCGTTTCAGTGCGCGTTTGAAAAAGTGTCCCAGGATTTGCGGCGGCAGCTGAGCGGTTATACCATGGACCAATTTATTTCGGAAAAAGAAAAAGGTGCGAAAAAATGAAAATTGTAATTTTGGACGGCTTTGCCGCCAACCCCGGCGATTTGAGCTGGGCGGGATTGGAACGGTTCGGAGAAGTGATTTGCTACCCCAGAACATCTCAGGCTGACCTTTCAGCGCGTGCGGACGGTGCCGACGTGCTTTTGACCAACAAAACCGTGTTGGACCGGCAGACGATTGAAAGCCTGCCCAAGCTGAAGATGATCGGCGTTTTGGCGACCGGTTACAATATTGTGGATATCGCGGCGGCAAAAGAGCGGGGGATTGTGGTATGCAATGTTCCGGCGTACAGCACCGATTCGGTGGCGCAGCTGATTTTTGCGTTTTTGCTGCAGCATGCAAACCATGTGTTGGAACACACCCAAAGCGTACGTAAAGGCGACTGGGTCAAAAGCCTTGATTTTTCCTATATGGTAGCTCCGCAGACGGAACTGGCCGGGAAGACCATTGGATTTGTGGGCTTTGGGCATGTAGCGCAGAAAACGGCGGATATCGCCGCGGCGTTCGGCATGCGGGTGATTGCTTTTTCCCGGACCATGAAAGGGCAGGAGGACCGGAAAGAGTTTCGTTGGGTCAGCCTGGACGAGCTTTGTGCCGAAGCGGATTACATCAGCGTCAACTGCCCGCTCACGCCTCAGACCCAGGGGATGATCAACTGTGATTTCCTCTCGAAAATGAAACCCACTGCCATGCTGATCAACACTTCCCGGGGGCCGGTTGTGGTGGAGCAGGATCTGGCTGACGCGCTCAACCAAGGCGTGATCGCGGCCGCGGCAGTAGACGTGCTCTCCACTGAGCCGCCGAAATCGGACAATCCTCTGCTTTCGGCCCGGAATATCTATTTTACACCGCATGTTGGCTGGGCGACCAAAGAGGCCAGAATCCGCCTTTTACGGATTACAGAAGAAAACTTGGAGGCATTCATCAAGGGATGTCCGCAGAATGTAGTCAATCCATAGCGTGAAAAAGAGGGGAAAGAGTATTTCGCTTTCCCCTCTTTTTATGATTCAATTTTTTTGGATCGCCGATGGGAAAATACTGCGATGGCGATTCGAAGAAACATCCGTGAAAAGAAAAAGAGCCCCGAGGGGCTCTTTTTGAATCATCGGCTTAAATAAACTGCTGCTGATAGAAAAATAATCCAATGGTGTCGGGGCCAGCATGGGTACACATGGTCCCGCGCATTTGGCTGATATGGACCAGAGTATCGGGAGCCGCGCGGAGAATGGCCTCTTCCAGCTGTTTGGCTTTGGCAAGACAGTTGGAGTGGGAAATAAATACGTCCGACCCGGGGCAGGCATTGTTCCGGAAAAGAGAGATCAGCTTGGCAAGACCTTTTTGAAATCCGAGGGCATTGGAATGGTTGTAGGCCATGCCGTTGCGAACCCCGATGATGGGCTTGATACTCATTTTTGTCAGCAGACCGCCTTTGATGGAAGAAATGCGCCCGCCTTTGATCAAAAAGCTGATATCATCTACCAGATAATAAGCGCCAATGTGAAAGGTATCTTCAACCAGCTGCGCGACGATTTCCGGAGCCGGAAATCCCTTTTGGCGCATTTGCGCCGCGTGGAAAGCCAACATGGAAATGGCAAAAGAAGTGCTGGTGGAATCCACTACATGGACCCGGCAGGTTTTATTTTCCTCTTCGAAAAGATCCCGTGCCAAAACAGCGCTTTGGTGTGTTCCCGATGCTTTGGAAGACATGGTGATGACAATAATGTGTTCCTGGTCGGAGAAACGGCGGTAACAGTCCAGAAAAGCCTGCGGGGTTGGCTGCGCAGACTTGGGTACCTGGGGAGCCACCTGAAGGTATTCGCAATATTTTACCGAGTCGAAATGCTCGTCGTCCAGAACGGTCCGGCCTTCGATTTGCAGATGGAGAGGAACCACGGTGATATCGTATTTTTCACAATACTCCTGCGAAAGGTCAGAACCGGAATCAACCAGGATTTTAATATTGTTCATGGATAAAACCTCCAAGACGTAGTTTTAAAAACGATTTTACAAATTCATAATACCATATTCTGCGCATTTTACAAGGATTTTTGTGTTTTCTTTTTGAAAAAAGAAAAAATTATTTTTAGGGGCGGTACCTGAGCACTGTAACCTGTTTGCCGTTCCATGCCAAATTGGCGCTAAGATCCGTTGGGCCGGGCTGAGGGCAATAAAAAAGCCACGACAAAAAGTCGCGGCTTTTTTATTGTAACAACGCAACACGATAGATGCCGCTCAATATCATTTCAATCGTCCGCGAAGCGGAACTCTCAATTTCTTCACGATTCGCTGTTACTTATTACTTACCAAAATCCCGAATGGGCGGACGAGTGAATAATAAATCGTGAAAAGGTAATAAGTAAAAATCCCGAACGCTTTTGCGTTCGGGATTTTTGGTGGACACGCCGGGGCTCGAACCCGGGACCTCCTGCGTGTGAAGCAGGCACTCTAACCAGCTGAGCTACGCCTCCAAATGGATGGCCCTGGAATGGAAAAACCTACGGATACCCATCCGATACCGCAGGTTTTGGTGGAGACGATGAGACTCGAACTCACGACTTCCACACTGCCAGTGTGACACTCTACCAACTGAGTTACGCCCCCATAATTGCTATCGCGGGATTTATAATATCATATTTTTAACGCAGATGCAAGTGTTTTTTGCTTTTTTTTCAAATGTTCATCAAAAATCCATCGCGGGCATGGATGGAATCCGCGATGGATTTTGATCAACGTATCCGATTGGGAAAAAACTGCGTTCAGTCCAGCTTTCCAAAGGCTACCAGCGCCCTGTTTTTCAAAATAGACAAAGAAGAAGTCTCGTACAGCACCACTCCGTCAAATTCCGCATAGTAGCTGGAAAGCACCTGATCCCGGTGATCCCGGATTTCACCCAACAGTTCTCCTTTTTTTACTTTATCGCCTGGCCGGAAGCAGGGATACCAGCATCCGGTATCGCCGGCCACATAGTACTTGGCATTAGCGATCTCGACAGGTTTTTCTGCGGGCGCTACTTCTTTTTTCAAAATGCCCAGCGTTTTCAATACAGAGAGGACATCGCGCTTGTCAGCGTTGGTTTCTTCCTGGCTCCAGAAACCGTTTCCTCCGCGCTCCAGCAGAATGGAGGGCAGCCCGTGAAGCACTGCCGAGCTATACTCTCCGCTGGTCTCAGTAGAGCGGACAATGTAGCTTACGCTGCAGGACAGCGCCATCTGCCGGGAAATTTCTTCGATCTCGGGACCTCCCATGACGGAAAAGAAAATCAGAGGTTTCATTGCCTCATCCGCGCCGCCGGAATGCAGGTCGATGTTATAATCACAGACGCTATGGAAATCCTGGGTGATGGCCCAGGCCAGGCGGTCTCCCTCGGTGCCGTTCGGGTCTCCGGGAAACAGGCGGTTCAAGTTTTTGTCATCCTCAGGAATATGGGAGCCCTTTTTTGCCAGAAAGCCGCTGTAATTGGTCATCGGGACAATGACGATCCCTCCGCAGATATCCTCCGGCTGCAGCTCGTTGGACAGCTGAATTGCCGCCGCGATGCCCGGGTACTCATCTGGATGGACGCCGGCGGTCAGCAGCAGCACTTTTCCCTCTCCGCTACCGTTGATCAGCGTTACCGGCATGGTCAGACTGGTTCCGGCCACCTGATAGCTGCCATGTACTTTTTGCCCCGCATGGGCTTCTAAATTTCCGATTTTCAGGATGTTTTTCATGCAGTCAGTTCCTTTCTTCGGAAGTTAGCTAAAGCTTACCTTACCTCTTTTTTTCAGGGAGCCGGAAAGCTCCCTGAAAGCAGTTATTTTTCGCAATTTTTCGCCACATGATACAACAGACGGACACCGACTCCGGTTGCGCCAAAGGAGCAAACCGCATTGCCCTCGGTGTAGCTGGTGCCGGCGATGTCCAGATGCAGCCAAGGCAGACCTTCGGTAAACTTCTGGATAAACATGCCGCCGCAGATGGTACCGGCCGCGCGGCCGCTGCTGTTGCGCATATCCGCGGTTTTGGAGTCCAGCGCTTTGCCCAGCACTTCGTCCACCGGAAGACGCCAAACTTTTTCGCAGGCGGGTACAGCCGCTTTTTGGGCATTTTCCCACAGTTCGTCGCTGTCGCTGACCACGGCGGTGATCTCGTTGCCCAAAGCGGTGATCGCGGCGCCGGTCAAAGTTGCCACGTCAATGATGCGGGTCGCTTTCTGTTCCCGGATGGCAAAGGTTACCGCGTCGGCCAGCGTGACACGGCCCTCAGCGTCGGTATTGTTGATCTCGATGGTCTTGCCCGCCATGGAACTGATGATATCGCCGGGATGGTAAGCGTGGGCCGAGAGGATATTCTCACAGGCGGCAACCACCGCGGTCACGTTGATTTTCAGCTTCATTTTAGCGATGGCGCTGATCGCGCCGATGACGGCGCCGGCGCCGCCCATGTCGGTATGCATGGTTTCCATACCGGTGGAGGGCTTCAGCGAGTAGCCGCCGCTGTCATAGCAAAGCCCTTTGCCCACCAGACCGAGAATTTCCCGGCTTTCCGGGTCGCCCATATAGGACATGGCGATGACTTTCGGTTCCCGGTCGCTTCCACGGGCAACCTCAAGAAACGCTTTCATGCCCAGATTTTTGATTTCTTCAAGATTGTAGATCCGAACATCGAAACCGCTGTCCGCGCCGGCCAGCAGCGCCTCGGTGGCCAACTGTGCCGGGGTCATGACATTGGACGGTTCGTTGACCAGGCGGCGGGTATTGCGTACCGCTTCGCCCAGAACGATTCCTTCTTTGACCTGTTCCTGGTCCACACCGTAAAAGGTGTAGGAAATTTCCTCTGCTTTTTCCGATTTATGTGTGTTGAACCCATCGTCCGCCAGCAGTACTGCCTCAACGCATTTGTCGGCGAAATCCGGGTCTACAAAAACGCCGATGGTACCGGGCTTTTGTTTTTTCGCTTCTTTTACTGCGCTGGCAAAAGCGGTCTCCACCGATTTGCAGGACGTGTTTTCACCCAATCCCGCGAAAATGCAGGTGATCAGCTTACCATCTTTTACGAGGTTTACCGAAAGAAGCTGTCCTTCTTTTCCGCTGAAACGTTTTTCATCTGCCGCTGCCAGCAGCTCACCGGCAAATTTGCAGGCTTTTTTGCTTTTTGCACCGGAATTTACCGCGCCGATATAAACATCGCACGCGCCGATTTCGGAAAAATCTTTTACAAATGAATAGTTCATATTGCACCGTCCTTTCAAGTGATTTCTAATACGTATTATAACGTATTTTTACAGGAATGCAAGGGGGGTTCGGCGAAATTATCATAGAACAGGCGAAAAAAGAAAAGATGCTGACGGCTCCATCAAAAAGGGATACACAAAAAATGCCCGGGCAAAAGCCCGGGCAGCAGTGTGTTTTTTGAACGAGCGGGCCAGTCTGTAAGCCCGACAGCGTTATTTCTGGGCGGGGGCGGACGCAACGGCCATCGCTTTGCGGTAAACGCTGCAAGTGTAATTGGCCAGAGCCTCCGCGCCGGAACGCTTGACAGACTCGATGACAGAAGCTTTGAGAATGCTCAGCTGTTCCGGCGACAGGTTTTTCACCCGGCGCAGTTCCGAGGCCATCTCTTCGGGCGAATTGAAAATATAGCCGTTTACGCCGTCGCGAATCTGGTCTACGTTTTCGTTCAGGGCGTCGTACCGGCGCAGGACCGGCAGGCCGGAAGCCATTCCTTCCAACATCGAAATAGAGTTTGTGTCGGACAGGGAGGCGGTTACATATACATCGCAGGCGGCATAATAGGGCGGCATTTGATCGTGCGGTACCGCTCCTGTGAATACGACCATGGAATCAATTCCCAGATCCTTGGCCTGCTGCTCCAGCTCTTCCTGAACGGGACCGCCGCCGATTACGCACAGCATGATTTTATCTTCCGGCGTAATGGTACGGGCCCAGTAGTCCAGCAGAACGTCCACGCTTTTTTCATGGCCGAGCCGGCCGACAAAGCAGGCGACCATCACGTCGTCTGGAATATGGTAGCGGCGGCGGAATTCCGCTTTCTGTTCCGGAGAAATCCGGTCGGGGCCAAAATCATCCAGTTCCACCGCGTTGGGAATCACGTTGACGTCTTTCTTTACACCGATCTGCTGGAAATATTCCTGGCATTTGGGCGAGGGACCGGTCAATTCGGTGGCGGCGTTGCCCAGCAGGCGGAAATAATCGTGGCTGAGTTTTTTGGCAGCCCGCAGCAGGCGGCGGGGAGCCACGTAATACAGATAATCATCGTACATCGTGTGCAGCGTGTACACCAGAGGAACATGCAGCTGCTTGGCCGCAAAAATACCCGAGATCCCTACGCCGAACTCGTTGTGGATATGGATAATATCCGGGTGGAAATCATCCACCAGTTTGAGCCTGCGCCGGCTGAACGGCGAGGCCACGCCGTATCCGTAAAAGCGTTTGCTTTTAATGGCGGGACAATGAAGAATACCGTCTTTTATGTAATGATGGCGGGCCTGGTAATCCGCAGTAACGACCAATACTTCATGTCCTTGCTGCAAAAGACCGTCCCGCAGGATTTTTACATGGGTTACGACCCCGTTGATGTGGGGCAGATACGTTTCGGTAAATAATGCGATTCTCATAACCGTCCTCCGATACTGTTTCTATCCATTTGCAAAAAATTTGCCGAAATATGTTTTCGTTTTTTAGGTCGGAAATCTCTGATTTCTGATTATACTGTAAAATTATTATAGCACATTTTTGATTGGTTCACAATGAAAAAGAATCAGGCGGTTAAAATACTTCAAACAGGCCAAATTTTCTTGCAATTTGTTTTACAGAAAGTTTATTGCAAGGCCGACTGGTGTGGGGTATAATAAATACGAAAGACCGCGGCGGGCACATTGATTCCCGGCCGGGCAAGGACAGCAGCCTCGCCTTGCGGCGGGCGAAAAACGGCGGGAAAAGGCCTGCCGGGATAGGAGAATCAAACATGGAACACGCTTATTCGGTTAAACTCTCCAAAATTGTCAAAGATCTGGATGTAGAGCTGATTTATTCTCCGTATGATCTGAACGATATAAAAATCAGCAGCATGGACGTAAACCGTCCCGGCCTACAGCTGGGCGGGTTTTTTGAGTATTTTGACAGTTCCCGCATTCAGCTGATCGGACTGTCGGAATATGCTTATTTGAAAAAATTCGACGAAGACACCCTGATGCAGAAGCTGGACTCCTATTTTGCGCTGAAGCCGCCGGTGGTGGTCGTTTCCCGGGAACTGGAAATTTTCCCGCAGATGCTGGAATGCGCCAAAAAATACAAGGTGCCGCTTTTGCGCACGCCGGAATCCACATCGGTGTTTCTTTCCAGCATGGTGGGTATCCTGGCGACAGAGCTGGCGCCGCGGGTGACCCGGCACGGCGTTTTGGTCGAGGTGTACGGCGAGGGAATCCTGCTGCTGGGCGAAAGCGGCGTAGGAAAAAGTGAAACGGCAGTGGAGCTGGTCAAACGCGGGCATCGGCTGATCGCCGACGACGCGGTGGAAATCCGGCGTGTGTCTAACCGGACGCTGGTGGGAACTTCCCCGGAAAATATCCGCCACTTCCTGGAACTGCGCGGCGTAGGCATTATCAACGCGCGGCGGATTTTCGGTATGGGCTCCATTAAAGAAACGGAAAAAATCAACATGGTCATTCAGCTTGAGCCGTGGAATCCGGACCGGGTTTACGACCGGATGGGCATGGACAATGAACAGACGGAAATTTTAGGTATTTCGGTGCCTTCTTTGACCATTCCGATCAAACCGGGCCGAAATTTGGCTATCATTATTGAAGTGGCGGCGATGAACAACCGTCAGAAAAAGATGGGGTACAACGCTGCGCAGGAGCTATTGGAAAAACTGGGCATGATCGATCAGGGCGATGGGCCCACCGATTGGGATGCCTATTAATCGATAAGGAGCAGCAAGATTATATGGGATATTATCTGGGAATCGATTTGGGAGGAACCAACATCAAAGCCGGCGTGGTGGACGACGAATTTCGTATTGTCGGCAGGGCAAAGGCCAAAACCGGTATGCCGCGCCCGGCTGAAGAAGTGATGGACGCCATGGCCGAATGCGCCGGGAAGGCGGCGGAGGATGCCGGGGTTTTCTGGGAGCAGATCGAGCGGATCGGCGTTGGTATGCCCGGAACAGCCAATGAAGACACCGGCGTGGTGGAATACGCCAATAATCTGATGTTTGAAAATGTGCCCGTGCGGGCATACCTGCAGGAAAAACTCCACAAAGAAGTGGATATCACCAACGACGCCAATGCAGCCGCAGTGGGAGAGGTATTGGCCGGTGCAGCCAAAGGGGCTTCCAACGCAGTAGCGGTTACGCTGGGAACCGGCGTGGGCGGCGGCATTATCATCGACGGCAGGCTGTTTACCGGTCTGCACTACGGCGGCGCGGAATTGGGACACATGGGCATTGTGATGGGCGGCAGGCAATGCACCTGCGGCCGGCGCGGGTGCCTGGAAGCGTACGCTTCCGCCACCGGATTGATCCGCACGACCAAGGAGGCGATGGATGCCCATCCGGATTCCCTGATGTGGAAGCTGACCGCGGAAAACGGCGGCAGGGTATCCGGAAGAACGGCTTTTCAGGCGGCAAAGCAGGGCGACGCCGCGGCGCAGGCGGCAGTGGACACCTTTATCGGGCAGCTGGGCTACGGCCTTGCCAATATTATCAATATTTTGGCGCCGGAAGTCCTGGTGATCGGCGGCGGCGTCAGCAACGAAGGGGAAAATCTTCTGCGTCCGCTGGTGGAATCTGTGCGCCCGCAGCTGTATGTCCGCGTGCCGGAAAAACAGACCCGCATTGTATTGGCGACACTGGGGAACGACGCCGGGCTGATCGGCGCGGCGTTTTTAAACCGTGCCCGGTAAATTTTGCCTTGATGGAGGGAACGGAAGATGACCGATCTTTTAAAACTAACCTCTCTGTGCCAGAATTTGGAGTGCGAATATATTCTGAACGCGCCAATGAAAGATTACACCACGTTCCAGATCGGCGGCCCGTGTGACATTCTGGTGCGCCCTTATGACGAGGGACAGACTGCGGCGCTGATCCAGTTTTGTGCGGCCAACGGCATTCGCTGGCAGGTGATCGGCAACGGGTCCAACCTGCTGGTGCCGGACGGCGGTGTGTCCGGCGCGGTGATTCAGATCGGAAGCAATTTTTCCTACATCCGGAAATCCTTGAAAGAGGGGGAGATCCTTTGCGCGGCAGGCGCTTCGTTGTCTGCGGCGGCGGCTTTCGCCCAAAAAGAAGGGCTTACCGGATTGGAATTCGCCTGGGGAATCCCAGGAAATGTGGGCGGCGCGCTGTTTATGAACGCTGGGGCGTACGGCGGCGAAATGAAAGATGTCGTCGTGTGTGCCGATTATGTGGATGGGATGGGCAACACCCGGACCATTGCCGCTTCAGAAATGCAGCTGGGCTACCGGCACAGCGTGTTTTCCGAAAAAGACTGGTGTATTACCAAAGTGAAACTGCAGCTTCGACCCGGTGATCCGGCCGAGATCCGCCGGACGATGGAAGATCTGATGGAGCGGCGCAAATCCAAGCAGCCGCTGGAGTATCCCAGCGCAGGCTCTGTTTTTAAACGGCCTGAGGGGAATTATGCCGGCGCCTTGATTGAACAGTGCGGGTTAAAGGGCCGTCAGATCGGCGGCGCGCAGGTCAGCGAAAAGCACGCGGGATTTATTGTCAATCGCGGGGGCGCTTCTTCCCGGGATGTGACCCAGCTGATTCGGGAAATCCAGAATACGGTTGCGGAACAAACCGGGTACAGGCTGGAATGTGAATTGCGCCAACTGTAAGTAAAATACAGGCGAGGAAGGGGATTTTTATGCGCTTTGTGGTTGTCACCGGCATGTCCGGCGCCGGAAAGTCTCAGGCGGTAAACGCACTGGAGGATATCGGCTATTACTGTGTGGATAACATGCCGCCGAAGCTTCTGGTGCATTTTTTTCAGCTGCGGCAAAATCAGGAAGGGCAGTTCCCAGATAAGATCGCCATTGTGGTGGATTCCCGCGGCGGGCGGATGTTTACCGACCTGTTTCACGGCCTGGAGCAGTTAAAACAGATGGGGTATTCCTATACGATTCTCTATCTGGATGCCAGGGACGATGTTATTGTCACCCGATATAAAGAGACCCGCCGCAAACATCCGCTTTTGGATGAAGAGCACCCCAGCATGCAGGAGGCGCTGGAGCAGGAGCGGAAACTTCTGCGTCCGGCTTTGGACCAGGCGGACTATGTAATCGATACCTCTTTGCTCAGCGCGACGCAGCTGAAAGAACAGGTTGCGGCGCTGTTCTTAAAAGAGAAAAAAGAAAAGATGCTGATCACCTGCACGTCTTTCGGTTTTAAATATGGCATCCCATCTGACGCGGACTTGGTATTTGATGTGCGCTGCCTGCCAAATCCGTTTTACATCCCGGAGCTGAAAAACAAAACGGGATTGGATCAGCAGGTGAGGGATTATGTTTTTTCGTGCGAGGAAGCCCGACAGTTATACCAGAAGATCGAAGATTTTTTGAATTTTACAATTCCGCTTTATGAGAAGGAAGGCAAACGCCAATTGGTGGTGGCGTTCGGTTGTACCGGCGGCAAGCACCGGTCGGTTTCCTTTGCCTGGAAAGCGGCACAATCTTTGAAGGAACGGGAAGAAAACGTATTTGTCAGCCACCGGGATGTACGCAAAACGTAAAAATCGGCGGGAGGAGAAGGAGCATGTCTTTTGCAAATGAGCTGAAGCGGCAGCTGTTGCGTCTTCGGTATGATGATTTGCGGCAGCTGCGTGCCAGAACTCACGGATTGCTGCGTTTTTCCAAAGCGTTCGGCCCGCAGAAAATGCTTCTGCAAACCGAGAATAAAAGCGTGGCCGAACTGTATGCTGACAGTATTTTCGGGCTGATTGGCCTGGACGCTACCATTTCGGTCCAGGAATATAAAAACAAAAACGGAAAAAGCTTTTTCTGTGCCACTGTGGACGATCAGAACGACCGGGAAAAAATCCTGCGCTTTTTCGGATATGGGCAGTCGCCCATGCCGGTTCTGAATCTGGAGCAGGTGCAAAGCGAGGAAGAATTGGGCGCATTTATCGCCGGGGCATTTCTGGCCTGCGGCAGCATGGTAGATCCCGGGAAAAGCTATCATCTGGAATTTGTAGTGCCGGATCAGACGCTGTGCGAGGCGCTGATTCAGGTGCTGTTTGCTGTGCGCATTTTCCCCAAAAGCTTTGCCAGGCGGGGAAGCTTTGTGGTGTATTTGAAAGACAGCGGTGAGATCGAAGACCTGCTGGGTTTTATGGGCGCGGGGAATTTGGGCCTTGAAGTGATGAATGTGAAAATTTATAAAAGTATTCGCAACCAGGTGAACCGGGCGCAGAACTGCGAATTTGCCAATTTGGAAAAGACCATCAGCGCGGCATCTGTGCAGGTCAAGCAGATCGAATATATTCTGAAAAACAAGGGGACAGCCTTTCTGCCGGAGGATTTAAGGGAAATCGCGAAGCTGCGGGTGGAAAATCCGGAAATGTCGCTGCGGGAACTGGGGGAGGCCCTTGGTGAACCGCTGACGCGTTCCGGCGTCAACCACAGGCTGAAGCGTCTGTCGAAAATCTACGAGGAACTCACCGGCGCGAAAAAGCAGGACAATCCGCCGTCGGATTGATTGGAAAACAGCGTGCCGGGCGGCCAAACGGCAAAAGCCCGCCGGTGTTTGGAAAAAGGAGCGATCCATGGAAAATTTTGTCCATCTGCATGTACATACGGAATACAGTCTGCTGGACGGAGCATGCCGTATCCCGGCGCTGGTGTCTCGCGCCAAAGAACTGGGGCAGCAGTCCCTCGCCATTACTGATCATGGCGTTATGTATGGTGTGATCGACTTTTATAAAGAGTGCAAAAAGCAGGGGATCCGGCCGGTAATCGGATGCGAGGTTTATGTGGCCCCCCGGACTCGTTTCGACAAGGTGCACCGCATTGACACCAGCCCTTATCATTTGGTATTGCTGTGCAAAAACGAAACAGGGTACCAAAATCTGATTGCTATGGTTTCCAAGGCTTCGGTAGAGGGGTTTTATTCCAAGCCGCGGGTGGATCTGGAACTGCTTCGGGCGCATCATGAAGGACTGATTTGCCTGTCCGCCTGCCTGGCTGGGCAGATTCCACGGAGGTTGATGGAAAAGGATTATGATGCCGCCAAAGAAACGGCGCTTTTATACCGGGACATCTTTGGTCCCGAAAACTACTATTTGGAAATCCAGGATCACGGGATTTTAGAGCAAAAGCAGATCCTGCCCGACCTGTACCGCCTGTCAGAGGAGACCGGAATTGGGCTGGTGGCGACCAACGACGTCCACTATATCCGGCAGGAGGACCACCAGGCGCAAAGTGTGCTGGTTTGTATTCAGACCAACCATACGGTAAACGACAAATCGGATATGGAATTCCAGACCCAGGAATTTTACCTGAAAAGCCGGGCGGAGATGGAAACCCTTTTTGCCGCCCACCCCGAGGCGCTGGACAACACGGTGAAGATCGCCGAGCAATGCCAGCTGGATTTTACGTTCGGCGTGACCAAGCTGCCGTTTTACAAAGCGCCTACTGAAGAGGATAATGTGACCTATTTCAAGCGCATGTGCTACGAGGGCATGACCCGGCACTACGGTGAGCATCCATCCGAAAAAATCCGTGACCGGCTGGAGTATGAGCTGGGCGTGATCGTCAAGATGGGATATGTGGATTACTATCTGATTGTGTATGATTTTATCCACTATGCCAAGACCCATGACATCCCCGTGGGGCCGGGGCGCGGCTCCGGCGCGGGAAGCCTGTGCGCTTACTGCATTGGCATTACCGGTATTGACCCCATCCGTTACAATTTGCTTTTTGAGCGCTTTTTGAACCCGGAGCGGGTATCTATGCCGGACTTTGATATTGATTTTTGTTATGAAAAACGCCAACAGGTCATCGATTATGTGGTAGCGAAATACGGAGCCGATCATGTGGCGCAGATCATTACTTTCGGCACCATGGCGGCCAGAGGAGCCATCCGGGATGTGGGAAGGGCGATGGCCATTCCCTATGCGCAGGTGGACGCGGTGGCAAAGCTGGTTCCGAATGAGCTGCATATGACGCTGGACAAGGCGCTGACCGCTTCGAAAGAATTGAAGCAGCAGTATGACACGGACCCGACCATCCACGAATTGATCGACATGGCCAGAAAGCTGGAGGGAATGCCCCGGCACGCATCTACCCACGCGGCAGGGGTGGTTATCACCCGCGATCCGGTGGACACCTATGTGCCGGTACAGAAAAACGAAGAGGCGATCCTGACGCAATTTCCCATGACGACATTGGAAGAGCTGGGACTTTTGAAAATGGATTTTTTGGGGCTGCGAACGCTGACGGTTATCAGCGACGCAGAGAAGATGATCCGCCGCTTCTGCCCGGATTTTTCGGTTTCCCAAATCCCGCCGGATGACAAAAAAGTGTTTCTGATGTTGTCGGCCGGCCTGACAGAAGGGGTATTCCAGTTCGAATCCGGCGGGATGCGCAGCGTGTTGGTCGGTCTGGGCCCTGAATCTATTGAGGACCTGATCGCAGTTATCTCTCTGTACCGGCCCGGACCGATGGATTCCATCCCCAAATACATTGAAAACCGCCATCACCCGGAAAAGGTGACCTATAAACATCCGAAATTGGCTTCTATTCTCGATGTGACCTACGGCTGCATTGTTTACCAGGAGCAGGTGATGCAAATCTGCCGGGAACTGGCGGGATTTTCCTACGGCCGCGCGGACCTGGTCCGCAGGGCCATGAGCAAGAAAAAAGCCGACGTCATGCAAAAAGAGCGTCAGAATTTCATCTATGGCCTTTATGATGAAGACGGGACCTGCCGGGTCAAAGGCTGCGTGCACAACGGCGTGAGCGAAGAAATCGCCAGCGATATTTTTGGTGAAATGTCCAGCTTCGCATCCTACGCTTTTAACAAAAGCCATGCGGCTGCTTATGCGGTGGTGGCGTATCAGACAGCGTATCTCAAATGTCATTATCCCAAGGAATTTATGGCGGCGCTTTTGACAAGTGTTTTGGATTCTACCTCGAAGGTGACCGGCTATATTGAAGAATGCACGCGGCTGAAAATCCCGGTGCTGCCGCCGGATATCTCCGAAAGCAACATGGGATTTACCGTATCGGACGAAGGGATCCGCTTTGGCCTTTTGGCCATCAAAAACCTGGGGCGCAGCGTGATCGACGATATTATCCGGGAGAGGGAATCGGCTCCGTTTCAAAATTTCAACGATTTCTGCGAGCGGATGCACGGGCGGGATCTCAATCGCCGGGCGATGGAGAGCCTGATTAAATGCGGCGCTTTTGACCGAATGAATCCGAACCGCCGCCAGCTGCTGGCGGGATATGAGGCGATTTCCAATAGTCTGGACGTGGTGAAGCAGAAAAATCTGGAGGGGCAGCTGGGCTTTTTCGATACGATGGCCGACGCACAAAAGGAGGAATATGCGTTCCCGGATGTGGAAGATTTTCCTTTTATGGAACGGCTGAATCTGGAAAAAGAGGTCACCGGCATGTATTTGTCCGGACATCCGCTGGGAGAGTATGCCGATTTGATCCCGAAGCTGGGAACGGCAAAAATTTCCCATGTGGCGCTGGAGGAATATGATAACAAGCAAACGGATATCCTCTGCATCATCAGCGCCCGCCAGTCCAAGGCGACCCGCAGCGGGGATACGATGGCCTTTTTGACGGTGGAAGACACCACCGGCTCCATGGAGGTGCTGGTTTTCCCAAAAACGCTACAGCGATATGGACAGCTTCTGACGGTCGGTTCGGTTGTTGTGCTTTCCGGACGCATCAGTGTGCGGGAAGAGGAGGACGCCAAGCTTTTATGCGAAAAAGCCATGACCATTGAGGACAGGCTTGCGCTGAGAAGTGGTCCTTCGGTCCGCAGGGAAGAGCATGGAACAAGCGGCGCCAAAAGGCCGGGTTTATATTTGAAGATACCGTCCCGGCAGGGCAAAGAGATGGAAAAAGCGCAGAACTTATTGGAAATTTTTGAAGGAGAAACGCCGGTCTACGTCTTTTTTGAGGATACAAAGAAAGTGAGCCTTGCGCCGCGCTCTCTGTGGGTTTCCCCCAATGCGGTACTGCTGGACCAGCTTGCGCAGCTTCTGGGAACGGGCAGCGTGAAACTGGTGGAATAAAAGTGGGATGGTGAGTGAGATAAGCGGCAAAAATCAACAGATTTCGGAAATTTTGCGGGAAAACCCCATTTTTCATGCACAAAACAGTTGCAATCAAATTTTGATTATACTATAATAGATTTTGAATTTGGTTTTATGACATTATAAAACAGGTTGTGCAAATCTTCCGATTATCATTAGGAGGTTACGAATATGAATCAGGTAAAAACCATTGGCGTTTTGACAAGCGGCGGCGACGCACCCGGCATGAATGCGGCGATTCGAGCTGTAGTCCGCGCGGGCATTGGAAAAGGAATGCGCGTTTTGGGGATTCGCCGCGGTTATAACGGTTTGATCAACGGCGACATGGTAGAAATGAATCTGCGCTCGGTTTCGGATATTCTGCAAAAAGGCGGTACGGTTCTGTACACGGCCCGCTGCCTGGAATTCAAAGAGGAAGCAGGCGTTGAAAAGGCGAGACAGACCTGCGTGGAAGCGGGGCTTGACGGCGTTGTAGTTATCGGCGGCGATGGTTCTTTCCGTGGCGCCAGAGATCTGTCTTTGCGCGGCATTCCCTGCGTAGGAATCCCCGGCACCATTGACAACGATATTGCCTCTTCTGATTACACCATCGGTTATGATACGGCGATGAACACCGTTGTCCAGAACGTAGACCGCCTGCGTGATACCTCTCAATCTCACGACCGCTGCTCGGTGGTCGAAGTGATGGGCAGAGGAGCCGGTCATATCGCGGTCAATACCGGCCTGGCCTGCGGCGCTATCGCGATTTTGATCCCGGAGATCCCCTTCGATGTGGATCGTGATATCGTGGCGAAAATCAAAGCTTCTCAGAAAACCGGCAAACAGCACTTTATCGTCATGGTGGCGGAAGGAGTTGGCCATTCTCACGAGCTGGCCAAGGAAATCGAAGAGAAAACCGGCGTTGAGTCCCGCGCAACCGTATTGGGACATATTCAGCGCGGTGGTTCCCCAACTCTGCGTGACCGTGTGGTTGCCAGCGAAATGGGCTATTACGCGGTGGAACTGCTGGAAAAAGGAATCGGCAACCGCGTTGTTGTGACCAAAGATGGCAAGGTGACCGATTACGATATCCTGGAAGCATTGAGCATGAAAAAGTCGGTAGACATGAATCTTTTGAAAATCGCGCAGGACATTGCGCTGTAAGTTTTTCGAAATCTATTGAGGGGCGGATGACATATTCCGCCCCTCTTTTTGTAAAGGAGCGGCGTGATGGGAGGATTGACGCTGGTACTGCCGGACCGGAGCTGGGAAAGACAGGCGGAAGATTACCGGCAGGCCTATTTGGATAGCGGAGAGTGCCATATCAACGGCAGCAGCGCAATGGAGCGGCATCCGGTCTACAGCGAATGGCTGGATCGAATCAACGCTCTGCAAAAACTGCCGGTATCGCAAGAGCATACTCCGGCGACCACCTTTTTTGCGGTGCGGGAACAGGATGGACGAATTGTGGGAACCATTCAGATCCGACACCGGTTGACCGGCGAACTGTGCCAAAGCGGCGGGAATATCGGATATGGCGTTCGGCCGGACGAGAGAAACAAAGGCTATGGGTCGCAGATGCTGATGCTGGCGCTGGATTTCTGCCGCAAAATCGGTCTGGAACGGGTATTGCTGGACTGCCAAGCTGACAACATCGCCTCGGAAAAGACCATCCGAAAATGCGGCGGAATCTTTGCGGGAGAAGCGCAGGTGCCGGGAGACGATGGTCAGCCGGAACGGATTCGGCGGTTTTGGATTGCACTATGAAATAAAAAAGAGGAAACGATGAACACCGTTTTATTTGATTTGGACGGAACACTGCTGCCAATGGATCAGGAAGCGTTTATTCGTTTGTATTTCGGCGCTCTGACTCAAAAGTTTGTCCCACATGGGTTTGAACCGGAGAAGCTGATTCAGGGCCTTTGGGCAGGCATGAAAGCCATGCAGCAAAACAATGGTGCTCAAACCAATGAGGAAGTTTTCTGGCGGGCGTTTACCGCGCTGGCGGGAGAAAAAGCGGCAGACCATCGGGCAGATTTCGACGCGTTTTATCAGAATGAGTTTTCGGTTGCCAAAAAAGCGACTGCCTGCCATCCTTTAGCAGCGCGCTGCGTGCGTTTGCTGCGGGAAAAAGGGTATCGGGTGGCGCTGGCGACAAACCCGCTGTTCCCGCAGGCGGCAACCTGGGCGCGGATAGAATGGGCGGGGCTTTCGCCGTCAGATTTTGCGCTGATCACCACCTATGAAAATAGTAGGCACTGCAAACCGAATCCAGACTATTACCGAAAAGACGTGCTGGAAAAGCTAAGGGTGATGCCGGAAGATTGTTTGATGGTCGGAAACGATGTGAAAGAGGATTTATGCGCAGAAGCACTGGGCATGCAGGTCTTTCTTTTAACCGAAACGCCGATTTTGACAGATGGCTTTTTGCTGAACAGCTGCGAGCATGGCGATTTTCAGGCGCTTTGGGAAAAGATTCAGCGGCTGGAAGCAAAGTAATAGGGGAAAGCATCTTGTAAAAAAAGGAAAAAGATCTTCCGCTTGGTTGAAATATAAAAGAAAACCCGGCACATGCAGAAGTTTTTGCATGTGCCGGGGGATTTTTTATCAGACGTGGGAAAGGGAGGAAAGATCGTACGGTGTTGTCTGGTATACAAAATAGTTCAGCCAGTTGGAAAACAGCAGGCTGGCGTGGCCGCGCCAACGGTAGAGGATTTCTTGCTGGGGATCGTCGTTTTTGAAGTAATGCTTGGGAATTTCGATAGGAAGATTTTTATTTACGTCGCGGAAATATTCGCCGGCCAGGGTTTCCCGGTCATATTCCGAGTGGCCGGTGACGAAAAACTGGCGTCCGGATTCGCTGGCAATCAGGTAAGCACCGGCTTCCTGTGACGACGCCAGCAATTCCAAATGCGGACAGGCGAGGATGTCCTCGCTACGGACTGTTGTATGGCGGGAGTGAGGCGCGTAGAACTGCTCGTCAAATCCCCGGACCAACGGGTGCTTGGGTGCCAGCGTGCGATGCTCAAACACGCCGAACATTTTTTGCGGCAGCGGGTATTTTGGAATACCATAATGATGATAAAGTGCCGCCTGCGCCCCCCAACAGATGTGAAAGGTAGAATAGACGTGGGTTTTTGTCCAATCCATAATATCGCACAGTTCCGGCCAGTAATCCACTTGCTCAAATGGCATTTGCTCCACCGGGGCTCCGGTGATAATAAAACCGTCAAACCGTTCGTTTTGAATTTCCTCGAATGTTTTGTAAAATTTCAGCAGATGTTCCGCCGATGTGTTTTTAGAAGTGTGCGTAGCGGTCTGCAGCAATTCAATATCCACCTGAAGCGGGGTGTTGCTCAGAAGCCGTAACAGCTGGGTCTCGGTGACGATTTTGGTCGGCATTAAATTCAGAATCCCGATTTTTAAAGGACGGATGTCCTGATGGGATGCCCGTTCCTCCGTCATAACAAAAACATTTTCTGATTCCAAAACCTGCGCTGCGGGCAAGGCATTGGGGATACAAATTGGCATATGATATAAGCGCCTCCTGTTCTGCTGGATCAAGAACATTTCTATCATACGAAAAAAAAATCGAAAAATCAAGAAAAAGGTATTGACTTTAGGGGAAAGGGTGTGATATATTAATGAAGCTGTCTCGCGGGGGACGCCGGGAGCGAAAAAACTTCTTGGATGAAGGAAAAAAGTTCTTGACAAACCGAAGAAGAGATGGTAGAATAAAAACCCTGCAGTTGCAGGGCAGGAACC
>DFDW01000039.1:5590-36978 GCA_002369315.1 Ruminococcaceae bacterium UBA3818 | reverse complement strand
TAGGTATTCCACAGCGTTCCCATAAATTTGCGCTGGCCTTCCTTCACCGCCTTATCATGGAAGCGGCTTGGCAGCCAAGGTGCGGAATTGCTGTAAAAATACCAGCGGATGGCGTCTGCCCCATGCGCGGCCAACGCTTCAAACGGGTCAACGGCGTTTCCTTTGGATTTGGACATCTTCTGCCCATTCTCATCCTGTACCAGGCCCAGTACCACAACATTTCGGTAAGGCGCCTTGTTGAACAGCAGCGTGGAGATAGCCAACAACGAATAGAACCAGCCGCGGGTCTGGTCCACCGCCTCGGAAATGAAATCTGCGGGGAATTGCTGTTCGAACAGGTCTTTGTTTTCAAACGGATAATGATGCTGGGCAAACGGCATGGAACCGGAATCGAACCAGCAGTCGATTACTTCCGGTACCCGTTTCATCTGTTTGCCGCAATGGGGACAGGTGATGGTCACTTCATCAATAAAAGGACGATGCAACTCAATATCGTCCGGACAGTTCGGTGACATTTCCTTCAGTTCCGCGATGCTTCCCACCGAGTGGCGGTGCCCACATTCGCACTCCCAGATATTAAGCGGCGTACCCCAATAACGGTTACGGCTGATACCCCAGTCCTGCACATTTTCCAGCCAGTCGCCAAAGCGGCCTTTACCAATGCTTTCAGGGATCCAGTTCACCGTATTGTTATTGCGAATCAGATCATCTTTCACCGCTGTCATTTTGATGAACCAGGAATCTCTGGCGTAATAAATCAGCGGCGTGCCGCAGCGCCAGCAGTGAGGGTAGCTGTGTTCGAAAGCGGGAGCATCAAATAAAAGCCCGCGTTTTTCCAAATCGATCAGGATCGGCTTATCGGCGTCTTTGCAGAAAGTACCGGCCCAGGTAGTCTCGCTGGTCATTTGCCCCTTGGCGTCTACCAGCTGGACAAAAGGCAGGTCATAGTTGCGGCCCACATTGGCGTCATCTTCACCAAAAGCAGGTGCAATATGCACGACGCCGGTACCGTCCGTCAAAGTGACATACCGGTCACAGGTCACATACCAGCACTTTTTGCTCGGATGGACAAAATCGAACAGCGGTTCATACTCTTTATACTCCAAATCCTTGCCGACATAGCGCTCCAGGATTTTGGTCTCGCCTTTCAGCACCGTTTCCACCAGGGCCTCCGCCATGTAGTAAACCATGCCTTCATTTTCCACTTTTACATAAGATTCATCCGGGTTCACGCAAAGCGCTACGTTGGACGGCAGCGTCCATGGTGTTGTTGTCCAGGCGAGAATGTAAGCGTCTTCGTCCTTTACCTTAAAGCGGACGATAGCAGAGCGTTCCTTGACATCTTTGTAACCCTGAGCCACTTCGTGGCTGGACAGAGGGGTCCCGCAGCGTGGGCAATAAGGAACGATTTTAAATCCCTTATACAAAAGGCCTTTTTCCCAAATTTGTTTGAGCGCCCACCACTCGGATTCAATAAAATCGTTGTCATACGTTACATATGGGTGCTCCATATCCGCCCAGAAGCCAACTGTTCCGGAAAAATCTTCCCACATGCCCTTATATTTCCAAACACTCTCTTTACATTTTTCGATAAACGGCTCCAGGCCGTACTCCTCGATCTGCTCCTTGCCGTCAAGTCCCAACAGTTTTTCCACTTCCAGTTCCACCGGCAGTCCGTGGGTATCCCAGCCTGCTTTTCGAGGCACCTGATGGCCTTTCATCGTCTGATAACGGGGAATCATGTCTTTGATTGCCCGCGTCAGGACATGGCCGATATGCGGCTTGCCATTTGCTGTAGGAGGGCCGTCATAAAAAGTATAGGTCTCTCCCTCTTTGCGGCTGTCAATGCTTTTTTCGAAAATCCGGTTTTCTTTCCAGAACTGTTCTACCGCTTTTTCCCGCTCCACAAAATTCATATCTGTGGAGACTTTTTCATACTTGCTCATTTCTGTTACCTCCCAAAATCGTCCCAACGTTTTGATACGGAAACAAAAAGCCTTCGTCCTGCTCAACAGGACGAAGGCGTGCTTCGTTTTAACCACCCATTGCTCCATACCAACATATGTGCTCCCGTTAACGGCGGGATACCGGCAAAGCTTAATCAGAATTCCTTTCAGCCTGCGACTCTAGAGGGATTTTCTGCCAAAAGCGACTCGCACCGGGCTTTCACTCTCCCCGGCTCGCTTTGCCTTTTGCTAAGGGCATACTGTCTCTGTCAACGTCTTTTACTCCTTTATTCTATATCATACTTCTGCAAAAAAGTCAATGAAAAAGCGGTTTTCCCCGAAATTTTATGCGAAAATTCATCTTTTTCTTTGCTATGACAAAAATCTCCGCAACCCGTTGGCCATATGTTGCTCGATTTTAACCAATTCCTCTGAAATTTCAATGCTCTCACGGTCGGCGTCTTTATACTGATTTTGATACTTACTGATGGATTTGACTCCCATGTTGCATCCGTCAATCATTAAATTGGCGATTTGGGCGGAAGAGCGGTTGGCCATCAGCTTCATTCCTGTGACCATTTTTGCCATCATCTGCGCGGAGTGCTTTGGTTCCTCTGCTGAAACTTCGTTGGCCGACAGCAGGGCGTGCAATTCCTCGCCGTATTCCTCATGCTTGTGGATATAGTTTTCCAAAAGGCGCTTTAATTTTTCCTCTTCAATATCGTCCAGAACGTCGCGAATGCTGCTGATTGCCATTTTGCTTCCGCTGTTGCACTCCCGCAGCAGTTCGATGGAATCTTTATTTTTCATTTTGACATACCTCCTTTCCTTTTTAAGTATGGATCCGTTCCGGGTGAAAAATACCCTATCACAAAAGTCCCTGCGAAAAATGCTTCCATCACATGAAAAAACGAACTGCAGGATATTCCCCCACAGTTCGTTTCCAAAAAACAGTATCAAATAAAATCACAAAACCAATTGGTTTCTTATTCCACCCGTGCATGCTCCATCCGCTCCAGCAGATAATCCAATGGTTTGAACAAAGCCAGACAAACAAAAAAATTACCCACGCCGTGTGTAATATCAAACGGGATTCCCGCCACAAACCAGGCAAACGCTGCCTGCGGACCGCTTAAAAAAAGATACGGAATGGAGCCCAAAGCGCCGAAACAAAGGCCGAATCCACCGGAAAGCAGTGCCCAGCCGACCAGAAACTGGTTTTTTCGGAGCAGCATCGTCAGGGCAAAAAGAACGGCCCAGATATACAAATACATGATCCACCAAATACCAAATCCAAAAACCAGCCCTTCCAGCAGGACAAATACATAAATGACCGGAAGCGCCCTGTATCGCAAATGGCGCGTATACAAAATAATCAGCAAAGATACCAGCTCAATATTCGGCAGAAAAGAAAAAGCCAACTGGACGCCAAGCAAAATGGCACTGAATAAGCCCATCAGCGCCAAATCCCGGATGGAAACCGATTCTTTCTTTCTTACCATTTGCTTAAGGTCAACTCGTAGTGCTCTCCATCGGCGATGGGAGTCAAATCCGCGCTGGTGTTCAGCATCTCACCGTCCTTGGTAATACACCACCATTCCTGATTCCCTGAATCAGCGGTTACACCGTCTACCGTTTCAATGTACAGACCGTATTCCCCGTCGGTTCCCTCTACCAGTTTTTCCGCTTTCAAAGCGTCTCCCAGGTTTTCCGCGTCCGTATGAATGGTATACTCCTTTTGATTATCCGGCGCAAATACCACAGTAAGTCCAATGGTCTTGTCTCCCGCCTGCCCTTTCGGCATGAAAACGCCATAGATAACCGCGAAAACAGCAACCAGCGCAACCAGACAAACAGCGGCAATAATCAAGCCTTTTTTCTGACTTTTTTTCTCAGACATCATATATTCCCTTCTTTTCCGTATTGATTCAGGAGAAATGTAACACATCCAGGCCAATTTTGTCAACAGAACGCGCTTTCTTGACAAGCCGTCTTTTTTAAGCTAGTTTAATGTTGTATCATAGATATAGAACAAACAATTGTGGAGGTGGTTAAGATGAAATTCTCCATCGATAAAAACGGTACCGTTTCCATTTATCAGCAGCTGGTGAACCAAATCATGCGGCGCGTGCAAAACGGCGAACTGCCAGCCGGAAAAAAATTGCCCACCGTTCGGGAACTGGCGGATCAGATTGGTATTGCCCGCGGCACGGTCAAGCATGCCTATGAGGAACTGGAGCGTCAAGGTATCATTAAAATGACCCGTGGCAAAGGAACCTTTGTGCAGGAGCAAGCCCAACAGGAAAGCAGTGCCAAAGTCCGGGCAATGAACGCGATTGAGAAACTGCTGGACGAGATGGAATCTCTTTCTTTTTCTTCGCAGGAGATTCAGATGTTTTTCAATTTGAAACTTCGGGAGCGGATGGAGCATGATGACAATGTCTGTATCATCTTTATTGACTGCAATCCGGAGACATTGACCAATATCATCAACCAGATTTCTGTCATCCCGAACATCGAGGCGCACAAGCTGCTTTTGCCCGATGCTTTAAAAGAACCTTTCGTCATGGATGATTTCGCTGATCTGGTGATCACAACATCCACCCACATGAATCAGCTGAGCGGTGTCGTTACCAACAAAGACAAGCTGGTCCAGGTAGTAACTGCACCCAGCAGCCAGACGGTTGCGAAAATGGCAATGATCGGCGGCAAATCAGTTGGCATTCTCTGTGCCAGCGAGACCTATTCCCACATTATTCGCAAAAGCATGCAGAATCTGGAGCTTTCCTGTCACGATGTTGAAACTTATCTGTTTGGAAACGCTTTGGATCTGGAATCTTTCCTGCGTCATAAAGACGTTGTAATCGTTCCAAATGATTTTCTGCTTTTCTGCAGCCGCAACGAAAGCGATTTGATCCGGCAGGCAGGAGACGAAGGAAAAATCATTATCCGATATAATTATCAAATCGACGGCGGCTCTTTTTTAAATGTACAGGAAAAAATCGAAAGCGCACGTACCGCCAAGTATCTGTAACACATCCAGGAAAATTGTATCACTTAAATGATATATGATTATATATTGTATTATATCAATTTTTATCCATATTTGTATACAATTATCACCTGTTCTAATCCTTATATTTGGCTGAAAAATCAGCTTTTTATAAGTTTTTTCCCAAAACAGGTTGACAGTTTGTCCTGTGAGGGATAATATATAGGCATAGTTCAATATTCACCATTTATCAAAACAATAAGAGGTGCATTATGGAAAAGAAAACTTTAGTCATGGGTGTCATCGGTGCTGACGTCCATGCGGTTGGAAACAAAATCCTCTATCACGCGTTTACCGCTGCCGGGTTCAATTGCGTAAACCTGGGCGTAATGGTATCGCAGGAGGAATATATCAACGCCGCCATCGAATCCAACGCCGATGTAATCGTTGTCTCCTCTCTGTATGGCCATGGAGAGCTGGACTGCCGCGGCATGCGTGAGAAGTGCGACGAGGCCGGTTTGAAAGGCATTTTGCTTTATGTCGGCGGAAATATCGTCGTTGGCAAACAGCCTTTCGACGAAGTGGAAAAACGCTTTAAAGAGATGGGATTCGACCGTGTATTCGGTCCGGGCACCCCGCCTGAAACCACAATTGCCGCTCTGTATGAGGATTTGGGCGTGCAGCCCCCTGAAGAAACAGAAGAATAAGGAGCGCTTGCCATGAAACCAGTATTGCTTATGGATTTCGGCAGTACATATACAAAGCTGACCGCTGTCGATGTAGAAAGCGAGACGCTTCTTGGCACCGCCAGCAGCTATACCACCGTTCAAACCGATATCGGCGAAGGGCTGCAAAACGCATTGGACATTCTGGAGCAGAAAACGGGAAAGCTGGATTTTGCGGAGCGTTACGCTTGCTCATCTGCGGCCGGCGGCCTGCGGATGATTACCAGCGGCCTGGTACCGGAATTGACTGCTGAAGCGGCAAAGCAGGCTTCTTTGGGAGCCGGCGCTAAAGTGATTCGTGTTTACTCTTATGAATTGACCAAAAAAGATGTAGCCGAAATCGTCGCCAGCCGTCCGGATATGATCTTGCTGGTGGGCGGAACAGACGGCGGAAACAGCGAATGTATTCTTGCCAACGCGAAAAAACTCTCGCAGGTGGATCCCATCTGCCCCATCGTAATCGCCGGAAACCGAAATTGTGCCGACGAATGCGAGGAGCTTTTGGAAAAATGGGAAACACACGTTTGTGAAAACGTCATGCCCAAATTTAACGAATTGAATATCGAGCCTGCCCAACATGAAATCCGGCAGATTTTTTTAAACCGAATCATCCAGGCAAAGGGCTTAAGCAAAGCATCTGAGCTGATCTCCGGCATCATGATGCCTACCCCCGCCGCCATGATGGCCGCCATGCAGCTTTTGGCCGAAGGAACCAAGGCGGAATCCGGTATCGGCGAGCTGGTAGCGGTGGATTTGGGCGGTGCCACGACCGACGTATATTCGATCGCGGATGGCATGCCCACCCAGTCCAACACCATCGTGAAAGGCCTGATGGAACCTTACGCCAAACGGACGGTGGAAGGAGATATCGGCATGCGGTACAGCATCTGGGGAATCGTGGATGCCGCCGGCATCGACCGGGTCAGCCAGTTATCCGGCATTGCACCGGAACGGGCGAAAGAAATGATCCAATTCCTTTCGGAAAATACCGAAACGCTTCCCCAAGATCAGGAATGGGAAAATCTCGATTTCGCTCTGGCTTCCCTCGCAGTGGAAACCGCAGTGGCCCGTCACGCAGGCACCATCGAACAGGTCTATACCCCAATGGGGCTGGCCTACTCTCAGATAGGAAAAGACCTGACTCCTGTCCGCCGTATCGTTGTCACCGGCGGTGCAATTATCCACACCAAGCGTACCGGCGAAATCGCGGCGCACAGCCTGCAGAACCCGAACCAACCCGGGTCCCTGCGCCCGGTTGGCGCAAAATTCCTCGTGGACCGCAAGTACATTTTAGCGGCGATGGGCCTGCTTGGGCAGTATTATCCAGACACCGCTTTGCGCATTATGAAAAAGGAACTGGTCGAAGCAACTGAATAACATTATGGAGGTAACCCATGGAAATCAGAAACAAACGTCTGACCGATGACGAATTTTACGAAATCCGCAAAACCGTCCTCAATCAGTGGCCCACCGGCAAAGACGTGGATTTGGAGGAAGCCTTTGCGTTCCATAAATCCCTGCCGGACAGCAAAATTTTCAGCAAAAAACTCAACGAAGCAAAAGCCAACCGCATCACGTTGGTACAGCCCCGTGCCGGCGTCGCGCTGGTCCAGAAGCACATTGAACTGCTGACCTATCTGCAGGATAAAGGCGGCGCGGATCTGCTTCCCACCACCATTGACAGCTATACCCGCCAAAACCGCTACAAAGAGGCTGAAATCGGCATTGAAGAGTCTGTCAAAACCGGAAAATCCATGCTCAATGGCTTCCCCGCTGTAAACCATGGCGTAGCTGCGGTTCGGCAGGTTGTCAATTCCATTGATGTACCGCTCCAGATTCGCCACGGCACCCCGGACGCCCGCCTGCTGACTGAAATTGTTTTCGCCGGCGGTTATACCAGCTATGAGGGCGGCGGTATCTCCTACAATATTCCTTATGCGAAGAGTGTTCCGCTGGAAAGAACCATTGCGGACTGGCAATACTGCGACCGTCTGACCGGTATCTATGAAGAAGCTGGTATTTCCATCAACCGTGAACCCTATGGTCCTTTGACCGGCACCCTGGTCCCCCCGAGCATTTCCCATGCGGTAGCCATCATCGAGGCATTGCTGGCAGCGGAACAGGGTGTGAAAAACATCACCGTCGGTTACGGCCAGTGCGGTAACCTGATTCAGGATGTAGCCGCTATCCACACCCTTGAATCGCTGACCGAAGAGTATCTGCACAAATACGGTTATAACGATGTGGTCGTCACCACAGTTCTGCATCAGTGGATGGGCGGTTTCCCGCAGGATGAAGCGCAGGCATTCGGCGTTATTTCCTGGGGCAGCGCTGCTGCGGCTCTCTCGCACGCGACCAAAGTAATTGTCAAAACGCCGCATGAAGCGATGGGCGTTCCCACCGCCGAGGCAAACGCGCAGGGTCTGCGCTGCACCAAGCAGGTCATTTCCATGCTGCGTGACCAGTCTGTTGATGAAAACTCTCTGAAAGAAGAAAAAGAGATCATCATCGCCGAGACCAAATGCCTGCTGAATAAATGCTTTGAGCTGGGCAACGGCGACATCGCGCTGGGTACCGTTCGCGCCTTCCAGGCCGGCGTACTGGATATCCCCTTTGCTCCTTCCCGCTACAACGCCGGACAGATGCTGCCGGTGCGTGATAACAACGGCGCGGTACGCATCCTGACCATGGGCAACCTTCCCTTCACAAAAGAGTTGATTGATTTCAACCATGGCAAGATCGACGAACGGGCGAAATTTGAAAAACGTAAGGCTTCCTTCCAGATGGCCATTGATGACGTTTACGCCATCAGCAAAGGCAGACTGGTAGGCAGACCCAGAGGCTAATGATAAAAGGAGTTGTCATATCATGAAAATTACCAAAGTTATTTGCTCCAAAGGCAGAACCGGTTTCTTCTTCGACGATCAGCGCGCCATTAAAAAAGGGGCTGCTGCTGACGGCGCCGCTTATGTTGGCGATCCGGTAACCGCCGGTTTCACCTCCATCCGTCAAGCCGGAGAGGCCATTTCCGTTATGCTCGTCCTGGAGGACGGACAGATCGCTTACGGCGATTGCGCTGCGGTTCAGTATTCCGGTGCCGGCGGCCGTGATCCGTTGTTTTTGGCAGAGGATTTCATCCCGGTAATTGAAAACGAAATCGCTCCCATGCTGGTAGGTCAGGAAGCCGATAGCTTCCGCCGTCTGGCCGAAATGGTAGATCATCCGGAAAAAGCAGGCAAAAAGTTCCACACTGCCATCCGTTACGGTGTGACCCAGGCGATCCTGGACGCTGTTGCCAAGGCAAAACACAAAATGATGTGCGAAGTGGTGGCAGAAGAATACGGCACCACTGTCTCCGAGAAGGAAATTCCGATTTTCACCCAGTCCGGTGACAACCGCTACGAGAATTCCGATAAGATGATCATCAAACAGGCTGATGTTCTGCCCCATGCGTTGATCAACAACGTAAAGACCAAGCTGGGCGAACATGGTGAACTGTTGGAAGAATATGTAGCTTGGCTGCGCGACAGAATCCTCAAGCTGCGTACCCGCGACGACTATCTGCCCGTATTCCATATCGACGTTTACGGCACGATCGGCGCTGCGTTTGGCAACGACAATTATGAAGCGATGGCTGATTATCTGGCCAAATTGGAAGAAATCGCGAAGCCTTTCCATCTGCGCATTGAAGGCCCGATGGACGTGGAGGACCGCGAACTGCAGATGAAAGCGCTGGCTGAGTTGACCCGCGTAGTAGATGAGCGCGGCATCAACGTAGAGCTGGTAGCCGATGAGTGGTGCAATACCCTCGAGGATATCAAATATTTCGCAGACCACAAAGCGGGCCACATGGTGCAGATCAAAACACCGGACCTCGGCGGTATCAATAACATTGCTGAAGCGGTTTTGTACTGCAAAGAAAAAGGCATCGGCGCTTACCAGGGTGGTACCTGCAATGAGACCGACCGCTCCGCTCAGGTTTGCGTCAACATCGCTATGGCGGTACAGCCCGATCAGATTCTGGCCAAACCGGGCATGGGCGTTGACGAAGGATATATGATCGTTTACAACGAAATGCAGCGCATTTTAGCTGTACGTAAAGCGTTGAAATAAGGAGGTACTTCCATCGTGAAAGAAGAATTCCGCATTTTATCCACTACTGCCATCCTGGGTTATGGCTTCCCGCTGGAATCTTTTGAGGAAGGCATGAAACGCAACCCTGACCTGATCGCCGTAGACGCCGGTTCTACCGACCCCGGTCCTTTCTATCTCGGCGAAGGTGTTTCCTTTACCGACCGCGGCGCAGTCAAACGCGATCTGGAGATCATGATTTGCGCCGGTATTGAGAAAAACATCCCGGTAGTCATCGGAACTGCCGGTGGCTCCGGTGCGAAACCGCATCTGGAATGGTGCGCCGACATCATCCGTGAAATCGCCAAAGAGCATGACCTTCATTTTAAAATGGCCGTGATCCACGCAGATATGGACAAAGAGGAAATGAAGAAAGCGCTGGCAAACGGCAAAATCAGCCCACTGGATCCCGCGCCGCAGCTGACCGCTGAAGATATTGATGCCACAACCAACATCGTTGGACAGATGGGTGTTGAGCCGATCATGAAAGCGCTGGACAGCGGCGTTCAGGTCGTACTGGCCGGACGCGCCTACGACCCCACTGTGTTTGCGGCTCCCGCTATCCGCAAAGGATATGATAAGGGTCTGGCCATTCATCTGGGCAAAATTCTGGAGTGTGCTTCGATCTGCGCTACTCCCGGCAGCGGCTCCGACTGTATGTTTGGCTACTTGGGCGAGGACTATTTCCGTGTAGAGCCTCTGTCCTCTGTTCGTAAATGCACCACCTTGTCTGTAGCGGCCCATACCCTGTATGAAAAAACCAATCCTTATATCCTGCCCGGTCCCGGCGGACATCTGGATCTGACCAACACCACCTTTGAGCAGGATTCGGAAAATACCGTAAAGGTAAAAGGCAGCCGCTATATAACCGCTCCCCAGTACACCATCAAACTGGAAGGCGCCAAATGCATCGGTTACCGCACTGTTTCGGTAGCCGGTACCCGTGACCCGATCATGATCAGCAAAATCGACGACATTGTCGAGGGTGTTCGTGCTCGCGTTGCAGATAACTACCGTGATAAAGGCTACAAATACAACCTGAACTTTACCATCTATGGTAAAAACGGTGTTATGGGCGATCTGGAGCCAGTAAAAGACGCGCATCCGCATGAGCTGGGTATTGTCATTGAAGTTGTCGCTGATACACAGGAACAGGCTGATACCATCTGCGCTTCTGCTCGTTCCACCATGCTGCACTATGGTTACGAAGGCCGCCGCGCTACCGCGGGTAACCTGGCGTTCCCTTTCTCCCCCAGTGATTTCCACGCCGGCCGTGTTTATGTGTTCAGCATGTACCATATCATTGCAGTAGACGATCCTACCGCATTGTTCCCCATCGATATTGTTACCCTGTAAGGAGGAGAGATTGC
This sequence comes from Ruminococcaceae bacterium UBA3818, assembly GCA_002369315.1. GTDB lineage: Bacteria > Bacillota > Clostridia > Oscillospirales > Ruminococcaceae > UBA3818. The sequence continues at coordinate 25,814 of DFDW01000039.1, read as the reverse complement.
TATGAAAACCAAACTGACCGATATCACCGATGTTGTGCGCAGCAAGAACTCCGGCCCTTATGAGCTGACGCTGGACATCATGTTCAAAACGTTTGAGGATTTTGAGAAGGTTTGCGCCGCCAAGGCTATCAACGAAAAGTTGATCTGCGATCTTTATAAAATTACCCCGGATAAGATCATCAACATCATTGATTTCAAACCCGCAAAATCCATCAAAGTTACCATCAAGCGTCCTATCTGCTCCGGCAATCTGGGCGAGACTGACGTATACGGCGCGCAGCAGCATGCGCCTTTGCTGGATGTCGTACTGGATATCTAAAAGATTTCTGGACATTATCCTGTTTTTCCTCTACAATAAAAGGTGGGCAAAATGCCCACCTTTTTCATTCTTTTTGCTGCTTTCTGTTTGACAGGAAGTCTGCCGCGATGATATTTAAGCCAGTCAGCCAAAAGGAGGTTTCTTATGCCATATTCCGCACGTATGCAGCAAAGCCATTTATACAGCGTTTATTTCGCTCCCCGCGGCCTTACCCGTATGGCCGACCTGGGAATGCAGATTGCCCAGCAATATCTCAGCCCGTTTGATAAACTCATCGGCATTATCGGAGAGGCTGGATCCGGAAAAAGCATGTTGGTCAAAGGTATGTTCCCAGGGCTGGAACTGACAAATGACGATGAAGGCGTAAACGTCCGCCCTCTTCCAATCCTGCATTTGGATACCGGCGCATTTTACAGCCCCCATACCTATCACCTGGATATTCGATTTGAATCTGCTTTTACCCAAATGTGGCAGCTCAAAGACGCCATCCTGGAGGCGATTGACGCCGGAAAACGAGTCGTAGTAGAGCATTTTGACCTGATTTACCCGATTCTCGGCATTAATGCCCATCTTCTCATCGGTGTGGGAAGTGAAATTATTGTCACCCGACCGAATATGTTCGGACCGGAACCGCAGGATATTGCTGACAGTGTTTTTCACACGATACACGACCGAAAAATGGCCCATTCGGCCGAAGATCTGTGCGGCCATATTCTCGAATCCCACGGCATCAACCGCTTTGCCCACCGGGATGTCAAACACGGATTTATCCTTGTATTTGATGAAAAACCGGATATCGATTTGATGGCGCTGGAAATGGACGCAAAAGCGGCGATCCAGTTGGATTTGCCTATTTCCTATGTGGATGATAAACATATTTCCATAGGAGAAGATATTTATCATTGTACCGGCCCCCGCATGCATGTCGGTTCTACCGGCGAGATTAAAAATTTCTCTTTGCTGCATGAGTTTATGGAGGATCCTATCACCAAAGAGTACTATCTAGTGGGTGTTGTCAGTTCCAAGGGCGAGCTGCGCACCAATGACCTGAACCGGATTCATATCGAAGATTAAAACAGGAGTTTGATGTGAAATGGAAAAGAAAAATGAATTTGGCCTGATCCACATCTATTGCGGAGATGGAAAAGGAAAAACCACTGCTGCAGTGGGACTGTGCGTCCGTGCATCCGGACGGGGAAAAAAATGTTTGTGGACCTCTTTTTTAAAAGACTATGACTCCGGAGAATTTGTAGGTACATTTCCTTTTACGCTCTATCAGGGAGAGCCTGTGCGTCAATTTGTTTTTACCATGTCAGAAGAACAAAAAAAAGCTACTGCCGACGAACATACCCAGAGGTTAAAAGAGGTTTTTGAAAAGGCGTCGAAGGAAGGGTTTGACCTGCTGGTATTGGATGAATCCATTGCTTCCTGCAATCTGGGGTTGATTCCGACCGATCTGCTGGTTCAGTTGCTGCGGGAAAAGCCCACCCATTTGGAAGTCGTCATGACCGGACGTGATCCGAAAGCGGAATTGGTGGAATTAGCTGATTACGTCAGCGAAATACAACCAATTAAACACCCTTATAACAACGGGATTCCCAGCCGGGAAGGAATTGAAAGCTGACAGAAAATACTAAAAAACAGCCGCCCTATGGCGGCTGTTTTTTAGTAAGCAGAGATATCGTGATTAATCATCCAAGCTTGCGAAAGCTTTCTCATCCACTTTATGATGCAGCGTTTCTGGCAGGCTGAACAGCAAAGGCAGCCGGATACAGATTTCGCAGGCAATATAAATAATGAAAATCCACTGACCGCCTAATTGGTCATAAATAATACCGCCAAGAGCTGCCAGTAACGCACTGAACATGGAACTGAAGAAACGGACGACGCCAACCCAGCGACCCATAACTTTATGCGGAACCAATTCATTTTGAATGGACGCGGCCAAAGGTCCGCCAATTTCCTGAAATCCTTGCAGAATACCAACAGTAAGAAGCATTACAGGGCTTTTAGTCGTTATGAGCATTACCAGTCCGACCAAGTACAGCGCTATGGTCAAAGTCAATATCTTCTTTCTGCCAAAGCGGTCGCCCAAGATGCCAAAGAAATAACCGCATACAACCGAGGTTAACGCCGTTGCGGTAACCATACCAGCCAGAGTTGCAGCACTCGCATTTTTGGTTTCAGCCGCAAACAGCTGTACATAGGGAATGACCATCGCCACCGGCATATTGCCGACAACCGCCATGAAAAGCCATTTTACGCAGTTTTTGTCCGCTTTCAAAATAGCGGCCGCATCTTTGATGACGTTGCGTTTCACAGTGGAATTACTGGTTGTCCAGCGAGCAAAGGAAAGCTTAAACACAACGACAAGCAAAGAAATAATCGTGATCGTCATCGTAATGAAAAACAAAGGACGGATGCTGTTGGGATCGGTAGGAGTCCCCTCCACTTTCATCACGCTTACCAAAAACCAGCCGGAAATCATCGGGCCGACCATTCCCAGAATACCGGCTGCCAACGATTCGCAGATCAGCATTCCCTTGGCTCTATCGCAGTTGGCAAGGCAGTTTCCACAGATGGTAGCACAGCTTTGACCGCCGACACCGCCGCCCAGTTGATGCAAAAACATACCGAGCGCCGCAACCTGCCAAATCGGAGCCGAGGCAAATGCCAGATAGCCGCCGATCAAAATCAGTATGCCGACAATATATACCTTTTTGGGACCGTGCCGGTCAATAATCTGACCGATGTAAGGCCCTAACAAGCCGCTGGCAATCAGTCCCAGACTGGTTACTAAGCCCAATTGCGTTTTGGTAGCGCCTAACAAAATAATGTAAAGTGTCAGATAAGGCAGGATAATTTTATATCCCAGACGCTCCAATGACGTTCGAATAACGGTAATCCGCCAGTCTTTCTGCTGTGCTTTCCAAAAAGCTGGAATATTCAGCACACCAGTCTGTTCAGTTGTTGTCCCAGTCTCCATTTTCTTCCTCTTTCCCCTGTTATTTACCGCTGCTTTTCATGAAAAGTATAGGCATGATTCATTAGTCTATAGTATATTATAATACGTTATTTTCGTTTGATTGTCAATCATTAATGCATATTTATTCTATATTAAAGTATTTTCAGTAAAACATGTGTTGAAAAAATTTTAACTTTTCTATCATTATGTTGAAAAGCGATCAATAGATACTCTCTTTTCGTTCTGTTATCCCGTTGAAATGGCCACCCGTTTCAAATAAAAAGCCGCCAGTCCAAAACAGACAGCGGCCTTATGCTTTATTTATAAGCGAATCGCTGTTTGAAGCGCAATCTCCATCATTTGTGTAAAGGAGTTCTGGCGCTCTTCTGACGAACAGCTTTCGCCTGTCAGCGGGCAATCTGAAATCGTACAGATGGCTAAAGCCTCTTTTCCGGTCAATGCGGCATTCATATATAGTGCCGCCGCCTCCATCTCCACCGCAAGTACGCCCATTTTCTGCCAGCGAAGAAGGCTGTCCTCTCTCTCATCATAAAAGGTATCGGAAGAATATAAGTTCCCCACAACAAGTTCGACGCCTTGCTTTTTCGCTGTGTTCACGGCAGTTTCCAGCATCCGATAACTGGCGATAGGCGCATAATCCCCCGGAAGCTGGTATTGTTTGACGAAAGACGAATTGGTACAGGCTGCCATACCTACTACGATATCCCGCACTTTCAAATCTGCACGTATTGCCCCTGCCGTTCCAATGCGGATAATATGATCCACATCATAAAACTGAAACAACTCGTAACTGTAAATCCCCATGGACGGCATTCCCATACCGCTGGCCATAACAGAAACTTCTTTTCCTTGATAAAACCCGGTATATCCCCCGATTCCTCGAACGTTATTCACCAGTATTGCTTTTTCCAAAAAAGTTTCGGCAATAAATTTTGCGCGCAGCGGATCGCCCGGCATTAAAACAGTTTTGGCGAAATCGCCTTTTTGAGCGCTATTATGAGGTGTTGGCACCGGCATTTTTCATTCTCCTTTCTTCAGGGCAGTAGGATCTTTATCCTCTGCAAATCGGCGGCTTTTTTAAGATCGCGGTTTCTTTCACAGCTTTTGATCGGGAAACAGAAAAACTGACTGTCTTAAGCGTATTGGGGGGCAAAATTACGCTTCTAAATGCGGTTCCACCTCTTTCATTGCCTCCAGGGTATCCGCCAGCAGGCGGTCCAATTCCCATCCAAGCATGGCGGCTCCGTTTGCAATCACTTCTCTGGAGCATCCGGCGGCAAATCCGGTGGATTTATACTTTTTCTTCAACGATTTTAGTTCCATGTCCTGGCAGCTTTTCGAAGGACGCATCAACGCTGCCGCGCCAATCAGCCCGGTCAGTTCGTCTACTGCGTATAAGACTTTTTCCATTTCATGTTCCGGTTCTATGTCCACCGTCAACCCGTATCCATGGCTGGCCGTAGCATGGATGATGGCCGGATCAACGCCCCTGTCTGCCATAATTTGCTGTGACTTTATGCAGTGTTCTTCCGGGTACTGCTCAAAATCCAAATCGTGCAGAAGGCCTACGATTTTCCAAAAATCGCTTTCATTTTCATATCCCAATTTGTTCGCGTACCATTCCATCACACAAGCCACTGTTTTGGCATGCTGCAGATGAAACGGTTCTTTATTATATTCGCACAACAGCTCCCAGGCCTCTTCATAGGTCATATCCATCATTCCTTTCCTGTTCTTGCAGCTCCTTATTTTCATGGGCGTTTTCTTTTGAATATAGCACATCAGGAAAAATTGTCAATCTTTCCGCACCAATCCGCAGGCGGCGCATAGGATAAAACAAATCTATTTTTCGAGGTGGGTCCTATGATGAATACACCATACACATCGGACGCCTTTCCAGGAACCGATCTGCAGTTTGGTTCCCGCGGCAGCGACGTGTTAAAAATGCAGCGTTACTTAAATGCCATTGGCCGCCAGTATTCTTCTATCCCCCCTGTCAGTGAGGACGGGATTTTTGGATACCGAACCGACCAGGCAGTCAGGGCGTTTCAGCGCCTCTTCTCTCTCCAGGATGATGGGATTATCGGCTCTATGACCTGGAATAAAATCATAGAAGTCTATCGTGGACTTCCCGATTCTTCGAATGGCGCCATGCCATATCCGGGAACACCCCTGATTCTTGGCTCCAGCGGTGAATCCGTCCTTCATATCCAACGTCAGCTCAACCGCATCCGACAGAGTTATCCTTCTATCCCTCCGCTGCAGGAGGATGGGTATTTCGGAGAAGCAACGCGGGATGCGGTTATGGAATTTCAGCGTTTGTTTTTGCTTCCCGCCCATGGCGCCGTGGAAGAAAACACCTGGAATGCCATTGAAAACGCCGCTAAGAACCTCCCCGACAATCCCCCTGCCCCATGGGACGGTAATATCTTATCTTACGGCTCTACCGGAGAGAGGGTCAGCCTTTTGCAGCAGTATTTGAATGATGTGGGAGATGCCTATCCTGCGATTCCACTTCTGGCGGTAGACGGACAATTCGGGGTACAAACACAAAACGCGGTCATGATGTTTCAGCACCTGTTTGATTTAAAAGTTGATGGAATCGTAGGAGAAAAAACCTGGAATCGCTTGCTTCAGGTAAAAAATTATCTTATGCGCCAAGGGTAAATAACAAGCGGGGCCTGCGCCATAACCGGTGCGGGCCCTGTTCATTGCCACTGAATCCAGCCAGACGAGCGCATGGCAACAAAACTTCTGGAGAAACGCTTGTATTTTTCCGGGCCGCATGTTAGGATGAAAAAAACAGAAAGGACAGCCAAATCCATGCGAAGAGTATTAGTTGTAATCGATATGCAAAATGATTTTATTACTGGCGCACTCGGCTCCGATGAGGCTCGAAAAATCGTTGCTCCTGTATCCGAATATATCCAAGCTTTTCCCGGAGAGGTCCTGTTTACAAAGGATACGCATTACGCTGATTATTTGGATAGCCGGGAGGGGAAAAAGCTGCCCGTTATCCATTGTGTGGAAAACACCTTTGGCTGGAAATTGACTCCTCCTCTTGAGAATTTCCAGCAAAGCCATCAATGCCCCGTTTTCTGTAAAAAAACATTTGGCAGCACCGAGCTTGCCCGGTATCTTTCGGAAGAAAACAATCAGGAAAAGATTGATGAAATTCAGCTGATCGGCGTCTGCACCGATATTTGTGTCATTTCCAACGCTTTGACCCTCCGTGCCTTTCTGCCGGAAACGCCAATTGGCGTCGTCGCGTCCTGCTGCGCCGGCGTCACGCCGCAAAGTCATCAAACCGCTTTGGATGCGATGGCCGCGTGCCAAATCGATATTCTTTCCGATTAGGCTTCATCCGTTTGAAAAAAGCAGCCGGGAACGCAATGCTTCCCGGCTGCTTTTTATATATTTCCGCCTCTCTTTTTTCCAACAGCATCGGAAGACGGGAGATATCTTAAAAAATGTCTGGATTCAACCATAAAAATGCCCGTTTTTTTCGACGCGCTGTTGACAAAGGGATAGAGAAAGAATATGATGGAAACAGAATAAAAACCCGGTAGGTAAGGCTACCACAGGGATACGGATTGCTGCCGCGAAATAGTGGAGACACTATGAGAAGGTCAACAGATGATGTCGAAACCAAGGCATTGTCTAATGTAATTTCATCGCCCTGCGAAGCTGAAGCTCAAACGGTGGTTGGATTGTTTGAAAAATTCTGCAAAATTCCCGCCGCCGGAGCTATTGCTTCGGCGGTTTTTCATTCAAAAAAGGACATACTTGCAGTAAATCACAAAATTTAAATCAAGAACAGTGAGGTGACATCGCATGGACGCAGGAAGTATCGGCGACACAAAGACCGGCCCGCGAAGTATTTTGAAAAAATCGGTTTCCTGCTTTTCGTGCGAAACCCTTTTTTGATTTTCTTTTTTCCGGTCTGATGTTTCCACTTCCTACCTAATGAATCCAAATACTTAGGAGGAATGAACATGACAGAAAAAGCTTTGGCCTTGTTGAGCGAAAAAAAATTCTCCCAGCTGAAAGAGCTGCTGCGCGAAATGAATCCGGTCGACCTCGCCGGGATATTAGAAGAGATGCCTTTGGAAAGCCTTCCTTTGGTGTACCGGCTTTTGCCGAAGGAACTGGCCGCAGAAGCATTCGCTGAAATGGACAACGACCAGCAGGAAGTGCTGATTCAGGCGTTCAGTGATAAAGAACTGCAGGAAATTCTGGACGAGTTGTACCTCGACGACGCGGTAGATATTATCGAAGAAATGCCCGCCAGCGTGGTCAAAAGAATCCTTCGCCAGACAAAACCTGAGGTGCGCAAAAAAATCAATGAGATTCTCCATTATCCGGAGGACAGTGCCGGCAGCATCATGACCATTGAATATGTGGATTTGAAAAAGGCCATGACGGTGGAAGAAGCTTTTCACCGTATCCGGTCGACCGGCGTTGATAAAGAAACAATTTATACTTGTTATGTGACCGACTCTGACCGGAAATTAGAAGGACTTGTTACCGTAAAGGAACTTCTGCTTTCTCCCAAAACCGCAATCATCGGGGATATTATGCAGACCCATGTGATTGCCGCCTCCACGATGGATGACAAAGAGGAGGTTGCCAATCAGCTGCAGAAATACGATTTTCTGGCACTGCCCGTGGTTGACCAGGAATACCGCTTGGTAGGCATTGTCACGTTCGACGACGCCATGGATGTTTTGCAGGAGGAAAATACCGAAGACATCGAAATGATGGCGGCAATTACCCCAACAGGTAAACCGTATCTGAAAACCAGTACAATAGACCTTTGGAAAAAAAGAGTTCCGTGGCTTTTGCTTCTCATGGTATCTGCCACCTTCACCGGGAAAATTATCCAGGCATACGAAAGCGCCCTAGCTGCCCAAGTCGTTCTGACCGCCTTTATTCCCATGCTGATGGATACCGGCGGAAATGCCGGCAGCCAAGCGTCTGTAACAATCATTCGCGGTTTATCCCTTGGAGAAATCCAGATGATCGATATTTTTAAAATCATTTGGAAAGAAATCAGGGTCGCTTTTCTCTGTGGTCTGACCCTTTCTCTGGCCAATTTCGCTAAAATGATGCTTCTGGACCGGGTTGGCCTTTCAGTCGCGCTGATTGTCTGCCTAACTTTGGTCGTTACGGTGATCATTGCCAAAATCACCGGCTGTACCCTGCCGATTTTGGCAAAACGCATTGGCTTTGACCCGGCGGTTATGGCAAGCCCCTTTATTACCACCATTGTCGATGCGCTGTCTTTGATTGTTTATTTCAATTTTGCTTCCATGCTGCTTCATTAGAGCGATATTTTCTACCGCAAAGAAAGCTCTGTCCGAACCTTTCGGCCAGAGCTTTCATTTCGCGGTTTGGGGAAAATATACGGACGGCTGCTCCTCTTACCAAAATATACTTGTATCAATTTTTTCAAATTGCGTTTATACTGACATCAGGAACAGAAAGCGGAAAGGGTGCAGAAAATATGGAAATTTGCGTATTACATACAGAATGGGATTCGGATAGGCATTGCCGGTATGGGTATGCACTGTTGGAATATCGACATGCCAGTAAAAAAGAATACGCCATTCGGTGTTTTACGGATGATACGAAAAAAGCCCCCGTCCTCTGCTGGGTCCATCCCCGTTTGGCACAAAACCTTGGTAAGGCTTATTCCCTGCTTTATCTTCTCGCTCAGCGGCAGGTTTCTCCTGTGCATTTGGAGGACGTGTTAGGCGACATGGAGCTGTAGCCTTGCGTAAAACGTCAAGGAATGATATGATAATATTACTCTTCCAATATTTCACAGTCCGGCAAATAACATAGAACGCCGTGCATTGTCATAAGCTGACAGCAAAGGAGGGATGACATCGTGAAACGATATCAGGAAAAAATGGAGAAAATACCTGCAGAGAAAACAGCGGATCAGCTTTTCCGGGATCAACAGGCTTTTTTCGCCCGGGAAGAGACTGCCTTCGACAACAAAATACAAGAGGCATGCGATTACATGATCCAAAAGCAAACTACCATTATCTTGCTGGCAGGGCCTTCCGCTTCCGGAAAAACAACAACGGCAAAAAAACTGATTTCCCATTTAAGACAATCCGGGAAACATGCGGAACGAATTTCTCTGGATAATTTTTATAAGCCCCGAGAGCAACTTCCCTCCTGGAAAGATGGAAGTCCCAATTTTGAAAGCATAGACGGATTGGACATCGAATATTTCCACCACTTAATGCAGCAACTGTGGACTCAAAAAGAAGCCGACTTCCCCATTTTCGATTTTCAACAAGGCCGCAGACGAGAAAAAACATTTCACGTCTCCTATTCGCCGGATACATTTTTGATTTTTGAAGGAATCCACGCACTAAATCCGCTTTTTAAAGCAGCGATGGACGGACACCCCAGCACCGGTATCTACGTCAGTGTACACAGCGATTTTGTATCAGAGGACGGCAAAGTACTGCTCGAAGCTCGCCAGCTTCGTCTGACCAGACGCATCATCCGGGATCTGATCGCCCGAAACTCCACAGCCGCCAATACCTTATCGATGTGGGACAAAGTTTTAAAAGGAGAACGGTTATACATCCAGCCTTACCGCCCCTCAGCGGATATTCATATCAACACCGTCCATGGGTTTGAGCCGTTTCTGTACCGGCATAAAATTGAAGAAGCGCTGTCTGATTTTCCAAACGACCTGCCGAACGCAGATGTCGCACAAAATTTAACCCAGCGGTATCTTCGGTTTGCTCCCTGCCCCGACGCCTGCCTGGGTCCCGATTCTTTGATTCGTGAATTTTATAAAGGAACAGAATAGTCAAAATCCCGTCTGAAAGCAACTGCTTTCAGACGGGATTTTTTATCGCACTACCTTATAACTCATTTGTTTGCAAACGAACTTTTGGCAGTTCCTTAGCCTGTTTCATTACATCAATTTGCGGAACAGATCTTTCAAATCTTCAACGCTGGTATCCTTCGGGTTGCCGGGCCGGCACGCATCCGCATAAGCGGATTCCGCCAAAAAGTCCAGATCCGATTCTTCCAGCGCCTCCAGCTTCGCGGGAATCCCTACATCCTCAGACAGCTTCCGAACAGAATCAACCGCCGCTTTTCGATACTCTTCCTGGGACATGGCATCCACGTTGGAAACGCCCATCGCCCGGGCGATTTCCCGGTATTTCTCACCGGTGCAATCCGCATTATATTCCATAACGATTGGCAGCATCATCGCGCAGGCAACGCCATGAGGCGTGTCGTATACCGCGCCCAGCGTATGCGCCATAGAATGGGCAATTCCCAAACCAACGTTGGAAAATCCCATACCGGCAATGTACTGGCCCAACGCCATTCCTTCCCGGCCCTCTTTTGTGTTTTCCACAGCGCCGCGCAAAGACTTTCCAATGATTTCAATCGCCTTGAGGTGGAACATATCCGTCATTTCCCAAGCGGCTTTGGTCGTATAGCCTTCGATCGCGTGAGTCAGCGCGTCCATACCGGTAGAAGCGGTCAGCCCCTTGGGCATGGAGGCCATCATATCCGGGTCCACAATTGCCACGATGGGCATATCATGCGGGTCTACGCAAACAAATTTACGCTTTCTTTCCACATCAGTAATAACATAGTTGATGGTAACTTCTGCGGCAGTACCGGCAGTCGTCGGAACAGCAATAATCGGAACGCTGCTCTTCTTGGTGGGCGCTACGCCTTCCAGGCTTCTGACGTCCTCAAATTCCGGATTGGCGATAATAATGCCAATGGCTTTCGCCGTATCCATGGAAGAACCGCCGCCGATTGCAATGATATAATCCGCGCCGGCATCTTTAAACGCCTGCACACCATGCTGCACATTCTCAATGGTCGGATTTGCTTTGATGTCGGAATACATTTCATAAGCAAGACCGGCCTGATCCAAAAGATCAGTCACTTTAGAAGCCACATGGAACCGGATCAAATCCGGATCGGTGCATACAAAAGCCTTGTGAAAGCCGCCAGCTTTGGCTTCGTTCACAACCTCAGCAATTGCACCGGCGCCATGATATGAAGTTTGATTGAGCATAATTCTGTTTGCCATAAAAACTCTCCTTTTTGTTTGATAATCAAACTGTTTACTGTTACTATTTTAACAAGAAAAAATGAAAAAAGAAAGGGAAAAATCTAAATTTTTCTTGACTTGGAGCCTGCTCCAGATGATATGATGGCCTGAGAAAATAAGAGCTATTTCTTATGCCCCACGCTGTTGAAGGTCATCTTCTGGCCGCGGGTATTGGTAAAACCCTGCTTGTTGAGCCAGTTCATAATGGAGGAAATGGTCTCACCGCTGTCGTAGCGTTTGAAAGTTTCCAGCACGAACGGCGCGGTCAGCGGGTCGATCTGAAAGTGCTGCTCTGCGTCGATCACATAACCGATGGGCAGCGTGCCGCCGTTGAACTTGCACTTGAGCGCATTGTCCGTCATACCTCGAACCACTTTCTCAGAAAGGTCGGCAGAGTAATATTCTGCATAGCCCTCCAGAACAGATTCGAGGATGATGCCCTCTGCCCCCTCGGAAATGACTTCGGTAGCTGAGACGACCTTCACGCCGTTCTTCTTATGTTATGATCTTGTCCATTTAAATACCCCATAGGCGGCCACCGTAACATTGATGTTATGGTGGCCGCACACACAACCGCTTCTTCTATTTGATTATTCAATAGAATCCGTTTTATATATGAATTTTACATCTCCATCCATATCCTCGCTGATTCCAGAAAAAGATGTATAGTGTTTCGCCACATCAGCGGTCACACGGATTCTGTTGGAAAGTCCATCTAAGTCGCCATCTACGGCTTCAATCAATTTTTGGATGCCTTCCTCATTGAATTGCTTCAACCCGTCGGACAGTTCCATAGAGCCATCCCGAAGCTGCGTAATCCCATCCACAAGCGCAGGTGCACTGTCTTTCATCGTCTGGATTCCCTGAAGCAGCTCGGCGGCGCCGGCAGACAATTCCGAGGTTCCGGCTTTTAAGGCATCCGCACCGGTTTTCAATTCATTTGCACCGGCGGCGGCGCTGGAAACGCCGGAAGTGTATGTAATAAGACCTAGATAAAACGCATTATAGCTGTCCAGGGAGGACTTCAGCGCGATCACGGATTTTGCGCCTTCTGCCGCCGCGCTTAACTGCGCTTGGACTGCATCGGAACTCATGGCCTCAGAGATTGCCTGCTGCACTTGCAGTTCTGTATTGGAGGCAATTAACGCCTGGATCTCATCACTCTGCATTTGTTCCCCAACCGTTTGTTGTGTAACCGCGTTGATCTGCGCCTGGATTTCTTCACGCTGCATTCTTGCGTCAATTTCTGCTTGCATAGCAGCTTCTACAGCGGCATTCACGGCATCCTGCCGTTCCTGCGTAACGAGTCCGGCTTCTATCGCAGCCTTGTATTCCTCTACGGTCATGCCCAGCGCCTGCTGGATGACCGCCGCCCGGAACTGGGCCTCATTTTCATGGACAGCCTGCGTAACCGTTTCCTGGACGGCAGCCGTCACTTGGGCAGACACTTCCGCTTCCACCTGTGCCTGGACCGCCTCGGTGACTTTCTCCTCAATCATACCCCGATTTGCATTGACAGTAGCCGTAACCTGCTCCAGCGCAGCTTGATAGACCGCTGTATCATCCAAAGAGGCAATAACACCATCCAAAACACTGGCGTAGTTGTCAATTGTCAGGGCCGGTACAGAAAGCCCTGCTTCGGAAAGCTGTGTATTGGCCATGGACAGCAGAGAGGAAAAGACCTGTCTTGCGCCGCCGTTCAAAGAGCTGCTGTTGGCGTTCAAAGTATTCAGTCCGCTGGAGAGCTGGGCAGCGCCTGCTTGAAGCTGGGCCGCGCCGCTGTCCAGGGACTCCGCTCCTGCTTTCAGCTGTGCCGCGCCTTCCGCCAGCTTGTTAATGCCGGAAACCAGATCTCCTGACTTTTCAAGCAGGGTACACAGGCCATCATAGAGCTGGGAGGAGCCATCCATCAGCTGGTCCATAGCATCCGTCAGTTCCGCCATGGCATCTGACAATTCGTGGAGATCAAGCTTATCAGAATCTATGGCTCCAAACAGCTCTGTGGTCGCAAGGGTCATGGTCATGCCCATTTCAAAGTTCTCCACATCGGCGCTGATCTCCACATAATCCGGGATGTCCAGTTTCTCCTTACTGATAGCCAGATCTTCCTGTAAGCCAGGGAACGCGATGCCGACCGCCGCGATCCGGTCCCCATCATTGATCAGTTTTCCGTTGGAGATGGTCACATTTCGAAAGACTTCCGTATCCAGCAGCATCCCGGTCAGCATGGTAAACGGAACATAGATCTTTTCCGTTTTTCCGTCAAGCAGCACTTCTTCATACTGCATATTCTGATAATCGAAGCGGATCGTCACATGGCCGCTTTGACCGGCAAGCGCCTCAGGAGCAATGGCTTGCCCATCCAAGGTGTAACAGACGGACATTTGGACAGGAAGCTCTTTTTCGATATTTCCCTGATAATAGATGTCGTTTCCTTGGGCATCCCATACGCAGCTATTATCGCCGCCAAGGGTAAAGCTTTCGTCACCCTTGATATTTTCGATGTCTGAAAGCTCGGTTTTATCCTCAAGCGAATCCGCGGCCATAGCATTTTTGATCCAATCACTGACGATGATCTTTTGCACAGTGCCATCCGCACCGGCCAGCACATAAACGGTTTCGTCCTTGGATGTTTCCGCCTCCGCCGAAGCATTTATGGTTGTTTCTTGATTCTCATCTTCGCTTTCTTTGCCTTCGCCCGTCAGCGCGAAAGCGGAAGTTCCGACCGCAGCAAACAAGACCACCGCGCAGAGCGCAAGCGAGATGAATTTCGTTGCTCTGTTTTTCATTTCGATGTTACCTCCACAGTTCTATTTTGGGATTTCCGGATCTTCCGCATATCCAGCGTGGTTACACAAACCAGTCCGTCACAAAGAAGGAGCAACGCTGGCAGAATAAAGATAACGGAAAGCATACTTACCACCGCACCTCTTGCCATCAACATACACATTGCGCTGATGATGTCGATATTGGAGTAAAGTGCGACACCAAAGGTCGCAGCAAACAGACCCATGCCGGATATAATGATGGACGGAATGGACGCGGTAAGCGCCGTCCACACAGCCTGTTTCTTCTGCGCGCCAGCGACTCGCTCGGCTTTATAGCGGGTGGTCGTCAGGATTGCGTAATCCACGGTCGCGCCAAGCTGGATGGTGCTGATACAGATCGGCGCGATGAACGGCAGACTCTGTCCCAAATAATGGGGCAATCCCAGGTTGATAAAGATAGCAAACTCAATGACCGCGATCAGAATAAACGGAAGGGAGACGCTCTTTTCCACCAAGGCAATAATGAGGAAGATGGCAAGAATCGATACCGCGTTGACAACCTTAAAGTCATGGGCAGTGGTTTCGATCATGTCTTTCATACACGGAGCTTCTCCAATCAGCATACCGCCCTCGTCATATCTCTTGAGAATGGCGTTCAGCTGTGTAATCTGCTCGTTTACTTCGTCACTGGCAACTTTATATTCCGAGTTGATGAGCATCAGTTCCCATTTGTCGCTTTTCAGAATCTCCACAACGGAATTCGGCAGGATTTCCTCCGGCACACGGGAGCCGACCACTGACTCCAAACCCAGAACATATTTGACACCGTCCACCTGTTCCATCTCGCCGATCATCTTGCGGACATTCTTCGTGGGAACATCCGTTTCGATCAGCAGCATGTGGGTAGAGGCGATGTTGAAATCCTCCGCAAGCTTACTGTTGGCGATGACATATTCCATATCTTCGGGCAGGCACTGGCCCATATCGTAATAAACTTCATCGTTGGTTTTGCTGTATCCGTAATAGGCAGGCGGAACAAGCAAAGCGAAGATGACCAGAAACACGGGAAACACCTTGACAATGCCTTTTGCGAATTTGCCCATGTTGGGAATCAATGCCTTGTGCTTTGTTTTCTGTAAGGGCTTATCCAGAATCAGGATCAGGGCCGGCAGAACAGTCACACAGCCAATGACGCCCAGCAGGACGCCCTTTGCCATGACAATGCCCAAATCCCGGCCCATGGTAAAGGACATAAAGCACAGGGAAATAAATCCTGCCACAGTGGTAATGGAACTGCCCACTACGCTGGTCAGCGTTTTCTGGATAGCCACTGCCATGGCTTCCTTGTTATCGCTGTAATTTACCCGCTGCTCGTTGTAACTCTCCCATAGGAAGATGGAGTAGTCCATAGTGACGGCCAACTGCAAAACAGCGGACAGGGCCTTGGTAATATAGGAAATCTCGCCCATAAAAATATTGGATCCAAGATTCAGAAGGATCATCATACCAATGGAAGCCAAGAACACAAAGGGCACCAGCCAGCTATCCAGGAACAGCAGCATAGCCCCGCAGGCCAGAGCCACGGCAATGCCCACATAGATCGGCTCTTCCTGTTCGCAGAGGTCCTTCAGATCGGTGACCAGCGCAGACATTCCGGAAACATAGCACTGCTTTCCGCAGAGGGCGCGGATCTCCCGGATCGCATCCATGGTAATATCCGCGGAGGTGGAGCTGTCAAAGAACACGGCCATCATTGTGGAATGGTCGGTATTGAATTCCGTGTAGATTTTATCCGGCAGCAGCTCCATGGGGACGGAAAGGTCAAACAGGGTGTCATACCAAATCACGGTATCCACATGATCGACCTGCTCAATTTTTGCCTTCAGGGCAGCTACATCCTTGTTCGGCATATCCTCCACGATAATGAAGGAAAAAGCGCCCTTCCCAAAATCCTCCATGAGTTCATTCTGCCCGATGCTGGTATCCATATCCCCCGGCAAGTAATTCAGCATGTCATAATTGATTCTGGTATTTGCAATGCCAATCACTGCCGGAATCATCAGCAAAACGGTTAGAATTAAGATCGGTATGCGGTATTTTACAACCGCCTTTGAAAAACGCATAGATGATTACATATCCTTTCTGTTAGGGTCTATCTGGCAATATTCGGCATCGATGACCTCCGGCAACTGGTGACGAATGATCTTAACGGCGGTCAGAATGGTGATCAGATTTAGCACACCTTCGGTTATGAGCGTCACCCCCAGCAAGATCATCACGACCTGGGCGCTTTCCGATGGGCGTAAGACCAGCAGGAAACCGGCAGCCCCTGTCAGAATTGCCACAGCGAGAATCAGCCACCACTTTTGAATGCCAAAGGCTTTGGAATCAATGGAAATCTGTATTTTGAGGAGCGCGTCTGCCAGAACACAGATGCCCATAACAATGCAGATAAGATTAACCATTGCATCTGTACGGATGATCAGAATGACGCCAAGTGCCACGAGCAGAATGCCAAAGGCCAGATCAAATTGAAATGCCAGCCTGTATAAGTCTTTGGAACAATAGCCGACGATCTTTACCAAGCCGAATAGAACCATGATTCCTCCGCCGAGCCTGCATAGCAGCGTTACCGAGAAATCAGGCACAGCAATCAGTACAATCCCCAATACACAAAGTAGAATGGAAATCATGATATAGCCAATTTTTGCAGCTTTAATCCGATTGTTCAGATACACAAAAATACCTCCTTGGGTTGTCAATATTCTCATGGTTGCGTGAAGGTCACGTACCTCATAGGCAATCTTTTTATATATAAAAAGTGTGATTTCGCATCGTAATTTACTACATGAGCTGACATAGCAGCCAACTCTTCCGTCTATACTGCCAATCTGAATGTAGAGCAGACTAAGCATTCATTTGACAAAAAATATCTTGCAGATCGGCATCAATTGCAGACAGCAAATCTGCATCATGTTTCAGACGACATTTAAGGGAATCTGACACATCGTTTTCAGTCTTGTATTTTAGGTGATGCTCTAAACTCGCCCAATAGTCCATAGCAATTGTCCGTATTTGGATCTCAACAGGAATGTGTTCTGTTGTCCCCGCCAAGAAAATGGGAACTGAAACAATTAGGTGGAGACTCCGGTATCCGTTTGGCTTTGGATTAGAAATAAAGTCCTTTTTCTTAACATGTTCCTCCTTGTTTTTGTTTGTGCTCTCATTGTATCGGGGAAAGAATCTGTTTCATACGGACAAAAGCGGCCTCCATGCCTGAAATTTAGGCATAGAGGCCGCTTTTGTCTGAAAAATTTATTTTTCCTTTTCACATCGGGCGATCAAACGTTCAAGATCACCCTGCTTCAATTCGTAAATCCGTTGGAATCGGGTTTGAATTCCTTCCTGCATCCCTGTTTCCAGCCAGCCGATGATAATACCGAAGCAGACGCATTTTAAGTAATCTATGATGACTTTTCGGTCTTCCGCAGAAATCTGCCTTCCCGTCAAGATCCCGTCCACATAAATCGTGATCACATGCTCGCATACCCGCCACTGATACTGCTCGTAGATATCCCGGTTGACGGAGTGGTAAATGTGCATAACCGCTTTCCGGTTTTCCAACGCAAAGCTGAGGGCGGCATTGATGCAATCCTCCAGCGATTCTACCGCTGGATGCTCCCGGATCATCCGCTCCGCATCCTCATCTACAATGCTTTCCACCAATTGCGGCAGGTCCTGGTAATAGTAATAAAAGGTATTGCGGTTCACGCCGCAGTCATCTACAACATCCCGAATGGTAATTTGGCTCAAAGGCTTCTCGTTCAATAGTTTCACAAATGAATCCCGAATGGCTTTTTTAGTAAAACTGGCCATGCGTTACGCCTCCTTTCTTTGGAGTTCAACTATGTCTGAAATATTGCATTGAAGGGCAATGCAAATTTTCACAATCGTATCTAAGTGAACCGATTCGTCTCGCCCCATTTTGGCAATTACTGATGAACTGAGATGAGTCATCTTCTGTAAATCTTTTTTCTTTAATTTGCGGTCAATAAGCATTTTCCAAAGTTTATTGTAAGAAAGAACCATCTTGGCCTCATCCATTTTTGCTACCTCCTGACAAATCAAAAACCACACAGTCAGTTTTCCTTCGTAGTTAGTATAATCTTTTTTCTTTTTAAACGCAATAGAATTTACACGAAAATGAATTTTTATTTTATAATTAGAAATTTTTTGTGAGTTTCTATTATAGGACTTACTAACATACTGGCAAGCAATGCTTTTGGCTATCCAGATAGCCGCCAGCCGCTTGTTGAGGGAAGTCCCCCAAGCCCCCTTTGAACGCACGATTGCATCATGTGGCTGCGCGTTTTTCAAACGCTTATGGAACACGGCCAGCTCACCGCAGGTCGTGTTCTTTTTCCTGTCCGGCTTCCTGTTCCTCGGTGCCAAGCAGCCGGTCCACATTGGCCTTCACAGTCAGCAGCTCCCGCATTTCATCGCGGGCCTGCGGAACTCGCCGTAGGCTTTCTTCTTTTCCTCCAGCAGCTGTGCGTACTCGGCCTGCAAGCTCTTGACTGTCGGAATCTTTTTCAGCCCCAGCTCGTCAAAGGCTTTTTGCCGCCTTATGAAGCAGAATATCCGCTTCATGCTCCGCCAAAAAATTTTTGGAATACCCGGCCTTGCGGTAGGCCACATAGACCTCGCGGGTTTTGGAATAGTTGATGATATGGGTCCGCAAAACAGCGATCTCGGCCATTCTTTTTTCCGCAGCTTTGATCTGCGCGGACAGCTCATTATGACGGGCGGCAGCCGCAGCAGCTTTGTCCGCCAGGGCCGCATATTCCAGTAGGCCATGATCGGTGAGGTAATTCATCGTCTGCGCCAGCTGTTTCAGATTGAACGATCTTGCCCAACGCGCATATCCAGCGCCCTTTCCCTCCTGGAGTTTTTCTGAATATCCACCAGAAGATTGACCCTTTTCGGCTCCTGGTCAATCTGTTTTTTCTTGCGCGGCGTGTGCCGTTTCTCACCTTTGATAACAGAGAGCAGCACATCTTTAGAATAATTTTCTCCCAGCGTGTCCAGCCGGACAGAACGACTCCAGCCCTCGCAGCGGAAAGAGGGATTTTTACCGGGTTTGATTTCATAACCGGCCTCCTGCAGCAGCTTCAGGTCCACGCCCTCCGGGTGATGCAGAATGCCCTCGCCGGGGGCAATGGGCTGATCGGTCAGGACCTTGCCCATCATGTCGGAGAGGGTAACGGGGAGCTTATCCGCTTGGGGATTTCCCAGACTGATTGTTAAGCTACCCTGTGGGTCCCCGTCAATCAGCAGCACCTTTTTACCGGTCTGGGCCAGCCCGATACCGAGATTGGCGCAGGTGGTTGTTTTGCCAACGCCGCCCTTTTGGTTGGCAATGGCGATAATTTGGGCGTTCATAATTTCACCCCGCAATATCGTTTGGTCATATATGTCCTCCTTGAATTGTGCTTAGAAATAAGAAAAGCCGCCACTAATCAAAGCGGCGGCTATCCCTCAAAGTCCAATATTGTGTTATTTTAGAGCGATGAGAGATTTTAGTCCTAATGAAATACCTAGCTTTCCGGCCCGCTTAATTAGCCTGTTTTCTGTGGATAAAAAACGTGGAAAAAGAATAAAGACAAACCAGCAAGCCCTTGAAATATCAGGGATTTTCCGATTTGTCTTTATTATAGTGTATAGGCATACCTTTATTTCAATTATTCAGCAGTTACCGGAAAGCGACATTAAAGCAATCGTCGGCCATAGCAGCAGCATGGATACTTTTGGTGTATATGCGCATAGTGTGGATGGACGTAAAGCATCTATTGCCGAAGATATTGAAAAAGTATTCGATGAAATTATATCAAAACAAAAGTGTGTTATTTAATGTGTTATACTGAAATAAGAAAGACCCTATGGACCAGCTTTATATGCCGGTTTATAGGGTCTTTAACTTGGTGCGGCAGATGGGACTTGAACCCACACGCTCGCGCACACGCCCCTCAAACGTGCCT
>DFDW01000039.1:0-5535 GCA_002369315.1 Ruminococcaceae bacterium UBA3818 | reverse complement strand
GTGCCTGTCTGCCGATTCCAGCACTGCCGCATTCGATGGAACAAAACGTTCCTGAGGGAAATATGGCTGACATGTCATTCAGCCACGGACGATATTATATCATTTTAAAATGGTTATGTCAACCAAATCGCGAAAAAACTCCCCTCTCTTTTGAAAGAATTCGGACATGCGCCGAATCTGTTTTTAGGGCATAAAATGAAGCGAGCACAATAGAAAGGAGGTGCCGTTATGGCGTGCTGCTCTGATTACAACGTATGCCCTTATTCGAATAACAATGCTTTGCGGTGGCTAGTCTGGATCGTTCTGATTCTGGCTGCTCTGTATTTCTACCGTTATACCATGTGCCAATAACAGATAAAAAGCCGGTTGGAAATTCCAGCCGGCTTTTTAAAATACAAATCATCAATCTTTTTGCCCGGAACGAACCAATCCCGCATATTTTCCATTTTGCCGCATCAGCGTTTCATGGTTTCCCTGCTCAATAATTTTCCCTTTTTCCAGGAAGAAAATACAATCGCAGGATTGGATGGTGGACAAACGGTGCGCGATAAAAATAGAAGTTCGATTCTTTGAAATCCTCTCAATAGAATCCTGAATCATCTGTTCGGTGTTGGTATCAATATGTGCTGTCGCTTCATCCAGAACCAGAATTGCCGGGTCGCGCGCAATGGCTCTGGCAAAAGAAAGCAGCTGCCTTTGGCCTGTGGAAAAATTCATGCCGGCCTCGGTAACTTCTCCTTTTAGCCCACCGCATTCTTCTACAAACTCGCTGGCACAAGACACGTCCAAAGCCTGCCGAATCTGTTCTTCGCTCAAATCGCTATGGATGCTTATATTATCTGCGATGGAACCCACAAACAAAAACACATCCTGCAGTACCACTGAAATACCGCTGCGCAACGTTTTCAGCTGCCAACGTTCCAACGGGACGTCGTCGATCAGGATCGTTCCCTTCTGCGGGATATAATAGCGGCCAATCAGATTGATAATCGTGGTTTTGCCCGCTCCGGTGCTGCCGACAAAAGCAACCTTTTCCCCGGGGTTTACCGTAAAGCTAACCCCTTTTAAAATCCAGTTTTCTTCATCATAAGCAAACCATACATCCCGAAACTCCACTTTTCCTGTAATCGGCTTATCCCAGTCCCCCTCAAATGGGTCTTCCTGGTTTTGCTCATCCAGCAAAGAAAAAATCCGATCCGCTGATACCAGCGCCGACTGAATGGTAGTATAGGTTTCTGCCAGTTCATTAATCGGTTCAAAAAACTGTTTGACATAATCGGTGAAAGCATAGAGAACGCCCAATTCCAATACCGCGCTACCGCCGAAATTTCCAACGATCCGGTTATATCCGAACCAAATCAAAAGCGCAATGATCATTGAATTGACCACTTCCATTGCGGGGCGAAGCATACTGTGCAATTTTAACTGAATTAAAGTCGTCTTTAAATAGGATTCGTTCAGTTCCCGGAATTCCTGCAGCTTGTTTTTTTGCCGGTTAAACGCCTGCACGATACGCATTCCTGCAATATTTTCTGCGAAGAAACCATTAATGTGTCCGATAATCGCTTTCATCCGCTCAAAATTGCGCTTCAATACTTTTCGGATGGAAAAGGTAAGCAGCGCTATAATCGGAATACCGATGAAAGCTACCAGCGCCAATTGCCAGTCCATCTTCACCATCATGAATACCAGGCTGATCAAAAGCAGAATATCCTGAAATAAAGTGACCAGAATATCGGAATAAAATTCATCCAGCGTTTCCACATCGTTCGTCGCGCGGGTAATCAAACGTCCGCTGCCGTATTTATCCAGCGTTTTTATCGGCATGTGCAAAATATGTTCCATGACTTCCGTACGCAGCTTATGCAAAATTGCCTGCCCAAATCGTGCCAACGTGCGGCGCTGCGCCATGGTAAATCCAGCGCTGAGAAGAACAACCAAGAAATAGCTGATCCCAAGCCCGGTAATCGAATAGATGCCTTTTTGCGGCAAGCCGCTTGTCAGAAAATCATCGATAATAATTTTCACCAAATACGGCTTAATCAATACGCCCAGATTGGAAACCAGAACGCAGAAAAAAACGAAATATAAATATTTCATATACGGCTTCATCATCTTTGCCAGACGAATCAGGCTGGAGGGATTATTTTTTTTCATCACAGTCTCCTCCTTCCTCCTGCTGGAGATACATCTGCGCATAAAGCCCGTTTTGAGCCATCAGTTGATCGTGGGTGCCTCGCTCTGCAATTTGCCCATCTTTGATAAAAATAATTTCCTGCGCATGTTTTACCGCGCTGAGCCGGTGGGAAACAATGACAGTCGTCTTTCCATCATAGTAGTCCGAAAGCCTTGTCAAGATCTGTTGCTCTGTATGATTGTCCACCGCGCTGAGCGTATCGTCCAAAATCAGCAACTGCGGATTGCGGATCAGCGCCCGGGCCAGCGCGATTCTCTGCTTCTGTCCGCCGGACAGATGGGTACCACGCTCGCCCACCTGTGTATCGTACCCGTCCGGGAAAGACGCAATGTCATCATGCACGCTTGCCAGTTTTGCCGCCCGGACCATATCCTCATCGGTAGCTCCCGGCTGATAAAATTTGATATTGTCCCGAACGGAAGCGGAGAATAAAAATCCATCCTGCGGGACAAAACCAGCCTGTTCCCGCACCGCTTTAGCCGGAATTTCCGTAATATCCGTGCCGCCGATATAAACGCTCCGTTCCGGCACCGGATACATTTTCAAGAGCAGGTGCATCAGCGTCGTCTTACCGCTGCCAGTAGGCCCGACTACTCCAAGCGTAGCTCCTTTCGGCAAATGCAGAGAAATGTGATCCAACGCATTATTCTCCGTTTCCGGATAGCGGAATGTCAGATCTTTTATGTCAATATCTCCGCCTACCGGTTCTTGGGCATCTTCCATCTCTTTTTCCGGGATACCCGGCTGGTTTAAAATAACTTGAAGCCGTTTATAAGAAGCAAGGCCTCTCTGCAGCATATTGATGATACGACCCAAAGACATAACCGGCTGCTGTACCAACAACAAAGAGCCGTTAAAAGTAACCAGCGCGCCCAAAGATAATTTCCCGGCCAACACCATATGGCCGCCTACAATCAGGCCTATGGCATAACATAAGCCAAATATCACCGAAATCGAGGGCCAGATCAAAGAGGATGTGTCCGCAAGATTGACATTGGCGTCATACATCGTTTTACTGATATCGGAAAACTCATCCAGCCTTTCTTCCTCTTTGGCAAAGCTTTTGATGACCTGCACGCCCATGATCGTCTCATTGACCTCTCCGGACAACTCCGAAAACAGAGACTGAACGTAGCGGAATTTGCGCCGGACAATTCCGCCCAGCTTTACAATGACAAAGACGGCCACGGGCACCGGCAGCAGGGCAAGAAGCGTCAACTTTGGATCCACCTTGGTTACCATGCTGTAAATAGCCATCACCGCAGTGGAAAGTCCGCTTACCGACATGGCAATCACTTGGCCGAACGTCATTCGCACCGCACCCACATCGTTCACCGCGTAAGCCATCAAGTCGCCGGACCGCTGTTTGGATAAGAAGGATACCGGCAGATTTTCCAGTTTGACAAAAAGCTCTTCCCGCAAGAAGTTCTCCAGAAAGCGCGAATTTCCTATGATAAAATATCGCCAGATGTAGCGGGTGATAAAAACGCCTATCGCAATCAGGATAATATAAAAAGCCTGTCGATATACTTTGCTTTGGTCAATCAGCGCCACATCCATATCCATATAGTCGATCGCGTGCCCTAAGGCAATCGGCGCCA
The DNA here is from genome assembly GCA_002369315.1 of Ruminococcaceae bacterium UBA3818. Taxonomy (GTDB): domain Bacteria; phylum Bacillota; class Clostridia; order Oscillospirales; family Ruminococcaceae; genus UBA3818. Next base: position 1,737 of record DFDW01000039.1, on the reverse strand, counting down.
GCGTTGTGATATAAGAGCTGATTAGCAAAAACAGAAAACCAGGGATGTATCTCCATCCATGCTTTTTAAAAAACCGCTTCATCATAATCTTTTCTTGTTCCCTTCCACACAAATTTACATCGATTAAAAACCTTTCCGACTCCCCCTTGCAATGTCAGTCTGACATTTCATCTTTTCCGCTATCTTCTAATTCCGAAATCAGTTTGGATAACAATGTTTCCAACTGCGTTTGCTCTTCCTGATTTAACACGCCAAACACGCCGTTTGCCATATCACGGCGCGCCTCCATCATCTGCTCCGAAACGATCTGCCCGCTGTCAGTCAAAAAAACGTTGATCTTACGTCGATCCCGCTCATTGACCTGCCGCTGAATCCATCCGCTTTTCTGCATTTTATCCAGCAATTCGCTCAGAGAAGCCGGGCGGATCTGCAGCCGTTCCGCCAGTTCTTTTTGACCGATTCCATTTTCCCGTCTCAGAATGGAGAGGATTTTTCCCTGTCCCTGACGGGTGCCGACTTTGCCGTGAACCGTCTGATGATACCTCCGGCGCATAAGATTAAAACAGTACCGGAATAAATGCATCAATTCCTCGCCGGAAACGTCTGCCACAAAACCCCTCCTTTTTATTAGGCACCTAATAATTTAAACTTATTTTACATCGCTTTCCAGTCTTTGTCAATCTTTTTAGGCACCTTACAAAAATTTTTCAGTCATCTTATATCATTCTATCCTTTTGCGCATAGAAAAAGGCTGAGGATTTCCCTCGGCCTTTCCTCTCTTTGCAGTGGCAACTGTTTTTACGGTTTGCCGCTTTCCCACAGCAATCCTCTAATTTTGAAAAGGATCGCTTTTTAAGCTTTTTGCTCATCTTTGAGCAGCTTATATTCCATTGAATCCACCAACGCCTTCCAGCTGGCTTCGATGATATCCGGTGAGGCGCCGACAGTCGTCCAAACATTTTCTCCATCTGTGCTTTCAATCAAAACCCGGACGATCGCTGCTGTTGCGTCTTCCGGCGTCATAACCCGCACCTTATAGTCAATCAAGCGCACTTTTGCCAAAGAGGGATAAAACACTTCCAACGCTTTGCGCAGCGCCCGGTCCAGAGCATGTACCGGACCCATTCCCTCTGCCGCAGTGATTTCATCCCGGTCTCCTACCCGTATTTTGACCAAAGCGGATGCCAGCCGGTCAACGCCGTCTTCATTCTGTTCCCCAATAATTTTGAAATGGCGCAGCGTGAAATATTCTTTCATCCGCCCCAATTCTTTCTGAATCAGCACATCCACACTGGCAAGCGCCGTCTCGAACTGATATCCATGGTATTCCAATTCCTTGATTTTGGAAATGATCTGTTCTGTGATCGGAGAAAATTTTGTCACAGAAGGGTCAATACGCATAATGCGGTTTAAAATGGCTGTTCTTCCCGCCATTTCAGAAACAAGCAGGTTGCGGCGATTCCCCACCGCTTCCGGATCAATATGTTCAAAAGAGCGCTGCAGCTTTTGCACACCATCCACATGCATGCCTCCCTTATGGGAAAAAGCGCTTTTCCCCACATAAGGCGAGGAATGCGGAATAATATAGTTGGCGATTTCCGCGATATAACGGGCTGTATGCGTCAGTTCCGGCAAAAGGGCGCCGGGAATGCACTGGCATTTCTTTTTCAGCTGCAGTGTCGGAATGATCGCCGACAAATTGGCATTTCCGCAACGTTCTCCATATCCCAGAAACGT
>DFDW01000025.1:115547-142566 GCA_002369315.1 Ruminococcaceae bacterium UBA3818 | reverse complement strand
TCTGGATGATCGAGCCGGAAATCGCTTTTGCCGACCTGCAGGATGACATGGCTCTGGCCCAGGATATGATCAAATACGTCCTGCGGTATGTATTGGAACAGTGCCCGCAGGAAATGAAATTCTTCAACGACTTTTATGACAAGGGCCTGATCGAACGGCTTGAGAATCTGATCTCAGCCGATTTCTGCCAGGTCACCTATACCGAGGCGGTGAAACTGCTGGAAGAGCATAAGGATGAATTCGAGTACCCGGTTTACTGGGGCTGTGACCTGCAGACAGAGCATGAGCGGTACCTCACTGAGAAGATTTTCCAAAAACCGGTATTTGTCACCGATTACCCGAAAGAAATCAAAGCGTTTTATATGCGCCTGAACGATGACGGAAAAACCGTTGCCGCCATGGACCTGCTGGTTCCCGGCGTCGGCGAAATTATCGGCGGCAGCCAGCGTGAGGAGCGGCTGGACGTTCTGACCGCCCGGATGGACGAACTGGGCCTCAAGCAGGAAGATTATTCCTGGTACCTCGACCTGCGCCGGTTCGGCGGCTGCAAACACGCCGGTTACGGCCTCGGCTTTGAACGGCTGATCATGTACATGACCGGCGTTTCCAATATCCGGGACGTGCTGCCCTTCCCCCGCGTAACCGGTTCCGCAGAATTTTAGTAACCGTATGAAGCAATAATCCAGTCAAAAATATGCAGGAAGATGCAAGACATGTTGCATCTTCCTTTTTTATGCACAAATCGACTGCACATTTCACAAATCCTGCAGACAAAATCTATTTTAAGCCGTCATTTTATCAATTTTTGCAAGATTTATAAAATAATCTTGTAAATTTGAATAATATAGTATATAATCAAATCATAATTTGAATGCAGGTGATAATGATGATGCAAAATATGAAAGATATCGCAATGCTTCTGGCAATCAATCATATGACAGGTTCCCAATATGAGACCTGTGCATCTCAGATGACAACGACTGGTCTGTCTGCTTTGAAAGACAGCTATATGAAAGAATACGAAGCTTATCAATGCAAAAATCTGAAACTGGATATGTCTCGCGGCAAACCAGGCCCGGATCAGTTGGTCCTTTCGGCCCCCATGCTGGATGTGCTAAGCAGCCAAAGCGATCTGAGCGCGTCGGATGGGACCGATTGCCGTAATTACGGCTGTCTGGACGGCATCCCCGAGGCAAAAGAGCTGATGGGCAGCCTTTTGGGTCTGCCTGCGGAAAACATGATCGTCGGAGGAAACTCCAGCCTTAACATGATGTATGACGCTGTTTCCCGGGCAATGCTCCATGGCGTTTATGGTTCACCAAAGCCCTGGTGCCGCCTGGAAAAAGTGAAGTTTCTCTGCCCTGTCCCCGGCTACGACCGTCATTTCGCCATTTGCCAACATTTCGGCATTGAGATGATCTGCGTTCCCATGAAAGAAGACGGACCGGATATGAATTTGGTTGAAAAGCTGGTCAGCGAGGATGAGAGCATCAAAGGAATTTGGTGCGTACCGAAGTTTTCCAACCCCGGCGGCATCACCTATTCGGACGAGGTTGTCCGCCGTTTTGCAAATCTTTCGCCCAAGGCACCGGACTTCCGCATTTTCTGGGACGACGCTTACTTTGTCCATGAATTGACCGATGAAAAAGTGAAGCTGCTGAACTTATTCGAAGAAGCAAAGAAAAATGGAAAAGAAGATATGGTTTTCGTTTTCTGTTCCACATCGAAAATCAGCTATCCCGGCTCCGGCCTGGCGGCCATGGGCGCTTCGTTCCACAATATCCAGAACATCAAAATGCAGATGACGGTACAAACCATCGGCAACGATAAAATGAATCAGCTGCGGCATGTACGCTTTTTCCGCGATAAGGAAGGCGTCCTTTCCCACATGAAAAAGCATGCGGCGCTCATTCGCCCTAAATTCCAGCTGGTAGAGCGTATTCTGGAAGAAGAACTGGGATTTTGCGGCATCGCCCGCTGGACCGAACCCAAGGGCGGATATTTTATTTCTCTGGATACCCAGCCCAGCTGCGCCAAACGTGTCATCTCCCTGTGCCGGGATGCCGGGGTCGTAATGACGCCGGCCGGCGCCACCTATCCTTACGGCATTGACCCGGAAGACTCCAATATCCGGATCGCGCCCACCTATCCTACGCTGGAAGAGTTGGAGCCCGCAGCTAGAATCCTCTGCCTGTGCATTAAAATTGCGACCATTGAAAAGATGATTGCCCAGGCGTCCGAACAGGAAGCAGCACCCCAAAAAGCGTATGCTATCGCACAGTAGCAGCATAACAAATAAAAAAGGAGGAAGAATGTATCTTCCTCCTTTTTTTGACTCTTTCGCCGGAAAGAGTGTCAATCAATATATACGCTTGGAAACGGCTGTGAATCTTCCTGTTTTGTGGGAATTGCTGGAGTTCCCTCCTGATCTGCCGATTGCTCCATCTCATCCCGTTTTCCGGTTTCCCGCTGCTGCTGTTTCAAATAATCCAGAAAATCCGGTTTTGCAATCCGCTCTACGGGAATGTCAGTCAGCATGACGGTATGCTTCTCTTCATCTGTGTCATACAGGTCAATCCGGGCAAAATCGTGCCCTTTTTCTTTGAAAAACGCGCCAACCCTTTGCAGGTATTCTGCGGCAGCCTCCAGCGTCAGCTCTTCCAAATCCGGATAAAGATGAATGGTTTTTTCCACCGGCAGATTCTGGTCAAACGTCATTCCCGGCACCCAAACCGCACTGTCCTGCGGTTCATCGACACTGACTGATAAGTTCAGCCTGCCCAGGCCCGCCTGCTCCATCTGAATCTGCAAAAGCGCCATGTATTCCTCCTGGAATCGGGAAATGACATTTCCATTTTCCAGTACATCATACTGATAGGTATCGTAATCTACCTTTCCATTGCGGCAGATAATATCAAAATGCAGATCCGGATTATGCGGGGATACCGCGTGGACCAGATACTCCCCGAATTTAAAGTTATAGGAAGCACGGCTCAATTCAAACCCCATGGTGCGCAGATTGCTCTGCTGGATATAATCCTTGGCGGCCCGTTGGGACATCGCGGCGGAAATCGGATCCCCCGTGAAAGAAAGGGTCATCCAAGCGACAATCCATAACAAACCAAAAGCCAGAACAGCAGCCAAAATCCGGAGCCAAAGTTTTTTCTTTTTCATTTCTGCCCCTCCTTCGCAAAAGCGTAATCCAGCAAAAAACCGATTCCCAGGCCCAGTCCGCAAAACAACGTATACAACACCGACAGAAACAAAGGGGCCACAAAGCCCGTTCCGGGGATCTGGTACAGATAGCTCAGCAGAAAAATGCCCAACGGAACAAAAAAAGATTTTCCTCGAAAAAGCCAATATCCCAGCATACCTACGCCTGGCATCAGAATAAAATTATAAAACATGCCCATAGAGTCAGTCAGCGCCACACCAACCGCAGCGCCGATCAAAAGCAGCGCCATTCCCGCAAAGAAAAAAGCTTTGCGCACTGACTTGACCAGTCGGCGGTCCAATGTTTCATCCGGCATTTTTACCGGCTCCGAAATACAAAAGGTCCGGCATGCTTCGCACTCCTCCAAATGCTCCTGCACCATCCGGCAGGACGCTTCGCTTGCCACACCATCCTGCACCAATGGCAGAAGGTCCCGGATCACTTCACAATTCTCTTTCATTGGTCTCCCCCTTCTCCAGTTGCTCTTTCAGCCAAGTGCGAATCCGGTGCTCCAGCACTCGTGCGGAACTTTCGCTGATCCCGGCCTTTTGAGCGATCTGCGCATAGCTATAACCGGAAACACGCATGGAAAAAACCAGATTGACCCGTTCGTCTTTTTGGCACATCAGCTTTTTGATGCGGTGCAGCGTTTCCCGGTTGGAGGCAGTTTCCTCCAGCGTCTGCCGGGTATAGATTTCCAGCAGATCGTCGTATTCCACCGTTTCCCGGTGTTTTCTCAATTCCTTCAGCCACAGGTTCCGCCCAATGGCAAACAGCCAGGTCCGAACACTGCTCTGCTGCCGGAAGCGCCCGATGCCCAACATCGCCTGCAAAAAAGTCTCCTGCATCAGATCTCCTGCCTGTTCCGGATCGTGTGTCAGTCCCAAAAGGTAGCGGTACAGTTCTTCTTTATGCAGGTAATATAGTTTTTCAAAATCTTTCAACTGTCCGCCCCCTTTCTTTCTATTGGTTCCCTGACAAAGAGAAACGTTACACTTTTTCGCAGAAAAAAGGAAAAAGCCCCTGGCCGGCGCAAAGCGGACAGAGGCAAACATGCCAGCTATTTTTCTTTCAGCAGCGTTTTCAGCTCATTCATAAACGTGTTGATATCCGCAAACTGCCGGTACACAGAGGCAAACCGCACATATGCCACTTCGTCAACCTGTTTGAGTTTTTCCATTGCCAGCTCTCCAATGCGGTAGGAAGTGACCTCCCGATCCAGGGAATTGAGAATATCCGCTTCGATTTCATCTACCATGCGGTCGATTTCTTCCAAAGAAACCGGACGTTTCTCACAGGCGCGCAGCAACCCGTTCACCAGCTTATTCCGGTCAAAGCTTTCACGGGACATATCTTTTTTGATCACCACAATCGGCATGGTTTCCACCGATTCGTAAGTGGTAAAACGTCTGGCGCACTGCAAACACTCCCGCCGCCGGCGAATCCGTTCGTCTACCGCCCGGGAGTCAATTACCTTGCTGTCGTGATAGCCGCAAAACGGACATTTCATCGTGATTTTCCCCCATTCAGAAAACTTTCTGACTCTTGAAACAAGTATATCAGCGCGGCGGAGAAATTACAAGGAAAACCTCTTTTTTCGGATGATTGTAATTCTTTTTGGGAACCCTTATAATAGAGAAAGCATTTTGAAATAAAATCTGAAATAAAAAATGAAAGCAATATTTTTCATCTGCAAAGGAGTATCGCCATGAGCAAAGTCACCTGGAAGCCCGGCACCCTGCTTGCCCCCGTCCCTGCCGTTATGGTATCCTGCGGTACCATGGAGAAGCCAAACATCATCACCATCGCCTGGACGGGCATTGTAAATTCCGAACCGGCCATGACCTATATTTCGGTGCGCAAAGAGCGCTTTTCTCACCAATTGATTTCGAAAAGCGGCGAATTTGTCATAAACCTGACCACATCCGACCTGACCCGCGCCACCGATCTGTGCGGCGTAAAGTCCGGCCGGGACACCGATAAATTCGCGTTGACCAAACTGACGCCGGAGCCTGCGTCACAACTGTCCTGCCCGATGATCGCCCAAAGCCCCCTGTCGCTGGAATGTAAAGTAACCCAAGTGCTTCCCTTGGGCTCTCACGATATGTTTTTAGCCCAAATCGTAGCGGTAAACGTAGATGAATCGTTGCTGGACGAAAAAGGTAAACTGCATCTTTCCCGGTGCGGGCTGCTGTCTTACGCGCACGGCGAGTATTTTGCGCAGGGGCGCCGGCTGGGAAGTTTCGGCTATTCTGTCCGAAAAAAATCCCCCACCGGAAAAAGGAAAGCGCCGAAAAAATAATGGTCTCTTCCTTTTCGCCATCTTTTCTTGTAAAACGGAACCGTTCGAAAGGACCTTTTGATAGCCCGTTCGCCCGTATTCTGGAGGTATCGCTGCATGAAACGAATTTTTGCCATCCTTTTCGCCGCGCTGCTGATCTGCACCGGCTGCACCGCGCAAACGCCTTCCGGCGCTGCTTCGTTGGAAGAGTCTTCCGTTTCTTCTGTTTCTTCTGTTTCTTCATCTGCTCCGGAAGTATTCGACCAGCCGCCGGAAAACCGGGAAGAGCTCCCCTTCGAGCAAATGAAATATGTCCAGCCCGACCTGGATGAGACCATCGCCCAATATGAAAATTTCGCACGGCGGGTGCGAAACGCCAAATCTTCCGGCGAAGTAATGGCTGTCTGGAAAGAGGAAGCGCAGCTTTGCAAAGACTATTATAACATGTATACCCTTTCCAACGTCCTTTTCAGCCTTGATACCACCAACGAGGAGAATGCGGCAAACTACCAGTATATGCAGGATTTTATCGCCAAACTCAAGCCTGCCGCCGTTTCTCTGACCCGCTCGATTCTGCAGTCTCCCTACCGCAGCCAGATCGGCGATATTGTCGGCGCCCATGTGCTGGACGCCATGGAAATCGACACAAAAAATTATTCCGAGGAACAGCTGGAACTGGAATTGCAGGAAAACCAGCTGACGACCCAATATACCCAGCTGCTGTCGCAAGCCACGGTTTACGAAACCCAAGAGCATACCTTTACTACCAGCGACATGTATTACTATATCTACGCCGGAAGCCGGGAGGACCGGCAGTTCGCCGCCCGGCTTTTAGAGGACTATTACCGCGATCTGAACCAGCAGTGCGGGGAAATTTATACCCAGCTGGTGGCGCTGCGCACCCAAAGGGCCGAAATCTCCGGGTTTGACAATTACCTGGACTATTATTATTTTAACCGCTCCTACCGTGGTTACGGCCGGGAGGAAATCGAAAATTTCCGCGCCTGGGTCAAAGAATATATTGTTCCCGTTTACCTGCAGCTAAAAAACGACGCATCCGCGCGGTTGGGCCATCCGCTGAACCTGTTTGAATACACTGCGCCTTTGCCGGAACAGACCCGGGTATCCTATCTGGAAAGCATCACCAGCGCCAGCAAACTGGTCGACATCGCGGTAGGGATTCTGCAGGACCTTTCTCCCGAAACGCGCGAAATGATTGACTACATGACCCGAAACAACCTGTACGATCTGACCAGCTCCCCCAACAAGGCCACCGGCGCCTTTACCACCTATTTCTACGGATGGCAGGAGCCGTACGTCCTTTCCAACAATGATGACGCCGGGACCTACATCCACGAAATGGGTCATGCGCTCAACTTTTTCCGCACCGGCGATTTGATGGTTCTGGAACAGGATTTGCAAGGATCGGACATTTCGGAAATCCATTCGCAGACGCTGGAACTGCTGGCCAGTCCCTGGCTGGACCGCATTTATACCGATGCCGGCGCGGCGGAAAAATCCAATGTTTTCGAAATGTTTATTACCATCCTTTCCGCTACCATGGTGGACGAATTTCAGCATAAAGTTTATGAGAATCCTGATATGAGCACGGAACAACTCAACGCCCTTTACGCGCAGCTGGAATTGGAGTACTTTGGTGAAATCGATAATCTTGGTCTTTCTTACCTGGACAACGGATTGGACTGGGTGGATATCCACCACCTGTTTGAATCGCCGATGTATTATATCGAATATGCTCTGACCGCTGTGGTAGCCCTGGATTTCTGGCAGGATTCCAAGGAAGACTGGGATGACGCTTTTCGCTCCTACATCCAGTTCATCGATATTCCCAACGATGTAAACCTGTCCGACTCTCTGACGCTTGCCGGTTTGGATAATCTGTTTGAAAAAAGCACCATCGAAGCATTATCTCAAAACCTGTCATCTTATTTTTCCGGCAATTCGTTTACAGAATAGTGAAAGTAAATTTACACATTTCGCACAAAATTATTGAATTTTATAAATAATTATAGTATAATATGGTTAACAAGAAAGATTTCCGCCTCTTGGAATAGAAACGATTTGATGTATTTTATTTCCCAATGGGATGATTAAAAATAAAGGGGTTGAATCTATGAACATTACGATCACTGCCAGAAAAACAACGGTAAAAGACTCTTTCAAAGAGCGGGTTGAGAAAAAGCTGGCTAAATTCGACCGTTTTTTCGATGACGCTACCGCTACCGTCGTCGTGACCAATGAGAGGGACCGTGAGACGGTAGAAATCACCATACAGTCGATGGGCATGTTCTTCCGGGCAGAAAAAACGACCTCAGACCGGATCGACTCGCTGGAATCGGTTGTAGATTCCTTGATGAAACAGATTATCCGCAATAAATCCAAACTTCAAAAGAGATTTCGTTCCCCGGCTTTTGTCGAACCAATTGCAGACGAGCCGGCCTATGAAGAAGAAGTTGTTCATGTGGCAAAGGTAAAGACGTTCCCGATAAAGCCCATGACGGTGGAGGAAGCCATTTTGCAGATGAACCTGCTGGGCCATACTTTCTTTATGTTCCGCAATTCGGATACAGGCGAGATTAACGTCGTTTACTCCCGCCGCAGCGGCGATTACGGATTGCTGGTACCGGAAATGGAATAATTCTCAGGAAAACGGAAGAACGGTATGGGTTTCCATACCGTTCTTTTTTCGATCACCGCATATCCCCATCGGCCCAGCGCAGAAATCTCCCTTTTTAAATTTTCTTGCGGTTTACGGGCAAAACATAGTATAATAAAGAAAAATTGTCCGCACGGCATTTGGGCCAATCCGTTCGAATGCGCGTGCCGGCGGCGTGTTCCGCAATTTTATCAAAAGGAAAGATAAAGGTTTTGGACATATGAGTATCATCAAAATGGCGGTGCCCTGTTTGTTCGGACTGGAGAGCGTCCTGTCCGGTGAATTGAAAAAAATAGGCGCGGCAAACATCGAGGCCAGCGACGGCAAAGTCACCTTTACCGGTGATTGGAACATGTTGGCCAAAGCAAATATCCAACTGCGTACAGCGGAACGGGTGTTGATCGTCCTGGGTTCTTTTCGGGCAATGACCTTTGAGGAACTGTTTCAGGGCGTTTTAAAAATTCCGTTTGAAGAATATCTCGGCAAGGACGATGCCTTCCCCGTAAAAGGGTGGTCCTTGAATTCCCAGTTGGCCAGCGTCCCGGATTGCCAATCTATCATCAAGCGAGCTGCCGTGAAGAGAATGGAGCAGCACTATCATCAAAGCTGGTTCACCGAAACCGGCGCTGTTCATCAAATTCAATTTTCGATTCGGAAAAATATCGTCACAATCTTTCTGGATACTTCCGGCGCGGGACTGCATAAGCGTGGATACCGTCAGACCTCCCTGCTGGCGCCGATTAAAGAAACGCTCGCCGCCGGTATTGTTGATTTTACCCGTCTCTATGACGATTCGGTGATTTGTGATCCGTTTTGCGGTTCCGGCACTCTGCTGATCGAGTCCGTGATGAAAGGGATGAATATCGCCCCCGGTATCAACCGCCGATTTGCCGCGGAAAAATGGGACTGTATCCCGTCTTCTGCCTGGAAAAATGCCCGGCAGGAAGCGCTGGAATCGATTCGGCGTGACGCCAAGATCAAAGCATATGGTTGTGACATCGACCCACAGGCAGTCGAATTGACCATGGCAAACGCCAAAAAGGCGGGCGTCGCTGCTCATATTCGCACCAAAGTACAGGATATTTCCCAATTTTCTCTCCCGACCGGCAGGGCTATTGTGGTCTGCAACCCGCCCTACGGCGAGCGCCTTCTGGAAATCAAGGAAGCGGAGAGACTTTACCAAATCATGGGGAATGTTTTCCCGGCTGACCCGGAAAAAAAATACTATATCATCAGTCCGCATGAAGAATTTGAGCATATTTTCGGCCGGACCGCCGACCGCCGGAGAAAGCTGTATAACGGCATGATCAAATGCCAGCTGTTCATGTACTTCCGCTGAGTTTTTATGGAACAGTTCGCAGCTGAAAATGCTCCGGTTTGTCCAGCGGGCCGATTTTACAGGCAAAGAACAATCCTTTTGGCGCAGAAAATCCGCCGCTATGGTATTGCCCATAAGCGGCGGATTCCCTTTTTATCGCCTTTTATTTTGCAGAAGGCTTTTTCTTTCTGCTGAAAATGGTTGTCCCTAACACTCCTGCGCAGGCAACGCACATCATCGCGAACCAAAGCGCTGGATTGCTGCCGTCGCCGGTACCCGGGTTGCTTTTTGCCGGATTATCAGATTCCGCCGGTTCGTTCGTTTCCTCCGGCTCGCTCGGTTCCGCGAACTCCGTATGTCCCGAGGTCGCCTTTTTGACCTTAAAATTCGTACTGCACTCGCCGTCGGTATAGACAACGGTGAGCTTATGTGTGCCGACAGAAAGCGTTTCGAGGTAATCGGTTTGCAAGGTAATGACGGTAGAACCGGAAACCGCCGTGTAATGCTCCTCATCGATCAGCTCGCCATCCACCTTTACGCCGGTGAATTTGCTCAGCTCTCCGTTTGCGCGAACCGTAAGCGTCTGATCGGCATTCTGCGTCCAAGTGCTGTTTGCGCCTTGGGTAATGCGATAGGAGGCCGCCGGCGAATCCTCGCCCAACATTAAGAGAACGGTATAATCGGCAGTGTATCCAAAATCCCCCTCGACCAGCATAAGAGTGGGCGGCGCGATGGGCAATCTGGCCGGCATCATACTAAACGGCCAACTGATTCTCCTTATAATCGTGGCCAGTATCTGCTTCGTTGTGACCTTCGTTGTTTTCTTCATGCTTTATAACAAGCTCTATATGCCAGTTCCTCAGTCCTTGTCAAGTCAGGAAGAACGCCTGCATGCCTTTGTACAAAGCCATGAGCTTTCTTCGCGGGAAATTGAAGTCCTCAGTCTGATCAGGGAGGGAGCTTCCAACGGTGAAATATCCGCAAAATTGTTCATATCCGAAAATACGGTAAAATTTCATGTCCATAATATCTGAAAAAAGACCGGTTGTTCCAATCGCAAAGAACTGCTCGCGACGCTGAATCGGTTATAAAGGAAATATGGGTTATTGCGTTCAACAATCTGGTTGTAAAAAATCGAATACGCAAAAAAGCTGCGGTGAAAATAAAATTTTCACCGCAGCTTTTATTAATGCATAAAATCGTCTCTTTTTTACAGTTCAAAAGAACTATGCCGTGTCACATGGCAGCCAATATTAACCGCTACCGGCAATCCGGCAATATGGGTGCCGTAAGTCTCGATATTGACGCACAGCGCCGTAGTGCTGCCGCCAAAGCCCTGAGGGCCTACATTGGTCTGATTGGCCCGGCGCAGCAGTTCCGCCTCCATCTCCGCGTAAAAAGGATCCGGATTGCGCAAATCAGAACTGCGGCACAGCGCCGTTTTGGCAAGCAGAGCGCACTCCTCAAAATCGCCGCCAATGCCAACGCCGATTACCATTGGCGGGCAGGGATTGGAACCTGCCAACTCCACCGTTTCAATGATAAAATCCATAATCATTTCTTTGGTAGCGGCGGGGGTAAACATCTTGATCCGGCTCATATTTTCACTGCCAAATCCTTTGGGCGCAACGGTGATTTTCAGCCCGTCACCCTCCACGATTTTTACATGGATAATCGCAGGTGTGTTGTTGTTGGTATTTACCCGGCGTATCGGGTCGCTGACCACTGAGCAGCGCAGCAATCCCTCTACGTATCCCTGGGCCACGCCTTCGTTGATGGCGTCATTTAAGCTGCCGCCCACCAGATGGACTTCCTGACCCAATTCCACAAAGACGACCGCCATGCCTGTATCCTGACAAATCGGCACATCGATGTTTTTCGCTTCTTCAAAATTGGTGACCAGATCTTTTAAGATCTCTTTGCCCAGAGGGCTGGTCTCTGTTTTGCAGGCTTCCCGCATGCGGCACTCCATGTCGCAGGGAAGAATCTTGTTGGCCCGAATGCAATGCTCCTTGACCAGTTTTGTAATCTCAGAAACTTGAACTTCTCTCACCGAAACGTCCTCCCAATTCTCTATTTGACCTGTTTACCATTTACAAAAACCATCTTTGGTTTATTCGCCACAGCCAAAGGATCTCCGTCAAACACCAGAATGTCTGCGTCCTTTCCTTTTTCCAGCGAACCCACACGATCATCCAGTTTGCATATTTTTGCCGGATTGATGGTGATCGCCCGCAGCGCCTGCTCATAATCCATTCCCGATCCCACCGCAAATCCGGCGCTGGTCGGAAGGAGCGGCATTGGAATCACATCATGGTCGGTACAAATTGCCGTCAGCACGCCCGCTTTGGACAAAATACCAGGATTCGCCATGGTGGAATTACCCAATTCCGGTTTGGAGCGAGTGGTCAAAAGCGGCCCACAGATTGCGGGGACGCCCTCTTTGGCGATATCTTCGGCAATCAGATGTCCGTCCGTGCAGTGAACCAGAATATAGTCCAAACAAAACTCCCGTCCAATGCGGATGGCCGTATAAATATCGTCTGCCCGGTGGCAATGGAAATGGGCTTTCACCTGGCGCTTTAAAAGAGGAATCAGCGCTTCACATTTCATGTTGAACTCCGGTTCGGGCCTGGACGGATCAGCCTGTGCCTTTTCCTTCTTCTCCAGGTATTTCTGCGCTTTAATCAGCTGTTCCCGAATCACGGCCGCAGTTCCCATCCGGGTGGATGGCAGCTGGTTTTTCCCCTTATACACGCGCTTGGGATTCTCTCCCAGCGCAAATTTGATTCCCGCATTTTCCAACAGTACCATATCGTCCACGCGGGTGCCCACCGTTTTCATCGCCAGTATGGTGCCGCCGATGGGATTGGCGCTTCCCGGGCAGGTGACAACGGATGTAATACCCGCGTCCACCGCTTCCGCGTAGCAGCGTTCCCTCGGATTCACCGCATCGATGACCCGCAGATGCGGTGTGCAAGGATCGGTTGCCTCGTTGCAGTCGGCCCCCATCGGACCGATGGTATCTTCCTCAATGCCGATATGGCAGTGCGCGTCAATGAATCCGGGCGTTACCGTTGCCCCCTTCAGGTCAACCGCGTCAGCCGGAACCTGTGGAAGATCGGACATCGGACCCACCGACACAATGCGCTCTCCCTGTATTTCAATAAAACCATCGGCAATGGGAGACCCATTCATTGTGTGCAGACATCCATGAATCAAAATCATAAATACCCCTCTTTTCCCGTATGAAGTCAAAAAAAAGAGCCGAAGGGCGCCCCCTCCGGCACAGAACGCCAAAGAAATCAGATTTAGAATGGAATGCGGTTCCCCCGCGACCAATCATTCACCGCGCTGCTATTTGGAAGAGCCTCTTCTTCCAGAGCCTCTTCTTCCCTCGGTATATTTTTTCAGATCGGACATCTTGTCGTCGCTGGTCTGTTTGAATTTGCTGAGCATATCCTCGAACGACATGTTTTCATTTTTCTTCTTACTGTTCCAATCGTACTGGTCGGGCCGGTCCAGACGATGGGGAACCGGTGCAGAACGCCGCGGAGCCGGTGCGGGCCTGTCCACCGCCCGTTTCATCGACAGGCTGATTTTTCCTTCCTCGGTGATGTTAAGGATTTTGACCTTGACTACCTGGTTTTCCGTTACGTGATCGCGAATCTCGTTCACATAAGTCGGCGCCACTTCTGAGATATGTACCATTCCGGTTTTTCCGCCAGGCAGTTCTACAAAAGCACCGAATTTCGTGATCCCCGTTACCTTGCCTTCCACAATGTTTCCAACCGCAAGCTCCATTAAAAGCTATGCCTCCCCTTAATAAATAAATCATGAAACCAAACCTTTGCAGGTTCAATTCTTTGAACTGTCAATATAGACCTTTTCATCCGGATAAGCATAGCCCAATTTTTCTCTTGCAATCCGCTCGATGTAATCTTTGTCGGCGCTCATCGCCAACAAACGCTCTACCTCTTTATTCTCTTCGATTTGCTGCTGGCACTGCTGCTGCACTGTCTCCAATGCTACTTTCCGCTCGCGGATTTCCAGTTGCTGCATCACAATGGAATACGCGATATATACGACGAAAAGGCAAACCGCTATTTTTAGCAATCTGCTTTTAGATACTCTTTTATCTTTACCCATGGACTGTACCCCCCGATGGAAGTCCGGCATGTTTTCACTCTTTTTTTCTTTTTTGTAAGGATAGAATTACCCTATTTTTAAAGTAATTATACAATATTGTCCGCCTTATTTGCAAGTGTTTTCTGTGTTTTTGCACAGCTTTTTTCATACTTTTTCCCAGTTTTCTGAGAATTCTTTTGATTTTCCTGCCTGCCCATCCAAACAGGAGAACCACCGGGCGCAGCATCCATTTCCAAACCAGTCGAAAAAAGAACCGGATGCCAAAAATGATCTGCCGGGCACCTTTCATCACCAAGGCTCCGATGGTTAAATAATACAGCAAAAAGCCAATCAGTTCCCCCAACAAAATAAAAAAACGCACCTGTCCGAAATTTACTGTCATCGTTAAAAAGAAAGACATAAAGCCACAGAAGACAAAATAAATCACATCCTCTGCGACGATGGCGCCAGCCGGAAGCGGGACAGCGATTCGGAAAATGCGAAACAGGTCGTACACCGCTCCCAACGCCGCTCCCATCAAAAGCGACTGCAGAAAAATAAGCGTCTGCGTGTTGACAGCAATCAAAGCTTTCCCTCCTGTCTCGCCGCGTGGGCACTACTGGAACAGCCGCGCAAACAGTTTTTTCGGCCGGTCATCGGTATAGACCAGCGTGTGGATGTCTCCTTCTATGGTCACTTCTCCCGTATCCACATTGAGCTTGTTCATGTGAAGGTCGCTTCCCCGGATGGTCAGCTCCCCCAGTTCCGTAAAAAGGACTGCTGTTTCTTCGTTAAAACTGTCGATATCCGATACACCGGAAACCGTCAGGAAGTTCCGATCTTCCAAAATGACATGATGCGGTGTTTTGGGGCGGTTTTTCTCGTCTGCCATGATTCTTTCCTCCTATTTTGAAGTTCGTTCCATTTTATGCGTCTGCAGGACAGGATATGCCTGAAAAAGCCGGGAAACACAACGTCAGCAGGTATCTCAAAAGAAGGAAGCGCCCTCCCGGTCAGTCCGAAAGGGCGCTTTTCCTGTTTTGTTGTTGCTACGGCCCACCGGGCCTTATTCCGATTTCATCTCCCGAATCATGATATATTCGTTCAAAAGGGTCCCATTCTTTAAGCGAATGGCATTGGGACGCACGCCAGCGATACGGAATCCCATTTTTTCATACAGATGGCGGGCGCGGTCATTGCCCTCCACAAATTCAAGTTCCATTTGCAGAATGCCGCCAAACTGCTCTGCAATGCGGATCATTTCCAGGAACATGCGCGTTCCGATCCCCTGGTTCCAGACTTCCCGAAGCAGGGTGATGGCAACACTTGCTCTGTGCCTGGTTTTCAATCTTTGATGAAACGAAATCTGACAGCTCCCAGCCACCTTTCCATCCACAATGCAAACGAGCATCGCATCCTCCTGGGAGGCGTTCAGCCGTTCAAACAGCGCTTTTTCTCCCTCGTAGGTGTATTTGCTACACTCTTCCGGATATCGAAGAATAAACTCGCTTTCACCCGCCGAGAGAAAAAGATAATCCAGCATTCCCGGAATATCTTCCTCCCTGGGACTGCGAATCAACGCTTTTCTCCCGTCTTTCATATCAAACCATATTTCATTGACAACCATTGTCTTGTCTTCTTATAAAAAGGTTACAGAATTTCGAAAGGATGCAGGGAAAATTTTTCTCAAACATCCGCCGCCTTATAAAATCGCCTTATTGATAGCGTTGATATACGCCTTGATACTTGCCTCGATAATGTCGGTAGACAATCCACGCCCGGTGATGGTCTCGTCTTCTTTCAAAATTTTAACCACGACTTCGCCCAGCGCGTCCTCGCCCTCGGTGACCGACTGGATCGAGTAGTTTTTCAGCGGGAAATTCTGTTTTACGATTCGGTCGATGGCCTTAAAGGCCGCGTCGATAGGGCCTTCCCCTCTGGCGACATGCTCTTTGCTCTCCCCATCCTTGATGAGTTTGACGACGGCGGTGGCGGAAATCACCGTTCCGCTGTTGACCACGAAGCTGTCCAGCGTATAGGTCTCGGGGATCTGGTAACGGTTGGAACTGATCAGCGCCTCGATATCCCGGTCTGTAACCACCTTTTTCCGGTCGGCCAGCACTTTGAATTTTTCAAAGCTCTGGTCCAGTACCGCTTCGGGGATGCGGTATCCCAGCTGATCCAGCCGCTCTTCAAAGGCATGGCGGCCGGAATGTTTGCCCAACACCATCCGGTTTTGGTAGATTCCCACCGTTTCCGGTGAAATGATCTCATAGGTCAGGCGGTTGTTGATGACCCCATGCTGGTGGATACCCGATTCATGGGCAAACGCGTTGGCGCCGACAATAGCCTTGTTCGGTGGCACCGGCACGCCTGTGACAGTGGACAGCAGCTTGCTGGTCCGGTAAATCTGGCGGGTATCAATGCCGGTTTCGCCGCCGTACATGTCCGCACGCGTTTTGATCGCCATGACAATCTCCTCCAGCGCGGCATTGCCGGCCCGCTCGCCAATGCCGTTGACCGTACACTCGATCTGGTCCGCGCCGCCCTGCATACCGGCCAGGCTATTGGCAACGCCCATCCCCAGATCATTGTGGCAATGGACGGATAAAACGACCTTCTCCGGATGTTTCAAATGCGTTTTCACATATCGGACCAACTCTTCCATCTCCGCAGGAACGGAATATCCCACCGTATCCGGGATATTCAGAACGCTGGCCCCCGCCTGCTGCGCCGTGTCAAACACCTGTACCAGATAGTCCCTGTCGCTGCGAGAGGCATCTTCGGCGGAAAATTCGATATTGGGGCACATGGTTCTGGCATAGGATACCATCTCTTTCACCTGCGCTAAAACCTCTTCCCGCGTTTTATGAAGCTTTGCCTGTAAATGGATGTCGCTGGTGGCCAAAAAAATATGGAGCAGCGGATTCGGATGGTCCTTTAACGCCTCCCAGGCGCAGTCGATATCTCCTTTTACCGCGCGGCAAAGCCCGGCGACCTGGCATCCCTGCACTTCTCGGGCAATGCTCTGCACCGACTCAAAATCTTCCGGAGACGCGATGGGGAACCCCGCCTCTATGACATCTACCCCCAATCGCTCCAGCTGGCGGGCCACCTCCACTTTTTCGTGGATATTCATACTGCAGCCGGGAGATTGTTCCCCATCCCGCAGCGTTGTATCAAAAATTCGGATTCTACGCATGATTTTGCTCCTTTCCACGCCCTCACCTTTTCAGAAATTCATATGGATTCCATTCCATTTAAGATATACCTTGTTTCATTCTTGATGTCAAGAGTGCCTCTTTCCTTGACGGCGCTTCTTTTCTCTTTTAAGATAAGAACCAGAACTGGCAAAGAAAGGAGCCTTTTTATGACTGGTAAAGAAAAACGCATCCGATGCAGAACGCTGTTTTTCACATTTTTAAAAATAGGTGCATTTACCTTCGGCGGCGGTTATGCCATGATTCCGCTGATTCAAAAAGAAACGGTGGAGTCCCATGGCTGGATTACCGACGAGGACATTTTGGATATCATTGCCGTGGCAGAAGCTACGCCCGGGCCCATCGCCATTAACACCGCCACTTTCGTCGGGTACAAAACCGCCGGATTTTGGGGCAGTTTTTTTGCCACCCTCGGCGTTGTCCTCCCCTCTTTTCTCATCATCAGCATCCTTGCGTTTTTTCTGGAGCCCTTTAAGCGGTTAAAGATGGTCTCCTATGCTTTTGTCGGCATTCGAACTGGCGTATTGGTGCTGATTGTACAGGCAGTCTTAAAGATGTATAAAGCCTGCGAACAAAACTGGATCAACTACCTGATTCTATTAGTGGCCTTTGTCAGTGTGGCATTTTGGGACCTGCCTGTCATCCCGATTCTGCTCATCTCGGCGGCATGCGGCATCCTGTACCAGACATTCCGCGCAAAAGCCCGGAAGGAGGAAACAAGATGATTTTCTGGCAGCTGTTTTTCACCTTTTTCCAAATTGGCCTGTTCACCATCGGCGGCGGCTATGCCATGATTCCTATGATTGAGGAGGAAGTGGTGCGGCAGGGCTGGCTGACACATACCCAGCTGGTGGATTTTATCGCGGTAGCGGAATCAACACCCGGTCCTTTCGCGGTCAACACCGCCACATATGTTGGAATCATTACCGGATCAAATGTAAACGGAAGCCTTTTATGGGGCCTTCTTGGAGCCTTTTGCGCGACATTGGGCGTTATCATGCCTTCTTTTTTGATTATTTTGTTGATTGCCAAATGCTTCACCTCTTTTCAGGATAACCGGCTTGTCAAAGGGGCTTTGTACGGTATGCACCCGGCTGTTGTGGGGTTGATTGCAGCGGCCGCACTGTCGCTGGCCAAGGGGAATCTTTACACCTCGCTTTCTTTTGTGTCTGCTTCGGATTTTCTCTCCTCGTTTCAGCTTTTGCCTGTTTTCATTTTTCTGGCAGTGCTGGCAGTCAGCTTTTGGAAAAAGAAAATCCATCCGGTCAAATTGATCCTTTTGTCCGCTGTTTTGGGAATTGTTTGCTGCAGCGCCCAAGAGTTGCTTTTGGGCTAAAAAATTTGCTATAATAACCTCACGGCGTTAGCGGAAATCGAAGATTTCCGCTAACGCTTGCCAATCCAACACTCCCAAAGGATGTGAATCAGATGACAAAAAAACAGACAGCCGAAGAATCTGTCCGGCGGTTAAAAGAAACCTATCCGGATGCGATCTGTTCTTTGGAATCCTCCCAACCCCATGAGCTTTTGATCGCTACCCGCCTTTCCGCCCAATGTACCGACGCTCGGGTCAACATCGTGACTCAGGTTTTATTCGATAAATATCGCACAATCCATGACTTTGCAGTTGCCGACCTTGCCGATGTAGAGGCCATCGTCCATCCCTGCGGTCTTTATAAAACCAAGGCGCACGACATCATCGCCATGTGCCAGATGCTGGAGCAGGATTTTGATTCCACCGTTCCCGATGAAATGGAAAAACTGTTAAAGCTGCCGGGAATCGGCCGCAAAACCGCAAATCTGGTGCTGGGTGATGTGTATGGCAAACCTGCTGTGGTTTGTGATACACACTGCATCCGCATCACCAATCATATTGGCCTGACAGACACCAAAGACCCGCTGAAATGCGAAATGCAGCTGCGCAAATTGCTGCCGCCGGAGGAGTCCAATGACTTTTGCCATCGTCTGGTGCTGCACGGCAGGGCTGTCTGCAAAGCCCGCAGCCCCCAATGCCAGGACTGCTGTTTAAAAGACATCTGTAAAACCGGTAAAAAAGCCTGATGGAGGAAGATTGGTATGTTGTCGGAATTTCTTTCGCCAAAAAGGATTCGCATAGATGCCCAGGTCCAATCTCTGGAGGAGGCGGTTCTTCTCTGCGGCAGACTTTTGGTCGATGATGGTTGTGCCGCTGCCGGATATCCCGAGGCAATGGTAAAAACAGTCCGCCAGCTGGGTGACGCCATTGTCATGGCGCCAAAGACTGCTCTGCCTCATGCCGCTTTTTCCGAAGGTGGGCTGCGTCCCGCTGTTGCCGCCGTCCGGCTGGCCTATCCGTTGGATGCCGGAGGCGTCAATGGTCCTGTCCGTCTGCTGCTTGGCTTCTGCGGCACCGACGCAGACAGCCATATGAAAGTGTTATCAAACCTGGCACGGTTCTTGAGCCGCCCGGATGCAGTTTCCTCGCTGCTGAATGCGCCGACGGCAGAAGCGCTCTATCAAGCGCTTTGCAGGTAAAAGGATTGTTGGCACGATTGTACGGGCTGCGATGAAGGATATCGCAGCAAGCCCTCTCTGAAAAGAGGCAGGAAAACAAAAAAGAAAGAGGCCAAATGCCATGGGATTTTTCTTCGGCGGCGGATTTGAGATTCTGTTTTTTCTGGTGTTCGCTTTGATCATCGGAATGTTTATCCTAACAGCAATCCGATCTGTTTCACAGTGGAATAAAAACAACCATTCCCCCCGGCTGACGGTTGACGCGACCGTTGTAGCCAAGCGGGAAGAAGTAACGCACCATCATCACCATTCCGGAAACGGTATATCGCATACGGCCTTATCCACTTGGTACTATGTCACTTTTCAGGTGGAAAGCGGCGACCGGATGGAACTTGGCGTCAGCGCAAACGAATATGGTATGTTGGTCGAAGGAGATTTCGGCCGGCTGACCTTTCAAGGCACACGCTATCTTGGCTTCCGGCGGGAAAGCGCGTCGAACGGCATATAGCGGTCGGGTTTGCATCGACCGGTTGAAAAAGCTAAAAAGCCCCTATGGCATATCGCCATGGGGGCTTTGGTTTTGGGATATACTCACGAAACATCCATTCTTCACAGGCTTACACCGCTGTTTTTTCCAACTCGTCTTTCAGGCTCTTCATGATTCGTTTCTCCAGCCGGGAAATGTAAGACTGGGAAATGCCGATAATATCTGCCACTTCTTTTTGCGTATGCTCTTTTTTCCCGCCCAAACCGAACCGCAACTCCATAATCATACGCTCCCGCTCACTCAGTTTGGCCACCGCTTCCAAAAGCAAATTCCGCTCCACTTGGTTTTCGATATTCCGGTTTACCATGTCACTGTCGGTCCCAAGAATATCCGAAAGCAGCAATTCGTTTCCATCCCAGTCGACATTCAGCGGCTCATCGATGGAAATCTCATTCTTCTGCGGCTGCGTTTTGCGCAGATACATCAAAATTTCATTTTCAATACAGCGGGAAGCATAGGTCGCCAATTTGATGTTGCGGTCCGGGCAAAAGGTATTGACCGCCTTGATCAGCCCGATGGTTCCAATGGAAATCAAATCCTCCACGCCAATGCCGGTAGACTCAAATTTGCGAGCAATGTAGACCACCAGCCTGAGATTATGGACGATCAGTGTTTCCCTTGCCTCGGCATCCCCCGGCAGTCGCCGGAATACCTGTGCCTCCTCCTCCCGGGTCAGAGGCGACGGCAGATTTTCCGGGCCGTTTATGTAATAAATCGCCTCTTTTTCTCCCAAAATGCGGGCGAAAAAAAGGAGAATCTTTTCCTTGATTGTCTTTCCCATACCGATCCCCTTTTTCCTGAAACGTTTTCTTTGGACAGTCCAGACGATGTAATCCCGGATGGAGCAAAATACCATAGCCAGAATCCAAAAAATCCTGATCGGCAATGGCAGCCATCACCTGTTCCACCTGCTGATACCGTCCATTTTGCCTGATAGCCAAAAAATCCGGCCGCACTACCGGCAGCAAACCTTCTTTTCCAACCGCTTCATACGGTATGAACCGGATTCCCAACCGGGCAGCTTTTTCAATCTGGTCCACTCCGGGATGTTCGAAATATTCGGTCAGTTGTTTGCAGAGCAGCTCTTTTACCGACTGATAACGGCAAATCACGACCGGCAAACCGCTGAAAGGGTCGAAAAGCCGATTACCTGTATCCACCTCCCCCCACAAGGAGACCCGCTTACCATCGATTCCGATTTGCACCTGCTCGGGCCCTCTGCCTGATTGATGTGTCCTGCGGCGAGCACACAGCCATACCGCCCCGTAAACCGCCATTACGCCGAATACAAGCCACATTGCCGGAATATGAAAATAGACAACTCCGTTTCCATAAAGCATAGCCGGCGGCGAGAAAAAGAACCATACCGCTACCATTACGCCGGCAAATAAAAATCCGACCAGATACAGCAGGCCCCACTGGAATAAAAACATGCGCAGAGACAGCGCCGGAAAGGCAACCCATGTCATGACCGCGGCCGCCGCAACGCGGGTCAAGGTCAGCACCGGTCCGCTTAACTGCGGCAAGAGCAGAATCAGAGCATAGATCCCCCCCAGAAAGGCCGCTGCCAGAATCCGTCCGATCCTTTTTTCCCGTCCTGCCAAAGCGGCGGTCATCATAATCAGAAAAAAATTGATGACCGTGTTGAGAAAAACCAGAATATCCACATAAATTTCCTGCTCCATTGCATCCCTCCTGCTTGCCCATGTAAAATTATAGGCCCGGGACAAGGATAGGCTTTGTCAGAACCTGTCGCCCTGCTTGGAAAAATCCTGTGTCCATTTCCGCTTTGGGGGATGCAGCAGGAAAAGCAAAAAAGAAATCCCCCGCCCGACGGGAGGGGGATAGGAATCATTTTTGAATCCGGTATTTACCATGCCATGGCGTTAGGAAATAAACCAATTTTCGATTTGGCACTCCCATTGCCCGTTTTTTTGTTCTGCTTTTGCGTCCTGATAGCCGATAGCGCCCAGTCCGCTTCTCCACTTCATCGCCGAAAAGATAAACCTTTGCCCAGAGCGTTCCTGGGATGACAACGACAGGATCATCCCATCTTTATAGTACATTTCCTCCCGGTCGATCTGGCCCTCCTCGCAGAGTTTTTCATAAGTCGATTGAAAGGTTTCTTTTTCGTACCTGCAGCCCACCACATAGCAGAGGGCTTCCTTTTCTTTCTCCGTCAAATTTGTCAGCCCGGTCAAGTCCAGCGCAATTTTTTCGGTGCCTTCATTCAGTCCTGCGTCTTTCTTGTACAATTCATCGATTCTGTCCAGATAAAAAGGCAGCAGGCTTTCAAACGTCCCGGTGATTCGCAGCGCGGTAACGCCGCTCAATTGGCAGGGATAGCTTTCCAGAACCGATCCGTCATAGTGAATCTGAACGGTCATTCCCGCCTCCAGCTGCGACGGCTGCGCCGTATTTCCCTGCTCGTCGGCCACATCGATCCCGACAGGCGAGAACAAAATCAGCTCTCCCGCCATATCGTCCTCTTCTCCCGCAAGAAGCAAAGACTCTTCCATCCGATATAAAATCCGGCAATTCATTATTCCGTCTGTCAAAACGGAATGAGGTGTCTCCTGCGGCGGTAAGGACTCCTGCCCCACCTGTCCGCATCCGGTCAGGATGAAAAAAGCGGCGGCTGCGGCAAAAATTTTTTTCAAAACAATCTCCCCTTTTTCTCTTTATTCTTTTAGTGCAAAAAAAGGAAGAGAATCCTGCATCCAGTTTGTATCAACAAAATATTTTTTGACAGTGAGCCGTTCCTCGTTTTGCGGACATCCTCCGCCTTCCTTCGAAAATACCCAGAAAAGCGCCCGCTCTTTCTGTGACTATCGCCGGACCGGAGCAAAAAAGGCCGGCGCTCTCGCGCCGGCCTGCCAAAACAAAACAGACAAAAAGCGTCAGTCCTCTACCACGGTATAATGGGTGGAAGCATCCTCTTTGGTCGCGTATTCGCTGACTTTCAGCACCCGCACCTTGATTGGCCGGGTCCCCATTTGGATAGAGATCAAATCGTTTTCTTTCACCTCATAGGAGGCGCGGGCCACCTTGCCGTTGACTAAAATCCGTCCGGCGTCACATGCTTCGTTGGCGACCGTCCGGCGCTTGATCAACCGGGTGACTTTCAAATATTTGTCTAATCGCATGACAAAACTCCTTAAGAAAAATGCGCAAACACAAGAATTTCCCGTGTTTACGCAGCATCTTTTCCGTTTTGATTCTTATTTGGAAACCGCGTCTTTCAGCGCTTTGCCGGCTTTAAAAGAAGGCAGTTTAGAAGCCGCAATGGTGATTTCCTCTTTGGTTCTGGGATTGATACCCTTTCTCTCACCGCGCGCTTTCACCTCAAAAGTGCCAAAGCCAACCAGCTGAACTTTGTCGCCAGCAGTAAGGGCCTCAGAAATCGCATCGATTACGGCAGCAACCGCTTTATCGCTGTCTTTTTTGGAAAAACCGGTTTTTTCGGCAACCACATTAATCAGTTCGGTTTTGGTCATTGTTTTTTCCTCCGCTTATTTCAATTTTATTTATTGTGCAGATATGCAAAATATCCGCTTAACAACCTTTTTTCACTTCTCCCCACAGCTCGTCCAGCTTTTGGATGCCGGCCGTTTTCATGTCGATTCCGCGCTGGCAGGCCAATTCTTCCACCAGGGCGAACCGTTTGACGAACTTCTCGCAGGAAAGGCCCAGCGACTCCTCCGCATCAGCCCCGATAAAACGGGAGACATTGACCACGCTGAAGAGCAAATCTCCCAACTCCAGTGCCTGCTCATGGGCGGAGCCATTTTTCATCGCGTCTTCCAACTCATCCGTTTCGCTGCGCAGATCACGCAGCGCATCGGCCGCGCTGTCATAATCCATTCCCGCGCGGGACGCCCTCTTTTGGATCTTTTCCGCCCGCATCAGCGCCGGAAGGACTTTCGGCACGCTTTTCAGTGTTTCCGTTGCGGTCTTCTGTCCCTTTTCCTGCTGCTTGATCGTCTCCCAGTTGGAGAGCACCTCTTCAGCAGTATCTGCTTTGACATCGCCAAAAATATGGGGATGCCGGATGACAAGCTTTTTGCAGACGCCGTCGCAGACATCGTCGATGGAAAAATTGCCCTGTTCTTCCTCCATCGCAGCGTGATAAATCACCTGCAGCAGCACATCGCCCAATTCTTCCTGCAAAAGAACGGGGTCCTGTGCATCGATGGCTTCGATTGCTTCATACGTCTCTTCGATAAAATTCTTCCGGATAGAGGCATGGGTCTGTTCCGCATCCCAAGGGCAGCCTCCCGGGCCGCGCAGGACGCGCATGATTTTGACCAAATCATCAAATCCATATTTCTCTTTCAACGGAAAATCCGATCGCATTTTGCCACCTCGCCTTAAAACATAGTAGGCTTATTCATCTTACTCTATCAGGCCGTATTTTTCAAGTAGTTTTGCGATTTTTTCTCCTTTTGGCAGCATTAAAATATCATATTTTTCAACGCCATGCGTTAAAAACAATACCACAACATACACAATCCCCGCTGCCAGGATGGAAAAGGAAGTGGAAATGGTATTTCCTGCCACCCGAGACAACAACCCATATCCGGCCCAGGCGGTGATGCCACAAAGCGCTCCCGCAAAAAGGGGCTTCAAAAACACCTTTCCAAACCGCAGCCGAACCCCTGCCGCCCGGCACAATGTCGGGACGGAAATACAAATGATTGTCATATAACACAAAAGCGTTCCAAAAGGCGCTCCCTGAATGTTGACCGACGGAATGGGAACCAGCGAAAAATTAACCGCCAGCTTTAAAAAACCGCCGATCAGCATCAGCCTCACCGGCACCTTTACCCGTCCGATGGCCTGCAGCATACTGTTTGTCGGAGAGCTTAGCGCCACAAAAATCGCCGCGATTCCCAACACACGGAGAATCGGCGCCGCGATGGGAATCGACGCAGGATCCGCTTGGTACACCAGCGTCAGGATCGGCTCCGCCAACGCACAGATGCCGAACCCGGCAGGAAAAGCGATCATAGAAGTTACCCGCCATACCGACTCGATATTTTTTTGCAGCATCCTTCGGTTTTGCGAGGTCCATGCGGTGGTCACCGACGGGAGAGCACTGACGCCAAAGGTCGTTGTCAGCGCCGGGATCAGATTAAAAAGCGTGACCGACATATTGTAAGCGCCAAACAGGTAATTGGGGATCTCCTCCCGCGGCATATCCGCCGGCAGGATCCCGTCGTACATCGAAAGCAGTGCTTCTTCGCCATTGGCCAGCGCGGTGGACAAGCGGTTTGTCAGCGAACTGACATCGATTAATGTTGTGATATTCAGCGCCAGCGCACCCAGGCAGATGGGAACGGCAATGGTCCACAGCTGTTTTAAAATCTCTTTGCCCGTGGCTGCCGGAACTGCTTGTTCCAGCATCTGTGCGGAAATGCCGTCCCCTCTTCGCCGGTTATACGCCCACAGGAAAAGAGAACCCGCCGCGGTGCTGACCACAATGCCCAAAATCGCGCCGGCGGCTCCGTAGGGCAGTACGGCAAGCCGCGCCTGTTCCGGCGTAGATACCAAAGCGCCGAAAACCGTGCCGGATCCCTCATATTCCTCCATCCCCATTCGGATGGCGGCACAAGCGAACAGCAAGCCGCATACCAATTTCACAAGCGCTTCAAGCACTTGGGACCAGGCGGTCGGATACATATTGCGCAGGCCTTCGTAATAGCCCCGGTAAGAGGAACTGGCACAGACGAAAAAAATCGCCGGAGACATGACAAAAACGGACAGAAAAGCGTTTGGGTTCTGTGCCAGGCGTACATAGGGCCCCGCTCCTGCGAGCATCAGTAAACTGCCTAGCAGCCCGGCACATAAAAACGCGATGGTTGATAGACGCTTAATTTTCCGCACATCCCGGAAACGTCCCTGCTGCATGTTCTGGGCCACCATCCGGGCTACAGCAACAGGCATTCCCGCCACCGACAGAGCATACAGCGTGTTGAACAGGCCATATGCCGCGTTAAAGTAGCCGAAGCCGCTGACCCCGATGATTCCCTTCAGCGGAACCTTAAAAAAATATCCGATAATCTTAACGATTACCGTAGCGCTCATTAAAATCAGGGCGCCATGCAAAAAATTCTGTTTTTGCTTTGCCGACAAAGAAACACTTCCTTTGCTGTCTGTCAAACGCCGACCCGCCAGGCGCGGGATGCATGAAGATTCGAAACATGTTTATGAGCTGCGATGAAGAAATAGACCACGGACAGCTGCAGCTCTTTATCCTCCGAGATGTTTTTCATCATATCATATCTGTTCTATCGTTTCAACCGGCCATCTGTGAAGCCACAAAAAAAGAGACGGCCAAGGCCGTCTCTTTTTGGGGTTGTTCTGTTAATACATGCCGCCCATGCCGCCAGCAGGCATTGCCGGCGCGGGATTCTCCTCTTTGATATCGGCGACCAGGCTCTCGGTGGTCAGCACCATTGCCGCTACAGAAGCCGCGTTCTGCAGTGCGGAACGGGTTACTTTAACCGGATCAACGATACCGCTGGGGATCATATCGCAGTATACTTCTTTGGCCGCATCGTAACCATAGCCGACCTTGCCGGAGTTTACGATTTTATCAATGATAACCGCACCATCCAGACCTGCGTTGGCCGCGATCTGGCGGACAGGCTCCTCGATGGCCTTGCGGACGATCTTCACACCGGTTTTCTCGTCGCCTTCCGTGGATTCCAGCAGCGCTTCTACCGCGGGGATCGCGTTGATCAGCGCGGTACCGCCGCCGGCAACGATGCCCTCTTCCACTGCCGCTTTGGTAGCGGACAGAGCGTCCTCAATGCGCAGCTTCTTATCTTTCATTTCTACTTCGGTAGCCGCACCGACCTTGATAACCGCTACGCCGCCGGACAATTTTGCCAGACGCTCCTGCAGTTTCTCTTTGTCGAATTCGGAAGTGGTGGTCTCGATCTGGGCTTTGATCTGATGGATACGGGCTTTGATCTCATCGGAAGAACCGGCGCCGTCCACAATGATGGTGTTTTCTTTCTGGACTTTGACCTGTTTCGCGCGGCCCAGCTGATTCATCGTGGTGTCTTTCAGCTCCAGACCCAGTTCCTCACTGATGACCTGACCACCGGTGAGGATCGCGATATCCTGCAGCAT
>DFDW01000025.1:0-115498 GCA_002369315.1 Ruminococcaceae bacterium UBA3818 | reverse complement strand
AGCATTTCTTTTCTTCTGTCGCCGAATCCGGGCGCTTTTACCGCAACGCAGGTAAAGGTGCCGCGCAGCTTGTTGACGATCAGCGTGGACAAAGCCTCGCCCTCGACATCCTCAGCGATGATGACCAGCTTTTTGCCTGCCTGCACGATCTGCTCCAGCAAAGGCAGAACTTCCTGAATGGAAGAAATTTTCTTATCGGTAATCAGGATATACGCATCATCGATAACCGCTTCCATTTTATCCGTATCGGTGACCATGTAGGGGGTGATGTAACCCCGGTCGAACTGCATGCCTTCGACCACTTCGCTGTAAGTTTCAGCGGTTTTGGATTCCTCGATGGTGATAACGCCGTCAGCGGTTACTTTTTCCATTGCTTCGCCAATCAGCTTGCCGACCGACTCATCGCCGGCAGAAATGGCGGCAACCCGCTCAATATCAGCGGTGCAGGTGATTTTCTGAGAGTTGGCGATCATTGCCTCTACAGCGGTATCTACCGCTTTCTGGATACCTTTTTTCACGACCATGGGGTTGGCGCCGGCAGCTACATTCTTCATGCCCTCCCGGACCAGAGCCTGGGCCAGCAGCGTCGCGGTGGTGGTGCCGTCACCGGCAGCATCGTTGGTTTTGACGGAAACTTCTTTTACCAACTGTGCGCCCATGTTTTCAAACGCGTCTTCCAGCTCGATCTCCTTGGCGATGGTGACGCCGTCGTTGGTGATCAGCGGAGAGCCGAATTTTTTGTCCAGAACCACATTGCGGCCTTTCGGTCCCAAAGTGATTTTAACCGTGTTGGAAAGCTTATCGATACCGGTTTGGAGCGCTTTTCTGGCATCCTCACCGTAAATGATCTGTTTTGCCATGATTGATTCCTCCTAAAATTCGTTTGACTGCGGATCGTTACTCGACAATGGCCAGAACATCATCCTGACGCAGAATCGTATATTCCTGACCGTCCAGTTTTACTTCGGTCCCCGCGTATTTGCTCATGAGCACGCGGTCACCGGGTTTCAAATACATTTTAACCTCTTTGCCGTCTACCACGCCGCCGGGGCCTACCGCCACCACTTCTGCGACCTGGGGTTTTTCCTTTGCGGAACCGGCGAGGATAATCCCGCTTTTCGTCGTTTCTTCCGCCTCGACCATCTTGATTACAATCCGGTCGGACAAAGGTTTGATTGTCATAAAAATGCCTCCTGTATATAAAATCTTTTATTAACGATTTGGCACTCCTCTTCTTTGAGTGCTAACCTTATTTTAGCCTTTTTTTTGGAAAAATCAAGTCTTTCAGAAGATTTTTTCTAAAATTAAAAAATCCGTAACATTTCCGCCTGTCAGGACAGCGCAGCGCCGCCTCGATTGATCGTGGAGGATACGGTCACCGAAAATCCAACACCGTTTAAAAGGGCCCGATCATCGGCTGAACGCTCCTTCCAGTATCCGTATTGCTGCTGCATGAGAATATTGGAATAGCCAAGCGCGTCGCAGGACAGCTCATGGAACAGCCTTTCCAGCGCATGCTCTGTTTCCCGGCGTACCAAAATCCGCTGTTCTTCTTCATATCGGTCACACCGTTCGGAAAAAGAAACTCCTTCCAGAGAAAAAAGCTCCTCACTCACGTTGCTTTTTACCCGGACAGAGACTTCGTAAAAAGGCACTCCATCCTGGATACGGGCCGTTACCGTCGTGCCGGAATCCACTACATCCAGTGTGACGATCCCCAGATCCTCCAGTTCCATCGTCAGTTGTATTTTCCCCACCTCTCCCGCAGCCCATAGAATGCCGCGGGTCTCTTCCGGCGAAAAGGTCCCAACCATTTTTCCGTCATGCAGGATTGCTGTCCCGACGACCTGGATGGCGGGGTTTTCTTCCTCTCCGGAAAAAGCCACCAAAGGCAAATAAGCGCCTGTATGGGGGTTTTCCAGGGAGCTGATAACGCCCCTCAGCTGTGACCGAACCAGCTTTCCATTGTCCTGATACCCTTCCAGCATCATTTTGGTGCTGAGCACCGGCAGGATGGTTCGATCCAGCGGTTCGCACAAAACTTCCCCCGCTTCTCCATCGGCAATCAGCACATCCGTGTTGGGGCGGGACTGGGCGTTTGCATTGAAATAATCCACCACTGCATCCACCCCATCCCGGGCGATCTGCTCACCGATAATAATCAGCTTGGTATGTCCCCAGAAAATCTCCTGGCCCTGTTTTAAACTGGCGTTGCGCATGGCCTGTGCAATCGTTTTGCCTTCTACGCGGAGCATTTTCCCTCCAGAAGTATCATCGCCCTGCGCCGCTTCGGGGTCAAATATCTGCAGCGTTAAAGCATATTCGCCTTCTTTCCAATCCAGTCCCGCAGCCTGAACGATCGCCCGTTCATTTAGCTGAACTGACCGCACGCAGCCTGTCAATGGCAAAAGCAAAAGAAACAAGATCCCTATCGCCGTTTTCTTCATTGTCCTCTCCCCCTTTTCCGGCAGGATGCCAAAAGCAGAAGCGGCAGCAAAAACACAGTGAGAAGCACCGGTATCCCGCCGGCGAAAAAGTTCCCTATCCACTCCAAGGCATCCGGCTTTTCCATCAGGATCCCGGATGCGGCCGCTGTCAACGCCGCACAGGCGGTCACCGCGTATTTTGACGCTTTCTGAGGCAGAACCCGCGCGAGGGATTTGCCTGCCACTTCCAAGAATAAGGCTAGGCGGACCAGAGCCATAAACACCCAAAGAGCGGTATGGAGGCTGTCCAGCCGCTGAAAAATCGACATCTCCGCAATTTTGGTCACTGCGTAAAACGGAAAGCGCTGACTTTTTGCATAATCGCCCAGTGCGGCGGCGCTGACCAAAAAGATGGCCGACAGCACCGTCACCGATAAGATCTGCCATTTCCAAAATACACTGACTTTGTCCCGGTTTACCATCGGGATCAAAAACAAAAGCGCCGCCGTTTCCACATTGCCTAGGGTCAGAGAAAGGAACAATGAAACCTGGCTTTGCCATCCGTCGTGGGAGGGAGGCCGCAGAAACTCCCACTGGGCCTGGGGACACAGGCTGATGCCCACAAACAAAAGCGCTGCAGCCAGGCCTGCCAACACAAAAGAGGCAAACCGGGCCGTCGCCTCATATCCCATGGACGCTGTGTATCCTCCCACTGCCAAAAGCAGCAGGATGAACAGCCAGGGAGAGGTCTGCGGATAAGCGGCATTGGTCAAAAAATACGAAAAGCCGCAGGCAGTCTGAATCAGAACGCACATCGAGAACAGGAAAAAAACGGCAGGAAAAAGCATGCCCGCACCGCCCCAATTTTCCCCCGCAAGATCCAAAAGTCCTTTGCCCGGATGGCGGCGCAGCAAAAAATAGGCAGGCAGCAAAAGCGCAGCGCCGGCTGCGGCCGAAACCGGCAGCAAAAGCGCGGCGGTCAATGCGCCGGGCTGTTCTTTCTGCGGCACTGCCAGAAAAAACTGCACCACCCGGCTGAGAAACAAAAGCACCGCCAGCTGCCAGGAGCTGATCGCAGATTTTCCTCTCAAATCATCGCCTCCTTTTTGATCACCGGATTTCCGTACCGGGAAGGTTTTGGATTTTAAGCTTTTTTCGTCCTAACTTTTTCCACCCAACCCGTATCAGCACATCGCGCATGGCGAACATCTGAAACGGCGATTCCGGCGACATGCTTGGGATCCCATAAGCATTGACGGAACACAGGTTGACGATCATCAAAGCAAGGCCCAGGGAAATGCCGAAAATCCCCAGCGTCCCGCCGATGATAATAAAGCCGAATCGCATGATCGTCACCTCCTGAAACAGGGACGGCACCACAAAGGAACTCAGCGCCGTCAGCGCCACCACCATAACCATGGGAGAGCTGATCAATCCTGCTGTCACCGCCGCGTCGCCGATGACCAGCGCACCGATGATCCCGATGGCATGTCCGATCGGCCGGGGCAGCCGCAGCCCGGCTTCTCGCATCAGTTCATAAATAAAATGAATCAGGAGCGCTTCCATTACCAATGGGAACGGCACGTCCTGCTCCGCCGCGGTAATGTTCAGCAAAAGCGCTTCGGGCAGCAGCTCCGGGTGAAAAGTGCCTGCCGCCACATAAAAACCCGGCAGCAGTATGGTGAAAAAGAACGCCAAATATTTGAGCCACCGCTCAAACACCGCATAATAAGGGCGATGAGTGTAATCGTCGATGCTTTGGAAATTCTCGTTAAAAAAATACGGCACGATCAACGCAAAAGGCGTTCCATCCACTAAAATGCCCACCCTGCCCTCGCTGATTTTGGCGCAAAGAGTGTCCGGCCGCTGTGTGGTGCCGACATTGGAAAAAATCGAAGTGATATCCGTATCCAAAAACGGCTGAATATAGCCGGACTCCAAAATAATATCCGTCGGGATTTCACCGATTCGGCGGCGGATATCGCGCAGCAATTCCGGCGCAACCATATCGGTTTGATAGATTAAGCATAGGTCTGTATTGCTTTTGACCCCCGCTTTCATCAGTTCCATTTTCAGTGCGGAGGACTTGATCCGGCGGCGCACCATTGTCATATTGATGCGGATCGGCTCGGTAAAACCTTCCCGGGAGCCGCGCACGTTTTCCTCCGAAGACGGTTCGGACACACTGCGGAACGAAAACCCCTGCACGCCTGCCACAATCACTTTTTCGATTCCATCTATCATAATCCCAGCAAAACCGGACATTAAAAAAGGAAACAATTCTCCCAGTGTTTCCACTTCACTTTGGTCCATGCCCAACACCGCCCGATGCAAAATCCACTCCCGAAGCGCCTGGGGCGACGGTTCGTCCAAAACCAGCTCACCCAGCGGTTCCAGCATGATCTCGGTCAAGGTCTGCAGGCTGAACATCCCCTCGAACATCATCAGCTTGACCGGGATCCCGCAGACCGTGATTTCACGCACCATAAAGTCCGCTGTATCGTGTAGCGTTTTGCGGATGACCGAAAGATTCTCTGCAGCATTCCCAGTCAACCGAATCGATTCGGTCTGCGGAGGCTGGGGCGTAACATATAAATCTTGTTCTTTTTCTTTTGCTTTTTTTTCAAACCACTGTGGCATGTCCATCCCTTCTTTCTCAGTGATTGTTGGCGAATCGAAGAAAAAACATTCACAAATTACCTGGAAAAACAATGCATATCGAAAAGAACTTTGCCGCATACTAAAAAAGTAAAAAGGCAAGGGAGGGCTTGAGAATATGGCAGTCAATTTTCTGCGCACGATGATCCTATACATAGTGATCGTCGTCGCTGTTCGAATCATGGGAAAAAGGCAGATCGGAGAACTTTCACCCACGGAACTGGTCATCACCATCCTGATTTCCAACATCGCCACGCTGCCGATCGAGGATACCAATATTCCCCTGACCGCAGGGCTGGTTTCCATTTTCACGCTGGTATCCTGTGAAGTGTTGGTTTCCGGCCTGATTTTAAAAAGCCCGCGGATGCGAAAAATTGTTTCCGGCTCTCCCCGAGTCCTGATCAAAGACGGTGTAATCGATCAAAAGCAGCTTTCCGCCCTGCGTCTGTCCATTGATGATTTGACCGCTCAGCTTCGCGGCCAGGGATGTTTTGATATCAATCAGGTGGCGTTTGCCGTGGTGGAAACCACCGGTAAACTGAACATCTTTCAAAAATTCAAATCCCAGCAACCTACCAACCAGGACCTGCATGTAAAAGAGCCTAAAAACGCCGACGCTCCGCCGATGGTCGTCGTAGCCGACGGGCAAATCTCCGACGCGGCTTTACAGTTTTGCGGAAAAGATAAGGACTGGCTGGGCAATCTTCTGCAGG
Organism: Ruminococcaceae bacterium UBA3818; assembly: GCA_002369315.1. GTDB lineage: Bacteria > Bacillota > Clostridia > Oscillospirales > Ruminococcaceae > UBA3818. The sequence continues at coordinate 109,701 of DFDW01000025.1, read as the reverse complement.
AAAAACAGTGTCCGCTGGAGGAAATCTTTTTGCTGACCTGCGACCGAAACGGCAACTACAAGCTACTGAAAAAGGAGGCGTCCCAATGAAGCGAGTCGCTTTGTGTGTCGCCATTTTACTGGCCATTTTCCTCCTTTGCACTGTAAGTCTTGTCACTGTATCCCGCTATCAACATGATTTTACCCAGAGGATTCAGGATTTGGAACGGGCGGTATATCAGGAAACATTTGAATCGCTGTCCTCTCAGGCTTCCGGCATCTGCCGGCAATGGATGGAAGCGGAGCATGTGCTGATCCGGTTTGTGCGCCATACGGAACTGGACGAGGTAACAGGAGCCATGACCCGCCTGGAAATGCTGGCCAAATACGGAGATCTCTCTGAATTTACCGCCGAACTCAACCGAATCAAAAACCTCTTGCACCACATTTACGATTCTGAAATCCCCTATCTGCGAAACATTTTTTAATCGAAAAGCCCGTTTCTCCCCCGCAAAAAGGCCGCTGCCCGCGGCCTTTTTACGGGTGGCGCCGATGTTTTCACGCTTCATCGTCATTGTGAAATTGTATTGGTTCCACCGATTCCGTCAGCTTCTCGAACCGGTATCCCTGCTCTGTCAGCTGGTCGATCACCGGCCCTACCGCCTCCGCCGTGGAAACCCGCATAGGATCATCGTGACAGAGGATCACGACCTTATCTTTCCCCTGTGCGCCATTGACAATATTGCGAATCAGCGTATTTGTATCCGTCATGTAGGATTTATCGTCGCCGGATACCAGATTCCAGTCATAGTAGAGATAGCCCCGGCGCCGCATTTCAATCCGGATGGCTTTTTGAACAGCAGGGCTTGCAAAACTGTTTTTAACGCTTCCGCCTGGGAAGCGAAAAATTTTCGGCTCCACACCGGTAACCTGAATGATTCTTTCGCGGATCTTGTAAAAATCGGCCAGGTAATTTTCTACACTGCTGTAAATCTGCTGATATACATGAGAATAGGTGTGCATCCCGATGCTGTGCCCCTCATCGACGATCCGTTTTAGGATTGCATCGGAGTCGACACCGGATACCTCCTGGCCGGTTACAAAAAAAGTGGCTTTGACCCCTTTTTCTTTCAGGGTATCTAAAATAGCAATGGTATTTTGGGAGGGGCCGTCGTCAAAGGTGTAGTAAACCACTTTTCCTTCCTCTTGCGCAAACTCGTTTCCGGTATTGACATACATATCGGGATACAAATCCTCATAGGCCGGCCCCGACACTGCTTTGGTTTGCTGAACCGGCGTCAGTATCCCTCCCAGGCAAAGCAGAGCTGCCGCGGCAGCCAACACTTTTTTCCTGCTGCATTTGATCAAACAAAACATCTCTCCCACCCGCCTTCCTGTTTTAGTATATTGCCCGGCTTTGTCCGCTTATGTCCTAAAAGGAGAAGACAGGCGAAACAATTCGCCTGTCTTTTTTATCCCTGCAGCCAAATTCCATACCGGCTACGGAATATCACACAAAAAATTTTTTCCTTTTCCAGAAGATTACATAAACTTCTGCTTCTCCTCTTGTACGGTTTGGGACGAAATGCTATTCTGTTTATAAATATTGTTTTGCTGTTATCGCAACAAGACAGACACCATTCCAAACAAAACGGAGGATTATCATGAAGTATATCAATCAGCTGCTTTACGAAGATGTTCCATATCCGACCGATGTGAAAAATCCGGACAGCCCCATGTTAAAAGGAAGCATTAAACGAGCTGGATGCGGCCTGTGTTGCCTGTGTATGGTAGTTGACCGGCTCACTACCCAGTCTCTGCCGTTGGAGGAGTGCCGTGACCTGGCCATCGAGCACAAAGCCAACCTCGACCCTGGGACGGATTTAAAGGTCTTAAGTCCTGTGATCGCCGAAAAATTTGGTCTGAAGTATCGCTCCACCAGTGACACGCAGCAGATGATTCGCTGTCTGCAAAACGGCGGCTGTGCCATTGCCAATGTAGGCGGCGACCGGGACGACGGAAAATATATCGGCGTTTTCTCCCACGGCGGCCATTATATCACAGTCGTCAGCGCGGATGAAAAAGAACTGTGCATCCTGGACCCGTCGCTGAAAGAAGGCAAATTCGATGAGGAAGGCCGCAAAGGCAAGGTCCGGGTCGAAGGGAATTTCGCTTACTGTGATCCGCAGGTGCTGGCAAGAGACACCGATAACCGCGATCCCAGCTACTACCTCTTCACCCGTTAAAATCGCACAAAAAAGGGGCGGCTTTTTGGCCGCCCCTTTTCTTTTGGGCAAAACGAATGCTTTTTCCGCAGGAAATCAATCCTGATTCTCCGGACATTTACAGCACGGAATACAGTTCTTTTAAATATTTTGTAAGCTTTACATTTTCTCCATAATCCACCGCACAGTCGACAATGCTGGGTACCTTCTGCGAGAACGCGTCTTCCAGCGTGGGAATCAGGTCCTCCGCCCGCTCAATGCGATATCCTTTTGCGCCGAAGCTTTCGGCGAATTGGACGAAATCCGGATTGGTAAAGTCTACATAGCAGCTTCTGCCGTATTGGTCCATCTGTTTCCATTTGATCAGCCCATAGCTGTTGTCGCGGAAGATCAAAGTGACAAAGGGATTTCCCAGCCGCATGGCAGTCTCCATCTCCTGGCAATTCATCAAAAATCCGCCGTCGCCGGTAATTGCCAGGACTCGCTTATCCGGGTTGATCAATTTGGCCGCAATCGCGCCGGGCAGCGCAAACCCCATGCTGGCAAACCCGTTGGAAATCAGGCAGGTATTCGGCTGATAACAATGGTACTGGCGGGCAATCCACATTTTGTGCGCGCCAACATCCGACAGCAGGATATCGTCCGGCGCAAGGACCTTCCGCACATCGCTCAGAACTTTCTGCGGCCGCATGGGAAAACTCATATCTTCTTCATAAGCAGCATATTCCTTCTCCATTTTCTGCTTGATCTCCCGTGCATAGGACGACTCGAAAGGCCGTTCCATTTGGCTTAAAATGCTACGCAGCGAAACGGAAATATCGCCTACCACCTCTACCGAAGGCTGGTACAACTTATTGATATGGGCAGGGCGTGCGTCGATATGGATAATATTTTTATGCTGATCGCTATTCCATTTTGAGGGTGCGTACTCAACAATATCATAACCGACCGACAGGATCAGGTCCGCGTTTTCCAGCACTTTGTTGGCGTAATCCTTCTGTGGGATACCGATGGTCCACAAGCAATACGGGTTGTCGAACGGGACAATCCCTTTTGCCATCATCGTGTGAATGACCGGGATGTGCAGCTTGTTGACAAACTCAATCATGGCTTTGCTGGCCTGATTGCGAACGGCGCTGCTTCCCGCCAAAACAACCGGGTTTTTGGCCATCATAAGGCGGACTACCGCATCCTTGACGCTCTGGGAATCCGGGATTTCAATGGGCACCATTTGTTTTTCCAGCGGCTCTTCTCCCGGGCTAACCGGCATTTTGGAAACGTTGACCGGCAGATCAATATGGCAGGCACCCGGCTTTTCGCTCTCCGCATATTTAAAGGCGATACGAACAATTTCGCTGACGGTATCCGGCAGGACGATTTGCTTGGTCCGCTTGGTAATCGGTTCAAACATTTTGCAAAGGTCCAAAAACTGGTGAGAAGTCAGATGCATCCGCTCTGTTCCAACCTGTCCGGTAATGGCGACCAGTGGGGCTCCGTCGCTGTAGGCGTCGGCTACGCCGGTAACCAGATTGGTGGCCCCTGGACCCAGCGTTGACATGCAGACGCCGGCTTTGCGGGTCAGCCGCCCGTACACATCGGCCATAAAAGCCGCTCCCTGTTCATGGCGGGTGGTAATAAATCGAATGTTGGAATGCGAAAGCGCTTCCATGATTTCCAGGTTCTCTTCTCCCGGAATGCCGAAAATATATTCGACGCCCTCTTTCTCTAAACATTTCACCAGCATCTGTGCCGTGTTGTATTGCTGCGTCTGCTCTTTTGCCTGCATGGCAAAGTCCTCCTTTATGCCGAAATTGCGTATGCAATCTCAAACAATATTGTATACAAATATCCTTTGTGCATTATAGCACACTTGCATACAATTGAAAAGCCTTTTTTATCTCAATTTTTCATATCCATAAAAAAATCACAGGCCCGGTAAAAGGTCTGTGATTTTATGGTCTTTCAACAAAAAGCATCCGGCATTGAAAAAAGAAGACTCCCTGCCGCGTTATCAGCAACTGGTGCAATCGAAATAGGATTTTGCAAAAACAATAAGGCTTATCAGGCCGGATTAGCGCGATTTGACCGGATGATCTCCCCTACGGTATAAACCGTTACAAAAGCGTTGGGGTCTTCGCGGTGCAGCCAGTTTAACAATTTGGAGTATTCGTTACGGTTGACAATCGTAATAATTTCTGTTCGCTTCTGCCGGTTATACGCGCCGGTGGCCTCATACAAGGTGGCGCCGCTGTGCATTTCTTCCGTCAGGAACCGAAGCAGCTCCTCCTGCTTTTCGGAAATAATGCAAACTCTTTTGCGGGTGTTAAAGCCGAGAATAAAATGATCCAGCACAACGCCGTTGAGATAGGTACCCAGCACGCTGAGGAAAACAATTTTAGGCTCATATGCGAAAACAGAGGTCAATGCGGTGCACATTCCCGCAATCGTCATGGCCTTTCCAAGCTCGATATGCAGATATTTGTTCAATATCTTTGCAATGATATCCAATCCGCCGGAGGACGCATTGAGATTGAACAGGATCGCCAGACCGATGCTGACTACAAAAATGTAGCCGATCATATCCAAAAAAGAATCACCGGTCAAAGATTGCTGGTTGGGAAAAAGCTCTTCCAGCGCGCCGAGAAAAACCGGCATCAAAATCGATGTATAAACCGTCTTCCCACCGAATTCCCGGCCAATTGTGAAAAATCCCAAAATCAATAACAGCGTGTTGAGCACAAAAGTCATAACGGAAATTCGGAACGGCAGAAAATTAGAAATCAAGACAACCAAGCCGGTGATACTTCCCACCGTGACCTGACTTGGAATCAGGAAAAAATAAACCGCCGCTGAAACGATCAGCGTACCCAGCGTAATGGCGGCATACTCTTGTAACAAAGCCCCTTTTTTCATTTTGAAAACCCTCTTCCCCAACAACTGTTCTTGTAATGGAGCCAAAAACCGGCCCGCATAAAGCAGCGCAAAGCTGCTCGCGAAACCGGTTTTCTGTTTGTTGAGTATTATACCGTGTCCTTTTGTCTTTTGTCAATCGGCGCACTGATGTTTTCGCAGTTCGCATCATAACATGGCAGAATATTCCATCCGTTTTAGCGAAAAGGCAAAATCTGCCAATCAGTCGATTCTGCCGTATTTGCGGAACCGCTCATACCGGGCGGCCAACAGTTGACTCAAATCGATCTGTGCCTTTTCCTCCAGGGTCCTACAAAGCAGTTCCTCCAGATAGGCGAAAATCTCCGGGAAACTCAACCCCTCTTCCGGGATGATCCGTTCGATCACCCCCATCTGCTTCATATCTTCGGCCGTCAGCTTCAGACATTGGGCCGCTTCTTTGTTTTTCTTCGCGTCTTTCCAAAGAATGCTGGCACATCCTTCCGGCGAGATGACCGAGTAAAAAGCGTTTTCCAGCATCCAAACCTCATCGCCCACCGCCAGCGCCAGCGCGCCGCCGCTGCCGCCCTCTCCGATAAGCACAGAAATGATTGGAACCTTCAAGCCCATCATTTCCATCAGATTTTCCGCAATGGCCTGACCTTGCCCGCGCTCCTCCGCTCCAATGCCGCAAAATGCGCCGGAAGTATCCACAAAGCAAATCACCGGCCGGTGAAATTTTTCCGCCTGTTTCATCAGACGAAGCGCTTTCCGATACCCCTCCGGATTGGGCGAACCAAAATTCCGAAACACCTTTTCCTTTGTATTTCCGCCTTTTTCCATGGCAATCACCGTTACGGGCCGGTTTCGCAGACGGGCAATACCGCCGACAATGGCCGAGTCCTCCGCAAAGCGCCGGTCGCCGTGCAGTTCAATGAAATCGGTAAAAATCCCTTTGATAAATCCGATTCCGGACGGACGGCCTTTTGCCCTGGCCGCCTGAACCTTTTCATATGCCGTTTTCATCCGCTCATCCCCTTTCGTGCAGCATCAGCAGCCGGGTCAGCAGCTTTTTCTGGCTGGCCCGCGGGGTGATTCGATCCACAAATCCTCTCTGCACCAGAAATTCCGACCGTTGAAATCCTTCGGGCAGCTTTTTACGAATGGTTTGCTCGATGACCCGGGGACCCGCAAATCCGATAAGCGCGCCGGGTTCCGCCAGAATGATATCTCCCTCCATGGCAAAGCTGGCAGTGACGCCGCCGGTCGTGGGGTCGGTCAAAACGGTGATGTACAGGTTTCCCGCGTCGCTGTGCCGTTTCACCGCGCCGGAGGTTTTTGCCATCTGCATCAAAGACAAAATTCCTTCCTGCATCCGTGCGCCGCCGGAAACGGTATAGCCCACCACCGGCAGAGAATGGCCGGTGGCATACTCGAACAGCCGGGTGATTTTCTCACCCACAACGGTCCCCATACTTCCCATCATGAAAGAAGGCTCCATTACAAACAACGCACAGGATCTTCCTCCAATCGATGCGGTCCCGCAGATAACAGCTTCCTTTTCCCCAGAAGCCAGGCGCGCGTGCTTGAGTTTTTTGTCATATCCAGGAAACCCGATCACATCTTTGGCAAGCAGATTCGCGTCCATTTCGCAAAAGCTGCCGGTATCGGCGATAAAATCGATTCTCTGCCGGGCATTCATCCGAAAATGGTAACCGCAGCTGCAGACCAAATGATTCTCCCACAGTTCGCTGGTCGGAACAGATTTTTTGCAGGACGGGCAAATTTCACCCGCCTCCGCGTGGATTTCCGCCGCAGCGCTGACTGGCGTTCGGCCGCCTTTCTCCAGTTCGTTTTTTGGTTTTTTAAAAAATCCCTGAAGCTGCATAGAGCCTATTCACCTCTCTTTGCCATAAAATCCGTATGGTAGTCCCCGGCCAAAAAAGCCGGGTCACTGATAATTTCCAGCTGCTCATCCAGATTATTGGGCACACCCTCCACTACCAATTCACATAAAGCGGATTTCATTTTCCGAATCGCCTCTTCCCGGGTTTTGGCGTAGACGATCAGCTTTCCCATCATGGAGTCATAATACGGCAGCATCTCATAGCCTTGATACAAAAAGGTATCGAACCGTACCCAAGGGCCGCCGGGTACATGCAAGAACGACACTTTGCCGCTTCCTGTGGCATTGATGCGGCACTCAATGGCCGCTCCGGTGATCCGGATATCCTCCTGACCAAAGTTCAAAAGCACGCCGCAGGCGATGCGGATCTGCCATTTGACAATATCCACGCCCGACACATACTCACTGACCGGGTGTTCCACCTGCAGGCGGGTATTCATCTCCATAAAGTAAAAGCGATTCTCGTCATCCAACAGAAATTCTACTGTTCCTGCATTGGTGTATCCCGCGGCTTTGGCGGCTTTTGCCGCCGCTTCGCACATTTTTCCCCGCAATTGTGGGGAAATCGCCGGAGAGGGCGCTTCCTCCAAAAACTTTTGATTGCGCTTTTGAATCGAGCACTCCCGTTCTCCCAGACAAACGACATTGCCGCCCTCGTCGGCTAGCAGCTGCACCTCAATATGCTTGACCGGGAACAGATATTTTTCCATATACACGCCGCCGTCGCCAAAGGCGTTTTTCGCCTCTTCCGAAGCAGTCAAAAAAGCTTTTTCCAGCTCATCCGGCCCCTTTACCAGCCGGATGCCTTTTCCGCCGCCTCCCGCCCGGGCCTTGATCAAAACCGGATACCCGATCTGCCCGGCGGCCTTGGCCGCCTGTTCGGGCGAGGAGAGGATATCGGTACCGGGAACGGTGGGAACACCGGCTTTTTTCATCAGGCGGCGTGCCGCGTCCTTATCGCCCATCCGGGAAATCACATCCGCACCGGGCCCGATAAAGACCAGTCCGTTTTCCTCGCACAGACGGGCAAAATCGGCATTCTCCGCTAAAAAACCATATCCGGGATGGATGGCCTGCGCGCCGGTCAGAAGCGCCGCTGTGATAATATCTTTCTGGCGCAGATAGCTTTCGCCCGGCAAGGCTTTTCCAACGCATACGCTCTCATCGGCCAGCGATACATGCAGCGATTCCTTGTCCGCCTGGGAATGCACCGCCACTGTAGCGATGCCCATTTCCTTGCAAGCGCGGATGATGCGAACCGCGATTTCCCCGCGGTTTGCTATCAAAATTTTCGAAAACAATGGCTCACTTCCTCACAACAGCAAAGGAAAAATCTCCGCTGACGGACAATTTTCCGTTCACATAACCTTTCCCGCTGGCAAAATAAAACGGGCCTTTCGATTTGGTGATCACACATTCGGTTTCCAACGTATCTCCCGGGCGAACCGGATTTTTGAATTTGACGTGGTCCATGCTGGTAAAATACGGCGTCGAAGCCTCCGGCAACGATTCGGCCAGCAAAACACAGGTAGCCTGCGCCATCATTTCGCATAAAATCACACCCGGTACGACGGGATTTCCGGGGAAATGGCCCTGCAGGAACCATTCGTCTCCACGCACGGTATATCTGCCGTGGGCCACTCCATCGATGACCTGTGCCTGCTCCACCAAAAGCATATTGTCCCGATGGGGCAGGATCTTCATAATTTCTTCTTTGTTCATGATTCTTCCCCCACTAAAAACAGCCGCTGTCCCACTTCCACCAGCTGACCGTTGCCGGCATAGATCTGCAGGATTTGCCCGTCACAGTCGGCAGTAATCTCATTCATGGTCTTCATCGCCTCAATAATACACAGCACATCTCCTTTTTTCACATGGCTTCCTGCCTGGACAAAAGGGGCTGCGCCGGGCATCGGCGCGGCGTAATACATGCCGACCATCGGACTTTCAATGATCGTCCCTTCCTGCGGGCTTTCTTTGTAAGGCGCCTCGGCCGGCGGTACCGAAGCAGAGGTCTGTGCGGCAGTCCCGGACAGAATCGGCGCGGCAGCCGGCTTTCGTTCCAGGTGAATGGTCTTGCCGTCTTCCACGATTTCCACCTGCGTCAGCTCGTTTGCTTTCATCATCTCCGCCAAAGCGCGGATCTGTTTCATATCCATCTCATTCTTCCTCCATCCGCTTGAATGCGATGCAGGCATTGTGCCCGCCAAATCCCAGAGAGGTGGACAGCGCCATCTGCGCCTGCACCTTTCTGGCCTGATTCGGCACATAGTCCAAATCGCATTCCGGGTCGGGCTCGCGCAGATTGATGGTCGGCGGGATCACGCCCTCATGCAGTGCCAGCGCCGAAACGATCGCTTCCACAGCGCCGGCAGCTCCCAGCATATGGCCGGTCATGGACTTGGTGGAACTGACCAGAATATCCGCTGTTTTTTCGCTCAGCGCGGTCTTGATCGCCTGCGTTTCGGTTTTGTCATTGAGCGGCGTTCCGGTACCGTGTGCATTGATATAAATGTTTCCTGCCGCCCCGCCGGATTCTTCCAGCGCCAGCACAATGGCCCTGGCGGCTCCCTCACCGCCGGGAGCCGGTGCTGTCATATGATACGCGTCGCAGGTACAGCCATAGCCGGTCATCTCCGCGTAAATGCGCGCGCCGCGTTTTTTGGCGTGTTCATATTCTTCCAAAATCAGAGCGCCTGCTCCCTCGCCCATGACAAACCCACTGCGGCGCTTGTCAAAAGGCAAAGATGCTTCGTCCGGATTTTCCGATAAGGAAAGGGCCATACAGTTGGTAAAGCCCGCCACCCCAATGGGGGTAATCGCCGCTTCTGCACCGCCGGCCAAAATCACGTCCGCCCTTCCTTCCTTAATGGCATGGAACGCTTCCCCCACCTCATTGGTGCTGGTCGCGCAGGCGGTCGTCACCGGCAGGCAGGGACCTTTCGCCTGAAAACGGATGGCGATATTGCCTGCCGCCATGTTGGCGATCATCATGGGGATAAAGAAAGGAGACACCCGCTTCGGCCCTTTTTCCAGCAATTTCTGCATTTCTGCCGACATGGTGATCAACCCGCCGATGCCGGATCCGAAATATACCCCGAACCGTTCCGGCTCCACTTTGCCGGAAATGCCGCTGTCCTCTACCGCCTGACAGGCGGCAGCCATCGCGTAATGGCAGAACAAATCGCTTTTGCGCGCCTCGCCTTTTTCCATATATCGAAGCGGATCGAAGCCCTGGACCTGCGCCGCTACTTTCGCTTTGTACTCGCTTACATCAAACCGGTCCAAGGGGACAATTCCATTTTTGCCGTCCAGCAGATTTTTCCAAAAAGTAGGCACGTCATTTCCTATGGGAGTCACGGCGCCTACGCCGGTCACTACTACGCGTCTCATGTGATTTCCTCCTCTCTACATGGCCAAGCCGCCGTCAACCCGAATCACCTCTCCGGTGATATAGTCGGAGCCGCTGCCGGCTAAAAATACCGCCAGATTGGCCACGTCTTCCGGCCGTCCCATCCGCTTTAAGGGAATCATCCCCGCCAGCTGATGATGGTCCTTATCGATCCCGGCCGTCATATCGGTGTCGATAAAGCCGGGAGCGATGGCGTTGCAGCAAATGCCGCGGCCGGCAAGCTCCCTCGCAACCGACTTGGTCAGACCAATCAGCCCCGCCTTGGAAGCGGAATAGTTCGCCTGTCCGCCATTGCCCATCAATCCGCAGACCGATGAAATATTGATGATTTTGCCCGCGCGCTTTTTGACAAAAATCGGGTAGCAGTGCTTGATGAAGTGGAAAGCTCCCTTTAGATTGGTGTTGAGCACCGCGTCAAAATCCGCTTCTTTCATGGTATAAACCAATCCATCCCGGGTAATGCCCGCATTATTGACCAGAATATCCACGCCGCCCAAATCTTTCTGCACGGCCTGAACCGTTTCTTTGACCCGGTCAAAATCCGTCACATCACATTGATAGGCCCGGGCCTGTATGCCGTACTTTGCCGCCTGCGCGCAGACTTCATCCGCTGCCTGCCGGCTGCCCGCGTAAATCACCGCCACATTGGCCCCTTCTTTTGCAAAAGCCAAAGCGATGGCGCGGCCGATTCCCCGGCTGGCGCCGGTGACCAGCGCTGTTTTCCCCTGCAGTGTCATGATTCCAGCACCGCCTTTCTCGTTATTTCCAATGTTTCTGCATCTTCCACATGAAAAGCGCGGGCATCCGGCAGCGTTTTGGATACCAGGCCCGTCAGGGTTTTTCCCGGGCCCACTTCGATAAAGGTGTCAAATCCATCCTCTGCCATGCGGCGCAGGGTCTGCTCCCAGCGGACAGGGTTTTTCATCTGCTGTGCCAAAAGCTCCTTTGGCTCGCTTTCTGCATACGGCCTCGCCGTCAGGTTGGCGTAAACAGGTATCCTGGCGGGTTGAAAACAGACTTTTTCCAGTTCTTTTGCAAATTCTTTTGCAGCGCCGTCCATAAACGGCGAATGGAATCCGCCGCTGACCGCCAAGGGGACCATCCGCCCGCCTGCTTTTTTGACCAGCGGTTTCATTTCCTCGATTTCCTGCCGAAGTCCCGCCACTACCAACTGGCCGGGACAGTTATAGTTGACCGGATACAGATGCGCAAACCGCCGGCACAGTTCTTCAACGGTTTTATGCTCCAGTTTGAGTACCGCCGCCATAGCGCTGTCTGTCTGGCGGGCTGCTTCATCCATCAGCACGGCGCGGCGGCAGACCAGAGAAAATCCGGTTTTCTGTTCCAGCATCCCCGCGAAGGTCAAAGCCGCCATTTCTCCCAGTGAAAAACCGGCAGCCCCATCAGCCCGAACACCCGATTCCTCCAGCGCCAGCGCCGCCGCCAAATCCACGCAGAACAGGCATGGCTGGGTGTTTTTCGTCTCGGTCAGTTCCTCCTGCGAGCCGGAAAAACACTGGGCCGACGTCCCCGGACGGATCCGGTCGGCCAGCGCAAACAGTGCTGCTACAGAAGAAGAATGTTTTGTCAGTTCCCGGCCCATTCCACTGTACTGCGCGCCCTGTCCGGAAAAAAGAAACGCTATTTTACCCATTTTTTCGCTCCATTCAACACTTCTTCCGCCTCGGTAAAAATCTCTCGAATCATTTCGGCAGCAGGCTGTTCTTTCTTTACCATGGCGGCTATCTGCCCCGCGAGAAAACAACCATGCTGCTCGTCTCCTTCCACTGCGGCCAGCCGCAGCGCTCCTGCGCCGAAGGCTTCCAGCTCCTCATCGGACACGCTTCCGTCGTACTCCTTGCGGAAATATTCCCGGGAATACGGGGTCTTTAAGCAGCGCACCGGATGGCCCAATCGCTTTCCGGTGGCGATGGTGTCAATATCCTTGGCCTTTAAAATCTTATTTTTGTAGGTCTGATGCACGCCGCATTCTTCGGCGACCAGGAAGCGGGTACCCAGCTGAACGCCCATCGCGCCCAGCATAAAGGCCGCGGCTACGCCGCGTCCGTCGGCAATACCGCCTGCTCCGATCACCGGCAGCGGCGTTGCATCGCACACCTGCGGCAAAAGCGCCATGGTGGTCAGATCTCCCACATGGCCGCCGGATTCGCCTCCCTCAGCGATAATCGCGCAGGCCCCCTGGCGGGTCACCAATTTGGCCATAGCGACCGACGCCACGACCGGAATGACCCGGATGCCGGCTTCCTGCCACATTTTCATATATTTGCCGGGATTTCCCGCTCCGGTAGTGATCACCGGTACCTTTTCCGCCGCCAGCAACTTTGCCACATCCTCCACATGAGGACTCATGAGCATAACATTGACGCCGAAAGGCTTTTTCGTCAAGCTGCGGCAAATGTCAATTTCCTGTTTCAGATAGTCCGGGCCGGCGTTCATCGCGGAGATGATCCCCAGGCCCCCGCCCTCCGACACGGCGGCAGCCAGACGGCCGTCAGCGATCCAGGCCATACCGCCCTGGAAAATCGGGTATTCAATTCCCAGCATCTCGCAAATCGGTGTCTTGATCATCGTTTATTCCTTCTCGCTCATTTTTTCTTCCACCAGCTTGACCATCTCGCCGACAGTGGAGATCTTTTCATCCAGTTCCAGTTCAACATCCAGTTCTTCTTCCAGTTCCATCACCATGTCAACTGTGTCCAGCGAATCCACGCCCAATTCCTCAAAGGTGGTGTCCATCGTAACCGAAGCGGGGTCGCAGTCTACATGTTCCGCCAAAACAGCAACTAATTTTTCAAAAATCATTTTGATTTCCTCCAAAACTTCATTTTTTAATATATGGGAAACCGGATATCCGGTTTTACCAGCGAAGGATACACGCGGCGCTGGAAAGTCCGCCGCCGAACGCGCAAAGCGCCACCAAATCGCCGCGCTTGAGCTTGCCGGAACGGTTGAGTTCGTCCATCATCATGGGGATGCTGGCTGCCGAAGTGTTGCCGTACCGGTCAATGTTGACACAGAATCTCTCCGGCGGAATACACAGCCGCTTTTTCGCCGCGTCGATGATGCGGATATTCGCCTGGTGGGGCACGACCCAGTCGATTTCTTCCTCGGAAAAACCCGCCTGCGCGATCAGATTTTTCAGATCGTGGGTCATGGCGTTGACCGCAAAACGAAACGTCTCCTGGCCTTTCATATGGATATAAGGATTTTCCTGTTCACGCTTATTAAAGGGGGATTTGCCTTCGAACACCGGCGTGCGGATGACTTCTTCATCCCCTTTCGACGACAGCTGAGACGCAAGATAATTTTCTCCCTCTCCCAGCACCATGGCGCCGGCGCCATCGCCAAAGATCACACAAGTGCTCCGGTCATCCCAATCCAACAGGCGGCTGATCCGTTCCGCGCCGATGACCAGCATCTTTTTGACCCGACCCCGGGCAAAAAAGCCTGCCGCTGTATCCAGAAGAAATAAGAATCCTGAACACGCCGCGTTGATATCCATAGCCGGGCAGGAAGCGCCCAGCCTTTTTTGCACCACGCAGGAAACAGAAGGAGTTGCAAAATCCGGGCTGATGGTCGCGCAGAGAATCATATCCAGCTCGTTTGCCTTCACACCGCTTTGCTCCAGCGCGGCCAACGCTGCCTGATATGCCAGATCGCAAGCCGATTCCTCTTCACAGACATGACGCTGACAAATGCCGGTGCGTTCCCGGATCCATTCGTCGGAAGTCTCCAAAAAAGACGCCAAATCGTCGTTTGTCACCACTTTAGGCGGAACATAGCTTCCCGTACCCAATACGCAAAAACTCATTTTTTCTCTCCCAGACTTTCTTTTAAAAATTCATTCAGTTTTTGGATTCCCTGGAAAAGGCTGGCCTTTTCCTCATCGGTCAGACTCTCCGAAATCTTTGTAACCATATTATAATGATACAGCCGGTGAAAATGGTCGATTCGTTTCCCGCTCCTGGTCAAAGTAATGCGGACTGTCCTGCCGTCCTCATCGTCGGGCTGTTTTTCCAAATAACCCCGCTTTTCCAGTTTATTGATTGCCACAGTGGCGGTCGGTCGGGTGATGTTCATGGCGTCTGCAATTTCGCTGACAGTCCGCCCCTGCTCGTCTCCCTTTCCCACCGCTTCCAGCAAATGCATCTCTTTGATGGAAAGGTGAATGCGGCCGCTTTTTTTCAGCGCTTTCTCTTCAACCCTCAGGATATTATGATAAGTGTCCACCAATACCTCGTTCAACGCTGTCGAAAAAGCATCCATATCCAATCCTCCAAAAAATTAGTTTGATAATCTAACTATTTGAATATACTTCTTCCTTTTGTTTTTGTCAACAGGTATTGTGTGCCCTATTATGAATAAATCATGAATGTTTCTCTCTTCCAGCCGGCGAAAATGTCCTGACCCAAATCACCGTGATAAGATATGCGCAAAAAAAAGAGACGGAACGACCGTCTCTTTTTGCTGCATAAATCAGTGCTTTTCTCACACTTTGATCGTCTTCCATTTTCCGGTACGGTACCGAATCCATACCAGCAAAGACCGCAGCAGCTGGTCTGCCGCCAAAGCGACCCAAGCGCCCGGCAGCCCCAAATGGAATCCATAAATCATCAAAATGGCCAGTCCTGGGCGTACCAGCAGTACCGTCATGAAGGTGATAACCGCTGTCGCGCGGGTATCGCCGGCGCCGCGCAAAACGCCTGCCAAAATAAACTGGGAGGCCTGAAACGGCTGAATGAAAGCAATGAACATCAAAATTGTTCCGCCCAGCGACACAATTTCCGGATCATTGTTGTACAAGGCAACAATTTGATGGGAAAACAAAACAAAGCAGGTTGCCAAAAACAGAGAAACCATCATCCCCACCCGGCGGGTACGGCGGCTGTACTGCTCCGCCATATCCGGCCGGCGCTTGCCCAGGCACTGGCCCACCAGCGACGTGGCGGAAACGCCGAACGCCTGGCCATTCATAAACGACAGCGCCTGAATATTCATACACACCTGATGGGTCGCGAATGCGACTGTCCCCAACGAAGCAACTGTTTTGGAATAGATAATCATGCCGGCACGCATGACCAGCTGTTCCACCATCGCCGGAAAACCGATTTTAAAAATCGACGCAATCGACTCTTTGTCTGGCAAAAAACCATCCGTCAGCCGAAGATGCAGATAGCCGCTGCGGCGCCGCATGACCGCGTAAAAGGCCATGACCATCGCTACTGCCTGTCCCAGGATTGTCGCCAAAGACGCGCCGGCAATTCCCAGAGCAGGAAATCCCATATGTCCGTAAATCAAAAAATAATTGAGAATTACATTGACCACGTTGGCCACAACATTGTAAATCATCGCCGTGCGTGAATCTCCGACTCCCCGCAAAACAGCTGTGATAACCGTTGTCAGGGCCATGGGCACAAATCCGATCATCTGGATTTGCAGATAGATGGTTCCGCCGGCCAGGCTCTCCGCATCGGAAGCGCCCATAAATTTGACCATCCATTCAGAAGAAAAATACCCGATAAAAGACATGGCAATTGCCACTAAAAATGTCATCATCAGCGCCTGACGCATAATCAGGTTGGCTTTATCCTGCCGCCCGGCCCCTTTTGAGCGGGCGACCATTGCCGTGGCGCCCACGTTCAGCGCCTGAAAAATCGTCATGAATAAAAATTTGGGCTGAGTCGTCAGTCCCACTGAGGTAAGCGCCCATGCACCCAGCTGTCCCACCATCATCAAATCAATCATCGAGGCCAGCTGCGTCAGCAAAAGTTCTACCATCGACGGCCATGCAATCCGGATCACGTCCGCATACATCATTTTGTTGGTCACACCCTGTGGAAGGGGCGCTTTTTTCTTCTGCACCTTTTGTTCCCACAGTGAGAGATCCTGCCCTTCTTCTACCAAATCAAGGGCCAACCCGTGGATTTTCGATTGATTGTCTCGCATATTTTTCTGCCTTCCGCCACTGCTTCCGGCACATCTCACCACCTAACCAAATCATTTATTCTATAACATTATATAATAAATCATACTGCTGGTCTATGATTTGTAAAAAATTTTCATATTTTTCATCAAAATGACGTAAAAAAGCGGCGCAAAACTGCACCGCTTTTTTCAAAAAATCCTTTTTTTACCCGAAATACTCTATTTTTTTGCGAAATTCTGCTTGGCTGCATAATGGAACAGGACCAATCCGACAATAAAAATCACGGCCAAAATAGAAATGCCCCAGTTGGTGCTTCCTGTCAGCTGTGTAAACAAGCCGACCATTGCGGTTCCCATAAAAGAAGCGCCTTTGCCGCAAATATCGAACAATCCGAAATACTCCCCTGCTTTTTCCGGTGGAATAATTTTGGCAAAATAGGACCTGGACAGCGCCTGAATGCCTCCCTGGAACATCCCCACGCATCCTGCAAGCATCCAGAATTCCCAGACCTGATCCAGCTGGATGGCAAACAATGCGATTGCTGTGTATGCCACGATGCAGATTTTGATCAGGGTATCGTTGCGGTATTTTTTCGCTGCTTTGCCAAAAATCAACGCGAACGGGAAAGCAACCACCTGCGTCAGCAGCAGCGCCAGCAGCAGCATGGTGGAATCAAAGCCCAGGGCGCTGCCGAACGCGGTAGCCATATCGATAATGGTATAGACCCCGTCGATAAAGAAAAAGAACGCCAGCAAAAACAGGAAAATGTGCTTTTGGGTTTTGATTTCCCGGAACGTGTGATACAACGTGCCGAATGCGTCCCGCACCGGATGCTCCCGCTTGGGAGAATAGTGGACCTGTTTATAATGCCGCAGCAAAGGCAGCGTTAAAAGCAGCCACCATGCAGCATTGAGGAAAAAGGAAATTCCCATTGCCACAGTCATGGAGATGCCCAGCGCTTCATTTCCTAAAACAATACCCAGGCTGATGACAAAAGGAATGCAGCTTCCTATGTATCCCCAGGCATATCCCTGGGAAGACACTTCATCCATACGGTCGGGTGCCGTCACATCAGACAGCATGGAATCGTAAAAAATCAAGCTGGCGGAAAAGCCCACCTTCGCAATGACAAAAATCGACAAAAAAACAATCCACGGCACAGGAAAAGACAGCGCTGCGCATCCCAGCACGCCGACCATCATGCTGATGGTGAAAATCGGCTTCTTCAGATTTTTCGCATCTGCCATCGTACCCAGCACCGGCCCGATCAGCGCCACGATCAGCGTCGCAACAGACGTGGCGTATCCCCAATAGGCCAGATAATTCACTTCCGATATGCCGGCATTTGCCGCCAAGCTGTTGAAATAAATCGGAACAATCGTTGCCACCAACAAAATAAAGGCGGAATTGGCTACGTCATACAAAATCCAGTATTTCTCCAGCTTGGTCAATTTTTCTTTTGTCATGCTCTCTTCCCTCACTCAAAAATCCGATTCAGCCGTTCGTCAAACTTCCCTTTGCCTGTTATAGCACCGGCAAATGCCTCTTCCTGCGCAACTGCTTGCGGAATCGTCCGCCGGTACAGTTCCAGCAGATGCTCGCAGACCGTCCGGCACCGGAGATCCGCTTCTGGTGAGATAATGTGCTGATTGATGGCATTGTACTGCCCGATCAGCCTAAGTCCTTTCTTTGCCGTCTCTCTGACCAGCGGGTTCGGCATCACCAGCATATTTTTATAGCGGCGCATCGCGCGGATGCTTTTGTCGATCTCCCGCACGGAGACCCCTTCGTAAAACGGCGCGATCTGAGCAGCAAGATCCCCGTCTGTCGGCATGCAGTAGCCCACCGGGAAAGACTCCGGGGCTTTGCCGTCCAGCGAGAGCAGCATTCTCTCAAATTCCGTCTCGATGGCAATATGCCCCACCCCAATCGTTTCCGCCTGCCCGTCAATATACGGATGGCAGGCGCTGTCCAACATGAAATGGCACAAAAAGCCCATTAAATACGAAAGCTGCGACGGTCTTTTCCCGCCGTCTTCCCAAATTTTCCGCGCGTTCTCAAAAAAGGAAGCGGCTGTGGTTTTATGAAGAGACCGGCCTTTGTTGCCCACCGGATGCTCGGTAAAAGGATTGTAAAAAAACAAAATGTCCGGCCCTTGCAGCCCCACCCGGAACATCTGAGGGAACTGCAAAATCGGCTGTTTCACCGATAAGGGCAGCTTCGCCGCCACCTTTCTGCCAAAGGTATCATGCGCGTACATCGCAGGCATCTTATTCCTCCCCGCCCGCTCCGAAAGGAACGGAAAATTTCAGGCGGCTTCCCCGCCTTCAGATTGATTGCCGGCTGTACCGGCACAAAGAAAACCACTGCCCGTTTTGTCCAAAACGCAGCAGGCAATCTTCGTTTGCTCCTTGACCGGGATATCCCTTTCCCCGCTACGGCTGTTTTCTTTTTCCGGATACGTCTGCGTTCTGCTGTGCCATCAAATCATCAAAGCGCTCCAGCTCCTGCGACAAATTGGTAAGCCGGTACGCCATACCGTTGAGTTTCGATTTGACTGCGGCAGTTTCCTCCCGCATCTGATCCATCTGCAGCGTTTTTTCCTCTTGTGCCTGGCGAAGGATTTTTGCCGATTCCTCCCTTGCCTCCTGCAGGATCTGCTGTGCCTGTGCCCGCGCGTCTTCCAAAATCGTCTCCCGCTCCCGGCAGGCAGCTGTGCGAATCTCATCCGCATTTTTCATCGCCTGCGCCGTCAGGTCATGCGCATCGCTTTTTTCTTTTGAAATCCGTTCTGCCTCCTGATCCAGTTCCCTGCGGCGGCGCCCCAATGCGGATATTCCTTCGCTTCCCGCTTCTTTTGCTTTGTTTAAAATGGTTTGCCCCTCTATTCTCGCGGCGGCAATGATTCTTTCGCTCTCCCGGCGCGCCTGCTGCTCCATGCGCCTTGCTTCTTCCATCCGGGATTTGATCTGGCCCGTCAAAACCTTCAGCCGTTCCAGGTCGGCCTCCCCCGGCATTTCCTCCCGCTGTTTTTCCGATTCCGCGGCGCGCGCCTTTTCCTGCTCCAGCGCCCGGCGCAGCTCCTCATTTTCCCGCCGAAGGTCATTGACCGTATCCGGGTTGATACCCGCGTATTTTTGATTCAGTTCTTCTTTTTCCCGCTCATATTTGCGGATCAGATCATTCAGATACTGTGATACCTGCTCTTTATGAAAACCACGCAGCACCGTGGAAAACAAATCTCCTTTTGCCATTTTGCGTTCCCCTTTTTCCATTCGTTCCTTCTTTTTCCCAATTTTTCGACCTGTGCGCGCCGCTTTCCGAAATCAAGCGGCCACCGGCTGCCGTAAAACACGGAAATCTGCCATTTTTTATCAGTATACCACAGAAATCCCATCTGTAAAAGAATTCTTTTTGAGGCGGACCAAAAAAGGCGCCGGATCCTCCGGCGCCTTTGCGGCATCGATATTTGTTAAATGATAATGCAGATCAGCCCTGTGCAGCCCTCGTTGATAATACGCTCGATGGTCTCCTGCAGCTTGAGACGGGCCTCCTGGGGCATTCGGTAAAGCTTATTGTGCAGCCCCTCATTGACCAGGGAATGCAGCGACTTGCCAAAAATGTTCGACTCCCATATTTTCTCCGGGCTATCCTCAAACTCCTGCAGCAAATACATGACCAGTTCCTCCGACTGCTTTTCCGACCCGACAATCGGCGAAATTTCCGTGGTAATATCCGCTTTCATCATGTGGATCGACGGCGCGCTGGCTTTTAAGCGCACGCCGTAGCGGCTGCCCTGCTTAACGATTTCCGGTTCCTCCAGCTTAAGCTCATCCAATGTGGGCATGACAATACCGTAGCCCACTGCCTCCACCTGGTCTAATGCGCCCTTGATTTTCTCGTAATCCCGCTTCATCTGGGCCAATTCGATCATACACGGCATCAGCCCCGCTTCGGAACCGATTGTCAAACCGGTCATTTCATCGATAATCTCATACAAAAGGTTCCCCGGCACCTGCATCAGCAGCTTGACCCGGCCACGGCCCAGATCGATTTCGGAAACAAACGCGCTTTCTACATGCTCCTGTTCCGCAGTTTTTGCCATAGCAGATGCTACATCCTGGATACGGGCAATCTGCTGAGCGTGTTCCAGAATTGTGCCGACCAACTCCCGACGCAGCCAGTGATCCTGCTTCAGTGAAAGAATCCAGCGCGGAAAATCCACACAGATCTCCTTGACCGGAAATTGGTATAAAACGGCAGACATGATCTGGCGGATATCATTTTGGGTCAGCTCCAGACAGTTGACCGGCATAACCGGTACTTCATATTTTTCCGCCAACTGCCGCGCCAGATCCTGCACCTTCGCGGTGCCTGGCTCTGTGGCGTTTAACAGCACTACAAACGGTTTTTCGATCTCTTTCAACTCCGAAATGACCCTCTCTTCCGCCTGCTCGTACTCTTCCCGGGGAATATCGCTGATCGAGCCGTCGGTCGTTACCACAAGACCGATGGTGGAATGTTCCTGAATCACCTTTCGGGTGCCGATCTCCGCCGCCATGTTAAAAGGAACCTCTTCTTCAAACCACGGGGTCATGACCATACGTGGCCCATCGTTTTCCACATATCCCAGCGCACTGGGTACCACATATCCCACACAATCGATCAGCCGTACCCGGAACGATGCCTGATTGTCTAAAAAGACCTCCACTGCCTCTTCGGGGATAAACTTTGGCTCGGTGGTCATAATGGTTTTCCCCGCAGCCGACTGCGGCAATTCATCTACCGCCCGCTCCCGGCGGTAATCGCTGTCGATATTGGGGATGACCAGTGTTTCCATGAATTTTTTGATAAAGGTCGACTTTCCCGTACGGACCGGCCCCACAAGGCCTAAATAAATATCTCCGCCGGTCCGCATCGCAATGTCCTGATAAATGCTGCGGTTTTCCATTGATCTAGCCTCCTTGTTGATCGCTGCTTTTCGCGGGTATCCTATGTGAAAAACGGATTGGCGCGGCCTGGCCGGGGATCGCTTTGCTTGCTGCCATCCATAAAACACCGTTCCCTTGCGCGTTTCGCTACCACAACTATATGACCCTTTTGTCCGAAATAGTACCGGTCGCGGCGGAAATATCGGCGGAATCAAAAGCGCCCCTCCGAAGTTCGGAGGGGCGCCAGCAAAAGAAAAGCTATTTTGAAAGGAAGCCAACCTTTTTATAAACCTTTTCCAGCGTACGGCCTGCAATGCGGGACGCCTTTTCCGCGCCCGAACGGTAACAGCTTTCCAGATAAGGCTTATCATTCATCAGCTGATGATATCTTTCACGGATCGGAGCCAGATGATCCGCTACCGCCTGGCCGACAGCCATTTTAAAATCACCGTAGCCTTTTCCGGCAAATTCGGCCTCGATTGCCTCATAAGACTTGCCGGTAACGCAGGAATAGATGGTCATCAGATTATTGATGCCGTCTTTTCCTTCCCGATATGCCACCTGGGCCTCGGAATCGGTAACAGCGCTTTTAAACTTTTTGATGATGGTTTCCGGCGGGTCGAGGATATAAACACAGCCTTTGGGGTTCGGATCGGACTTGCTCATCTTCTTGGCAGGGTCCTGCAAGGACATGATCTTGGCGCCCATTTTCGGGATATAGCCGTCCGGCACCACAAAGGTGTTGCCATGCTGGCCGTTAAAGCGGATCGCCACATCTCTGGCCAGTTCCAAATGCTGCTTCTGATCAATGCCTACCGGCACCAGATCGGTTTGATAAAGCAGGATATCCCCTGCCATGAGCACCGGATAGGTAAACAGGCCGGCGTTGATGTTATCCGGATTTTTGGCGGATTTATCTTTGAACTGGGTCATCCGGTTCAGCTCTCCAAACTGGGTGTAGCAGGCCAGCACCCAGTTGGCCTCCGCATGCTCCTTAACATGACTTTGAATAAACGCAATGGATTTTTCCGGGTCGACGCCGCAGGCCAAAATCAGCGCGTACGCCTCCAGCGTCCGCTGTCTTAACTGCGCCGGGTCCTGCCGGACAGTGATCGCGTGCATGTTGACAATGCTGTAAATGCAGTTGTAGTCCTCCTGCAGCTGTACCCAGTTGCGGACTGCGCCCAGATAATTGCCCAGGGTGATCTGTCCGCTGGGCTGAATGCCGGAAAAAATAATCTTTTTGCGTGCAGGCGCTTGGTTTTCCATCAATAACACCTTCCTAGAACATTTTTTGAGTCAAAGCCCCCAGGCGGCTGATTCCTTCCACAATCTGCTCGTCAGTGGGGGTCGAGAAATTCAAGCGGACCGACTCGGAAGTCCCGTTGTCATCGGTCAAAAAGGCGGTTCCCGGTACTACGGCGACCTGTTGTTCCACCGCCGCTTTACAGAACGCCAGCATATCGCTGCCTTTCGGGAGCGTGCACCAAAGGAACAGACCGCCTTCCGGATTGGTATGTACAACCGCCGGATTGAAATGCTGGTCGATCTGACGGATCATCAGCGAGGATTTTTTGCGGTAGATTTCCCGCAGGCCGGCGACATGGGCATCAAAATCATATTCTTTCAAGAAACGATCGCAAATCAACTGCGAAAGGATGGTGGTGTGTACGTCGGAGGACTGCTTGGCCACCGTCAGCTTGGCGATGATCTCTTTGGGAGCCACCACGTATCCCACCCGCAGACCGGGCGACAGCACCTTGGAAAAGCTTCCGCAGTAAATGACGATTCCCTCGGTATCCATCGATTTGATGGTCGGCACATCCTCGCCGGAAAAGCGAAGTTCGCCATAGGGGTTATCCTCCAAAATCAAAACGCCGTACTGCAGCGCAAGGCGGTATACTTCCTTTCTCTTTTCCAGGCTCATGGTAATGCCGGTGGGATTCTGGAAGTTGGGGATGGTATAAATGAATTTCGTGTTGGGATTGGCTTTGAGCGCCGCTTCCAGTTTTTCAATGTTGATGCCGTCATCGTCCATCTCCACGCCCACCAGCTGAGAGCGGAAAGAACGAAACGCATTCAGAGAACCAATAAAGCTGGGACTTTCGCTGATGACCTTGTCCCCATCATCCAGCAGGCAATGGGCCGTCAGGCAAATGCCCTGCTGGGCGCCGGAAACCACCAGCACCTGATCAAAATCCCGGCCAATGCCATAACGCTCTTTGACCAGAGTGACCAAACGATCCCGCAGAGGCTGATAACCTTCTGTCACCGAGTACTGCAGCGCCAGAATCGGATTTTCCTCTAATATTTCCCGGGTCATTTTCTGTACCGCTTCTACCGGAAACGCTTCCGGCGCGGGGTTGCCGGCCGCGAAAGAAATTACGGAAGGATCGGCAGTTGCTTTTAAAATCTCCCGGATAGCCGACGGCTGCAGAGATTCTATCTTTTTCGAAAACTGATAATGCATAAAAACGCCTCCTGTAATGGAATCGGGACAAGCCGCGAAAGATGCGTCCTCTCCAGGCGCGGCGGATTCGCAGCCAGCCTGATGGCGATAACCCAAATTTTCATTGTTTTTTAGTATACCACAGGAAAGCACGAAAGGAAAGAAAGAAATTGAAAAAAGAAAAAATTCTCCAAAAACCAAGCCCTATTTCGCTACTACGCATCGAAAAGAAGCCCTTTATTCGAAACCGGTAAAATACGCGGCGGATAAGAAAGGTTTTTTTGGGGAATATTGCCGGAAGTTTGTCAAAATATAATTTTTATCCCCTTGACAAAACGAACCAAAAGAGGTACTATATCGCTACACCCCCCTGGGGTGTTTCCTGTGTCAGTCTTTTGAAAGGAACGATATTATTTTATGAAACAAAAATTCAACGTAACAGGCATGACCTGTTCTGCCTGCTCCGCCCATGTGGAGAAAAGCGTTGCCAAAACCGAGGGGGTCCGCTCGGTACAGGTCAGCCTTTTGACCAACAGCATGCAGGTGGTCTATGACGAGTCCGTAACCGATCCCGCCAAAATCATCCGCGCGGTGGAACAAAGCGGATATGGCGCTTTTTTGCCGCAGAAAGGGGCGGCTGCGCCCGCTCCGCAAGTTACGGCCGCGGATGTGATCAAGCAGATGAAGCGGCGCCTGATTCTCTCTTTCTGCTTTCTGATTCCTCTTTTTTACCTGTCCATGGGGCACATGATGGGCCTGCCCATCCCCCATTTTTTTCACGGGACTGAAAACGCTCTCACTTTTGCCTTTACCCAGCTTCTTTTAACACTTCCGGTTGCATATTTAAACCGAAGCTATTTCCAGGTAGGCTTTCAAACACTGTTTCGCGGTTCCCCTAATATGGACTCTCTGGTCGCCATCGGCTCTTCCGCGTCTATTTTATATGGCGTTTTTGCCATTTACCAAATGAGTTACGGCTTGGGCCACGGAGACCCTGCGCGAGTACAACAATATGCCATGGATCTGTATTTTGAGGGCGCTTCCATGATTTTGACCCTCATCACCCTGGGCAAGTACCTGGAGACAAAATCCAAAGGGAAAACCTCCGAGGCCATCACCCGTCTGATGGATCTGGCGCCCAAATCCGCCGCTGTCGTGCGCGACGGGCAGGAACTTCAAATTCCGGTGGAACAGGTACTTCCCGGAGATACCGTAATCGTCCGCCCGGGGCAGAGCATTCCGGTAGACGGCGTGGTGCTGGATGGCAACTCATTTGTAGACGAATCCGCTATTACCGGTGAAAGTATCCCTGTGGAAAAAACGGCTGGCGATACCGTCACCGCCGCGACCATCAACAAAAGCGGTTCGTTCCGTTTCCGGGCCACCAGAGTCGGCGATGACACGACATTGTCGCAGATTATCGCGCTGATGGAAGAGGCCGGCGCTTCCAAGGCGCCGATCTCCAAATTAGCGGATAAGGTAGCGGGGATTTTTGTGCCGGCGGTAATCACCATTGCGGTTTTGGCGTCTGTCGTCTGGCTTTTGGCGGGAAAACCCTTCTCTTTTGCCCTTTCCATCGGTATTGCGGTTCTGGTAATCTCCTGTCCCTGCGCTTTGGGGCTGGCCACACCGGTGGCCATTATGGTCGGCACCGGAAAAGGCGCGGAAAACGGTATTCTTATCAAATCCGCCGAAGCGTTGGAAACGGCCCACACGGTAGATACCGTCGTACTGGATAAAACCGGAACGATCACCGAAGGCCATCCGAAGGTCACCGGCCTGTATCCTATTTCCGGCGTAGCCGAAGATCAGCTGCTGCAAATCGCCGCTTCGCTGGAAGTCCTGTCCGAGCATCCTCTGGCGGAAGCCATTGTCAAAGCCGCCGCGGACCGCTCCTTACCATTGCTGTCCGCCTCTGATTTTCAAGCTCTTTCCGGGTTGGGATTGTCCGCCATCTTAAACGGAGAACCTTATTTTGCCGGCAACGAACGCCTGATGAAAGAACAGGGCGTTTCGCTGTCGCAGCTGGATTCGACCGCCGCTTTGCTGGCACAGGAGGGAAAAACACCGCTGTATTTTGCCAAAGGCAAAACGCTGATAGGAATCATCGCCGCGGCGGATGTGGCAAAACCCACCAGCGCTCAGGCCATTGAGAAGATGAAACAACTCGGTCTGGATATGGTCATGCTCACCGGCGACAACCAGCACACCGCCAATGCGATTGGTCAACAGCTGGGCGTGTCCAAGGTAATCGCGCAGGTGCTTCCCCAGGATAAGGAACAGGAAATCCGCCGGCTGCAGGAAAGCGGCAAAAAGGTCGCCATGGTGGGCGACGGTATCAACGACGCACCGGCGCTGGCGCGGGCGGACGTGGGAATCGCCATCGGAGCCGGTACCGACATTGCCTTGGAGGCAGCGGACATTGTTTTAATGAAAAACGACCTGCTCGACGCGGTCACCGCCATCCACTTAAGCCGGGCCGTCATCCGCAACGTAAAAGAAAATCTTTTCTGGGCCTTTTTATACAATACCATCGGCATTCCCATCGCGGCGGGCGTTTTCTTCCCCCTGTGGGGATGGAAACTGGATCCCATGTTTGCCGCCGCGGCCATGAGTTTAAGCTCGGTCTGCGTTGTGTCCAACGCCCTGCGCCTGCGCTGGTTTAAACCCCATCGCAGCAAGCAGGATGCCGCCGGACAAAACGCCGTAAGCATACCGGAAAGTTCTGATACTACCAATAAAAAAGGAGAGAAAACCATGAAAAAAACATTGAAAATCGACGGCATGATGTGTTCTCATTGTACCGGCCGTGTCTCGCAGGTGTTAAATGCCATCGACGGGGTATCTGCCGAGGTTTCTCTGGAAGACCATGCCGCTTATCTGACCCTGACTGCCGATGTGCCGGACGAAGTTTTGGTCAAGGCTGTAACCGACGCGGGTTATACCGTGACTGAGGTGCTGTAACATGATGGCGGATAAGCAAAAAGTATCCCGCCTTTTGAAAACGGCAAGAGGACAGATCGACGGCATTTTGAAGATGGTGGAAGAAGATCGGTACTGCGTTGATATTTCCAACCAGATCATGGCGGCCCAGTCTGTACTGAAAAAAGCCAACGGCGAGGTGCTCAAAGCGCATCTGGATCACTGTGTCAAAGAGGCGATAACCGAAAACAACGCCGCTGAAAAGTTGCAGGAAATCGAAAAAATCATTGAAAAGCTGCTATAGTCACAGCAATTTTCCCCTCGTTTTGGGACGCAGATACCACTCTGCGTCCTTTTTTGTGGGGCTGGCTTTGGGAAAGATTTTATGGTATACTTAATTTGTTTTTCCATCGGTCAAAATGGCAATTCTATCAGAAACGAGGAAGATTTGATGAAGAAAAATGAGCAATATAAAAAAATCAATCTGGCTTTCATGGTCTTTTATCTGCTGGTATGTGTTTGGGGCATGATCGACAGCTTTCTGAACTCCACACCTTATTATATGGGTCTTTCTCTTCTTTCTCCGCTGTTTTTGCTGGTCCCGCCGCTGTTTTGGAAAATAACCCGGCTCAAACCCGCTTATCTGTTCTCCTTGACCGTCAATCTGTTCAGCTTTCTGGCGTTTGTCATCGGCATTGCTTTTCGTGGATACGGCCGCTTTCCGTTTTATGATAAGGCGGTCCACACCCTTTCCGGTGTGATTTTCGGCCTGTTGGGTGTCATTTTTTACTATCTGATGAAAGAAAACCGCACAATTCTCCCACGGGACGGGATGTTTGCCGGATATTTCGCTGTCTCTTTCGCCTGCTTTGTGGGCGTGATTTGGGAAGTATGGGAATACGCCATGAATTTTATTTTCCACTCTGATCCGCAGCGCGTCCTGGCCACCGGCATTAATGACACCATGCAGGATATGATTGTCTGCCTGATTGGTTCCCTGTTCGTCCTTTTCTCCGTTTGGCGTTATTACCGAAAAGGCAAAGCCGGGCCGATTATGCGCATTTTCCTTGATTTCTACGAATTAAACCTAAAAAAATAAAAAATTCCACATACGCATAAAAGGACTGGCTGATGCAATCAGCCAGTCCTTTTATTGCTATCTCACTTTTACAGGCAAATAGGAACGCAGCAAACAGCTTTCAGACTTTGTTTTGCCGTCTTATGACAATCGCGGTTTCCGGCCCAGTACGACCCTGTCGTTGCCGCCGTAATCCTTTACCGTCCGGATATGGCAAAAGCCCGCTCTTTCCAAAAAGGAAACAACCGCTGTGGCCTGATCAAAGCCGATCTCAAAAGCGATCAGGCCGCCAGGGGCCAGCGCTTCTTTCCAAAGCAAGGGGATTTCCCGGTAAAAGCGCAGTCCATCTTCCGCGCCGTCCAGAGCCAGCCGGGGTTCCTTTTGAACCTCCTTTTGCAAGCCCGGCAAATCGCCGGACGGAATATAGGGCGGATTGGAAAGCACTGCGTCCAAGCCGGTTAAACCGGCAGTCGTCCGCAGCACATCCGCCCGGATCAGCCGGCAGCCGGGCGCCAACGCTTTCACGTTCCTGGCGCAATAGTCAAATGCGTCCGGTGACAGTTCCAGCAGCGATACCTGCGCGGTTGGCCGCTCGCAGGCGATGGTCAGGCCAACACAGCCGCTGCCCGCGCACAGATCCGCTATGCGGGGCGCCGGAACATGTTCCAGTTCTTTCAGCGCCTGCTCTACCAAAATTTCCGTATCCGCCCGGGGAATCAGCACGCCGGGCCCTACCGAAAAGCGGCGGCCGTAAAACTCCCACCATCCCAGCAGATATTGAAGTGGCTCTCCCTGTTCCCGGCGGGAAATCCATTGCTGGATTTGAGCTATGTTTTCCGGGCCGATTTCCTGTTCCGGATGGGACAGGCGCTGCGCTTTCGAAAGGGACAATCCTTCTTCCAGCATTAAATCCAGCTCAAAGCCGGCCGCATCGATCCCCGCTTCCCGCAGGCGGCGCAGCCAAACCGGATAGCAGGTTCCAATGGCGCTCACCAGCGGTCGCTGCCTTCTACCTGAGGCAGCACCGGCTGCAGCGAGGCAATCGCCACTTCAATCATTTCATCATCCGGCTCTTGCGTGGTAATATGCTGCAGCCACATGCCTGGAGCAGAAATGATTTTCGTACAGAGATTTGTATACCGTCCTGCCAGCTTGATGATTTCATAAGCAATGCCAACCACAACCGGCAAAAGCAGGATTTTCAGCACGACCCGCAGCCAGGGGTTGCTCCAGCTGACAACCGAAGTGACCAGCACGCTGACGATGACAACGATCAGCAAAAAGCTGGTACCGCATCGGGGATGAAAGCGTTTTTGCCTACGCACGTTCTCCACTGTCAGCTCCTCGCCCGATTCATAGCAGAAAATCGTCTTGTGCTCCGCCCCATGGTATTGGAACATCCGGTGAATATCTTTCATCCGGCTTACCGCCGCCATGTAGCCAACCAAAATGGCAATTTTGATAACGCCCTCCGCCAAACTGGAAAAAACACCCAACGGGAAAACCGTATTGATCCCCTTTACTACAAAAGTTGGGATGACGATAAACAAAAACAAGGCCAGAACGACAGCAACCACCGAGGCAAATCCGGTGAGGACCTTTGTTGTTTTTTCACCGAAATGGCGGTTGAGCCACAAATCCACCTTATCCGGTTCTCCCTCATTATATTCCGACTTTTCTGCCGATTTCATCAGGCATTGGTATCCCAGGCGCATCGTGTCTACAAAATTGAAGATGCCGCGGATAAACGGCGTCTTTTTATACCATGCCGTGATTTTTTTGTTCTCCCAAACTTCCACATCTACGCTGCCGTCCGGAATCCGCACAGCCAGGGATGTTTTTTCCGGCCCACGCATCATAATCCCCTCAATCACTGCCTGGCCGCCGATCGATGTTCTATGCTGTTTGCTCATTTGATCCTTACCCTTCTATTTCTGAAATTTCCGCTTCTGACTTTTTCCCCGCCAGCGGTAGGGTTATCGTAACTGTTGTGCCTTTTTGATAGACGCTTCCGATCTCCAGGCGGCCCCCGTGCCGGGTAACAATCTCATCCGCTACCGCAAGCCCGATGCCAGAGCCCCGTTTGGTCGAATCGCCCTTGTAAAATTTTGTTTTCACCTGCGGCAAATCCTCCGGCTTAATGCCCTCGCCGGTATCCTCGATGGTAACGACCGCTTCTTCGCCGGCGCGATGCACATCAATGGAAACGGTGCCGCCGCCCGGCGTGTGCTTAAAAGCGTTGTCCAGAATATTGACAAAAACCTGCTTGAGGCGATTGTGATCCCCCATAACAATGATGAAATCCGACGGTTCTTCATAACGGATCTCGATATTCTCCCGCGCCGCGCGCTGATCGAACATCAAGACCGCGTCATCCAGTTCCGCCACCAAATCCATCCGGTCCATGACCATGGATATCCTGCCGCTCTGCATCCGGGAAAAGTCCAAAAGTTCCTCCACCATGCCGGACAGGCGCTCTGTCTCCCTGGTAATGACGCCCATGCCTTTTTGGAGCGTTTCCGGATCCGGCTGTTCTTCTCCGGACAGAGTCTCCGCCCATCCTTTGATTGCCGTCAACGGGGTTCGCAGCTCATGGGAAACCGAGGAAATAAAATCATTTTTCAACTGCTCCGCTTTGGAAAGTTCGCCCGCCATGTAGTTGATGACATCGCACAAATCGCCGATTTCATCATCATTTTCTTTTTCCAGGCGAATGCTGAAATTCCCCTGGGCAATCTTGCGGGCCGTTTGTCCCACTTTGCCCAGCGGGACAACAATAGAATTCATAAAGTAAGTGCTGGAAAATACCACAAAAAAGATAATAGCCACGCCCAACGCGGTAATGACCGCCACCAAAGAAATGATCTGCCGGTCGACCCGCACCAGAGAAGTGACATAACGAATGGCAAAAATCTCCTCGTCACTGACTTGAGCGATTCGGGTCAGGGCCAGGACATTTTCGCCGTATAGCGTTCCCTGAAAATATCCTTCCCCATTCTCTGTCTCCATCGCGTCCTGAAAATCCGGCATATACATCTTTTTTGTCGCTTCAAAACCGCTGGAAGAAAGCAGCACATTCCCGTCCATGTCCAACGCCATGATCTCTATTTTGTCTTTGTCCTCAAAATTTTCAATCAGGCCCCGCACCTCGATCGTATAATCAGCCGAGGCATCCTGGGCGTATTTTTTCAAAAGGCCATCCACCAAATCCGCGCGGGATACTACCGTCTGACGGACGCCGCTGTAATAGTAACTTTTCAAGCCATAGGCCGAGAGAATTTCAATGGCGATCAGAATTAAAAGGATAATGCCAAAACTGTTCAACAGCCAGCGTTTGGTAATTCTCCTTCTTTTTGCCATTTGTCTCTCCCCCTTTTTTACACACCGAAAAGCGGCTCTACGCCACCCATTTATAGCCAAATCCCCAAACTGTCTGCAAATAGCGGGGATTGGAAGGCTCTTCCTCGATTTTCATCCGCAGGCGCCGGATGTTGACGTCTACAATTTTGACATCGCCAAAATAATTGCTGCCCCAAACCTCCTCCAGAATCTTGGTGCGATCCAGCGCTGTATTGGGGTTTTTCATGAAAAATTCCAGAATCTGAAATTCCACCTGTGTCAGATCCACCGGCGTTCCGTTTTTGTGCAGGGTCCTGCTTTTGCTGTTGAGTACAAACGGCCCGGAAATGATCTCATCGCTTTTCTGCATAGCGGCTTTCGCCAGCGATACCCGACGGTAAATGGCGTCGACTCTGGCCACCAATTCCGATGGGCTGAACGGTTTTGTAATGTAGTCATCGGCCCCCATCATCAGTCCGCGCACTTTGTCCATTTCCTGCGACTTGGCAGACAACATGATGATGCCGATGGAATTATTGGCTGCGCGTATTTTCTCGCACACGCCAAACCCGTCGATCCCTGGCATCATAATATCCAGCACCACTACGTCAAAATCGCCTTCGCTTTGCTCAAACACCTGCAGTGCCTGCTCACCGTCCGGCACGCCTACGACTTCATATCCTGCCCGTTTTAAATTAATAATGACAAAATCGCGGATTGCGTCCTCATCTTCTGCAATTAAAATTCTTTTCAATTTAACGCCCCCCTTTTAAGATTTTACAGTTGAAAAGCGCTTTTTCACTTCTTCCATGCCAATCTGCATCCGCTCCGGCACGCCCGATAGCTGAACCGCAGCATAATATTCATACACGCCCCGCTTTTCCAGGCGCTCATAGCTAACGTTGTCAAATACATCCCTCGGCTCATCCTGCCCGTAAACGCGGATGCGCAAAAGGGCCGTCGGTTCTGCCGCATCGCTTTTGAGGGTAAACACCCATTCGCTTCGGTTCGTTTCTTTCAACACATCCACCTGATTGACCCACTCATCCGGAAACTGGAAGCGGAATCCGTAATCCGGGTTCAAAAATCCTGTCCATACCGGGGCAAAGGAGAACAAAACCGATTCCTGACTCTCTTGTTCTGATGCGGTTTCCACTTTCAGCATTTCCAGCGCCTCCGGATTGGACAGCCGAACATACTGGATCATATTTTTTCGGTTATCGTCTTCCCGTTCTTCCTCATTATACTCGTTCAATGAAACCGGAATTTCCAAAATGCCGTCGCCGTCGATGTCCTCACAGCGCACCGGCAGTTCCCTAACCAGCAGCCTGTCCAAATCTCCTGCATGACCGCTCAGCGGAACCAGACGTCCTTCTTCGGTATATACCATAATCTCCGTTACAATCTGGGTACTGCTGGTATAGGCGTCTACAAATACCGCAGTCTGATCTTCACTGAGAAAACCGATATCAATTCTCAGAAACTTTGTAATCGTATTGTCCATCACAACGCGGGACACCGGCTGCAGCCCTTCGTCTGTATCATTGATCAATCGGATGGAGCCCATCTTCGCCGACGCTTTGAAAACACCCAGCAGGATTTCCTGCACCCCATCCTGATCAATATCCTCAATCAACATTTGGGAATACTCGCTTTCAAACAAAACGCGCAGCTGCCCACCGGTGTAATCATAGACGGAAATATTGGTGTTTTCGCTCGTCCCCTGCTCCCAGCCAATCATCAGGCAGTAGCGCCCGGAAGAAGTCAGAATCCGGAAATCCACCTCGGTGATATCCGTTCCCTCTCCCACCGCGTCATAGACCGACACCCACTTTTCCTGCTGGTGGTCCAGTATCATAATGCGGACATTTCCGCCCCAGCTGGGCATATTGTAGAAAACAAGGGCCTCTTTTTCCCCGTCTGCATCCAGGTCGAACATGACAAAGGCGGAGCGATACGCGCCGCTTTTAGGGTATTTCAGCTGCACATCCGAAACGCCCACCGCATCGGTCAAGGCCTCATAAATTTCCGCCTGATCTTCCGACAGTTTCGGCGCCTGCATCAAATCTGTGAGATTGAATTGAAACGAAGAGCAGGCCGACAACAGCAAGCAGCATGCTGCCAGAAATGTGATTTTTAAAAAGCGCACCGATGCTCCTCCTTTTTCGGTTGATGAAAAAAGTCGGGGCCGAACGGCTCCGACACAAAAATACTTTCGTAGAAACAGCCTTTTTTCCCTTTTCATAGTATAACAACCGCTTCGTCCTGTCAATGGAAAAGGGCCGCTCCACACGGTGTTTACAATAAATTCACCGCTTTGGCGCGGGCGTTTTTCAGAGTGTACAACGCTTGAGAAAAACAAAGGAAATCGGCGCAATATCTTTCTTTCGTTTTGCAACCGCATCAAAAAAAGCGGCTTGGAAAACCATGCCGCTTTTAATGTTTCTGTCTGTTTATCCGCTTTTCCATTTCCAGGAAAATCTTTTTATTCTCTGACAGCTTTTTCTATTTGTCGTAAAATGAGAAAATACGCTTTTCTTTTTCTTGTGAAAATGCTACAATTCAATTGGATTTATTTCTCTTTTGTGATTTTCGCCTCACTGTTTTGAATCAGGTTCAGCAAAGAAGAAACAAACATCGGGTAGGTCTGGTTGAGCGACTCTGTCGTGATTGCCAGAGCGTCCACTTCCTCCAGCGGCTCCTGCCCTTCCAGCACATCACCGGATATGACCGCAGCCGCGTTGGCCTCGGATATCTCCATCGCCGCAGCCGCATAATGAGAGGCCACCTGCTTGGGAACGGTAAACATCCCGTTTTGGTTTTTGGGATTCGCCGAATATACCACGCGGAACACCCGGTACACCGCCAACATCAGAAAGGACGAAACCTCCTGGATCAGCGCTTTGTTTTTGCTTTTCTGCAGCAGGTCAAACAGGATGTTCAGCGAGTTTGCGATCAATTTTTTGTTTAAAACCGGCAAAATGCTGCCGCGCATCACATTTTCCTTGCCTGCCGCGTCCGGTTCGGGAATATCTTCAACTGTCAGTGTCGTACCGCTGCGGTCCGGCGACCGGCCCAAAAGATAATCGCAGGAAACGCCGTAATAATCCGCTGTCCGCACCAGAAAATCCAATCCGCATTCCCGAATGCCTTTTTCGTAGTGAGAAAGTAAAGCCTGCGAGATTCCCAAATCACCGGCTGCCGCTTTTTGGCTGATTCCCTTTTCTTTTCTCAGGAGCGTTAAGATCCTCGGAAAATCGGCGTTCATTCTCATTCCTCCGCTTAGGCTTTACATATCGTAAATTATATTATAAAATACAAGGGTTGTAAAGTGGCATCTGTAAAAAAAATTAGAAGATTTGTCGAAACTGGTCGAAAGGGGATGTATTTTTCGTTGATAACTTATAAAATTCATTTGATTCGGCACGGGCGCACTGCGGAATCTTCCGAGGGCCTTTATTTGGGGCGCACCGATCTGCCGCTGAGCGCCGCCGGAAAACAGCAGCTGCTGGAGAAAGCATCTCAATTCACCTATCCGCCCGCCCAGATGGTTTATACCAGCCCTTTACAAAGATGCGTTCAAACAGCCGAAATTTTATACCCCGACCGGCTCACCCTTCCGCTGGAAGCGTTTAACGAGTGTGATTTCGGCGCTTTTACCGGAAAGTCTTTCGCACAGCTAAAGAATTTGCCCGATTATCAAAAATGGGTAGAAGGCGGGTTTGACGCGGCGCCTCCCGACGGAGAAAGCGGCATGGGGCTTTTATCCCGTGTGTTGGGCGGGCTCCAGGAGGTTTTCTCCCGCATGATGGCGGAGCGCCTGACCGACATCGCCGTGGTAACGCACGGCGGCGTGATCATGTCTTTGCTGGCAGCCTGCGGGTTTCCCAAGAGGGAAATGCGCCAATGGGTAACAGATTTCGGCGGTGGCTTCACGATTTTGCTGACGCCGCAGATGTGGATGCGCGACCGGGCGTTCGAGATTTACGCTGAAATCCCCTGGAGGGGTGTAGATCATAAATTCGCTGACGATTTTGGTATTTTAGACGGTACTTTTTACGAAAACAACTGACCTTGAAAAGCCGATTTCGTTCTTTCGCAAAAGAGCAAACAGGGCAAAGGAGAATCCGACATGAAAATTTGCATCCTGTCTTCTCCCGGCATAGCCGATGAGATGGCAAAGCACACAAAAACGGTTTTGGACGCCGTCTGCAAAAAAAGCTATCTATCCCTGGATTTCTGCCACAGGCAACCGGATCCGTCAGAGCTGCAGAACGCAGTTCCTTCCCGGGAAACGGTTGATTTATGCCGCACATCGGACGCGGTTCTGTTCTGCATGCAGCAAACAGGCGCTTATACCCAGGAATATCTGGATGTGCTCCGCTCGAAATTAGGGCTTTTCGGCTCCATGCGGCCAATCCGCATTTTTCCCGCGCTGACGGCCTGCGCCGCGGTAAAAGGCGTTTTCGATGGAATGGACTGCCTGCTGGTACAGGAAAAATGGTCCGACGATATGCTGCCCGAGCAGGGCGAAAAGGTGATTGACGGCGATCTGTGCGGATATGATGTGCTGCTGGCCAACAGCCAGACCTCGCAGCTGGCCGCCAGAGCGGCGTTTGGCGCAGCGAAAGACCGTTCCAAAAAGGTCATTTTTTCCGATTTGTCCGACAAAATGTCCTCTTCGGCCCTCCGGCGCCGGGTCGCAAATCTCGCCGCGTCCGAGTTTGACCAGATCGAGCTTTCCCATCTGCCCGCTCCGGAGCTGATGCGCAGATTCACCAGAAATCCCGGATCGATCGATGTCCTTCTGACCGATCCGCTGCTGGGCGAGATTCTCTTTGCCCAAGGCTTGGCCATGAGCGGTACGCCGAACCTGCAGTGTGCCTCCTATTTCGGCTATGGAAAACAGGGGATTTATTATAATGCCGAACCGGTCTGTGACCTAAATGAAAAGGCGGATGAGGTTTGTCCCGCCTCCATGATTTTAGCCGCGGCAATGGCGCTGCGGCACAGCATGGGCTTGGAGTGGGAGGCCTGCTGCATCGAAAAGGCGGTTGCCAAAGTGCTGTCTCTGGGCCGCACCGCCGATTTGCACCAGCCTTCACTCCCAACGGTTTCCGCCTCTGTGTTCACTGCATATATCGCGCAAAATGCGGCAGACTATATATCAGCTGCCGAATAGGCTTTCGCTTTGCAGGCAAAAAACCGGAGGCGCTTATGGAATTTTCCATTCAACAACAAAAACGATGCGGGAGGGCCCTCTTTCGCGCACACCGGCGCGGAGCGTTCCGCGTCGTTTTTTTTGCATTTTTGCTCCCTGTCTTTTTCTTTTCCCTTTTCGGTGTCTTTTTCTGTTCATCCGCTGCCGCTCTTTCATCCGCCCGGACGGGAACGGCCACGCCAGCCTGTTTTCTTGGGGCGGGGATCGCCGCAGCCACGCTGTTTCTTTTCTTGTTTGCCCTTCCGGTATGGCTGGGAGCTAAGCGCTGGTACCTGGAGATCTGCAGTTCCAATGGGCTGCGGATTCCCTCTGTTTTTTACTATTTTTCTTCTTTTCGTCTGTATGGAAAAGCGGTTTGGGTCGGAGTTTCGCTTTTCGTTTTCCGGATGTTTCTCTGTCTGGCGGCAATCGTGCCGCCCTTGGTGTCTATTCTGACAGCGGCCGCAGTATTTTGCCGGTCGGGTAACGAACTGGAGCAATCGCTTTCCCTGCTGTGCTTCCTTGCCGGCATTGGTCTGCTGATGTGCGGTGCCGTGTCGGCAAATCGTTTCGGTATACGGTACGCAGGGGTCCCCTGGCTGCTGGCGCTGGATCCTGCTATTCCGATGCGCCGCCTTTTGAAAGAGTCGGCCCGGAAAAAATCCGTTTTGGCATTGCCTTTGTGCCGTCTGCGGAGAAATCGTCTGCTCTCGCTGGGAATTTTCCCGGCGTTCTGGTTGCTGCCTGCCGCGGACTGCACGATGGCGCTCTGGGTTTGCAGCCATTGCGCCTCAGGCCGAAAAAACAACACGCCTCCTCCGTTTCAAAAGCGCAAAATTTCAAAAAACAGGCGTTTTCTTCTATCGGATAAACACGTATTTTGAAACGCCAAGCCCTTTTTGAAAGTTTTAAAGAATGAAAAAAACAGATGAATTTCGTCGAAAATTTAATATTTGTTCACATTCTTTTTTCTTTTTGCTTTCTTTTGTTTTTATAATAAAAAATATGCTTTCCATTCTTTCTTGCGCTTTTGGGGACAAAGTAGTATAATGCAGCAGTTAAAAAATAGGAAAAGCAACAGAAGCGTTTCAGGTGAGGCATAGCGCTCCCAAAGCTGTGTCAAATCTCTCAGGACATTACAAAAAGGATGGTTGGGAATGACAAAAAAAGAGTTCAAACCAAATAACGGTACCCGCAACACGAAAAAAGCAATCATTACGGTGTGTTCCGTAGCGCTTGCGGTTATTTTGTGTGTATTGGGCGCCGCGGCACTGTATATCAATCATATGCTGGACAAAATCGATTATGAAAACACGCCCGGCCAGGAAGATGGACAGAATGTCGTAGAAGTCAATGACGACCAGAACCTGTGGAACGGCGACGTGTTAAACGTCCTTTTGCTGGGCACTGACGAACGGTCGGATGAATACAGCGACAATGCCCGTTCTGACTGCATGATGATCCTCTCGCTCAACCGGAAAACACATAAAATGCGCCTGACCAGCCTCGAACGCGGGATCGGCGTCCCCATCGAAGGGCAGGAAGACGACTGGCTGACCCATACATTCGCTTATGGCGGCGCGGCATTGACCTTAAAAACCGTCCAGGAATGTTTTGACCTGGATATTGACCGATATGTTCGGGTCAATTTCAATTCTTTTGCGCAAATCATCGACGCAATCGGCGGCGTGGATATCGAGCTGACCGCACTGGAAGCACAGGGGCTGAATGGAGAAATCTATACCAATGCCATCACCAATCATCCGGTGCAGGAAGGGTGGAATCACCTGGATGGCTACGATGCGCTGCAATATGCCCGCCAGCGGTTTATTGACAGTGACTGGCAGCGGATTGAACGGCAGCGCAACGTAGTGTCCGCAGCGTTTGACAAGGTAAAAACCATGAGCGTATTTCAGTGGAGCAGCCTTTTGGATACCGCACTGCCGCTGGTAAAAACAAATTTTACCAAGTCCGAAATCACCTCGCTGTTAATGGACGCGCCCGGCTTTACCAATAGCGAAATTGAACAGATGACCATTCCTGCAGAAGGTACCTATGGCAGCAAAAAAACTTCTGATGGGCGCAGCCTTCTGGATCTGGACTGGGAAACCAATATTCAAATCCTGAAAAAATTTATTTATTCATAACCGTATCGATAAACTCAAAACGGGGGAACTGCCGGTTCCCCCGTTTTTCCATGATTCTGCCAAAGCAAAAGCTGCCTTGCTCAAGCGCAAGACAGCTTTTGTCAATTTTCGTCCCGTTTTATATGAAAAAACAGGCGCAGCAGCGGTGAAAGAATTCTGGGGCATTTCATGACAACAACCTTCATACTTACCGCCCTTTCATTGGGATTTGCTTTATTATATACAGCGGCATCCCGGTTGGTGAAAGCGCCTTTATTTCTGTCTGTCTTTGGAGACGACTACGACCAGCGTCCCTTTCTCCACCGTAATCTGCGCGGTTTCCGCCAGAATCTCATTGCTCAGCCCCAATGTCGTCCAGTTGGTCAGTCTGGCTTTTTGCAGCGGATATTTTACGCCTTCCAGCGTGATACCCTCACAGCAGGGAGTATAAGAAAAAATGGAAAGATAGTACCCCTCCATCCGCGGCATAAAAACAGAGCCGTCCCGCAGCATGGTAATCATATTGTTTTCATCGGCGATCATCACGAAGACGCCCTGCTCCAGTCCGTAAGCGATGGTTTGGAGATTCGCCAGCGTATGATCAAACCGGCCGCCGGTAGCACCCAGCAGCACAAAATCTTTGTAACCGCGGGAAATCCCTTCTTTCACCGCCAGCATCATGTCCGAGTCATCCTTTTCCGGCCGGCAGGTCAGAGCCGGGATGCCTTGCGGGAACCCTTCGACAAAGGAATCCTGGTCCCCGATCAGCAGATCCGGGCGGACTCCCGCCTGCTGGGCATGGTATAAACCGCCGTCGGCACAGATGATGTAATCGTTTTCACGCCAGGAAAAATCCGATAAAAAGTCGGGGTTCATTTCCCCGGCCCCAATAATCACGCAGCGCGCCATCCAATCACCCCTTTATTTTTTCGGCAATTCCCATTCCTTGATATTTTTCGCCGCCTCGTATAGCGTACAGTAGCTGGCGTGGCGGGATTGGGCAATTTCTCCTGACCGAACCGCCTCCAATACCGCGCACCCTTTTTCCTTGGTATGCGAACAGCCGGTAAACCGGCATTGATCCAGATGCGGTCCAAATTCACGGAAACAGTATTGCAGCCGGTCTTTCAAAATTACCTCATAGCGCTCCAGATCCATAGAGGAAAAGCCGGGGGTATCGGCGATATAACCGCCGTTTGAAACCGGGTACAGCTGTACATGCCGGGTCGTATGGCGGCCGCGTCCGAGCTTTTGGCTGATCTGCGCGGTGGAAAGATCCAACCGGCTGTCGATCCGGTTTAAAAGGCTGGATTTTCCCACGCCGGAGTTGCCGCAGAAAGCGCTGATCTTTCCTTCCATTGCCCGGCGCAGCGGCTCCAGATCACCGTCGTGATCCAAGCCTGCGCAAAAGACCCGAAAACCCGCTTTTTCATACAGTGCGGCCAAAGACTGCCATTCTCCCAGGTCGGTTTTGGTGACGACCAGAAGCGGTTCGATTTTTTTATGCTCCGCAATGGCAATCAGCTTGTCCAGCACCAGCAGGTTTGGCTGCGGGTCCGCAACCGAAACGACCAGGAAAAGCTGATCCAAATTGGCCAGCGGCGGGCGCACCAAACTGTTTTTCCGGTTTAGGATCTGGGTCACATACCCTTTCTCTTCTCCAGTTTCCTCCATTTCCACCCAATCGCCCACCAAGGGGGAAACGCCGTTTTTTCGAAACAGCCCCCTGGCACGGCACTCGTACAATACGGTACCGGAAAGCACGTAATAAAACCCGCCGGTTGCCTTTAAAATCCTGCCTTGCAAAAATGCTTCCTCCCAGCTGAAACGACTTCTTTGACCAAAGGGCCTCCCAAGACGGGAAGCCCTTTTTGATTTACCGAAAATCCTGCGAATAATCGGAATCGATCTCATGGATTCCCTCATCGAAATCCACGATATATTCCATATAAATCTCATCGTCGATATAGATTTTTACCCGGCCGATCCCATCCCCGGAGAAAGACGGTTTCCAGGAGGTGGTGTTCTTGGGATTGATTGTTTCCCGGCGAATCTCCATATCGTTTAAATAAGCGGACACCGTTACCTCCCGATCAATGGACGAGGGCATCGGGACCGTAATCACCAGCCGGGAAATCACCATATCTCCCTTGCTGACCGTCAAGTTCACAAATGTTCCGGTCGCCGCCATGTTCCCCTCGGCGGGGTCCTGCGCCAAAACGGTCCCATACGGTTCATTGCTGGTCTCATCCAACGTTACTTCGCCAACTTTCAACCCATAGCTTTCCAAAATCCGTTTGGCATCGTCCACATTAATCCCGGTCACATCCGGCACCTGTTTCATCACCGTCTGCGCGCCCAGGCTGACATAAACCGTTACCGTTGTCCCGGCTTTGACCTCACTGCCTTTGGTCGGCTCCGTCTTAATGACGTAGCCGCTGGAGATCGACGGGTGATTGATGCGGGATTCTGTATATTCCAATCCCATATTTTTCAGTTCCGCGTAAACTTGTGTCGCTTCCTGATTGGAGAAATCCGGAATGGTAATCTTCTGCGCACCGCTGGAAACCTTGATTTTGACCTCCGCGCCTTTTTTCACCGTTTTGGGGTATTTGGGCTTCTGCTCGCAGATTACGCCTTTTTCATATTCGTCGCTATATACCGTTTCTTCCACAACAATGTTAAAATCAGAATATTTGCTTGAGTTGAGCACGCTCTCATACTGAATACCTACAAAATTCGGCA
Organism: Ruminococcaceae bacterium UBA3818; assembly: GCA_002369315.1. Classification (GTDB taxonomy): domain Bacteria; phylum Bacillota; class Clostridia; order Oscillospirales; family Ruminococcaceae; genus UBA3818. The sequence continues at coordinate 68,554 of DFDW01000025.1, read as the reverse complement.
GCTCCACCTCGTCCACCGAGACAAAGGGATTGTTAAAATAAAACATTAGAAAAATAAACAGGCAGGTAACCAGCACAAACGCCGCGGAAATCCCCCCCAGCATGGCCAGATAGGGCGTTTTCACCACGATTTCCACTTCTTCGTCCGTTTCTTCCGGCACCTCTTTCTTTTTCCTTCCTGTTTTTTTACTGGCTGCCGCTTTTATATCCGATTCACTGTGCTTTTTGCCCGCAAGCTGCGCTTCTTCCTCTTCCGCGGAAAGGTACTTGTAGGCAAATGCGATAGAGGGATTGTGCTTGAACTCGTCGATATCCCGGAGCATTTCCGCTGCGGATTGATAGCGCTTTGTCGGATCTTTCTGCATGGCCTTCATCGTAATCTGCTCCAGCCCTTCCGGAATGGAAGGATTCAGTTCCCGCGGACGCTTGGGTTTGGACTGGATCTGCTGAATTGCCACCGAAACGGCGGAGTCCGCCGTAAAAGGCAGCTTGCCCGTCAGCATTTCGAACAGCATCACGCCTACCGAATACAAATCGGTCTTTTCATCCGTTTTTTCTCCTCTGGCCTGTTCGGGGCTGATATAATGCACCGAGCCAATCGCTTTGTCCGTAATGGTCGCCATCTGGCTGCGGGCAAAACGGGCGATGCCGAAATCCATCACCTTGATGGTCCCATCCTGCAGCAGCATAATATTTTGCGGCTTGATATCCCGGTGTACGATTCCCTTGTCATGCGCGTGCTGCAGCGCCCGCAGGATCTGCACCGTAAAATGCACCGCTTCTTTCCAGCGGATGATTTTCTGCTGATCGATATAGTCTTTTAAGGTGACGCCATCGATATATTCCATGACGATCGACTGCATTTTATCGGAAAAACTGACATCGTAGACCTTTACGATATTGGGATGATTCAGTGCCGCAATTGCCTTGGATTCGTTTTTAAAGCGGCGCACAAACTCTTCATTGGAAGCATATTCCTCCCGCAGGATCTTGACCGCCACCAGGCGCTCGTCAATCACATCCCGGGCTTTATATACATTTGCCATGCCTCCAACACCGATGAGCTGCAGAATTTCATATCGCCCATCCAGCTTTTTGCCAATCAAGTTATCCATCGTCTGCCTCCTGGTCTTGCAGTATTGGGAAAAATCTATTTTGTAATCAGAACCGCTGTGATATTATCCGCACCGCCCATGGCGTTGGCCTGGCCGATCAGCTGCTCCACTGCCGAAAACGCATCGTTATTCCAGATCAGGCGGCGCAAATCCTCCCGGTCCAAATAATTGGAAAGCCCGTCGGAACAAAGAAGAACAGCGCCTTTCTCCGGCATTTCTTCTTCCAGATAATCAATATCCAACATTTCTCCCACGCCGAGCGCACGGGTAATATAATGCTTTTCCGGATGATATTGCGCTTCTTCCACCGAGATTTCGCCCCGGTCCACCATCATTTGAACCATACTGTGGTCACGGGTCAGCTGCCGCACGCCTGTTTCGTCTATCAAATAGACCCGGCTGTCCCCTGCATACGCAATATGTATGATAGACTCCCGAACCACTGCCAAAATTACAGTAGTTCCCATTCCTTTGAGGGATTCATTTTGTTCCGCCATGGAAAAAACCCGCATATTGGCAGCAGAAATAGCAGAAAGCATCATATTCTTGACAGAATTCTCGTTGAAATCATCCCGGTAACCGCCCTCGACCATTTTCCGAATCTGCTCCACCGCGCAGGAGCTGGCCACATGTCCGCCGTTTTCTCCTCCCATTCCGTCGCAGACCACCGCATAGGCCGTGTCCGAAGAAAGCTTTGCCACAAAAAATCCATCCTCATTGGCGGCACGCTTTTTTCCGACGTCTGTTTTTCCCGCTATCCTCAGCATGATCTTCCTCCTTTGTCATCCCTTCTCAGCTGTCCGCAGGCGGCGTTGATGTCGCTGCCCAATTCCCGGCGTACGGTTGCAGTGATGTGGTTCTGCTCCAGAATCTGCTGGAACCGCCGGATCCTGTCGCGGGAGCTTCTGCGGTAATCGCGCTCCTTTACCGGGTTGACCGGAATCAAATTCACATGGGCTCCCATTCCTTTGAGCTTTTGCGACAGCTGCTGCGCGCATTCCGGGGTATCGTTTACCCCTTCGATCAGCGCGTATTCGAAGGATATCCGCCGCCCGGTCTGCTTGAAGTATTCCCGGCAGGCTCCCAGCAGCTCATCCATGGGATATTTGTGGTTCACCGGCATCGTTTGGGAACGAATCTCGTCGTTGGGCGCGTGCAGCGAGATCGACAGGGTCAGCTGCAGCTTTTTTTCCATCAGCCGATAGATGCCGTCCACCAAACCGCAGGTGGAAAGAGAAACGTGCCGCAGACTTAAATTGAGTCCCTGCGGCGAAGACAGGATTTCCAAAAAATCCATGACATTATCAAAATTATCCAGCGGCTCCCCGATTCCCATCAAAACGATGGAGGATATCTTTTGTCCGCTGTCTTTTCCGGCCATGTAAACTTCATTGAGCATTTCGGCCGGTGTCAGAGAACGTTCCAGTCCCAATAAGGTGGAAGCGCAGAAGCGGCAGCCCATCCGGCAACCGACCTGGGTGGAAATACAAAGGCTGTACCCGTGCTGATACTGCATCAGCACACTTTCCACCGTTTGTCCATCCGCAAATTCATACAGGTATTTGGTGGTCCCGTCGATTTGGGAGACCAGCTTTCGCCGGATGGAAATACCGGAGATCTCGCAGATCTCCGCCAATGTTTTCCGAAGGGATGCCGGCAGATTGGTCATCTGTTCAAAAGAGTCCGCTTGTTTTTGGTGCAGCCATTGAAAAATCTGCTGCGCCCTGAACTTTGCAAGTCCCTGCTGGGCGCAAAACGCCTCCAGCTTGGGCAGCGTCATCGATTTGATATCTGCCTTTTCCATCTGTCTTCCCCCTTCCCGCATCGATTTCATTTATGATTTTTCCCGGGCAAACAGCGCAAAGAAAAAGCCATCCGTCCCGTTGTGGTGCGGCATCAACGTAGCGCCGGACGCCTCTTCCAAGCCAAGAAAACGCAGTGTTTCCTCTGGCAAAAGCGCCGGTGCAAACGACGGATGCTCTTTCAAAAAGCGCTGAACCACATAGTCGTTTTCATGCCGGTTCAGCGTGCAGGTGGAATAGAGCATCCGACCGCCTTCCTTGACATATTGTGCGGCGGTTTCCAAAATTTTATACTGAACGGCGGGTAAATCCCGCAGGGCATCCAAATTTTTATAGCGGATCTCCGGTTTTCGCCGGATGATACCGAACCCGGAACAAGGTGCGTCGCATAAAACCCGATCGAACAATCCCAGCTCCGGCGAATAGGCGCCGGCGTCCGCCGTGATGGCATGAATACTGGAAAGCCCCAGCCGCTCAGCTCCTTTGGCGATCAGCGCCGCCTTTTGCGGATATAAATCTGCCGCTATTAATTCACCGCTGTTTTCCATCCGCTGCGCCAGCGTAAAGGACTTTCCTCCCGGCGCGGCGCAGCAGTCCAAAACCCGCATCCCCGGCCGGACACCCAGCGCCGACGCGCAAACCTGTCCGGATAGGTCCTGCACATGAAACAAGCCTTGCCGAAAGGTCTCCAAATGTTCCATCGGCCCTGTGTGCCGCAACTGGATACAGTCGGGAAAACCGGGGAAAAGCTGCGCTTCCACCCCTTCCTCCGCCAGGCGGCTGCACAGGCTTTGTGCATCGGTCCGGCAGGTGTTCACCCGGACAAACAGCGGCGCATGTCCTGTCATGCCCCGCAAGAGCGTCTCCAGATCCTCTTTGGGATATTGGTTTTGCCAAAGCTTAATGAGCGGCCTGGGGATCGAATATGCCAAAGAAAGCCATCCGGCCCGGTCCTTACCCGGTTCCGGCAGGCGAACCTCACCGCCATCCCGCAGGAAAGAACGAAGTACGCCATTGATAAAACCGGCAGCACGTCCTTTTCCCATCCCTTTGGCCAGTTCCACCGATTCATTGACTGCGGCCGACTCTGGCACCCCATCCATGTAGGCAATCTGGTAAACGGCCAGGCGCAAAAGCTGGCGGACCAGCGGGTCCATTTTCCCCAAGGGCAGGGAGGAATACTGCGAAATCACATAATCCAATGTGATCTTTTTTTCCAGAACGCCATAAAAAAGCGCGCTGGCAAAAGCCCTATCCCGAGCGGGAAGTCCGCTGGAGGCAAGATGCCGATCCAACACGATATTGGAATAGCTGTCAGCGGTTTCCACTCGCAAAAGAGCCTGTACCGCTACCTGTCTGCCATGGTTCAACTGCGTCACCTGAAATCTTTTTTAATCGTCCCGGCGTCGTCCGCCAAAAATCAAAATCAAGCGCAAAAGCTGCGCCAAAGCGGTCAAGAGAGCCGCCACATAGGTCATGGCCGCCGCCCGCAGAACTTTGCCTGCACCGGCCAGTTCGTCACCCGCCAGCATCTCGGACTGTTCCAACACTTTCATCGCGCGGGAACTGGCGTTAAATTCCACCGGCAGCGTGACCAACTGAAACAGCGCGGCCGTCGCGTAGAAAAGGATGCCTACAAACACCAGCGGTTTCAATTGGAACAAAAATCCCAATAAAATCAGCGGAATCGATAACTGAGATCCGATCTGGGTAACGGGAATGATCGCCGAACGGATTTTGATCGGCAAATACCCGGTGGCGTGCTGTACAGCGTGCCCCGCCTCGTGGGCCGCAACGCCCACCGCGGCTACCGAGGCCGAACCGTAAACCGAATCAGACAGCCGAATCACTTCGGCTTTGGGGTCGTAATGGTCGGTCAGATTGCCGGATACCCGCTCAATGCGCACATGATACAGCCCATTGCTGTCCAAAATCATGCGGGCCGCATCAGCGCCGGTATAGCCCCGACGGTTGTAAACCTGGGAATATTTTTTAAAATTGGAGGATACCATCATCTGCGCCCAAAGCGCCAGAAGCAGAGATGGAACAATCAGAATCCAGTAATACGGATCAAATAAATTATAGAACATACACACGCTTCCTTTATCAGAAAATCATAATCGTTTTTGGCTGTTTTCTTGGGAAAATCTGCTTTTTCTCAAAAAAACGGCTTTTCTCTTATCATAACCATCAATTATGTCATTCTGATGGGCAGGATGTAAATTTTTTCTCCGCGCCCGGGCGGCGGCCCCGCAGGAAATCTTCGCCCCGCATCCGTTTTCCGCCTTCCGGCTGCACTTCCAAAAGCTCCAGAGAGCCTTCGCCGCAGCCGACGATCAGCCGTTTGCCATCCCGGATCTCGCCAGGCTCACCGGTCTGGTCGGGCAAAAGCGCCGCTTTGTGCACTTTGAGCCGTTTGCCGTCCAGATAAGCGTAGGCGGACGGCCAGGGAGATACGCCGCGGATCTGGTCGTAAAGCTTTTGGGCCGGCCTGGAAAAGTCCAGCGCTCCGTCGGATTTCTGAAGCATTGGCGCATAGGTGGCCAGCGACTCATCCTGCTTTGTACGGACCGCTTTTCCCGATTCCAGCAATGTCAGCGTATGCAAAAGCAATTGCGCACCGATCGCTGCCAGGCGGTCCATCAGCTCCCCCGCGGTTTCCTCCGGGCCAATCGGTGTTTGCGCCTGCTCCAGGATATCTCCGGTGTCCAGTCCCTCTCCCATGAACATGGTGGTCACTCCGGTTGCTTCTTCGCCGTTGATGACGCTCCACTGCACCGGTCCGGCGCCCCGGTACCGGGGCAGCAAAGACGCATGGACATTGACGCATCCATACGCCGGAAGTTCCAGAATCTCCTTGGGCAAAATCCGCCCGTAAGCGGCCACTACAATCACATCCGGCTTCAGTTGTTCTAAAGCCGCCAACGCGGTGCCGTCCCGCATCTTCACCGGCTGATACACCGGGATTCCATGAGCCAGCGCCAATTCTTTTACCGGCGGCGGAACCAGCTTATAGCCGCGCCCTTTGGGCCGGTCAGGCTGGGAAAACACCCCCACTACCTCGTGGCTGCTGTCCAGCAGCGCCTGCAAAGTAGGAACGGCAAAATCCGGCGTTCCCATATACACAATACGCAAATTCTTCACCTTACTTGTAACGATTATTTCCAGTTTCCGTCTTCATCCTGATGGAGCATACGGATGGCAATGTCTTTAAACAGCCGTCCGTCCAAATGATCGCACTCATGGCAGATCGCCCGGGCCAGCAGATGATCTCCCTCCAGCACGAATTCTTTGCCATGGCGGTCTTGTGCCCGAACCGCCACCTTTTCGGGACGGCGCACCAGTCCGTATTCACCGGGGCTGGACAGGCAGCCCTCCGCTTCCTCCAGCGCGCCTGCCTGGGCAATGATTTCCGGGTTGATCAGCTCGTACAACTGATCGCCGCAGTCGATGACTACCACGCGGCGCAGTACCCCCACCTGAGGCGCCGCAAGTCCCACGCCGTTTCCCTCGTACATCGTCTGGGCCATATCGTCCAACAGCATGGCAAGCCGATCGTCAAACTTTTCCACCGGACGGCAGACCTTGCGCAAACAGTCGTTTCCCTCTTTTACAATTTCTCGAATCGCCAAAACATTTCCTCCTCACATGGAACCGTCGTAGTACAGGTCGCCGAATACCGAGACCTGCTTGTTTTGCGGATCTTTGCCGGACCGGATCAAAAGATCGGAGATCATCCTGCGAAAATCCGCGGTATTTTTGCATTTAATCAGTATTTTATAGCGGTATTTCCCGCTTATTTTCACAATCATATTGGCCGTTGGCCCCAAGACCCGCAAAGGCAGACCAGGATATTTTTCCGCCGCCGTCTGCTTCAAATCCTTTAAAAAGCGCTTTGCCGCACCTATCACCTGCGATTCCAGCGGCCCGGAAAAGCCGATGGCGCAAATGCTGCAAAAGGGCGGGTAAAGCATGACCTTACGGCCCAGAATCTCTTCCTGAAAAAAGCTTTCATAATCCTGACAGGCAGCCTGTTCGATCACGGGGTTGTCCGGCACATAGGTTTGGATCATTGCGCGGCCGTGCTTTTCTCCCCGTCCGCTGCGGCCAATCACCTGCGTGATCAGGCTGAATGTCCGCTCCTGACACTTAAAATCGTCTCCAAACAAGGAAGCGTCCGCCGCCAGCACCCCTACCAGCGTGACCTGGGGGAAATTCAGTCCTTTGGCCACCATCTGCGTTCCTACCATAATATCATACGCGCCCTCGGCAAACGCCTTGAATTTTTCGCTGTGCGCGTTTTTATTCATGGTGGTATCCGCATCCATCCGAAGCACCCGCGCGGCGGGGAACAATTCGCGAAGCTCTTCCTCCAGTTTTTGGGTCCCAACGCCCTGATACCGAAGATACCGCCCGCCGCATACCGGGCAGCGGGCATCCGCCGGACGGGAGTAGCCGCAGTAGTGGCACATCAGCCGGCCATTGGCCGCGTGATAGGTCATGGCAATGCTGCAGTTCGGGCAGGATGCCGCCGTATTGCAGCCGGTGCAGATAACCCGGGTATGATATCCACGCCGGTTCAAAAGCAGGATGGTCTGTTCGTGATTGCGAAGATTTTCTTCCATTTCGGCCAACAGCGCCCGGCTCAATTGGGAATCGTTCCCATCGCGCAACTCCTGCCCCATATCCACTATTTCCACATTCGGCAGCAGCGCGCCGCCGAAGCGCTGCTTTAAACAAACCAGATGGTAGGTTCCTTTTTTCGCGTAATAATAGCTTTCCACCGATGGTGTGGCCGAGGCCAGCACCAACAGGCAGTTATTTTGGGTGCTGCGGAACCGTGCCACATCTCTGGCGTGAAAACGGGGACTGGACTCCGACTTATAAGTATGTTCCTGCTCTTCGTCAATAATAATCAGCCCCAAATGATCAAACGGGGCAAAAATCGCCGACCGGGTCCCCACCGCGATGGAAACCTGTCCGGCGCGGATTTTTTTCCATTGGTCCATCCGCTCGCCCAGCGAAAGGCCGCTGTGCTGAATGGCCACACGGTCTCCGAAAACAGAAGTGAATGCGGCAATGGCCTGCGGCGTCAGCGAAATTTCAGGCACCAAAACGATCGCCTGGCGGCCTTCTTCCACCGCTTTTTGAATCAGCTTCAGATAGACCTGCGTTTTTCCGCTCCCCGTCACGCCGTACAAAAGGGCGGTGGAAGCTTCTTTTTTTTGGTAATCCTGCAAAAGGCTCTGATAAGCCGTCTCCTGCTCCGGTGTCAGGGGCGGCAGTTCTTGTTGCTCCGCCGCAGAGCCCTGTGCCGGCCGGAAAGTCTCTGCGTCGTAATAGTACAACAGACCTTTCTTTTGCAAAGTGCGGAACACCGCCTCAGTCACGCCGGTAAAATAGATTGTCTCCCGGACGGAAGCTGTTTCCACTGTTTGCAAAAACGCCAGCACTTCTTTTTGCTTTGGAGTCAGGCGCACCCCATCCAGCCCTTCCTGCGGCAAGGACAGCGCCAGCATCCGCACGGTTTCATCTTTCATCCGGCGCTTTGCCGTTTCCTCCCGCACCAGGATTCCCTTTTGGAGCATCCGGCCCAGCAGCTGGCTTTCCGATGACAGGCCCAAAATCCCCAGAAGCTTTTCCTCCGGCACCATGCCCTTTCTGTTTTCCAGATAGGATACCAGAACCCGTTCATCCTCTTCAAGAGACTCTTCCTGCTGCTTCCACAAAGGCGACAGGCCATAGTCATACTGCATCCGGTAGCCGATGCCGCCGGGCAGGATTGTCTTTACCGCGTCGAAATAAGAACAGAAAGTGGTTTCTTTTAAAAAAGAGACCAGGCGCAGAAGTTCCGGTGAGAGGATCGGCTCGCTGTCCAGCAGCGAAACCACCGGCTTTAGTTTTTCCAGGCTTTGGACCGGTTTTCGATCGAGCACAATACCTTGCCGTTTGCGGTTGCCTCCGCCAAAAGGCACCAGTACCCGCATGCCCGGCTGCAAAACGGCTGCGAATTCCACGGGAATGGCATAGCTGTACAACTTATCAAAATGGTAAGCCGCTTTATCGACTGCCACGCAGACCGCTTCATAAGGTAAAATGGGGATCCTCTCCTTTATTTCTCAGGAATATCGCCGATGTTTTCCGGCTCGATAATTTTGTATTTACCGGCAGCCAATTCGTTCACTGCGATTTTGACCGGCTTTTCCGTCAGGATAATATGCTCTTCTTCTGCCTCCTGGGCGACCTGACGTGCCCGTTTGGCAACTGCGATCACCAGGCTGTAATAGCTCTGGCCATCTTTTAAAATCTCATTTACAGCAGGTCTCAGCATCATATTCCACCTCATCAATAAATTCTCTTAAATATTTCGCGGTGTGCTTGGCCGCGCATACGATCTGCTCCAGCTGATCGGCAGCGTCCTCCACCGTTTGGTTGACGACAATATAATCATACTGCTTGGCAGCCTCCATTTCCCTGCCCGCGTTGGACAGGCGGCGCCGCACCGTTTCTTCATCCTCGGTGCCCCGGCCGGTCAGCCGGCGGCGCAGTTCTTCAAACGAGGGCGGCATCACGAAAACCAGCAGCGCGTCGGGGCATTTTTCTTTCACCTGTAAAGCGCCCTGCACCTCGATTTCCAGCACCACATCGATTCCTTTTTCCAGGTTTTTCTCCACCGCTTCTTTGGGGGTTCCGTAGCAATTGCCCGCAAACTGCGCGTGTTCCAGCAGGCCGTCGTTTTCAATCAGCCGGTCAAATTTTTCCCGGGTCAGAAAAAAGTAGTGCTGCCCGTGGACTTCCCCCTCCCGCGGCTTTCTGGTCGTTGCGGAGACCGAAAAGGCAGTATCGGGATGTTTTTTCAAATATTCCTTGAGAACCGTTCCTTTTCCAACGCCGGACGGGCCGGAAAACACCAGCAAAAGCCCTCTTTTATTCATTGCTTTCCAGCTCCTCATCCTCTTCGTCCGACAAACGGTTTGCCACCGTTTCCGGCTGCACTGCCGACAGCACCACATGGTCCGAGTCGGTGATGATCACTGCGCGGGTGCGCCGCCCATAGGTCGCGTCGATCAGTGTTCCCCGATCTCTCGCATCCTGAATGATCCGCTTGATAGGGGCGGATTCCGGGCTGACGATTGCCACCAGCCGGTTGGCCGAAACCATGTTGCCGAATCCAATGTTTATCAGTTTCATCTTTGTCCATCCTTTTCGATCTATTCGATATTCTGGATCTGTTCACGGATTTTCTCGATTTCGCTTTTCACGTCGACTACGATCCGGGCGATTTCAATATCCTGCGCCTTGGAGCCGATGGTGTTGGTTTCTCTGTTGAATTCCTGAATCAAAAAATCCAGCTTTCGTCCGACCGGCCCGCCCTGTTCCAGAATAGAGCGGAATTGGTCGATATGGCTGCGCAGTCGTACGGTTTCTTCCGCCACCGCGATTTTTTCAGCATAAATAGCAGCCTCGGTCAGAATACGCTGCTCATCGATCTGGGTATTTCCCAGCACCTCGCTTATTTTATTGTACAGACGGATACGGTATTCCTCCACCGTTTTGGGAGAACGCTCCTCCACCTTTTCCACCGCATGCAGGATGAAGTCCAGCCGTCCCTCCACATCTTCTTTCATCTTCGCGCCTTCCGCCTCGCGCATCTGGACAAAGCGCCCGGCCGCTTCATCGGCCACTTTCAGCACATCTGCCCAGATGACATCCTCGTCCTCCGGCTCTTTGCTGACTGTGAAAATATCCGAAAAGCGTGAAATCGCGCTTAAAGAAAGGTCGTCTTTTAAATTCAGCGGTTTTTCCAACGACCGCAGCGCCTGCGCATACGACGACGCCAATTCCTGGTTCACCTGCACATTGGCGTTTGTGCCCTCGATCGTCTGAATGCTGACGTTCACATCTACCTTTCCGCGGGAAAGCTTGCCCTGCAGATAATTTTTCAGGCGGCTCTCCAAAAAGCCGTAAGCCCGGGGAACCCGGCAGGAAAATTCAAAATACCGATGGTTGACCGAACGGATTTCCACCAGGATATTACGCCCGGCCACCAGTGCTTCGGCCCGGCCATAGCCGGTCATACTTCTAATCATATTACAAAACCCCGATTCAAAAATCTATACCGGTTTGGCTGCCTGATTGAAAAAAGGACCTACAAACCCAGTATTTTATTATTTTACTATTTTTTTGCGGTTTTTGCAATGATTCCCGGGAAGAAAAGATGGGAAGCCTTGAAAAGGCTTCCCATCTTTCAAAACCGGCTGTGGCTTTCCAACAATCTCTGTTTGATTTCCCAAAGCTTCGGGGAAAGGTCCACATAGAATTTATGCGGATTCTCAAACCGCTTGACTTCATCCCACAAATGATCCACCTGATCCTTGCAATAGGCGCGGATTTCTTCCAGAGAGGGTCGGTCGTAAATACACTTGCCCTTTTTAAACACCTGCACCAGAATTTTTTTCGCCGTAATATTGGTCAGGGTCTTCTTTTTCCAGGTGGCGTCCGGGTCAAAAATCGTCACCGGCTGGTCGGTATCCACCGTCTCGTCGAACAGCGTGACATAGTCCGCCACCGCTTCCCCATCGGTTTTGTTGTAAAACCGATAGATGGTTTTGAAATCCGGATTGGTGATCTTCTCAATGGTTTCGCTTATTTTGATTTTCGGGATCATCCGGCCATTTTCTTCCACCGCGGCCAGCTTGTAAACACCGCCGAACACCGGATCAGACTTGGAGGTAATCAGGTTTTCCCCCACGCCAAAGGAATCGATCTTGGCGCCTTGCAGCAGCAGATCCCGGATCAGATACTCGTCCAGTGAGTTCGATGCTACGATGGGGCAGTCCGGATATCCCGCTTCATCCAGCATTTTACGCGCTTTTTTGGACAGATACGCAATATCGCCGCTGTCGATGCGTACCCCTTTCGGGCGTTTTCCCAAAGGCGCCAGCACCTCGTCAAACGCACGGATCGCATTGGGGATGCCGGATTTGAGCACGTTATAGGTATCCACCAGTAAAACACAATTGTCCGGATATAACTCAGCATATTTCCGGAACGATTCATATTCATCGCCAAACATCTGGACCCAGCTGTGGGCCATCGTTCCCACTGCCGGAATATGGTAATCCCGGTCTGCAATGGCGCAGGCCGTTGCGTCACAGCCGGCGATATACGCGGCCCGCGCTCCCAAAATCGCGGCATCGTAGCTTTGGGCGCGGCGGGAACCAAACTCCATAATGGAGCGTCCCTGCGCCGCACGGACAATGCGGTTGGACTTGGTAGCGATCAGCGACTGATGGTTGATTGTCAAAAGAACCATCGTTTCCACCAGCTGCGCCTGAATGATCGGTCCCTTGACAATTAAAACCGGCTCATTTGGGAAAATCGGAGTACCTTCCGGTACCGCCCAAACGTCGCATTCAAAGTGAAAGTCCGCCAGATAATCCAAAAAAGCTTCGTCAAACATGCCGCGGCCCCGCAGGTATTCGATATCCTCTTTGGTAAAATGCAGGTTTTCAAAATAATCGATCAACTGTTCCAATCCGGCGCAGATCGCAAAACCCGCCTGATCCGGTATCTTCCGGAAAAACATATCAAAAACCGCTGTCTGGTTTCCTTTCCCCATTTTGAAATAGCCGTTGGCCATGGTCAACTCATAGAAATCAAGCAGCATGGTCAGGTTTTTTTCTTGTTTCCACTGATTTTCCCTCATCTTTTGCTCACTCCGTCCAAACTGAGATCGACCGGCGCCATGCGCGTCACAACGCCGCCGTTTGTATTATAGTCCTATAATGAAAAAAAAAGCAAGAAAAAACACAAGATTCATCGGCGAATCCTGCGCTTTTCTTGTTTGAGCCAAAAAACAGCCACATATGAGGAAAGCAAACCGCTTGATCGTCTGCCATCCATTGAAAAGTTGCCGGTTATTTTTCCTTTTTCCCGCACTGAGGGCAAAGACCGGAAAAGGTCACAAAGTGCTCTTCAATCCGGTACCCGGTCGTCGCCTGCACCTGGGCGTCCATCTGTCCGTCATAGGACAAAAAAACATCTTCCAGCCGACCGCACTCCCGGCAGCGCACATGAAAATGGGGTTCCACGTTGCCGTCAAAACGATCCGCGCCGCTTTGCGATTCAATTTTCCGGATCAAGCCCTGCTCCGCCAGAATCCCCAGGTTCCGATACACGGTACCCAAACTGAGAGAAGGATGCTGGGGCTTGAGCTGTTCATACACATATTCCGCTGTGGGGTGAACCGGATGGTTCAACACCGCTTCGTAAATTGCCTGACGCATTCGGGATTGCCTGCGTACCACCATCTTCCCTCGCTCCTTCATCAGATTTTTGCCAACGCGTTTCGTGCGAATTCGATTGATTTTATTATACTATAAAAGTATATATTGCGCAAGCTTTTTACCGCTGCACCGTAATCGTGATTTTTTCCGCCAGTGTTCCCACCGATTCCAAGGTATCCATGTCAAACAGCTCAATTTGGCATACCGCATCATACTCACCGGGGGACAGCGCCTGACGCAATGCCGCCCGGCTGATATGGCTGTCCGGCGGGATGATGCCGGAACGATATACTTCCTCTCCGTCTTCCAAGCGGTAAGAAATCCGAACGAAGTGCTGGTTTCCCGCATCGTTTTGGAAACAGACCGTTCCTTTGGACTCGCTGTCCGCAAACCAGGGAGTCTCGTTCAGCCGGTACCGCAGGGAGCCGTATTCCATCCCGGAATCTTCGCTTTCTCCTTCCAGCGGCCCGTCCTCGCAGTTTTCATCCAGCACGATATCATAGTCCGCCCATTTTTCCGTAAGCGCATCTGCCGGATTCCCGCTCATCCACACCAGAAGCACCCCTACCAGGCCGAACAATACCATTGCCCCCACGCTGACCAAAAGCGTACCCCATCTGTTTTGTTTTTTTCTGCTGCGCATCTTTTGTCCATCCTCACTGCGGTGTATTTTGCCAAGACGCCGCTGAAGTATTCCTATTTTATTATAATATGAAAAAGTGATAACGCAACTATATGCGCTTTCTTTTTTCTGTGATAAAATAAGGAAAAAGACTTCTGAAGAGGATTAGATGATGAACACCCTGCTCGTGGCGCTGAACGCCAAATACATTCATTCCAATATCGCTGTACGCTATCTGCAAAAATATGCAGCCCCTTCGCTTTCCCGGCCACCGAAGATCCTGGAGCTGACCATCAACAACCGGCTGGATTTTATTCTGGACGAGATTTTCCGCCGCTCGCCGGATATTCTTCTGTTTTCCGCCTATATCTGGAACGTGGATATGGTGCGGCATCTGGCGGCGGAATACCGGAAACTGCGGCCCGACGCGCTCATCGGCGCCGGCGGCCCGGAGGTCAGCTACGAGTCCGAAGCATTTCTGCGGCAGAACCCGGCCTTTGATCTGATCGTCCGCGGAGAAGGAGAAGAAACGGTCCGCTGCCTGCTGACCGCCATAGAATCCGGCGAAAGCTGGCGGGACATCCCTGGTCTGAGCGTGCGGGAAAAAGCCGGCATCCAAACCAATTCGCCCCGGCCTGCACTGGATCTGGCTGCCCTCCCGTTTCCTTATGCACCCGATTTGTCTGATGCGCCGGAGCAAATCAAGTACTACGAGTCCTCCCGCGGATGTCCGTTTCAATGCCAGTACTGCCTGTCCTCCATTGAAAAAGGGGTCCGCGCCGCGCCGCTGGATAAAGTTTTTTCCGATCTTACCGTTTTTCTGCAGGCCAAAGTCCGGCAGGTCAAATTCGTAGACCGCACCTTTAATTACGACACCCATCGCGCCCTTGCTATCTGGCGTTTTTTACGCGACCACGACAACGGTATTACCAATTTCCATTTTGAAATCACCGCCGAATTGCTGAACCGGGAAACGCTGGACTTTTTGCGAACCGTCCGCCCCGAGCAGTTCCAGTTTGAAATCGGCGTTCAGTCCACCAACCCCCAAACGCTCAAAGCCATCCGGCGGCAGAACAACTGGACGGCTTTGTGCGCTATCGTGCGGGAAATCAAGTCTTTTCGCAATATTCACCAGCATTTGGATCTCATTGCGGGGCTTCCATATGAAAATTATGAATCTTTCCATCGCTCTTTCAACGATGTCTACGCTCTGGAGCCGGAGCAGTTCCAACTGGGATTTTTGAAAATCCTCAAAGGGGCCGGGCTGTTCCACGACCAGAAAAAATACGGTCTCGTCAGCCGGGACTATCCGCCATTCGAGGTGCTGTATACCCCGGAACTGCCTTACGAAGATACGCTTCGGCTGAAAGCGGTGGAGGAGATGGTAGAACAATACTACAACAGCGGGCGGTTTGTCCACACGCTTCGCTGGCTCTTCTCCCGGCTGGAAGATCCCTTTTTATTCTATCAATCCCTCGGGGACCGTTTTGTCAGCGAAGGGCAACAGTATGAAAGCCAGTCGCTGGAACAACGATATGATTTTTTCTATCGCTTCTGCGAACAGCTCCCCGGCATCAACGCCGCCGATCTGGCTCAGTATCTGAAGCTGGATTACTGTCTGCATCAGCGCCCCAAACGGCACCCGGACTGGTTTCCCGGGCCGGACGCCGCCGCTCTTCGTCAAAGGGCGCTGCTGTTTTTGGGACGGGAGGAAGATCGTACCCGCTATCTGCCGGACTATCCCCAAACCGATCCCAAGCTGCTGTACAAGCTGGTCCATCTGGAACCTTTTTCTTTTGACGTTCTGAACCAAACAGAAAAACCGGTTGTCCTGCTGTTTGATTACCGGCGGCGGGATTTGCTGGGAAACGCCCGGGTCCAGCCGGTTACACTGCCTGCATCTGAATGATATCTTCCTTTCGCGTGTTTGACAGTGCTTTTCTTGTTTCTTGTTCAAAATTTCTTTTTGTTGACCTTCTTTTCTCATTTTGCCGTAAAAACCGCTTCAAAAAGCTGTTTTCCGCCTGAACTTTACATGGATTTTACATTCAGCACCAGATACATTTTACCTTTTCGTTACATAATAGGCTTACAAAGGAAAATAGAAAGGAAATGTAGGTGCGATATGGATATTTTCTCCGTGTTTCAAATGGCCGGCGGCCTTGCGCTGTTCTTATACGGCATGCACGTGATGGGAGACGGATTGGAAAAGCAGGCAGGCGGCAAGCTGAAAACTGTCCTGGAAAAATTGACAGCCAACCCGATAAAAGGGTTTTTACTGGGTGCGGCAGTCACCGCTGTCATCCAGTCCTCCTCCGCGACCACCGTCATGGTGGTTGGATTTGTCAACGCCGGAATCATGAAGCTCAGCCAGGCGATTGGCATCATCATGGGTGCCAATGTCGGCACTACGATTACCTCCTGGATTTTGAGCCTTACCGGCCTGCAGGGGGACAGTTTTTGGATTCAGCTGCTGAAGCCGACTTCTTTTTCTCCGATCATTGCTTTTTTGGGTATTCTCCTGATTATGTTTTTCAAAAAAGAGAGCAAAAAAGATCTCGGTTCCACGTTGGTCGGTTTCGCTGTTCTGATGTTCGGAATGGAGCAGATGTCCAGTGCGGTGGAGCCGCTGGCTGATGTCCCGGAATTCACCAATATTTTGCTGATATTCTCCAACCCGCTGCTCGGCGTTCTCTGCGGCGCTCTGCTCACTGCCGTGATCCAATCTTCCTCCGCGTCGGTTGGTATCCTGCAGGCTTTGTCCGCTACCGGCAGCGTGACCTATTCTTCCGCCATTCCGATCATTCTGGGCCAAAATATCGGCACCTGCGTCACCGCTTTGATTTCCTCCATTGGAGCCAACAAAAACGCGCGGCGCGCGGCGGTGGTGCATCTGTATTTTAACCTGATTGGAAGCGGCCTGTTTTTGGCCATATTTTATCTGCTCAACGGCATACTCCACTTCTCATTTTACGGCCAGCCCATCGACCGTCTGGGTATCGCCGTGGTACACACCTGTTTCAACCTTCTCTCCACGCTAACTTTGCTGCCTTTCACCAAGCTTCTGGAAAAACTTGCTTACCTGACCATTCGGGACACTGCCAACGACGAAAAATTCCAGATCCTCGACGAGCGTTTTCTCGCCTCCCCGGCCGTGGCGATTCATCAGTGCCAGAAAATGGCCGTCTCCATGGCAAAGCTGGCGCAGCACTCTTTGTACCAGGCAATCGGACTGGTTGGCTCTTACGATGAAAAAATCGCCTATTCCATTGAGGAAGGGGAAGATCAAATCGATATGTATGAAGATAAGCTTGGGACCTATCTGGTCCGCTTATCCAGCAAAAACCTGACCATAGAGGAAAGCCGGGAAATTTCCAAGCTGCTGCATGTGATCGGCGATTTTGAACGGATTGGCGACCATGCGGTCAACATCCTCAAATCCGCCAAGGAAATGCAGGTGAAAAAATACGCTTTTTCCGAGCAGGCGCAAAAAGAAATCTCCACCATATCCGGCGCCATCGAAGAAATCGTCGATCTGGCGACCCAAGCCTTTGTGGAAAATGATCTTCATCTGGCCTCCAAGGTAGAACCGCTGGAGCAAGTGGTGGATTCCTTGAAAGATGAGTTGCGCAGCCGCCACGTTCAGCGCCTGCAAAACGGAGAATGCACCATCAGCAACGGCTTTATTTTCTCCGACCTGCTTACCAATTACGAGCGTGTCGCAGACCATTGTTCCAACATCGGCGTGTGCGTTCTGCGCATCGCCGAGGACAGTTTCGACACGCACGAATATCTCAACCGCATCAAAGACGGACACGACGACACATTTGAAAACCGGTATAATCGTTATAAAGAAAAATACCAGCTTGCATAATTGTTCGTTTTGTGAAGGGGTGATATGTCATGATTTATATTGTGGAAGATGATTTAAATATCCGCCAGCTGGAAAGCTACGCGCTGAAAAACAGCGGATACCTGACGGAGGAGTTTGACGACGGCGCCTCTTTCTTCGCCGCCTGTGAAAAAAAGCTGCCCGATCTGGTTCTTTTGGATATCATGCTGCCGGGAGACGACGGACTCAAAATTCTGCAAACGCTCAAGGCCGATCACCGCACCCGATTTATCCCGGTCATCCTGATCACCGCCAAAACAACCGAACTGGATACCGTAAGAGGCCTGGATCTGGGGGCGGACGACTACATAGCCAAGCCGTTTGGCATTATGGAATTTATCTCCCGGGTCAAAGCCGTGCTCCGGCGTACCAGTGCGCCCGGAGATGAGGTACTGGCGCTGGGCCAAATCCAAATGGATGACCGGAAACGGCAGGTCTGGTCAGAAAGCAATCTGTGTGAGCTGACCTACAAAGAATATGAACTGCTTAAATTTTTCCTGCAGAATCCAGGCATTGTCCTTTCCCGGGAAAAGCTGATCAACCGTGTTTGGGGCATCGACTATGAGGGAGAGAGCCGTACCGTTGATATGCATGTGAAAACGCTTCGTCAAAAACTGGGCAGCCAAGGGGCTTTGATCAAAACGGTCCGCAATGTAGGGTACAAAATCGAAGTGTAAAGGGAGTGGCTGTATGGAAGAAAAAATTAATTTTCGATTTTTGTTTATCGGCCTGTTATCCATCCTGCTGACAACCCTTTCCATTACGCTGGTTTTCCACAACGCGTTTCAGGAACAGGTCAAAGGGGATTTGAAAAATAGCACCGACATCATCGCCAAAAACGACACCTTTCTCTCCGACCCGAGCCGGCTTTCCATCTACGGCGGCAACGGGATTCGCATTACCCTTATCTCTTCCGACGGGCAGATCCTGTACGAGAGCAGTGCCGATGAGTCCCAGATGGAGAACCATCTCTCCCGTCCGGAAATCCAGGCCGCACTGAAAAACGGTTCCGGAGAGGCGATGCGCCAGTCCAGCACATTGGGATACGATACCTACTATTATGCGCTGTGCCTGCAAAATGGCAGTATTCTGCGGGTAGCCATGGAAATCCGCAACATGTATTCCATTTTTGAAAAAACGCTGCCCCTGGTCATCTTAATCGGATTTCTCATCCTTCTGGTTTCGATTTTCCTCTCTTCCCTGCTTACCAAACAGCTGATCAAACCCATTGAAGTAATGGCTCAGCACATGGACACCATGGAGGAAAACACCCCTTACAAAGAGTTGATCCCGTTTGTCCAAACAATTAAGGAACAGCAGAAAAAGAAGATGGAGACCGCGCAAATGCGGCAGGAGTTTACTGCGAATGTTTCCCACGAATTGAAAACGCCGCTCACCTCCATTTCTGGTTATGCGGAGATGATCGAAACCGGTTTTGCCCAGCCGGAGGATATCCCCGTTTTTGCGGAAAAGATCCATTCAGAATCCCAGCGCCTGCTGGATCTGATCGGGGATATTATGAAACTTTCCGAACTGGACGAAAGCAAAACGGATTTCTTTTTGGAACGCATCGATTTGGCCCAGATCGTACAGGAGACCCAGACGCGCCTGCAGCTGCAGGCAGAAAAAGCCCAGGTCTCTATCCAAACCGAGGGCACCTGCGCCCCGGTAAGCGGCAATCTGAAACTGTTGAATGAGCTGACATTCAATCTCTGCGACAACGCCATTCGCTATAATCATCCCGGCGGCAGCGTGACAATGCGAACCGATTGCCGCGAGGGGCGCGCTTTACTGATTGTCTCTGATACCGGCATCGGCATTGCACCGGACCAGCAGGCGCGGGTATTTGAGCGCTTCTACCGTGTGGACAAAAGCCGCTCAAAAGAAACCGGCGGAACCGGGCTGGGGCTTGCCATCGTCAAACATATCGCGATTCACCATAAAGCGCTGCTGTCCATGGAAAGCAAACCGGGCGAAGGGACGAAGATCACCGTTTCTTTCCCGCTTTTTGAGGATGAAAAGACGAAAGCATAAAATAGCAGCCGGGCTGCACGGAAAAACTTCCGGACAGCCCGGTTGTTTCTTTGTGAAAAAGACGAGCTCCACCAAATAAACTCACGCAATCAAAAAAGGCGCCTGCAGGCGCCTTTTTGCTGATCCGATTAATAATTTTTCGCCAAGATCTGGAAATAAGCTTGGGGATGCGCGCAAACCGGGCATACTTCCGGCGCTTTGTCGCCCACATGGATGTGACCGCAGTTGCGGCAGATCCAAACGACCTGTCCCTCTTTGCAGAATACCTTGTTTTCCTCTACGTTTTTCAAAAGCTCCAGATATCTGGCCTCATGCTCTTTTTCGATTGCGCCAACCATCTCGAACAATTTGGCGATATGGTCAAAACCTTCTTCTTTCGCCTCTTTGGCAAAGGTAGCATACATGTCGGTCCACTCATAGTTTTCGCCTGCCGCAGCATCTTTCAGATTCTCCGCGGTTGTGCCGATTCCGTCATGCAGCAGTTTAAACCACATTTTAGCATGCTCTTTCTCGTTATCCGCAGTTTCCAGGAACAAAGCAGCGATCTGCTCATATCCCTCTTTTTTCGCTTTCGACGCATAATATGTGTATTTGTTTCTCGCCTGAGACTCGCCGGCAAAAGCAGCCTGCAGGTTGGCTTCCGTTTTGGTCCCCTTCAAATTCATGATATGTCATCCTTTCTCTATTAAGAATATTTCTTAATTATTTTATAGCATTTTCTCCTCATTTTGTCAATCGTTAGAAGCTCTGTTTGTAAAATTTAACAAATTACGCAAAATTTCTCTATTTCTTTTCTCCCCCAACGCAATTGTGATTTTGCTGGCGTTATATTATACTAAAAGTGCAAGAAAAGGAGGATTCTTATGATTCTTACCATCGATATCGGTAACTCCAACATCACCATTGGCGCTTATCGGGGTGATGAGCTTTTGTTTTTGACCCGGATGGGTACCGATCGGACCAAAATGCCAGATGAATACGCCATTGCCATTCATTCGCTGCTTTACCTGTACGGCTATCACGGCAGCGATTTGGAAGGCGCGATCATTTCTTCGGTGGTTCCTCCCCTTTCCGCCTCTTTGAAACAGGCAATTACCCGCATCAAACCGGTGCGGATTCTAACGGTGGGGCCCGGCATCAAAACCGGCCTGCATATCGCTATCGACAATCCGGCGCAGCTGGGTGCGGACCTGGCATGTGTTTCGGTGGCCGCGCTGGAAAAATATCCTCTCCCCTCTATCGTGATCGACATGGGGACCGCCACCACCATATCGGCAATGGACCGGGAGGGCAAAATGCGCGGTGGATCTATTTTGCCGGGGGTGCGGATTTCTCTTGAAGCACTAACTTCCCGAACCGCACAGCTGCCGCAGATCGAACTGTCCTCTCCGCCGCAGAGCGTTATCGGCGCTAATACCATCGATTCCATGAAATCCGGCGTTTTATATGGGACCGCCAGCATGCTTGACGGTATGATTGAGCGTTACCGCGCGGAGCTGGGAGAGGATTTGACGGTAATCGCAACCGGCGGCCTGGCCAAATCCATTACGCAGCTGTGCCGCAATGACATTATTCTGGACGAGAATCTGGTTTTGGAAGGTCTGCGGATCCTGTTCCAGAAAAACACCAAATAAACATTGCTTTTGGGGCTATTACGGCTTTGGGGCCGTTGGCAAATAGAAATGCGCTGTATCGGTTGACCGAACAGCAGCAAGGAGGATTTTTTATGGCAAAAGCAACTGAGAAAACCCGAAAACTGGTTCAAATGGCAATTTTAATTGCCATCATGCTGATTATGGCCTTTACCCCGTTGGGCTATTTAAAGGTCGGCATGATTGAAATTTCCTTTATGACCATCCCTGTCGTCATCGGCGCAATTCTGTTAGGGCCGGCCGCTGGCGCGACTTTAGGCGGTGTATTTGGTCTGACCAGCTTTATCCAGTGTTTCGGCATGAGCGCGTTTGGCGCGGCTCTTTTGAGCATCAACCCGGTCCTGACCTTTTTGGTCTGCATGGTACCCCGCATTCTCATGGGATATCTGGCAGGCGTTATTTTCCAGGTACTGCATCGCACCGATAAAACAAAGATCCTGTCGTTTGCGGTATCGTCCTTATCCGGAGCGGTATTGAACACCATCTTCTTTGTCGGGCTGCTGATGCTGTTGTTCGGCTCCAGCGACTACATCATGGGGATGCGCGGCGGCATGAGCCTGCTTTCGTTCCTGGCGGCTTTTGTGGGCGTTAACGGCGTGGTCGAAGCGATCGTCGCGTTCATTCTGGGAACCGCTATCAGCAAAGCACTGGTACAGTTTTTACCGAAAGACAAGCAAGCTTAAGCGATAAAAACAGGCGGCGTAAAAGCATCTGCGTCGCCTGTTTTTTAGGAAAAGGCTTTTATTTTTCTTTCCGGTAAATGATCGCAAGAAAAAAATAACCGGCTCATATCATAAAAGGGAATCGGCCAATGCCGCTTCCCTTTTTGCATTATGCAGATTCATACAGCCGACGGCATGGGCCGAAAAATTGAAGAACGCCGCCGCATTCCACAATAAAGGATTCATCATACAGTCCGTAAAAATCGCCCGCTGCCCGGGCTGCTTCCAGAACGTCATCCATCCGTTCCCTTTCAACCGCCGCAAAATGAGGTTCTATATTAAATTCTACCAGCCCGATTCCCTCATATTCGGACAAGCACGCAATATCGTCGCCGGGGTCTCTGGCCACAACCACTCGCCGCGCCATATTGATTGCCCCGGCGCTCATCCCGACGGTAACGCCTTCCCGCTCCCGCAACGACCCGACCAGCCCGTACTCTTTGATGTGACGGATCTGCGTCAGCGTTGGCCCGCCGGATAGCCACACCATATCTGCCTTTTGAATCAAAGATACCGCTTCCTGCCGCGAAACAGAAAAATCGACTAATGCGGCTTCTGAAAAAGAAATGCCGTGCGAAAAAAAATCCCGTACATATTCTTCCAAATACCGCTTTGATTTTTCATGTGCTGAAAAATCAGAAGCCACCATCACCAGCCGCCCCTGGCTGGGCAGATATTTCTGAAGTTCCGCAAGAAAGGCACCAGTAAAGCCATTGGGGAAGCCGCTTGTCACGAAATTGATTTTCAAAAAAACAACACCTTTTCCATATAGAAAAAAGCGGCTGTTACAGCCGCTTTTCTTCTTGATTCGGCACAAACGCTAATTGTCTTTGTCGATGGGTTTCCATCCCTCGCCGATGATTTCGCCCGCTTCGGTCACGACGATAAACGCATTGGGATCATGCTTATGCACCAGCGTTTTCAGCTTGAAAAACTCGGTTTTGCGCACGACTACCATAATAACATCCATCTCCGTGCCGGAATAAGCGCCGCGCCCTTTTAAAATGGTTGCGGAACGGTTCAAATGGGCGATGATATCTTTGGCAATCTCATCGTTTTGGTTCGAAACAATATGTACCATTTTCCCGTTTTCAAGACCGTATAAAATGCCGTCCATCACCTGCGCGCTGGCATACATGGCGATCAACCCAAACAAACTCGCCTCGATATTTTGGTAAACGATGGCCGCAGCCGCCAGAACAAAGCAGTCCATAATCAGCATCATGCGGCCGATTGGGATGTGGGGCGCTTTCAGCTGCAAAAGCTTTCCTAAAATATCAGAGCCTCCGGTGGTCGAACCGCGCATAAACACCACTGCCAATCCGGCGCCCATGCAGACGCCGCCGAACAAGCTGGCCAACAGCGCGTTGCCTGTGTAGGTGGGAAAGTAGATGACCACATAGTCCAGCACCGCCGACATGATGACTACCGACTTGAGGGTTTTCGCCGTAAAGGTCCTGCCCAAAATCAAAAAGCCGATGATGACCAGCGGCACGTTCATGGCAAAGTTCATAGCGCCGATGGGCAGGCCCGTTACATAGTTGATCAGCGTGGCGATACCGCTGACTCCGCCGGGCGCCACCTGATTGGGCGCTGTAAAACAAAGGATTCCCACGCCATAGATGAGCGAGCCGACCACATCATACAGGCAGTCTACGCAGAAAGTTTTGATTTTTCCGCTTTTTACCTGCTTCATTCCTGTTCCACCCTTTCCCTAAAAATCCACATTGCCTTGTCAAACAAAAAATACAGACGCTCCCAGTCGCCCTTCAGATATAAAAAACCGAACAGCGCTTCCACCCCGGTGGCTTTGTGGTAATCGGCCATCTGGGCGTTTTTCGGGACACTGCCGGTATGCGCGTTTCTGCCCCGCTTCAGCACCTCGCGCTCCTCTTCTTCCAAAAGCGGCTCCAACCCGTCGTATACGGCCGCCTGAGCAGATGCCCGCACCATTTCCACCTTGCGGGCATTGAGCTTTTTCGGGGGCATATTGCCCGTTTCCACAATTTTTTTCCGGACCAGCAGTTCGTATACGCCGTCACCGACAAACGCCAGCGTTAAAGGACTCAATAGCTTTGGATTTTGTTCTTCCGGCGTCATAACCTTGCTCCCTTACTTAATATAGTCAAACTCAAAATTCAAAATGCTCACTGTATCTCCCTCGTTGATTCCCATCCGCTCCAGCTCTTCAATGATGCCGGATTTGATGAGTACCCGCTGGAAATACTGCAGCGATTCGTAATCTTCCATGTCCACCATGCCCAGCGAAGACATCAGCCAATCCGCCTCCACGATATACACGCCATCCTCTACCCGAATGGTAAAGGGACGTTTGCCTCCCTCTGCCACTTCAGGCTGAGGAGCGGGTTCCGGCTCATATTGGCGGATGGGCGGCAGCTGGTCCAGCTGCGCCGCAACAGCGCCGGTCAATGCGTCTACTCCTTGGCGTGTTGCCGCTGATATGGGATAAAACGGCAACCCCTTGGCCTCAATATAAGTTCTGAACGCGTCAATCTGCTCTGCCGAAGCCATATCGCACTTATTGGCTGCCACGATCTGCGGGCGGGAAGCCAGTTCTTCATTGAAGTTTTTCAGCTCCCGGTTAATGGTTTCAAAATCCTCTATCGGGTCTCTCCCCTCGCTGCCCGACACATCCACGATGTGGATATTCAGCCGGCAGCGTTCTACATGGCGCAAAAACTCATGCCCCAGCCCAACGCCCTCGCTGGCTCCTTCGATAAGCCCCGGGATATCCGCCATGACAAAGGATTTCCCCTCTGCCACTTTGACCATACCCAGTACCGGCGTCAGCGTCGTAAAATGGTAGTTGGCAATTTTCGGTTTGGCCTCGCTGACGACCGAAACCAAAGTGGATTTACCCACATTGGGGAATCCGACCAGGCCAACATCGGCCAGCAGCTTCAATTCCAGCGTTACTTCAAACGCTTCCCCCGGCAGTCCCGGTTTTGCGAAGCGAGGGATCTGGCGGGTCGCCGTGGCAAAATGGCAGTTTCCCCATCCGCCTTTTCCGCCTTTGGCCACTACCACCGGCTCATCGGTAGAAACATCAGCCAGGATTCTGCCTGTTTCCGCATCCTTGACCAACGTTCCCAAAGGGACCCGGATGACCAGATCCGGCGCGCTTTTTCCGGTGCACCGTCCGGCGCGGCCGTTTTCGCCGTTCTGGGCGATAAAACGGCGCTTATACCGAAAGTCCAACAAGGTGGACAGGTTGGTGTCCGCCTGGAACACAATGCTGCCGCCCCGGCCTCCGTCGCCGCCGTCCGGCCCGCCGGCCGCCACATATTTTTCCCGGTGGAAGGATACGGCGCCATTGCCGCCGTCGCCCGCTTTAATGCGAATTTTCGCAATATCTACAAACATGAAAAACCTCCCATACGCTTTCTTCCTAGTATCGGCGAAAGCATAACAAAAAATCCCGAGGAGACCTCGGGATTTTCAAGCTTTGTTACTGAACGGGATAAATGCTTACCTTTTTGCGATCCCGGCCAACACGCTCAAAGCGAACCTGGCCATCGATCAGGGCAAACAGCGTATCGTCAGAACCACGGCCAACGTTCTCTCCCGGATGAATGTGGGTACCGCGCTGGCGAACCAGAATGTTGCCGGCCAGTACATGCTGACCATCGGCACGTTTTACACCCAGCCGCTTAGACTCGGAATCACGGCCGTTCTTGGTGGAACCAACACCTTTTTTATGTGCAAAGAACTGCATGCTTAAACGAATCATTCGTTACACCTCCGAAACAATTATCTGAATGGTATTTTCGTAATCCTCCGACAGGATCGTCAGATGCTCCAAAAGAGCTTCCAGCAGCAAAGCCGCTTCCTCACCTGCGCCGGACGGTAAATGGAGGGAGATGCGATTCTCCTCCACCGTGACCTTCGCCTTCTCACCGAATTGCTCCGTGATGGCGTTAGCGGTTAACTGAACTGCCGAGGTCACGCTGGCGCATACGATATCCCGGCCTGCGGCGGCATAACCTGCATGGCCTTCAATCGAAAACGCCTTGAGCTTTTGGCCCGTTTTTTGGAATCGAACAGTAATCATTTCGGATTACGCTTTGATTTCCAGAATTTCAACCTTGGTGTAAGGCTGTCTGTGGCCGAGTTTTCTCTTTGAAGATTTTTTCGATCTGTAAGTAAATACAGTGATCTTTTTGGACTTGCCGTTTTTCGCGATTTTCGCGGTTACGGTCGCACCGTCCACATAGGGGCTGCCGACAACGATTCCATCGTCTTTGCCAACTGCAACGACCTTGTCCAGTTCAACGATTTCCAGCTCTTCATAAGGGAGCTTTTCGACGTAAATGGTATCGCCTTGTTCAACGCGGTACTGTTTTCCGCCGGTTTCCAAAATAGCGTACATATTAAGGCACCTGCCTCTTTCTATAGACTCGCTGCCCAAAGGCGGCGCCAAAGGGCGCACTTACAGCCAGTTGCATGCGGCATGGATTATCATACCATAACCTTTTGGGCTTGTCAACAAAAAATGCCGTTTTTTCGCATGGAAATGCGGATTATTCCCCTTTTGCCGCCTTTTGGGCGCTGGTCAGGGTATTTTTCAAAAGCATCGTAATGGTCATAGGACCCACTCCTCCCGGGACCGGCGTGATATAAGACGCTACCGGCTCCACCGCCAAAAAATCCACATCGCCGCAGAGCTTGCCGTTCTCATCACGGTTCATCCCCACATCAATGACGACCGCGCCGGGTTTGACCATGTCGGCAGTGACAAATTTTGCTTTTCCCACCGCCGAAACCAGAATATCCGCCCGCCGGGTCACCTCTGCCAGATTCTTTGTCCGGGAATGGCAGATGGTCACGGTGCCGTTTTCATGCAGCAAAAGCATTGCCATTGGCTTGCCTACAATATTGCTGCGGCCGATGACCACGCATTCTTTTCCGCTGACCGAAATACCGGTAGAATGGATCAGTTCCATTACCCCGGCAGGGGTGCAGGGCAGAAAATCGTAGTTGCCGATCATAATTTTTCCTACATTCGCCGCGTGAAACGCATCCACATCTTTGGACGGCAAAATCCGCTCTATCACCGCTTTCTCGTCCAAATGGCGGGGCAGCGGCAATTGTACGAGGATACCGTGGATTTTGGGATCCGCGTTTAGCCGGTCCAAAAGCTGCAGCAGTTCTTCCTGGGAAGTTTGTTCCGGAAGAGCGTATTCCTCCGAATGAAAGCCCACCTGCTCGCAGCCTTTTTTCTTGTTTTTCACATACACGTGGGAGGCTGGGTCATCCCCGACAATGATAACTGCCAGACCCGGGCGCACCCCGGTTTCTTCCAGCAATTTTTGGGTATCCGCAGCGATTTGTTCCCTTGTTTTTGCCGAAATTTCTTTTCCGTTGATGATTGCCATGATTATCCTCCTCGCCGTTTTTCTGTCCTGCTTACCATAAGGCTCTTTGCCCTACTGATTTATTTTTTCGTCTTCCTTCTTCTGGTCCGCCTCTTCTTCCGACTCATTTTCATCCATTTTTTCTTCGCCGGACGGCTTCTGCTCATCGGGCGGATCCTGCTCGCCGGATAAAGTCCCATTGTCAACCGGTTCTTCTGCTTCGCCCGCCGGCGCTTTTTTTGCCTGATCGGAGTCTTTTTCCGCTTTTTTCTGGTCCATTCCGTAAAATTTACCTTCCCGAATCAGCTGCGCTTCTTCGGTATCCACATACAGCTTCAGATACTCCGGATCGTTGCTGGCTTTCTTTTTCTGCAGCACCACCAGCATAATAATCAGCGCCGCAATCGCCGAGAGGATTGCGACAACCTGGGATACCCGCAGATTGCCGATCATCAGACTGTCGGTTCGAAGGCTCTCCACCACAAATCTCTCTGCGCCGT
The DNA here is from genome assembly GCA_002369315.1 of Ruminococcaceae bacterium UBA3818. Taxonomy (GTDB): domain Bacteria; phylum Bacillota; class Clostridia; order Oscillospirales; family Ruminococcaceae; genus UBA3818. Next base: position 40,552 of record DFDW01000025.1, on the reverse strand, counting down.
ACCACATGGTATATACTAAAATCATCTGTCCGTCAAACTTCCGGCGTTTTGTCATCCATACCAGCAGGAAAAAGCCCAACAGGCACCAGACCGATTCGTAGAAGAAGGTAGGATGTACCCCGATGGCATCGATCCCGCCCAAAGCGTCGATTTCAGCAGAGGTCAAAGTGGCCAGATACCGCTGCACCTGGGTATATCCGATTCCGCCAACATATTCGCTGGTCATCCGCCACGGCACCGTAGTGGCACAGCCAAAAGCCTCTACATTGACAAAGTTGCCCCACCGGCCAATCGCCTGCGCCAAAATCAACCCGGCCGAACACAGGTCCAGCATCGGCAAAAAGCGGACTTTCCGCCACCGGCACAAAAACCATCCGCTCAGCACAGCGGCAATTACGCCACCGTAAATTCCGATACCGCCGTTCCAAATTTTAAAGACATCCATCAGGTTATCTTTGTACAAATCCCAGGAAAAGGCCACATAATAGATTCTTGCGCCGATTACGCCAAAAACGATCGCGCCCAGTAAAACATCAATGACACGGTCGGAATCCAGTCCGAATTTTTTGGCATTTTTTAAAACATACAAGGTTCCGGCCAAAAAGGCGCAGGCAAAAAGGATCCCATACCATTTTACTGTCAAGCCGCCGATGGAAAACGCGTCGGGGCTGATGGTGAAAGAGAAACCCAAACCGGGAAAAGAAACGATTTGTGACATGGCAAAAACTCCATTCTGTTGTGTTTTATGCGAAACGGCAAATTTCCGCCGGTTTTAGTCCAGCGGCGAAATTACCGATAAGGATGCATTCTCTGTCCGGTAATCTTCGGTCAGCCTTTGCTGCGCCTGTTCTTGTGTGGCGTTAGCCGCAATTTCCAAAAGATCATAGAGACCCAGACCGGAAAAGTGTGCGCCAACCATCGCGTTGGCGATGGAATCCGGGCGGTTCAGCATTCGGATATAGCGGCCGTAAACCGCCTTTTTGCCCCGCTCAAAGGCGGCAGGGTCAATTCCCTCTTTCTGTATCCGCTCAATCTCCTGTAAGATTTCCCGGGCAACCCGGTCGGGATCCTTTGATTCGCCGGAGAAAATCACCGCCGAAAAGTCTTTCCCGCAGTCTGTCTCGCTGTCGAAAGTGGCATTGATCAGGCCGCTGTCATATAACCGGCGGTACAACGGGGAGGCGTCTCCCGCCAAAACCTCGTTGACGATCTCGTTGACGATGCTGTTTGCCGCGTTGGTCTTCGGATCGGCAGGACATACTTTTAACCCCAAGGCGAACATGGGGGAAGCGACAGGGAACTTCTGTTCAATCCGCTTCTGCGCCACCTGTTCCGGCTCTTGTACAAAGTCCCGTTCCAGCTGCAGCTGCGGCGCGGGGCGCAGCATTTCGTCCGCGATGCGAACCACCGCATCCGGCGAAAAGCTGCCGGCCACTGTCAGCACCATGTTGCGCAGATTATAAAAGGCGCGGTATGTTTCATACAGGCTGTCCGCCGTGATTTCGGCGATGCTTTCCACCGTTCCTGCGATATCGATGGCAATAGGATGCTTTACATACATCGCCTTGAGCAGATTGAATAAAACCCGCCAGTCCGGATTGTCGTCATACATCTTGATTTCCTGGCCGATGATTCCCTGCTCCTTGCTCACCGTCTGTTGGGTAAAATATGGTGTAGTCACGAATTCCAGCAAAATACGCAGCGACTCTTCAAAATGGTCTGCGCAGCCAAACAGATAGGAAGTTTTATCAAAAGAGGTAAACGCGTTGGCCGAAGCGCCGGTCGCCGCGTATTTGGCAAAGGCGTCCCCATCCTCGTTTTCAAACATCTTGTGCTCCAGAAAGTGGGCCGTTCCAGCGGGGATCCGGGTAAAATCCGCTTGGGGGTCGGTTCTGAACGCCATGTCCACCGAACCGTAATCGGTGGTCAGCATAGCATAGGCGGAACTGAAGCCCTCCATCGGATATAAAAGCAGCGTCAATCCGGAGGGGTGGTCAATTTTCTGGTAGCTTTCCTGTACGCGCTCCGAACGGATTTCCTGTTTCATTGGTTCTGTCCCTCCTTTTTGGCGGCCAAGAAGAACACCGTGTCCAAAGTGATTTGGGAAGCGGCCGCCTGAATCTCATCTTTTGTGATTCGGGAAACTTTCCCGGCATTGTCCAGCGGTGATTCGTCAGACCCGCTTAAAATCTGGGTCAGATACCAATTTTCCAGTCCGCTGAGGGTATCGACAGTGGATTTCAGCGCATTGTTGATCGTCAGGATTGTCGATTCCAACTCACTGTCATCAAACGCGCCTTGTTTTACCAATTCCAGCTGATGCAGGATTTCTTCCTGCGCCTTTTGTTCGTTGCCGGTCTCCACCCCGCTATCCACCATCATCATGCCGCTGGCCTTGTCATACCTGGCAGCGCAGTAGTAGCACAGGGAAAGTTTCTCCCGTACATTTTGAAACAGACGGGAAAACGGCGTGCCCCCGTACAAAGCCACCATCATTTTCATGGCGTTGACCTGGTCCGGCGACGTGGTTTCGCCGGTTCGAAAGCCCATGACCAGCTTGCCCTGCGCAATATCCATGTCCTCGCGGACCGTCCGCACTTCTTTGGCGCTGGCATGGGGCAAAGAAGTATCATACGTGACCGGCTGGCGCTGCGTTTCGGCAAAGCGGGCAGAAAACACCTCTTCTGCCGCCGAAGGGTCACCGCATCCGATAAACAAAATCTCAACCGCCGCCCGGCACAAAATCTCCCGATACGCGTCAGTCGCGCTCTTTGCCGTGATCTGCTTCGCTTTTTCCCGGGTGCCGTATTTTTTCACCGCCAAGGGGCTGCCGCCAAACATCAGGGAAACGCACTTTCCAATGGCGTATTCCCGCTTATCGTTAAATTCCGATTCAATGGTATCAATCAGATTTTGCCGTTCCAGCCGAACGTCCTCTTCCGAAAACAGACCATTTTCCAGGTAAGGGTCGAACAGCATCCCGCAGGCCAGATTTGCGCATTCCTGCACCAACGGTTCCCCTGCAATGCTGTACCGGTCATCCAACGATTGAACCGACAGATTGATGATTTGATAAGCGCCGTATTTGCGCACGTCTCCGTCCACAACTGCGCCGTACAGATCGCACAGCTTTTCGTTCAGCCGGGTAAAATCCGGGCAGTCTTTGTATCGTAACCGCAGCACAAAGGGAACAATCGCTCGATTGGCCGCCGTCTCTTCCTCTAACGGGAGCACCAGGTTTACAGAAATGCGGTTGGATTTAAACTTGGGATCGATAATGGCGGTAAAATATACACCGTCGCCAATTTTTTTTCGTTTAATGCTGTCATTCATTGATCCAAACTCCATTCCGCCGTCAAACGGCTGATATCATTCGGTTTTATTGTATCCACGGGAAAGCAACAAAACGCCGGCAACCATAAAAAGTATGGATCGACAGCGTTTTTCTTTCGCCTTTCTACAACAGGATAAGTGTATTATAGCACACGCCATCTCGTTCTTCCATGGATTCCGATCAGAAAAAACTGAACAATTTGTAAAATCCGGGCCGATTCCGAATGAAAAAAGCCGGCGCTGATAAAGCGCCGGCTTCGACCACATCAAAACTATCTGATTTTGGATTTGACTTTCGCAGCCTTGCCCACTCTGTCTCTGAGGTAGTACAGTTTCGCGCGGCGAACACGGCCCTGACGAATAACCTCCACTTTATCCACGCTCGGGGAATGGAGCGGGAAAACTCTCTCTACGCCGCATCCGTGGGATACGCGGCGAACGGTAAAGGTCTCAGCAACGCCGCCGTGTTTCTTGGCGATGACAGTACCTTCAAACACCTGGATTCTCTCTCTGTCGCCCTCTTTGATCTTAACGTGAACTCTTACAGAGTCACCAACGTCAAAAGAAGGGACTTCCGCTTTCAGGCTGTCCTGTGCAATCAATTTCAAAGCATCCATTTTTATATCCTCCTAATATTTTCAGACGTTCGTACCCATTAAAAGAATGACAGAGGACCGCCCGCTTTAATGTCACGGCAAACGCCGGGCACCAACTCCCGTCGCGGAATACGACGGCGCATAATGCTTAATTATGTTACCATATCTCTGCTCAAAAAGCAAGGGGTTACGCAAAATTCTTTTCGTCTTTGGTGAAAACCGCTGTTTTTTTCACTGCCAGCTGGTCGATCAGCATTCCCGTTTGCTGCCCGAATGCGTCCAATACCAGCGTGGGGTTGATGTTCAGCTCATTTCCCGCCGGCAGCTTTACCGTAAGCAGCACCTCATCCCCATCCGGTCTGATTTTCAGATCATGCAGATACTGTTTGAGCGAAATTTCCTTCTCGCCTTTTTGGGTCCGTTTCATGGCGGTGATTTCAGGCTGCGCAAAAAACGCCTCCAAAATCCGGATTGCCTGTTTTGGATCCGTATCGGCCAGCACCAGCCGAACCTCATAGGCCGCCAGCGCAATGTCCGCCGCCTTATAAACCGGCGGCGCGGCGGCATAAGCGTTTAATCCCATGGGCAGCACACTGTTGAGCCGGCTGACAATCTCTACCGGGTCCATCTCCCTCATCAGCCGAAAGTCCACGCATTCACACATGCTCTCATAGCCAAGAGCCAGCGGCAGCGGGAAAGTCAGGTACGCATGAGGATTAAACCCTTCGGTAAACCACAGCGGGATACCCGCCCGCTTCATCGCCCGCTGAAAGCAGCGGTTGATATCCAGATGGGAAATGTATTTGGCCGTACCGGTTTTTTGGTAAAATACCCGCATCGGTTCCATCAAAAACAGCTCCTTCCTATCAGGCAGTTGGCGCCGCAGCCGGAACATTTTTCCCGGCAGTTTGGGGTGGGAACGTCCGCATGGGCCTTTTGATTTTCACGGATCAAGAACTGCTTGGTCACGCCGTAATCCAAATGATCCCAAGGCATGATCTCGTCATAAGAGCGGGTCCTGTTGGCATAAAAAGTCCCATCGATCCCGTTTTTCTCAAAAGCCGCCATCCAGGCATCATAGTTAAAATGCTCGGTCCAGCCATCCAGCTTGCACCCGTTTTTCCAAGCATCCTCCAACACGGCGCACAGCCGCCGGTCGCCCCGGGCCAGCACCGCCTCCAAAAAGCTGGTTTTGGACTCATGGTAATTGATGCGGATTTTTTTGCTGCGGTTATATCCAACCATATGATGCTGTTTTTCCCGCAGCATTTCTTCCGTATCCTGCGGCTCGAATTCAAACGGCGTAAAGGGTTTCGGCACAAAGCAGGCCAGGCTGACCGTAACATTGACGCCTTTTCCCTTGGGCTTATCCGGCAGGCTGTAAAACAAGTCCACAACCTTTTGTGCCAGATCCACAACCCCTTCGATATCCTCTTTTGTCTCGGTGGGCAGCCCCATCATAAAGTAAAGCTTCACAGAGGTATACCCGCCCTCAAAAGCCGTGCGGCAGGTGGCCAGCACCTCTTCCTCGGTAACATTTTTGTTAATGACGTCCCGCATCCGCTGGGTGCCCGCCTCCGGCGCGAAAGTAAGGCCGCTTTTTCGCACTTTTGTAATTTTCTCCATCAGACTGGGAGAAAAGTTGTCGATCCGCAAAGACGGCAGCGACAGGTTGACCTTATCCTGTTCCGTCCAGGGGAGCATCTGCTCCAGAAGATCCTCCAGCTGAGAATAGTCGCTGGTGGACAACGACGACAGCGAGATCTCGTCATATCCGGTAGACGCGCACAGGTCACAGCCGTTTTTATTGAGGGTTTCGTAATTTTTCTCCCGGAACGGCCGGTAGATGAATCCGGCCTGACAGAACCGGCAGCCGCGGATACAGCCGCGGAACAGCTCGATCACCGCCCGGTCATGGACCGTTTCCAAAAACGGTACCACAAAGCTATCCGGGAAAAAGACGCGGTCAATCTCCTTGATAATGCGCTTGTGCACCACAGCGGGAGCTCCTTCCCGGGGCGTTACCGATTGGATGGTGCCGTCCTCCTTGTAGGAAACGTCATACAACGAGGGAACATATACGCCTTCGATTCCGGCCGCACGGCGCAGATATTCCCCACGGCTCCACTCTTCCTTTTTTGCCTGCAAAAACAGGTGCGCCAGCTCCAGGTTGACCTCTTCTCCTTCTCCCAAGACAAACAGGTCGATAAAATCGGCGAGCGGCTCCGGATTGCAGGCGCAAGGCCCTCCCGCCACAACCATCGGCGCCAGGCTTGTCCGCTGGGATGTGCGCAGCGGGATGCCGGCCAGATCCAGCATATTGAGGATCGCCGTATAAGACATCTCGTATTGCAGTGTGAAGCCCACCATATCAAAATCCCGAATCGGGTCGCGGCTTTCCAATCCAAACAGCGGGATACCCTCTTTGCGCATCAGCGCTTCCATATCGGTATCCGGCGCGAAAACCCGCTCGCACCACATATTTTCTTCCCGGTTATACAAAGAATACAGGATCTTCATTCCCAGATGGGACATGCCCACTTCGTACAGGTCGGGAAAGCAAAAAGCAAAACGGAAATCCACTTTGGACGGGTCCTTTACCACGCTGTTGAGTTCCCCGCCGGTATAGCGTCCGGGCTTTTGTACTTTCATAAAAATTTTTTCCAGTTGAGAATTCATGATCTTTCTCCCGTTCTATCACATTTTCAGCTGTTTCAAATTTTTATTATATAGAAAGTTATCCCAGAATGCAATCTTTCCCGGTTGTTTGTGTAAAATTCTTTTGCGGTACCGCTGCCGAACGATATTTCCCCGCCCAAACAGATTTCGCCGCGGCTCACGCCGCAGATTCTCTCGCTAAATCTCGCTGTTCCCGGCCAGAAGCACCCACAGAAGGTAGCCGCAGGTCACCAGCAACGAGATATTATAGCCGCTGTACCAAAATACTACCGATGCCAGCACCGCCAATCCCACGCCGCAAAAAACAGAAACCGTGCGCTGCCAAAAATCTGCCCGGCTGATCTCCATCCGCCTTTGCAAAAGGCAGCGCAGAATCTGCCCTCCATCCAAAACGCTGATGGGAAGCAGATTAAAAACTCCCAGCAACAGATGTACCCGCCGGATTGCCGGAAAGTGAAAAAACAATGCCGCAGTCAACAGATTGACAGACGGGCCGGCAGCATAAATGCAAATCTCCTGTCCATAGGACAGACCAAAATCCGGCCTTTTTTCGATGCGCACACCAAATCCGCCGAACACGATGCTTTGCGGCTGTTCTCCCAAAACCGTCATCGCGATCAGGTGTCCGGTCTCGTGGGCAAACGCGGCCAATACCATCTGGCCTCCCAGTCCCGTCCGGTCTGACAGCAAAAACAGAATCAGTCCGCACAAAAAGGGAACCGAAAACCGTACGCTTATTTTTCGCTCACGCTGTGGCAAATCCATCCTCCTGCTGTTCCGGCTGCCGGGGTACCAAAATCCAGGACGGATCCACCCGCAGGCCGTTTATGCGTATTTCCCAATGCAGATGGGGACCTGTTGACCACCCGGTAGAGCCGACATATCCAATCAGCTCCCCCTGGCGCAGCACAGCTCCTTGTTTGGCGGCAATAGAATCGCAATGTGCATAAAAAGTCGCCAGTCCACCGCTGTGGCTGACGAGCGCATAATTTCCGTAGATATCCGACCAGCCGACTTCGCTCACTACGCCGGGCCACGCAGTGCTGACGCGCGTTCCTTGTGCAGCCGCCAGGTCCAGGCCCGTATGAAAATCCAATTCGCCGGTAATCGGATGGATCCGGTAACCAAAAGCGCTGGTAACCGTCCCTCTTTTCAGCGGGAGCAGCGGTTTGGCGCTGACCGCCACCGGTGAAAGCAGACACCCCTCCGGCGCCAGATAACGAGCTGTGCCGCTTTCTTGGCCGGTGCCGGAAAGGCTGATCGGCCAATACCCGCCCATGCCTGCCGGAGCGGCAGAATCGTTCTGCTTTTCATCCTTTTCGCGGCTGTACCGCTCAATATACCGGTACAGTTCTTCCAGCTTTTCTGGCGATGCGCCTGCCTGCTGTGTCTTTTCCTCTTCCGGCGTCAATGTGGCCGCGTCCGAGGTGGTGGCAGGCACTTGCCCATTGGACTCTTGTTTTTTGAAAATCCCAGACAGAATCGTTTCCACCTGTTGCGTCTGGTCAGCCGCGTTGATTTGGGCAAGCAGCAGCTGCTTGTCATCCGCAAACCACTGCGCGTCCAGAAGCCATCCGCCCAATAGGCACAATAAAAAAACAGCGCAGATAAAGATTTGCAGCGGCAGCATCCCTCCCGCCGCTTTCGGTGCGGATTCCCGCTGGCCATAAGGAACCGGCCTGTAAGGCATCCCGCCCCTTCTCCCACTGTAGTCCCGACGATCTGCCATATCTGCCGCCTCCGTTTTGTTTGCTGATCCATCTTATGAAAAAAGCGGACAAAATATGCAAAAAAGAAAGCGCTCCCGAAAGAACGCTTCCTTAAAAACTCCAATGGCTTATGGATGTTTTTCGCTGTTATCTGCGGCAAAGAAACGCTAGCCCCAAATGGAGCCGCTCGCGGTTACCGTAACAGTCCATTCACAGGTGGAACCATCCTCTGCCGTAAGGGTAATCGTCGCAACGCCGGCTTTTACACCTACGACTACGCCGTCTTCGCTCACCGTCGCGACGGATGTGTCACTGCTTTTGAACGCAACCTTAGGGTTCGACCCGGCGGGCCGTACTTCATAGGTCAGTTGTTTGCTGTTTCCGCGGCTAATGGTAATTTCTTCTTCCTTGGGCACAATTCCATCCGGCTCAGAGGACGAACCGCTGGAAGAGGAGTCGCCGGACGAAGAAGAACTGCCGGTCGAAGAAGAACTGCCGGACGAAGAGACAACTTTCACTTGGCAGGAGGCGGACGCGCCGTTGCTGGCCGTTACCGTAACCGTCGCCGTTCCGTTTCCTTTCGCGGTTACCATGCCGCTGGCGTCAACTACCGCAACGCCTGAATTATCGCTTGCCCAGCGGTAGGTGATCGTCCCGCTGCCGCCGGTGGCAGAAGCGGTCAGCTGATACTTGTCGCCAGGCTGCAAAGAAATCTCGCTGCGATTCAGGATCACAGATGCCGCCGTACCTTTCACCGTAATCTTGCAGGATGCGGTTTTTCCTCCGTCCGCGGTCTTGGCAGTGATGGTCGCTGTTCCTTCTTTCTTACCGGTCACGTTTCCGTTGGCGTCAACCACTGCCACCGACTCATCGGAACTGGTCCAGCTCACGCCTTTATTCGTGGCGTTTTCCGGTTTGATGGTCGCCATCAAAGACAACGTTTCCCCTGCCTTGATGGTCGCGTTGGTTTGATCCAGGGAGATGCCGGTCACAGCCACAGCTGCTGTGCCGCCCGCGATATCGCCTACCGATTGGGTACCGGTAGCCACATTGCCCATTCCCATGGAGGACAAAAATGACTTGATGGAGGAAGCGATCCGGGAGGCAATGGCCTTCTGGTAGCTGGTCGTAATCAGCTTATAATATTCTGACTGATTGGAAACGAAACCGGTTTCCAGCAAAATTGCCGGGAATTCGCTGTCACGCGTCATATAAAAGCGTCCAAATTTGGCGCCGCGGTTCCCGGTCTCCAGCGCGCTGGCGGTAGCGGAGCTTACCTTGGCCGCCAAATCGGAGGAGAAGGCGTTAAAGTAATAGGCTTCGGACCCGCTGCTAGAAGAGTTGGTGGAGGAATTCGCGTGTACGCTGATCAACAGGTGCGGATCGGCGCTCTTTCCGTTGTTCAGACGGGTAATCAGCTCCACTCTGCCGTTGGTCGTGTTGTTCATGTATACGTAGGCGCCCATGGATTCCAGCTCTGCTTTCAGATATTTGGAAATTGCCAGGTTCACCTCGTACTCGTTGTAATCCTCACGGAAGCCCAGGGCGCCCGGATCGACGCTGCTGTGTCCGGGATCGATCACAATTCTGGCGCCGCTCATCGAGGCGGGAGGATTGTTGCATTGGAACACCAAATAGCCGGTATTCGATTCGTAGTATGCCTTATAGCCCAAAAAGCCGTTTTTAAGCTTCAGCTTCAACGTGCTGCCGCTCCAGGTAGCGGAACTGAACAGCGGATTCTTCGAAAGAGCCAGATCATCCGGCACACTGTCGGTATAATGGAATTCTATACTGATGGCGCCGGAGGAATAGCGGAATGTGTACGCCGCCTTTTGCGACATTTTCAGCTTTACATAGGTATGTCCGCTGTCGCTGACGACCTGCAGGCCGGAAATGACATTCTTCTCCATCGTTCCTCCGACAGTGGTAATGTCTTTGGAATAGACCCGGCGGCCGGAAGCCAGATTGTAGTAAGAATAGGTGGCGCTGCCCTCTTTGTAGATCAGCTCATCGCCCACCACAAAGTCCAGGCTGCCTTTGCACAAGGGGAAATAATCCGGTTGAGACAGATCATCCAGCGTATTGTCCGGGAAGGTCTCCGCCTGGGAGGCTGTCACCTGCACCAGCACGCCATCGCTGATCTGCACTTTTTTATTGATCGATACATAAGCGCCCTGCAAAGAGTCGGTCACACCGCTCCAGCTGGCGGAAATCGATACATTCCCCAATTTCTGCACCGAAGAAGTCGCCGCGGGAATGGTAAATTGGCCGCTGAATTTTACAAAGTTGGTGTCCTTATCCGTAGAGTCGTCGTCCGCCGTATCGCGGGTCAGCTGAATCGACTGCCCCCCCAGCGTGGCGGTGACCTTGGCATCCTTATACGCCATCGCGGATACCGTGACCTCTGTCCCTCCGTTTACCGTCAGATTGCCCTGGGGAGAAATGCTTTCCAGCACTTTCACCACACGGGTGATGTTATAGGTCACATTCTGATCTTTGTGTTTAAAGGTGAAAGTGTTCAAACCCGGCTTCAGTTCCAGTTCCATGCTGAAGTAGCCGTTTTCATCCCGATTCAGCTTTTCGCCGTTGAACAGCGCGTCAAAATGCGGATCGGAAGAACCGCTGAACACAACCGTCGGCTCATAGGTGGTAAACGTTGTCTCTTTGGGTTTAGCAACCTCCAGCTTGGTGGCAAAATACTCCACGTCCAGTTCCTCGTTAAAGAGCTTTTTCAGCGCGGTCGTACTGCCCTGCGGATCTGCTTTCAGCCGGCTTAAAGAATCGAACATGCTTCCCTTGTATCCGGCGATCTCCCGGGCTTCCATCATCTGCTCTGTCAGTTCGGTCGGGCTTGTCCAGCCTGTTTCGGTGGAAACCGATTTGCTGGAAGCCTGCACTGCATACAGCGGGATATCTTTCTGCTGTGCCAATGATGCCCACCACTGAATAACAGTCGCAAAAGGCGTTGCGGTATTTTTTCTGGAACCGAACGCTTTTACGGCAATAAAATCGTAATATCCCTGTTCCACAAAAGCTTTGGTGTCGGCATAGCCGTCCGTCAGCGCCTGAAAACCGGCGGAGGTATCAGACCCCGCCTCATTGGCAGACTTGTTTGCCCAGACGCTGTCCGTCAGCAGCCCCACCTGGATGCTGCGCCTTCCCTGATGGAACGCATTCACAACTGCTTTCATGGCAGAATCGGTGGCACTGTACATATAATTTTCAAAGCCCATTCCGCCTCCGGCGCTTAAGTAAGAAGCGTAGGCAGCACCGTCTCCGGAAGAAATCAGGTAGTAATTGTCCAGCAAAACGCCATCCAGATCATATTTTTGGGCAAAAGCCTTGGCGTTTTCCGTCACACAGCTCAAAACCGCCGCATCCACTTTATCCGCCAACGTGTTTTTCCCGTCCTGCTGCGTTTTCAATACGTCAAAAGTGGAATATACAAACAGTCCGTTTTCCCGGCATTTGGCAACAATATACTCCATCACGTCAAAATCGGTGGGTACGCTGACTGCTGTTCCGCTTTTGTACAGAACATAATCTTTGTAAACCGAATCGATGATAATCGTGTTCATCATCAAATCTTTTGCATCCGCAACAGCTTTGTCGATCGCGGCCTTCACCGTCGCCGCATCATAGTTGCCGCCCGTTAAAAAATCGGTGCCCGGAACCAGCCATACCCCTCGCATTTCATCCGGATTGTTAAACACCACCGGCGTATTGTCCGGCACCGTATTATCCGGCTCCAGGTCCGGCTCGCCCGAAGGCTCGTCGCCCGGATCCTGCTGCGGCTCATCGACGGCGCTTTGGCTCACATCCGCAGGATCCTTTTCCGGCGCGTTCGCCACCACCGCCACCACCGTGACAGTAAGGGTAATGACCGCCAAAAGAACACCGATGACGATCCCCAATATTTTTTTGTTGCTCAGCAAATAAGCCATATGTACCTCCCCCGCGGCTGGCTGCCGCTTTCTCTCCTTATCCTCTTCCTTTTTACAAAACGTCGGCCAGGGCATTTTTCTCTTTTTCTACCTGGCTTTTTACTGACGAATCCGGGTTGAACAAGGACGCATACCGGAACAAGGCGAATCCACCATATTTTTTATAGTCTCTGGCGGACTGTACCTGCCGGGCCAAAATGGCCGAATCATTGATCCATTCATTTTTGCCGTTTCCGGCCCAGGTATCCGTCAGACCGATCTTATACGGCGCCAGGCCGATATAAAGCGATATGCCGGAAACCTTGATTTTTTGATTCCACAACTCCACCGTTTCGGCAAACGGATGGGTAGCGTTGTTAAATCCAAAGTAAATCTGCGGGCAGATGTAATCCACATATCCTTGATTGGAAAGCCATTTGTCCACATCGATGTACTGACTGTTGTAATTGTTGGAAGGATTGCCCTGAGGGCTCACGCCAAAGCGCACCGAAGAATCCGTCGCCTTGATGGCGGAATAGACATCCCGAATCAGGATATTTACATTTTCTCTCCGCCAATCTCCCAAAGAAAGGGAGCCACCTCCGCTTTTATATTCCCGGTAGGCAACGCTGTCAAAACTGTCATTGGGCGACGGGTAGAAATAATCGTCAAAATGGATGCCGTCCAGATTGTAATTCTCCACCAGCTCCCGCACGCCGTTTACGATCAGTTCCCGTACCGCGGGACGCGCCGGGTTGTAATAAATGCCGCCTCCATAGCGGATCACATAATCCTCTTCTTCATCCTCCCATTGGGAAGCGATGTTGGAAGAACAAAGTGCGTTGTTGTTCCCGGAGGTCCGAATACGGTAGGGGTTGACCCAGGCCTCAATTTCCAGGCCCAGGTCATGTGCCTCTTCGATCATCACCTGCAGCGGATCATAGCCGGGATTTTTCCCTTCCGTTCCGGTGCACAGGTAGGACCACGGGAAATACTCTGATTCATAAAGCGCGTCTGCAAAAGGACGCACCTGCACGATAGCCACATTGCAGCCCAAATCGGACACGTTTTGAAACGCCGCTTTGATATTCTGCCGGAATGCCGCTTGACTTTTTCCCTTGAGCATGCCCGACAAATCCAAATAAGAAAACCAGACCGCCCGGTACTCATCGCCGTCATAGCCGCCCGAACTGCCGCCCGGCTGCGAAGAAGAACTGCCCGATGAGCCAGAACTCACCTGTGAACTGCCGGAAGGGACGGAGCTGCTTGGGGCCATGGAACTGCTTTGAGAAGACGAACTGCTCTGGCCGGAAGAACTTCCGCCGGACGGTATCGGAGCGGAAGAAGACGCCGCCGCTGAGGATGATGCCTCCGTCTGCGAGGAAAGTACAATCGGGTCGGAAGCTGACGGCACCTCGCCGCTGCCCTGCGAACTCTCCGGTTTTTCCGGCTGGGAAAGTACTGTGCCCTCTCCCAACAGCATCTGCGGTTCAGGAGCCGAATCAACCGTTTGCCCGGAACAACCGGACAAGGCTGCCAGCAGGATAACGGCGCTCATCAAAATACAGATGATTCGTTTCATTCTTGTCCTCCCATAGCGGATATCACTGGATATCTACTTTTAATTTTATACTTTATGCAAATTAATAGCAAGAGATTACACACACATTTTTACAAAATTATTGCATAAAATGACAAATTTGTACAGAGGAAATCCATGGAAAGCGCCCGGTCTTCGAAGATTTCAAAAATCTTCCCCCATTTTACATCTCCTGCATAAAACAGGCGGGGAACCGCATCAAACGAATCCCCACCTGTTTTTTATGCTGTTAAATCCACTGCCTTACCCGGCAATCGGCGTTGTTACGCAAAATACTCGGTAATAACGGTCCCGACCACCAACGGCCCTGTTTCCAGGCTGTCCAATTCCACAAATTCCTGCCGCGTATGCCCTTTGTGGCCTATGTATCCGCCAAAACATACAGCCGGAACGCCCACGGATAAAGGAATATTACAGTCGGTAGAAGCCGCTCCCGTTGCAATTTCCTTTACGCCGGTATAGTAAGTCATCACTTCGCGGCAGCGGCTGACCAGCTCTTCCTGTTTGGCCGGGTCCACGCTGCCGGTGCAGGGACGAAGCCCCAGCAAATCCACATTGACCGTAATGCCCATGGCGCGGTAGCTTTCCACCACGCTTTGGAAAAAACGGTCCATGATTTCCAAGCTTTCCTTGCAGTCGGAGCGGAATTCATACAGCATGGAAGCCTGCTGTGCAATGGTATTCACCGATGTTCCGCCTTCGATCATTCCCACATTGTAGGTCGTGCGGCCCCCTTGCGGCACTTTCATGTGATACAGCGTATTAATCATGGACGCCAGCAGATGGATGGCGTTTCGGTTTCCGAAGTTGCCGTAGGAATGGCCGCCCTCGGTCAGCACTTCCACCCGGTAACGCATGGAGCCAACCGCGCCGGTGACCATAGAGGTAAAGGTACCATCCAGTGCCAGCACCTCTTTGATCCGGCCCGCATAGTCCTCCATGATCTGGCGGCACCCCTTGAGGTTTCCAAGGCCCTCCTCGCCGGAATCGACAACAAACATCACGGCGCCTTTGGGGGTCAGCCCATTCTCCAGAATAAATTTCACGATCATCAGCATAATCGCCACATTGGCCGTATCGTCGCCGATGCCGGGCGAAAAGATTTTCCCGTCCTCAATGCGCAAAGGCATTGGCTCCATATCCGGGAACACCGTATCCGAATGAGCCATCACCGCTACAATTTCGTCGGAGCCCTCGCAGTTCATCGGGAAGATCACATTCAGCGCCTTGTCGATGGTCACATTCTGAGCACCCAGCTTTTCCAGCCATTCCTTGCAAAAAGCCGCCCTTTTTTCCTCGTGATTGGAAGGGGCCGGGATCTGGCAGATCGTAATCATCAAATCCACCAGTTCCTGATGGTGCTCTTTGAAAAACTGCCTTAATTGTTCCTCATATCGATACACAAAGCTTCTCCCCTTTTCGTTAATCCGCAATCGAGATTAGAATCGGTTTGCGCTGCTCATACAAAGCAACATGACGGAATCCTGCTTCCAGCGCCATTTCCCGGGCCGTATCAAAATCCGCCCCTACGTCTTTGGACAGATGCGCATCGGAGCCCACGGTCAGATACCGGCCGCCTGCCTCTTTGAACATCTTCAGGATTTTCACAGAGGGCAGCGCTTCCTTGGGGGACTGGCGAATGCCGGAAGTGTTGATCTCCAGCGCCTTGCCCCGCTCAGCCAGACGTCGCAGAATCGGCATCAGCTGATCGGAATATTCCGCCAAATCCACCTTGATCCCGTGGTTGGCCGCATAGCGTTTTACCAAATCCACATGACCCAGCGAGTCAAAATCGCAGGTGTCCACCAATTCCCACAGATACTCCAGATCCTGCTGGATAATGCGCTTTGCTTCCGCCTCGTCGGCAAAGGCCATTTTGCCCATGTCCACATTATCCATTTTGTGCACCGAACCGATGATAAAATCGAACGGGAACAGGTCGATGATGGTCTTTTCCCACTCACGGTCCAGCTGCCCCTGACCCATTTCAACGCCGGCCTTCAGCGTCAGCTTTCCGGCGAATTTTTCCCGGCATTGGGCCAGATGATCAAAATATTCCTGCATGTAAGAAACGGGATAGCGCTTAAAGTTATTGCTGAAAAACTCCATATGCTCCGTAAAGGCAAGTTCCGTCAGGCCCTTTTGGATCGCCGCCTCGCAGCTTTCCTCCATCGGCGTTCTACAGTCCGGCGAAATATCACTGTGCAAATGATAATCGGCCATGATTTTCTTCATATCGATCATCCTTTCGGCATCTCTTATGCGCGGCCTTTTGCCGCATTTTCTGCTCTTATTGTAATCCCGGTCAGCGGAAAAGTCCAGATAATCGCTGGAAAAACCCTGCTTTTTTAAGAAAAAAGAGAGGATTTATCTAAAATCACATCGTAAATCAGCGGAATTTTAGCCGGCTTTTCCGCTGAGAATACATAGCTTTCCCGCAGCGTCTCACAAGCCTGCTCCAGCTGATCCGGCCGGTTGGTGTAAAGCCGGGCCAGCAGTTCTCCTTTGCGAACCGATTCGCCGGTTTTTTTACACAGAAAGATGCCTGCCGCCGGGTCGATAACGCTGTCTTTTGTCTCCCGGCCGGCTCCCAACAGCATGGATGCACGGCCGCAGCTTTCCGCATCCATCCGCTGAATCCAGCCGTCCTGCGGGGCAGACAATTCATACTCCAACGCCTTTTCGTACAACGCTTGCGGCCGGTTTAAGATGGAAGCATCGCCGCCCTGGGCGATGATCATCTGCTCAAATTTTTCCAGCGCAGCCCCGCTTTCCAGCGCCTTTTGGGCTATCAGGCGGCATTCTTCCGGGCTACCCTTTCGCGCCAGCGACAGCATCTGCGCCGCCAGATCCAGGCAGACGCTGCGCAAATCATCCGGTCCGTTTCCTTTTAAAACGGCAATGGCCTCTGCTACCTCTATCCCATTGCCGACACAGCGGCCCAGCGGGGCATCCATGTTGGTAATCACCGCGGCCATCCGGCGCCCGCAGGCCTGACCGATTTTCACCATCTCCCGCGCCAGGCAGGAAGCGTCCTGCGCCGTTTTCATAAACGCGCCGCTGCCGCACTTTACATCCAGCACGATGGCCTGCGCACCGGCGGCAATCTTTTTGCTCATCACCGACGCGGCGATAAGCGGGATGGAATCCACCGTGGCGGTGACGTCCCGCAAGGCGTAAAGCTTTTTGTCCGCCGGTGCCAGATTTCCTGACTGACCGGCCACGCAGACACCGATTTCCCGCACGTTTTTTAAAAAGGTCTCCCGGTCCAAGAAAGTGCGAAAACCCGGAATTGCCTCCAGCTTATCCACCGTTCCGCCGGTATGCCCCAGACCCCGCCCGCTCATTTTAGCCACCGGTACGCCGCAGGACGCCACCAGCGGCGCCAAAATCAGGGTCGTTTTATCACCGACGCCGCCGGTACTGTGCTTATCCACTTTCACGCCGGGAACAGAGGACAAATCCACCTGATCGCCGGAGCGGGCCATCGCGTCGGTCATCCAGGCGGTTTCCTGCTCGGTCATCCCCGTAAAGCAGATCGCCATCAGCAAAGCCGCCGCCTGATAATCGGGGATCGTCCCCGCGGTGAATTCCCTGATAAAATAGCGGATCTCTTCCTCCCGCAGCTGGCCTGCGCGCTTTTTCCTCTCGATCAAGTCAATCATTCGCATGCCGGTTCCCCCTTTCCCAGCTTGCCCGGCCCAAAGCCCATAGGCAGCAGTTGGCCCAGCGTGACCTGCCGGTAATCCTCTTTCGATTTTGCCAAAATGACCGGCATATCTTCTTCGCAAAATTCAAACAGCATCTGCCGGCAAACGCCGCAGGGCGAAGTGTAATCTGCATCGGCGCCGCCGGAAGAGACGACCGCCAACGCCGAAAACGCCCGCTCCCCCTCGCTCACCGCTTTGACCAGCGCAGTCCGCTCCGCGCAGGTGGTGGGGGTATAAGCACAGGACTCCACGTTGCAGCCTACATAGACAGCGCCGCTTTTTCCCAAAAGCGCCGCGCCGACCCGAAAACCCGAATACGGGGCATAGGCCCGTTCCATTCCTTCAAATGCTTTTTCGATCAATTTGCCCCAATCCATAAAAGCCTCCTATTTCGCAATCATCGGCCAAAAACTCGTTCCGAAAATCCGCTCTTTTTCCAGCCCGAACGCATCCAAAACCGTAGCGCCCACATCACCGAAGCAGTCCCTTGTCCCCAAATCCACCCCAGGCCGGATCGGGCGGCCATATGCCAAAAACGGCACACGCTCCCGGGAATGGTCGGTGCTTGGAGTAGAGGGGTCGCATCCGTGATCGGCGGTGATCATCAGCACGTCTTCTTCCCCCAGGCACGGCAAAAAACCGCCGAGCCACCGGTCGAATTCGCTCAATGCCGCCGCGTAACCGTCCACGTCGTTGCGGTGCCCGTACAGCATATCGAAATCCACAAGGTTGATGAAAGCAAGCCCGTTAAAATCCCGCTTTAAAAGCTGTTTGGTCTTTTCCATCCCATCGGCATTGCCTTTGGTGGGCAGGCTTTCGGTCAATCCCTGTCCCGCAAAAATATCTCCGATTTTTCCCACGCCGATCACATCCATCCCCGATTGCCGCAAAACATCCAGCATGGTGGCCGCAGGGGGCAACAATGAAAAGTCGTGCCGGTTGGCTGTTCTGGTAAAATGCGGTGCCTTACCGGTAAACGGACGGGCAATGACCCGTCCGACCCCGTTTTTCCCGGTCAGGATCCTTCGCGCCGCCCGACAGTATTCATACAACTGTTCCGGCGGTACCAGTTCTTCGTGCGCCGCGATTTGGAACACGCTGTCCGCAGAGGTATAGACAATCAGTTTACCGGTTCGCAGATGCTCTTCACCGTAGTCGGCAATCACCTGCGTTCCGGAATAGGGTTTGTTGCACAGCACGCCCCGTCCGGTTTCCCGCCGGAAAGCATCGATGATCTGGGGCGGAAAGCCGTTGGGGTAAACCGGCAGTGGTTCGGAGGAATGGATACCTGCAATCTCCCAATGGCCGATGGTCGTATCCTTTCCGCGGGAGGCTTCGGTCAGCCGTCCAAACGCGCCGGCGGCCGGTTCCCCTTTCGGTCCGGGCGTCCCTTCGATTGCAAAAAGGCCCAGTTTTTTTAGCTGCGGCACCGAAAAATGCCGCGACTGCATCACCGCCCGCAGCGTATTGCTTCCCTCGTCGCCAAAGTCCGCCGCGTCCGGCGCTCCGCCGATGCCGAAGCTGTCCAGCACAATCAAAAAAATCCGTTTCATCGCCAATCCCCTTTCTGCTGCATCTGCCAGAAACAATTGTATCACGAACAAGCGAAAAAAGCAGGCGACTTATGAAAACGCGGCAAAAATGCCGATTTTTCCAAGCACCTGCTTTCTCATTTCAAACCAATCTAGCCCTGATATTTTTCCACGGACATGGAATTGATGACGACATTTTCTTTCGGAACGCCGTTTTCATCCACTTCCACCGCCGAGATGGCATTCAGCACATCCAACCCATCGTACACCTGGGCAAATACCACCTGCTTGGTATCCAGCCAGGGGGCGCCGCCAATGCCGGCGTATTTGAGGATGATATTGCTGGGGAAGCCGATATTCTTCATTTCCAGCAGCATATCCGCGCTGACGCTGGAAGACTGAACAAAGCAAAAACGGCTGCCGTTATTGTCCTCTTCCCCGTCGTTTACCATGGAAAGAGCGCCGTTAAAATGCCACAAATCCATGGAATACTCATCTTCAAACGGCTGGATCCGGCCATCGTCATCCTTGAAAATGCTCTCGCCGCCGGTTCCATCCCCTTTGGGGTCGCCGGTGTACAGGCATTTATCTTTCTGGATCTTGTAAAATTTCAGGCCGTTATAATATCCTTCTTTGGCGTGGGTCACGAAATTTTCTACCGCCTTTGGGGCGATCTCCGGGAAAAGCATGACTTTCAGCGTACCCATGCTGGTGTGGATGACGATGATTTCGTCCCCCTCTTCCGGCAGACCGAATTGCAAAAGAGCAGAAGCGCTCATTTCTTCTTCCTGGTTATCAGGGACGGAGGACTGCGCCGCGTCGCCGCAGCCGGATAAAAGAAGCAGCGCCATCGCCAACAGCAAACACGCCCATTTTTTCATATGTTTCAAATCAGTCACCTCTGAAATTCATTCACGGAAGCAAATGTATTTTTTGCAGTACCATTATAGCGGAAAACCATTTGCCAGGCAAGAGCCCTGATGATTTTTCCATTGTCTTACCGGGCAGAGCCGTATCGAATGACATCTTCCGACAATTCGTCGATAAAATCAAAGCAGCAGCCGGTGCCGATGGCAACGCATTCCTCCGCCGATTCGGCTACCTTAGCTTTAACATGCAGCGTTTGCTCAATCAGCTCATCCAACCCGCGCAGCAGCGAACCGCCGCCGGTCATCACCACGCCCGATGTAAAAATATCTCCGACCAGTTCCGGGGGCGTCCGCTCCAGAACCGACTGCATCGCCGAAACAATTTGCTGGGCGACCTCCAAAAGGCCGGGCCTCAGCTCCTGTGCGCTGATCGACCGCTTTTCCGGCAGGCCGGTGGTCAGGTTGCGCCCTTTCACATCAAAGGTCCCGTTCCCCGGTTCCTGCGCGACGGTACCGATCTCCCGTTTGATCAGCTCCGCCATCTTTTCACCGATCAAAAGGCCATAGCGTTCCCGCATATACCGTACGACCACCTGGTCGAACTTGTCTCCGCCCAATTTGATGGACTCTTTCTGCACGATTCCATTTAAGGACAAAACCGCAATATCCGCCGTTCCGCCGCCGATATCCAGCACCATATGCCCTGACGGCTTGGAAAGGTCAATTTTCGCGCCGATGGCCGCCGCGACCGGTTCCTCAATAAGGTACACCTTTCGCGCGCCCGCTTTTACTGCCGCTTCCACCACCGCGCGGGATTCCACATCGGTAATAGCGGAGGGGACGCACAGCGCCACCCGGGGTTTTAACAGCGGATTTTGATATACTTTTTTCAAAAAGTGCTGCAGCATTTTTTCACACAGTTCATGATCGGAAATGACTCCCTGGTCCAGCGCCTTGACTGCGCGGATGCGGTCCGGTGTGCGGCCGATCATAGTATAGGCTTCCTGACCAACGCACAGCACCTTGCCGGAACGGGTATCATACGCAACCACCGACGGCTCTTTAAGCACGATTCCCTTGCCTTTTACATAAATGATAACCGTCGCCGTCCCCAAATCGATTCCGATGTCGGTAATCATTTCGTTCATTTTTCATACCCCCGATTCTGGTTTTTCCCCGCCGTCGTCATCAGGCAGGCGCATAAAATCCGATCCGCGCCGGCAGCTTGCAGCGCGGCGGTACAAGCATTCAAGGTGGAAAAAGTAGTCGCTACATCGTCTACCAACAAAATACAAACTCCCTGCAGGTCCTTTTTCTTACAGGCCAAAAACGCGTCTTTTACATTTTCGCCCCTGTCCTTTCCCTTTTGCAGATGCTGCGGTGGCGTCTTCCGGATTTTTCGAAGCAAATCCGTCCGGCATGCAACGCCCATTTTCCTCGACAGAGACTGGGCCAGATACAGCGTTTGATCAAATCGCTTCTTTTCCTTTTCGTACATAGGCACCGGAACGATATAATCAAAAGGCACCCCTTCGAACGCGCTGCGCACCCGCTCCAGAAAACGAGGGGCCAGAATACGGTCGTAACAGGCCCAGTCGCTTCGGAACTTGAATTTATGCAAAAGCAGGCGGCCGGTTTCTTCATAATAATAAGCGCTTACCGACTGCTCAAACAAAAACGCTTTTCCATAATCGCACCGGCAGCGATCGGCGTCCCGCCCACAAAAGCGGCAGGGATCTTTCCCCACCTCATGCAGTCCGGCGGCGCACTTTTCGCACAGAAAGCCCTCTTTGGAAAGTTTGCCGCAAAGAAGGCACCGGGGTGGAAACAGAAGATCCGCCAAAAAGCCGCCCAGGGAAAACCGTTTTTCTTTCATGCCGGATCACCCTTTCCCTACGTCTGTGTCTGTTCGGACAAAAAGCCGGCCAGGTTGGTATATCGGAGCGTTTTGCGGTTATTTTCCACCATCGCCGGAACCGCCCGGGAATTTCCCATAATCAGCAGAAGCTGCTTGGCGCGGGTCACCGCTGTGTACAAAAGATTGCGGTAATACAGCTTTCGATTGGGTGAGTCTAAAGAGAGAATCACGCAGGGGAATTCACTGCCCTGGCTTTTATGGACTGTCACCGCATAAGCCAATTCCAATTCGGACATCATATCCACCGAATAATCGGCAACCCGGTCATCATAACGGATTTTGACCCGGCCAATACTTTTATCAATGAAAATGATCTCTCCGATATCGCCGTTAAACACGCCGACACCGTTTTCCTCATCGTCCTTTTTCCATATGATATCATAATTATTTTTGATTTGCATGACCTTATCCCCTAAACGGAACAGGTTGGCAAAAACTTTCACTTCCGGCTTGTCCGGCGCGGGAGGGTTCAGCCGCTCCTGCAGCCGCCGGTTTAATTCCATCGTTCCAAGCTGTCCCATCCGGCTGGGGCAAAGCACCTGGATATCGGTCATGGGGGAAAAGCCGTACTGCTTTGGCAGCCGCCGCTGCACCAGATCCAGAAGCGTTTCGGTCACCGCCTGATAGCTTCCGCCCGCCAGATAGAAAAAGTCCCTGTCCCGGCAGGAAAGGTCCGGCTGCTCCCCACGCACAATGGCGTGGGCGTTGGTAACGATCATGCTTTCAGCCGCCTGCCGGAAAATCTCCTGCAAATGCACGGTTGGGATGACGTCCGCCTCGATCAAATCCTTGAGCACATTGCCTGCCCCTACCGACGGCAGCTGGTCGGTATCCCCCACCATGACCAGCCGGCATCCTAATTTCATAGCCCGAAGAAGGCTTTGAAACAGTAACGTGTCCACCATGGACATCTCATCCACGACAATCACATCGGCAGGCAGCGTATTGCGCTCGTCGCGCTTGAACACCGTTCCGGCCCCGTCGCGGAAATCCACTTCCAGCAGACGGTGAATGGTCTTGGACTGCCGGCCTGTCAGCTCGCTCATCCGTTTGGCCGCCCGGCCGGTGGGGGCTGCCAGCATCACCTTATCGCCCCGCTGCTCAAACAATTCGATAATGGCGTTGATAATGGTAGTCTTACCGGTACCGGGGCCGCCGGTGAGGATGAACACACCATTATTAAGCGCCATGGTAATGGCTTTCCGCTGCCGGGATTCATAAACAATGCCCAGCTGCTCCTGCAGCGCGTCGATCTGCCGGTCGTAAGTTTGTCCCAAATCCGGATAGGATGATAAAATCAGGGCCATCCGCCCGGCAATATAGGTTTCCGCCGCGTACAATTCCGGCAAAAACACAAAATCCCGGCCTCCGCAGGAACAGACTACCAGCTCATTCTCCCGCGACAGGTCCTCCAGGCCCAGTTCCAGCGCCGCCCGGTCCACCTCCAGCAGCGTTCCCGCCACTTTGATGAGCGTTTCGGCAGGCAGACAGGTATGACCGTTTCCCAGATTGTGGCTGAGCACAAACTGCAGGCCCGCCGCAATTCGCCGCGGATCATCCGGCGCAATGTCCATGGAGCGGGCGATGCCGTCGGCCTGGTCAAAATCCAGCCCGATATCCGCCCGGCAAAGCACATAAGGATTCTCCCGGATGACATCCACCGCCATGGCCGCCCATTTCTTCCACACCCGCACACAGATGGAGGAGTGAATCTGGTATTTGGATAGAAACAGCATCACCGCCCGAACGCCGAAAATCCGCTTGAACTCCTGGGCGATCTCCTCGGCCTTGCGCTGGGAAACTCCTTTGACCTGGCAAAGCTGCTCCGGGGCTTTTTCCATCACATCCAGGGTGTTTTCCCCAAACCGGTCCACAATACGGCGCGCCAAAGCAGGCCCGATTCCTTTGATCGCGCCTGCGGCCAGATATTTATAAATCGCCCCCGCCGTGGCGGGCAGCTGCCGTTCATAGACCGATACCCGAAACTGGCTGCCAAAAGTAGGATGAGCCACATAGGTTCCAGTGAGAACCAGCTCCTCCCCTTCGGCAACGCCGGGCATTTCGCCCACAACGGTGATCAATTCTCCGTCGCTCGCCAGTTCCAGCACCGTGAAGCCGCTTTCTTCCTTTTGATAAACGATGTGCTCCACCGTACCGGTCAGGCGAAGGTATTCCTGTGCTTCCATAATCCCTCAAACAGGCAAAATGCCTATGCTTTTTTATTCAGTATACTACTTTTTTTTACGGATGCAAACCCTCTTTGCCGTTTAAAAGACGGTTGAGCGTATCGAGATCCCCTATCTCGATATTCCCGTATTCCCGGGCAAACCGGCGGCATATCTGAGCCGTTTCGTCGTTCATCCCACAGTCCAGGATATACAAAAAGCCGTATTTCCCGCCGGACCGGGTCTGCCAATACGCCCAGCGCAGCTTTGCCTCCACAGAATCGTCCGAATCCCCCACCGGCAGCACCAGCGGCGCGAAAACCTCTTTTGCCGGCATCAGGAACAGCCGGTACAGCATCACGACCAAAGACCAGGCTCCCACGGCAATCAAACAAATTTCCAAAAACAGCAAAACACCCATGTTTTCACCCGCCCACTGTAAGATAGTGCATCTTATGCCAAACGGGCACAAAAAGTGAGGAGGCCTCCCATTACAGGAAACCTCCCCATTGTTGGAATCGTATCTGGGTTTATACCGTTGGCCGGGTCTTTTGCCCGGCGGGAACCATTTCGTTTTCATCCGGCCCGACCGAATCCGTAATGTATTTCGCGCGGATATAGTATTTTTGTCGGGTGAGATAAACCAGAATTACCCCGGCTACCAGAATATCAAACAGGTTGCCGGTTACCCAGCTGTCGGACGGAAGCATTTCCACCGGCTGGAAAAACATAAATGTGATGTTAAATACCGTCAAAGCGATTTCCAAAACAAAGAACCGGGAAATCTGACGCAGTCTGGCCTTTTGCATAAAAGTCATCGCTGCCACGTATACCGCTCCCACAATCAGTACAACGCAAAAAGCGAGCACAATGACAGGCAGAAGCGATTCGTCACTGCGCAGGCTTAAAAACAGGCATACGCTTTTCATCGCCGCCTGCAGCAGCAAATAAATCCCAATGATCTTCTTCATAAGCATCTCCTTATTCAGGATACAGCATTCCAACCACTTTTATTGTAACACGCTTTGTCAAGCCCTTTAAAAAGAGAGGGCTGAAAAGCAAAATTTTTATCTATTTTTCTTTTGGGACCGATTGCAAAAACGCAAGATCCACAGCGTTCAGCGCCGCTTTTTCCAGCAGGTCCGGGCGTTTTTCGCAGGTGCGCAGCAAAGACTGTTCCCGCCGCCAGCGGCTGATGTTGGCGTGGTGCCCGCTGAGCAGGACCCCCGGCACCTCTTTTTCGTGCCAGACCGCCGGACGGGAATACTGCGGATATTCCAACAGGCCGTTAAAATGGCTTTCGTCCGTAAAACAGCTTTCGTCCGCCAGCACCCCTTCGCACAGCCGGCCTACGGTATCCACAAAAACCAGCGCGGGCAGCTCGCCGCCGGTGAGCACATAGTCGCCGATGGAAAGTTCCTCATCCACAATTTCCTCCAGTACCCGCTCGTCCACCCCTTCATAGTGGCCGCAGAGCAAAAACAGGTATTCCTGCCGGGAGTATTCCACCGCCATCTGCTGGGTCAGGACCTTCCCCTGGGGCGACAGGTAGATCACATGGGGCTTTTGGGGCAGCTGGGCACAAACCGCCTCGTAGCAGCGGAAAATAGGGTCTGCCTGCATGACCATCCCCATACCGCCGCCATAGGGAGTATCATCTACCCGGCGATGTTTATCAAGGGTGTAGTCGCGGATATTGTGGCAGTGAATTTCCAATAATCCCGCTTCCCGGGCGCGTCCGATAATGCTCTCGCACAGCACCGCTTCACACATGTCCGGAAACAGGGTTGCAATGTCAATCCGCATCGTCAAACAGTCCTTTCAACGGCCGGATCCGCATGACGCCGCCGTCCACATCGGTTTCGACTACCACGTCCCGGATGGCCGGAATCAGCTTCTCCGATTCTCCCGGTTTGGAGATATGATATACGTCGTTTGCCCCGGTCTGGGAAACATCGCTCAACGTTCCGTATTCTTCGCCGGTATCCGCATCCACCACAGTAAGGCCGATCAGGTCCTGGATAAAATATTCGCCCTCTTCCAGCGGCATATCCGCCCGATCGGCGTACAAAATCTGATTGCGCAGCGCCTGCGCCGCTTCCAGCGTATCAGTTCCCTGCAGCTTTAGCAGCACCATATTTTTATGGACCCGCGCCTGCTGCACCAAAACCGGGTCCTTTCCTTTATGAAAATAGAGAGTGGAAAAGCCGGTCAAAAAATCCGGCGTATCGCACCAGGGATAGACTTTGACTTCTCCCACCACGCCGTGGGTGGTCACGATTTTTCCAATCTCCAGAAATTTCTTTTTCATGGGATACTCTCCTTAAATCGTGCCGAAACAAAATGAGACTGCAACAAAAGGATATCCGGATCATGCCCGCCTGCCCTTTTATTACAGTCCCTTTCGGCCTTTGTAAGCAAATACTAATCGATTTCTACCGCTATTTTGGTACCCTGGCGGGTGGCGGCAGCTTTCATCACAGAGCGGATGGACTTGGCGATCCGGCCCTGTTTGCCGATGACTCTGCCCATATCGTCGGGACCCACATGCAGATGGTACACGACCACGCCCTCTTCGTCGGGAGCGTCAGCGGTTACAGAAACTGCGTCCTTGTCTTCTACAAGGCCTTTTGCAATTGTCACTAACAGTTCTTCCATAGCGTATCACCTTTCACCGATTAGAGCACGCCGGCAATTTTCAGCAGGGATTTCACGGTATCGGTAGGTTGCGCGCCGGTAGAAATCCATTTTTTCGCTTTTTCCTCATCGACTTTGATGACGGAAGGCTCCTTGGTCGGATCATAATAGCCAACTTCCTCGATGAATCTGCCATCTCTGGGATATCTGGAATCAGCTACGACAATGCGATAGAAAGGAGCTTTTTTCGCGCCCATTCTGCGAAGTCTTATTTTAACAGCCATTTCTGTCACCTCCATAAATTTGATTGTGTATACTGACCGGTCAGCCGGTTGATACCAGATTTACATAAAAGGGAACCCGCCGCCAGCGCCGGGCATTCCTCCCATACCGGGCATCCCGCCCATGCGGCGCAGCTTTTTGCTCATTTTTCCCGGATTGGAAAACTGCTTGAGCATTTTCTGCATCTGCTCATACTGGCGCAGCACCCGGTTCACATCCTCTACCTTTGTGCCGCTGCCGGCGGCGATGCGCCGCTTGCGGGAGGGGTTAATAATCGAAGGCTTTTCCCTCTCCCTGGCGGTCATGGAAGTAATGATTGCTTCCATTTTCCGAAGTTCCGCCTCGCCTTTTTCGGCGTCTTCCTCTTTTAACTGGACCTTTTGCCCCGGCAGCATGGACATCACCTGCTGCAGCGGGCCCATTTTCTTTAACTGGTGCATTTGGTCCAAAAGATCGTTGAGATCGAATTTGTTTTCTTTTAAGCGCTGTGCCGTTTTCGCCGCCTGTTTTTCATCAAACTGCTCCTGAGCTTTGTCGATCAGGGTCAGCACATCGCCCATACCCAGAATTCTGGAGGCCATCCGGTCCGGGAAAAACGGCTCCAGGTCCTCCAATTTTTCGCCCATACCCACAAATTTGATGGGTTTTCCGGTCACTGCCCGGATGGACAGCGCCGCGCCGCCACGGGTATCGCCGTCCAGTTTGGTCAAAATCGTACCGTCAATGCCCAGCGTATCGTCAAAGGATTTAGCCACATTGACCGCGTCCTGGCCGGTCATAGCGTCCAGCACCAGCAGAATCTCATCCGGTTTGACCTCGGCTTTGACCCGCTGCAGCTCCGCCATCAGCTCTTCGTCGATGTGGAGCCGGCCCGCGGTATCCAAAATCACAATATCCCGGCCGTAATCTTTGGCATGGGCCACCGCCTTGCGAGCGATCTCCACCGGGTCGGCCTGTCCCATCTCAAACACCGGCACATCTACCTTGCCGCCAACTACCTTCAGCTGTTCGATAGCCGCGGGGCGGTAAATATCGCAGGCGACCAAAAGAGGCCGCTTGCCCTGCTTTTTAAAATGAAGCGCCAGCTTACCCGAATGGGTGGTTTTACCCGATCCCTGCAGGCCGCACATCATGATGATAGTGGGGATTTTCGACGAAATATTGATACGGGCCTGCTCCGACCCCATCAGGGCGGTCAGTTCCTCGTTGACGATTTTAATCACATGCTGGGCCGGAGTCAAACTCTCCAGCACCTGGGAACCGATGGCCTTTTCGGTGACGGAAGCGATGAAATCCTTTGCCACTTTATAGTTGACATCCGCTTCCAGCAAAGCGAGACGGACCTCCCGCATCGCCTCTTTTACATCGGCCTCTGTCAGCTTTCCTTTGGAACGGAGCTTTTTAAACGCCGCCGATAATTTGTCCGACAATCCTTCAAACGCCATGACGACCCTCTATTCATCCAATTCTTTTGCCAGCCGGATAATCTCATCCGCTTTTTGCGCAATCTGTTTGGAATAGCCAAACTCACTGTTGTAAAAATTAATATCCTGAGCGCACCGGACAATCTGCTCAATGCCGTCCTGCATTTTGCGAAAACGCTTGGCCAAGCCCAGGCGTTCCTCCATTTCCAAAAGCACCGCTTCGCCGCGCTTGATGGAATCCCGCACGCCCTGGCGGGTGATCCCCTCAAACTCGCCGATCTCCGACAAAGACAGGTCCTCGTTATAATAAAAGCCGATGACCTCCCGCTGCTTTTCGGTGAGCATATCGCCATAAAAGTCAAGCAGAACCGAAATATCCAGATTTTTCATCCAAATCTCTCCCTTGCTTTGTTTGGGCGGTATTGTGTAAAGGCCAATCCTTTACAACTCACAAGGGTTATTATACAAAAAAATGTTTATACAGTCAAGGTTTTTTTCTTTACACAATCTGAGAAAATCCAAATTTTTCTCCTTTTCTTTTGTGGATTTCGGCAAAAGGAGACTGCGACGGTTTATACAGGCCAAAAAAGCAGCGCGATCCGGTAAACGAGAAAAGCGGCGGCGTAGGCCACGGCAGTCTGGCCCGCCATAGCCCAAAGTCCCGCGCGCCAGCTGCCAAGCTCCCGGCGGATTGCGGCGAACGCAGCTACGCAGGGCATATACAGCAGCACAAACACCAGAAAGGACAAAGCCGACGCCGGGGTAAATGCCTGCTGCAAAGCAGTACTCAGGCCGGCGGTATTGCCATAAGCGTACAGCGCCGCCAGGGAGCTTACCACCGCCTCCTTTGCGACAAGTCCCGCCAGCAGAGACACCGCCGCCTGCCAGTTTCCAAAGCCCAATGGCTGAAACAGCGGCGCCAACCATTCGCCGACGGTGCCGAACATGCTGATGCTGGCCTGACGGGTCCAGTCCAGCGAAAAAGTCAGATGCTGCGTCAGCCAGATCAGCGCGCTTAACGAGACGATGACGGTACCGGCTTTTGCCACAAAGCCTTTACACTTGTCCCAAAGGCGGCGCATAGTACCCATCAGTGTCGGCAGGCGATAAGGCGGCAGTTCCATCAAAAAAGGAGCGTCCCGGGTTTTTTCGGTGCCGCCGGTCAGGCGAATCCATAAAACGCCCAACGTCATGCCCAGTATGTACAGGCCGAAAACCAAAAGGCCCCGGTTCTTCGGGAAAAAAGCGGATGTGAAAAGGATATAGACCGGCAATTTCGCCCCGCAGGAGAAAAACGGCAGCATCCGAATCGCCAGCCGGCGCTCCCTCTCCCGCTCCAGTGTCCGGGTTGCCATCACGGCAGGCGTGGTACAGCCAAACCCCATCAGCAGGGGAATAAACGCCTTGCCCGAAAGTCCTGTTTTCTGAAGCAGCCGGTCCATTACAAACGCGCCTCTGGCCATGTAGCCGCTGTCTTCCAGCAAAGTCAAAAACAAAAATAAAAGCGCTATCTGCGGCAAAAATGTCAATACGCTTCCAACGCCTGCCCAGATGCCATCCACCGCCATTTCCCTGGCCCACCAGGATGCGCCGGCACGGTCCAGCAGCGTCTCCATCCCGCGGGATATGATTTCCACGCCTCGCTCTGCCGCCGCTTTCATCGCCATGCCGGGAGGGCCGAAAATAGCAGCGAACATCAAAAGCATCACCAGCAGAAAAATCGGGATGGCCAGATATTTGTCGATCAGGATACGATCCAGCCGCTCCGTCACTCTGCCGGCCGCAGCTCCGCTGTCGTAAACGCCGTCCAGCAGCATCCGGATGGTTTCATAGCGATTTTTTTCGGCTTCCTCCCCCGCTTCTTGCAGCCGGTCCGGCCGGTTTATGCCTGCTTTTTGAGCCGCTTTCTCCATTGCCGACAAAAGCTGACCCATATTTTTCCCGCTGCGGGCCGATATGGGGACCACCGGTACGCCAAGGCGCCGGGACAGCGCGTCACAGTCCACCTTTCCGCCCTGCCGGTCAAGCTGGTCACACAGATTCACCGCCACCACGGTCGGAAGATTGTGCTCCAGCAGCTGCAGCGTCAGGTAGAGGTTGCGCTCCAAAGCGGTGGCGTCAACAATATTCAGCACCAGATCCGGCGGCGTATCCTCCAAAAAAGAAGCGGCTACCTTTTCCTCCGGAGAATAGGCGGCCAGAGAATAAATTCCCGGCAAGTCTGTCAGCATCCAAGGCTTTCCTTGTACCCGTCCCTCTTTTCGCTCCACTGTCACGCCGGGCCAGTTGCCCGTCACCTGATGGGCTCCGGTCAGCCGGTTGAACAGGGTGCTTTTTCCGCTGTTGGGGTTTCCCAACAATCCGATCGTCCGATTCACCATATTTATCCTCCTTTCGCCGCCGCTTTTCGATTCTTACCGCGGGCGGCAGCTTGGGAGGTCAATTTTCAGCGGTCCGAGCGCCGGTTTTCAAATCCTCCCGCAACAGATATATGCGCCGGGCGGACAAGGATATGCGCCGCATCCGCGTTTCGGATTGCCAAAGCGCATCCGCGAACCATATAAATAGAGGGGTCGCCGAGCGGAGCCTGACGTTTGCGGCAGATACGGACCCCTTCGGTGATCCCCATTTCCCGCAGCCGGCTGCCCAGCAAAGACTCATTCTCCACCTGCAGCACCACCGCTTCCTCCCCCAACGGTACCTGGTCCAAAGTACATTCCATTCTCATCTCTCCTTTTGAGGTCTGTTTTCAGTATATACCCAAACCGCGAGAACGGTCCCAACCGCTTTTCCGTTTCCCGCCGGACAACGGCAGTATGCTCCAAAAACCGGACTTTATACGTTTGGGGCATTTTTAACGCCGCCGGAGCATCCCCTCTTTTTGCAGCTAGGAGGACGGGAAAAGACGGAATCGCTGCGCTTGCAAACAGAAAACGGACGCTTTGGAAGCGTCCGTTTTTTTGTTTATTATGGGGAATTTCCAAAAGAAAAATCTTATTGGTCCGCTGCTTTTCCAAAAACCTGTTCTGCGTACCGGACCGTTTCCATCGCGTTTTTCGCGTAGTAATCCGCTCCGATCATATCCGCATACTCCTGGGTCAACACCGCTCCGCCGACCACTACTTTGCAGTCCGGCTTTTCGGCACGCAGCAACCGCGCTGTTTGTTCCATCGCGGGGACGGTGGTCGTCATCAAGGCAGACAGCCCCACCAAGCGGATATCGTTCTGCACGGCGGCTTCCAGAATTTTTTCCGGCGGCACATCCCGCCCCAGGTCGATCACCCGATATCCATAGTTTTCCATCAGGACCTTAACGATGTTTTTGCCGATGTCGTGGATATCCCCTTTCACCGTGGCAAGAATCACCGCCGGCCCCTGTTCCGACGCCGCGGGCATAGTCTTGCGCACTTCGTCAAACGCGGCTTTTGCCGCCTCGGCGCTCATGAGAAGCTGCGGCAGGAAAACTGTTTTCTTCTCAAACCCCTGGCCTACGACATCCAAAGCCGGAATGATCTGTTCGTTGATTACCGCCAAACCATCGGCGTGCGCAAGCGCCTCCCGGGCGGCGTGGGAAGCTTCTTCCCGCAGTCCGCGCTCAATCGAGGCCTGCAGCCCGTCCACTTTTTCAGGCAGGTCGCTTTTCACCGGGGCCGACGAGCTGACCTGGGACACAAGATCCTGCGCGAAACCGATGTACCTCTGGCAATTGGGATCCTGGCCCGACAGCGCCAGATAACAATGATACGCTTTTTGCATCTCCATCGAAAAAGGGTTCATAATCGCCGCGTCCAGCCCCCGGGCCAACGCCAGCGTGAAGAAAGAAGCCGTGACAAATTCCCGGTTCGGCAGGCCAAACGAAACGTTGGAAACACCCAGCGAACAGCAAACGCCCAATTCCTTTTTTAACAGGCTGACCGTTTCCAGCGTGACATTCGCCGCCTGGTTATCCGACGAAACCGTCATCGCCAGCGGATCGAAAATCAGATCTTCCGGACCGATGCCGTATTCCGCCGCCCGTGTTAAAATCCGCCGTGCAATTTCCAGCCGTTCCAAAGCCGTATTTGGGATGCCGGATTCATCCAGCGTAAGGCACACGACCAAGCCGCCGTATTTTTGCACCAGCGGAAAGACCGCTTCCATACTTTCCTCTTTGCCGTTTACCGAATTGAGCATTGGCTTTCCGTTATAGATGCGCATCGCCCTCTCCATCGCTTTCGGGTCGGACGTATCCAGCTGGAGCGGCAAACTGGTTACCGATTGCAGTTCCTTTACGCACTCGCTGAGCATCGCCGGCTCGTCGATCTCGGGCAAACCTACATTGACATCCAGCACCTCGGCACCGTGTTCCTGCTGCGCAATCCCCTCTTTGAGAATATAACCGATATCGTGCGCCCGCAGCGCCTCTTTGAATTTTTTCTTTCCGGTCGGGTTAATGCGTTCCCCGATCAGCACCGGCCCTTTTCCGAATTCCACCACCTGCGCATAGGAGCTGATCACCGACCGCTTTTTTCTGGTCAGCGCAATAGGGGTCACGCCGGCAGTGACGGAGACCATTTTTCGGATGTACGCCGGCGTAGTGCCGCAGCATCCGCCAATTATCCGTGCGCCCTGTTCTGCCACCTGCTTCATAACCGCGGCAAAATGATCTTCATCCACGTCGTAAACCGTCTTTCCATTCCGGCTGCGGGGCATGCCGGCATTGGGTTTGACCAGCAGCGGCAGGCTGGTGCTGGCGGACAGGCGCGGCAGAAGCTGCAGCATCTGATCCGGCCCCAGCGAACAGTTAATGCCCATCACATCGACCCGGAGGCCTTCCAGCAGGGCCGCCATCGCCTCCGGCGAAGCGCCGGTCATCAGCTTGGCGTTTTCATCATAAACATTGCTGACAAAAACAGGCAGATCGGCGTTTTCTTTTGCCGCCAATACCGCCGCTTTTGTCTCATAAGCGTCATTCATCGTCTCGATCAGAATAAAATCGACGCCCTCTTTTGTACCTGCACGCACGACCTCTGCAAACAGCTCCACCGCCGTTTCAAACGGCAAGTCTCCCAGCGGCTCCAACATTCTCCCCAAAGGGCCGATATCCAACCCTACAAACCGGTTCGTTTGTCCGCCCTGCGCCGTATCTCGCGCCGTTTTGGCGCAGCGAACAGCCGCCCTGACCACTTCATCCAAAGCGGGAAGGCCGTTTTTTTCGCCGAATTTCAGGCTGTTCGCGCCGAAAGTATTGGTGAGGACCGCATGGCTTCCCGCCTCAAAATACGTCCGCGCCAGCTCGATGATCTTTTGCGGATGGGTAAGATTCCAAAGTTCCGGCAGTTCACCCGGGACAAGGCCCATTGCCTGTAAGGATGTGCCGGTTCCGCCATCCAGATAAAACAGCCCGCTTTTTACACATTCCATTACATTCACAGCAATCGACCTCCTATAATCGAAAAGCACAGTCTTTTTTCGAACACGCCGAACAGTCATGAAACCGCATGGTACAGCCGGTATGCCCCATTCCCACAATGGCCGAAACCGATTTCTGCGGGATCATCAAAAGCGCGTCGGACAAAACAATTCCGGCTTTGCGTTTACTGTCCAGCACCTCCAGCAGCTTTTTCTGGAACTCCAGCGGCAGATCGCCATAGCCTGGGCTGAAGCGCGGACGGAAACGCAGATCGGGGTATTTTTCCTCCCATTCACTGCACAGCTGGTCGCAGAACGCCTCTATCGCCGCTGAGCCAATGGCGTCGAGCACCAGCGCCCTGGCGGGCGAAGTCACCGCCGCGCGGCGGCGCTGCAGATCGATCTGCGTGCCCAAAGTAGCCGCAAACAGGATCGCTTTTTGACATCCCTCCAGGTTTTTGGCCAGGCTGGCGCTTTCTACCCGCATGGCTCCAAAATCTATCACCCGATCTTTTGTAAAGACCGGCAGCTCCATATAGCACGCCTGGCAGCGAGCCGCCAAGGCAAACTCGGGCAGGCACGCATCAATCAGCGCAGCCACCGCCGGATCTTCTTCTGCTCTTCCCATCCCCAGATAGCGTAAAATATTTTTCCGCGCAACGGGGGGAAGCGCCGCCGAAACGGAAATGACCGGGGCGGTCATTTTAAAATCTCCGAGAGATTGCTTTGGATCTGCGCCGCTACCGACACGTTATTCATCGAGTAAACATGGATTGCCGGTACATCGTTGGCCAGAAGGTCAATGATCTGCTCCGAGGCGTAGATAATCCCCGCCTGTTTCATGGCGGCCGGATTGCTGCCAAAACGGTCCAAAAGATACCGGAAACGCTGCGGCAGCGCCGTACCCGAAAGCTCCACAATCCGCTTGATCTGTTTGACGTTTGTAACCGGCATGATACCCGCTACCACGGGAACGGTAATCCCCGCTTCCCGGACTTTATAAAGAAAATTGTAGTAAATATTATTGTCAAAAAACATTTGGGTGGTCAAAAATTCGCATCCGGCATCCACCTTTTCTTTCAGATGCGCGATATCCTCCGCCTGGCTTTTGGATTCCGGATGACTTTCCGGATAACACGCGCCGCCAATACAGAATCCGCCGTAGCTTTTGATCTCCCGTACCAGTTCGCTCGCGTAATGGTAATACCAATTTGGGGCGGCAGGCGCGTTGGGCGCGATGTCGCCTCGCAGCGCCAGCACATTTTCGATTCCGGCGGCGCGCATGGCGGCCAGCTGCTTTTGCACCCCCTCGTGCGAAGAGCTGATACAGCTCAGGTGCGCCAGAGTGGGGACATGGTATTTCTCCTGCAGGTTGGCGGAAATCGAAACGGTATAATCACTGGCCCCCCCGCCTGCGCCATATGTCACGCTGATAAAATCCGGTGAAAGCGCCGCAATATTTTCCGTTGCCGTTTGAATACTCTGGTAATTGTCGCTGGTTTTCGGCGGGAAAACCTCAAAAGACAAACAGGGTTTCTCGGCCTGGATCAAATCGATTACTTTCATGAAACATCATCCTCATCATTCAATTCAAAAAGATACGGCCTGCCGGCCGCAATCCAATGTTTTGTTTACAAACGGGGGACGGAAGATTTTACACCGCGCAAGCTGCTTACCGCCTTTGCCGTTGTTTCGATGATAAAATCGACCTGCTCTTCTGTGTTCTCCTCTCCAAAAGAAAGGCGCAGCGCGCTCCGGGCCTGATCCGGCGTTCGGCCGATTGCCAGCAAAACATGGCTGGGTTCCAGCGAGCCCGCCATGCAGGCAGAACCGGAAGAAGCGCAGATGCCAGCTTGATCCAGCAAAAAAAGAAGCGCTTCCGCCTCTACTCCTTCAAAGCAGACATTCACATTTCCGGGCAGCCGGCAAACCGGGTCCCCATTTAATATAGAATAGGGGATATTTTTCAGTCCGTCAATCGTTTTATCCCGCAAAGATGTCATTTTTTTCATATTTTCTTCCCTGTGCGCGCAGGCAAAATCGAAAGCCGCCGCCATCGAAACAACGCCCGGGACATTCTCCGTTCCGGCCCGCAGTCCTCTTTCCTGGCCGCCTCCAGTAATCATCGGTTCCAATTGGATTCCCTTTTGCACATACAGCGCTCCAACGCCTTTCGGGCCGTGAAATTTATGAGCCGAAAGGGACAGCATCCCGATTTGCTGGTCTTTCACGCAAATCGGCAAATGCCCCGCCGCCTGAACGGCGTCGGTATGGAACAAAACCCCTTTCTCGCGGCATATCCTCCCGATTTCCGAAATGGGCTGGATGGTGCCGATCTCATGATTGGCGTACATGACAGATACCAGGCAGGTGTCCGGACGAATGGCTTCTTCCACCTGCTGGCCCGAAATGACACCATTTTCCGGAACCGGCAGAAGCGTGACGGAAAATCCTTTGGCCCGCAGCCTGTCCAGAGAGCGAAGAATCGCCGGGTGCTCAAACGCGGTGGAAACAATATGCTTTTTCCCGCTTTTCTCCCCCAGTGCCGCCGCCGAAAAAACGGCCAAGTTATCCGCTTCGCTTCCGCCTGAAGTAAACAGGATCTCCCGCGGCTCGCATCCCAGGTTTTTTGCCATCTTCGCCCTGGCCTGTGCCAGCGCTTTCGCGGCGTCCCGCCCGGCGGCGTGCTGACTGGAGGGGTTTCCGTAAAAGCCATCCAGATACGGCCCCATAGCTTCCATCGCCGCCTTGTTCATCCGGGTGGTGGCCGCGTTATCCGCATACACAAACATTTTCTTCTCCCTTTTCACCTATATTTCCCAGTACCACAGTTCTCCCTGATCTTTACGCTGAACGGTCAATTCCCCGTTTTGTGCCATGACCTTTGTATTAGCGGGAACCGGCTCTGTGACAAAAGCGCTGCCACCGATGATGCTGTTTTCTCCGATGACGGTATTTCCGCCCAATACAGACGCATTGGAATAAATCGTCACATGATCTCTGACCGTCGGATGTCGTTTCACACGGGAAAGCTGCTGTCCCTTTCGAGTGGACAAAGCGCCCAGCGTCACCCCCTGATATAGCTTAACATGGTTGCCAATCTCGGTCGTTTCCCCAATGACGATGCCAGTGCCGTGATCTATGGAAAAATATGCTCCGATTTGGGCACCAGCATGGATATCAATCCCCGTGCGGCTATGGGCGTATTCGGTCATAATACGGGGGATCAGGGGAACTTTTTTGCAATACAATTCATGGGCAACGCGGTAAACAAATATGGCAAACAGCCCCGGATAGGACAAAATGACTTCTTCTTTGCTCTGCGCGGCCGGATCCCCTTCAAAGATGGCCTGCACATCCATTTTCAGCTGCCGCTGTATGTCGGGCAGGCGGCTGAGAAATGCTTGGCATATCTGCTGCGTTTCCCGCCGGATCTCCTGTTCAGAAGCTGCCCCGGCGCGAAATGTCAACGCCGCGTACAGCTGCCGGCTCAGCTCATCTTTTATTTTCCGAAGCTTTTCCGCGGCAAAAAAGAGGTTCTGCCCTCCTTCCGGACAACCGCCGAAAAATCCGGAAAACAACATCCCTCTTAATTCCCGGATCATCCAAATGATCTTTTCCCGATCAGGAAAATGGCCCGGCGGCTCCGTTTCCTGTTCAAAAAGGTTTGCTGCGATTTGCTCCAAATCATTTTCCATCTGTTTGTGCATATTCTCCTCCTCATCCCGTTCTGCTTCAAGCCGCGCTACTGCGCCCGCTCAATGGTACCTCCGCCGAGAACGGTGTCCCCGTCATACAGTACAACCGACTGACCCGGCGTAATTGCGCGCTGCGGCTGGTCAAAACGCACATGCAGGCGTCCGTCGTCCGACTGCCAGGCTTCGGCCGGCTGCTCCTGTTGGCGATAGCGGATCTTCGCGCAGACCCGGATGGGCTTATCCAGGCGCTCTCCCGAAATCAAATTGACCTCTTTCGCCGTCAGATAACTGCTGTAAAGCGATGTTTCCTCCCCCAGCACCACAGTATTGGATTGAGGGCAGATATCGCAGACATACAGGGGCCTTCCAACGCTGAGTCCCAGCCCTTTTTTCTGTCCGATGGTATAGCGTCCGATTCCCCTGTGCTGTCCCAGCACCGTTCCATCCGGCCGCACAAAATTTCCCGGTTCCATTGTTTTTCCGGTGTATCGTTCCAAAAAAGCCCCATAGTCCCCATCCGGAACAAAACAGATATCCTGGCTTTCCCTTTTTGCCGCATTGTCAAGGCTGTTTTCCCGCGCGATCCTGCGCACCTCGCTTTTTTGCAGGTACCCCAAAGGAAAACGGGTGTGGGCCAGCTGATCCTGCGTCATGGCGTACAGAACATAGCTTTGATCTTTGGCGGGATCCATTCCCTTTTTTAAAAGCCATTTGCCAGAAGCTTCCTCTCGTTCGATTCGGGCATAATGTCCTGTCACGACGGCATCCATCTGCATCTGGCGCATCCGGTGAAACAACCTGTCGAATTTAATATAGCGGTTGCAATCGATGCAGGGATTCGGCGTGAAACCCTGCTGATAGCTTTGGACAAAACGGGCAATGACCGTTTTTCTGAAATCATCGGAAAAACCGAAAACATAATGTGGGATCCCCAGCCGGAAACAGACGTTTCGCGCGTCCTCCACATCTTCCAGGGAACAGCAGGTCCGCTGCCGGCTTTTACCGATATCCTCATTTTCAAACAACTTCATAGTCACGCCGACGCAGGTAAAGCCCTGTTTCTGCATCAGCAGCGCCGCCACAGAGCTGTCAACGCCGCCGCTCATCGCGATAAGCGCCTTTTGATTTTCCATCTGTACCCCTTTCCCGCCAGCAGGCAGCCTAAACGAAAAAGGCCCCCTCTCACCGTGTGTTCGGGAGCCTTTCCGATATTTTAATCTTCAAACAATGGTGTGGATAAATAACGGTCGCCGGTATCAGGCAGCAGAACGACAATCACCTTTTCTTTGTTTTCCGGGCGTTTTGCCAATTCCGTCGCAGCCCATACCGCTGCGCCGGAAGAGATCCCGGTCAATACGCCGTCGGTTCGGGCAATCTCTCTTCCTGCGGCAAAAGCCGCTTCATTCTCCACTGGTATGATTTCATCATAAATTTGGGTGTTCAGCGTATCCGGCACAAAGCCCGCGCCGATCCCCTGAATTTTATGCGCGCCGGCGATTCCTTTGGAAAGTACCGGTGAACTCGCCGGCTCTACCGCCACCACTTTGACTGCGGGATTTTGGGATTTCAAATACTCTCCTACGCCGGTCAGGGTCCCTCCGGTTCCGACGCCGGCTACGAAAATGTCGACCTTACCTTGCGTATCCCGCCAGATTTCTGGGCCTGTTGTCTGCCGGTGCGCCTGCGGATTGGCAGGATTTTTAAACTGCCCTGGGATAAAGCTTCCCGGCGTTTGCCGTGCCAACTCCTCCGCTTTTTCAATGGCGCCTTTCATTCCTTTGGCACCCTCGGTCAACACAATTTCGGCACCATAAGCTTTCAGCAACATGCGGCGTTCCACGCTCATCGTCTCCGGCATCGTCAAAATGACGCGGTAGCCCTTGGAGGCGGCGATCGCCGCCAGACCGATTCCCGTATTGCCACTGGTCGGCTCGATGATGACAGAATCCGGGCGAAGGGCGCCGTTGGATTCCGCTTTTTCAATCATCGCTTTTGCAATGCGGTCTTTTACGCTTCCGGCCGGATTCAAAAATTCCAGTTTCGCGTAAATTTTCGCCTCTAGCTTTTCTTTCTTCTCATAGCCGGTCAATTCCAGCAGCGGTGTATTTCCTACCAGTTCGGTTATTTTTTTGTAGATTGCCATGATGAGTTGCTCCTTTCATTTTTCCTATCCTATTAGTTTCTCTGCGAAAAGAGAACATCGACATCGTCTTCTAATAGGAGGATTCCACGGAAAGAGCCGCTTCACAATAAAAATTTCCATACTCTTACTTTTGCGCAGACGCCTCGAACGCCTGATCCAGATCGTAAATGATATCGTTTACATGTTCCGTACCGATCGAAAGGCGGATCGTATTCGGTTTGATCCCCTGATCCAGCAGTTCTTCGGGGCTGAGCTGAGAATGGGTCGTTGTCGCAGGATGAATGACCAGGCTTTTTACATCC
Organism: Ruminococcaceae bacterium UBA3818; assembly: GCA_002369315.1. GTDB lineage: Bacteria > Bacillota > Clostridia > Oscillospirales > Ruminococcaceae > UBA3818. The sequence continues at coordinate 641 of DFDW01000025.1, read as the reverse complement.
GCAACGTTGGCCAACAGGGAAAAGACCTGCAGGCTGTCGATAAACCGGTGCGCTTTTTCCTGGCCGCCTTTGATTTCGAACGTAAAGATCGAACCGCCGCCGTTGGGGAAATATTTTTCATACAGCGCATGATCCGGATGATCCGGTAAGGACGGATGATTGACGTGTTCCACTTGCGGGTGATTTGCCAGATATTCCACTACTTTCCTGGTATTCTCCGCGTGACGGTCCAGACGCAGGGAAAGCGTTTCTGTTCCTTGCAGCAGCAAAAATGCTGCGAAAGGCGAAATAGACGCGCCGGTATCACGCAACAGAATCGCCCGCACATAGGTGACAAAAGCCGCAGGGCCAACAGCATCCACAAAGGAGATTCCGTGATAGCTCGGGTTCTTGTCCGCAATCGGGGCATATTTGCCGCTGGCTTTCCAGTCGAACTTGCCGGAATCGACGATCACGCCGCCCAGCGTTGTACCATGGCCGCCAATAAATTTTGTGGCCGAATGGACCACAATATCCGCGCCGTGCTCAATCGGCCGGATCCAATACGGTGTGCCGAAAGTGTTGTCGATAACCAGCGGCAGACCGTGTTTATGCGCAATCGCGGCAATCGCGTCAATATCCGGGATATCGCTGTTGGGGTT
>DFDW01000004.1:14810-40805 GCA_002369315.1 Ruminococcaceae bacterium UBA3818 | reverse complement strand
AAAACGGCGAGCATTGGTTCCACACAAAAGAACAGCTGGACTTTTTAAACCGCTGGTTAAAAAGTCATTTGTGACCTCTTTTCGTTCAAACAACAAAAAGGTTCCGCCGGTGGGTGGAACCTTTTTGTTGCGCGTAATCCACCAATGCGGCAGCAAAGCAGCAGCGGGCATCCTATCCGGCAAAAGACAGAAAAACAAAAGCGCCTGAGCTTTCAGGCGCTTTTTTACGGATATTATCCTTGTTCGATTTCTTCTTTTTGCGCTTCCTCTTTCTCCTCGTCGCTTCTGGTTACATCCTTAATCCATTTGCCGGAAAGAATACGGAAAACACAGGCCACCGATTTGAAAATATCGCCCGACCGCAGGCACAGATATACCAGCCAGACCGGCCAATGAAGCACCAGACCGGCTATCCAGCCCAAGGGCACTGAGAAAAACCACATGGAGGTAACATCGAAGAACAGAACGAACTTGCTGTCGCCGCCACCGCGCAGGGTCCCGAACATATTGATGCTGGAAATAGCCTGGAACAGGACAAGAATACACATCATATCCATGATGGAATAGGCAATCATACGGGTTTCTTCCGTTACCTTATAACAGTCGATCACCGGTCCCCGGATAGCAAACATCACCATGGACGAAAGAATGCCAAAAGCGATGCTGACGACAAACAACGTAAGCGATTGGTTGCGGGCACGTTTGTATTTGCCCTCTCCGATGGTGTTGCCCGCCATAACGCCGGCGGCCTGCCCCACACCCTGGTTGATAACCGAGGTACACTGGAAAATAACCTGACAGATGCTGTTTGCCGCCACAAAACTCGAGCCCATATGGCCCATGATCACCGACAGCATGGTGCTGCCAATCGACCACAGCATTTCATTGCAAAGTACCGGCGCGCCGTAACGCATATAGATTTCCAGAATCTCCCGGTCGATTTTTTGAAAAATATCCTGGACCCGAAAGCAGATTTTTTTATCAATCCGGAACACATACACAACAATGATAGCGCACTCTACTGCGCGGGCAATCAATGTGGCAATTGCTGCGCCGACGATTCCCAGCTGCGGGAACCCCAAATGACCGAAAATCAGGCAATAGTTGAAGAACACATTGACAAAAAACGATACAATATACATGTACAGCGTGATCTTTACGGTTCCCACGGTGCGCAGAATACTCATGGAAGTCATGGTAAAGCCGCTGATCCAATAGGTAAAAGCGATAATCCGCAGATACTGGGCGCCGGCCTCGATCACTGCCGGCTCCTCGGTATAAAAGCGCATCAAAACATCGGGAATCGTCAATGCCAAAACGGTGAAAATCGTCGCCAGCGTCATGGAAATTTTATATGCCATGCTCATGACTTTTCTGATGGATGCAGGGTCTTTTCGTCCCCAGTACTGGCTGGTCAAAACGCCTGCCCCAGCAGTCAGCCCCAGGTTCATGATTTGATAAATAAACCCAATCTGGTTGCCCAGAGAAGAACCGCTCATGGCGATTTCTCCCAATTGACCCAGCATAACCGTATCCAACAGGCTAACGCCAACATTGATCAGATTTTGCAGCGCGAGTGGGATTGCAATCGCCGCCATTTTTTTATAAAAAGCTTTGTCTTTTACCCAAAAACTCACAAAGGCCCCTCCTTTATGTCATTACTGACTTTCCACACTGTGCATTCAGTTGTTTTATCGTTTTATAACATTATAATATGAGTTGTCATTTTCTGCAAGCCTATTACGGCAAAATTCATGTTTCTGTAAAATCTTTTTCTCATCGCAAAAAACCCTTGATTCTTTTTGGTTTTTGTGTATAATAATTAGAGTAACGCCGGTATGATGGAATTGGCAGACGTGCTGGACTCAAAATCCAGTGGTAGCGATACCGTGTCGGTTCGACCCCGACTACCGGCACCAACATGAGCCTGGGGCGCAATTCGCGTTCTGGGCTCAGTTTTTTATTTTTTCTTTTCTCGCACACTTATAGAGGGGATCTTCTTGCCAACACTTCCCGCTTCGGAGCAAGCGATATCAAAATTGTCCCGATTTTTTATCATCAAAAAAGTGCCGTCTGCTGTTTCTTTGCTCCTGACCCTGCCCAATTGCAGGTGGGGCACAGATGAAAAAACAGCGGCCTTTCCCCTATCACGCAGCAAAAAACAGGGCCAGCGGCCCTGTTTTTTTAATTTTCCCGCTCGCTGGCGGCTACAATGTTTCCGATCAAACGATTCTCATTTGGGTAAAACCAATCCGGACGTTTATTTCTTTTCTTTTCCCTCTTCCGCAAAGAGATAATCCGGAGAATCCTTTTTGAAAAGGATGGATTTAACGCCGGAGGAGTATTCTTTCGCCTGCAGGTGAATCACCAGCTCTTCCAGAGACGAAACTCCCGCTATCGCGCAGACTGCCCATAAGTAAGGGCCGGCATATGGTGTGACGATCATATACGGAATCAAAAATACCGCCCCACCTGTCAATTTATTCAGATATGTGTGCAGAGAGGCAAAGCGGCGGTGTTTGATCGCCGCAACAGTATAGGAAGCCAACCGCACCGCTAAAACCATTGCCGCCGCACACCACATTCCCCATGGGAGCACCTCCCAAAAAAGCGGGAAAAACCGGATCAGCATGACGGCATAAAACAGTAAGTCCGCCGCACTATCCAGCTTCGCTCCGAACTCGCTGGCGGTTTTTGTTGTCCGGGCAACCCACCCGTCCAGTACATCGGTCAGTCCAGTGAGAGTATAAACTGCAAAAAAAGCTGGCGAAAGAAGCCGCAGAGGCAAAAGCCCAATCGTTCCGACGATGCGCAGAAGGGTGATGCCATTTGCCAGGTTTTGTTTTGATATGATTTTCCTTCTCATAGCCATCCTCTCCATAAAGCCGTGTATTTTCCTATTCAAAGAACAGAGCACCACATCCGGCGAAAGCCATCTGATGAAGACACGCTCTATTTTTTCTCCCTGATCGGATGCCGGATAACGGTTTTCCACTTTTCCGGAGCGACTTTTCTGGCGTCGGACAGATAAATTTCGTGATGCAGACGGTGACTGGAAAAATCATTTTCATAGCCATTCTCTGCCAAATACGCATCCATAACGGCCACAGTCCCCGGTTCGTCGTCAAAAGCGCCCATGTGCATAATCTGAACACACAATCCCTCGTCTAAGGCAAGGAATTCTGCCACGGAGCAGTCGATTTTTTTCTTTCTGGCGGCCTCTTGTACCGCCCAATCAAAATCTTCCCGGGTCACGAAATCCGGCAGGCGGATTACGCTGATCCACTGAAAGGCGTCTTTGTTGGCGTAATCCATTCCGTCGATTCCATCCTGCCACCAAAATCCTTCCAGCGGCGGAACCACGAAATCAAAATACCCCTCGATCCGTCGATCTCCCAATTTGCTCATTTTGATGGTGTAGGCAACGGCATATAGCACCCCAGTCGCAGACTGGTATGCTCCGCCCTTCCTGTTGGGGTCGCCTTTTCCCCGCACCGCAATATAATTGGCCGGCGGCACCAATACGATGGCCGGTTTTGCTTTGGGCATGTAAAACTCTTTATACTCTTTTTTAAAATCAAACGCCATGGATTCTCCTCCTGGTCCGCAAGCTGCCTGCAGGCCCTGCTTTGTCTATCCTGCTGTGCACTAATTTTTCAGGTATTTTTATACTGCTACGCGCGCAGAATCCGCTCCAAAGCGGAAACATCCAGCAGATTTACGGTTTTCATCTGTCCTTTGTAAAATACCGCCCAATTATTAAAGGGAGCAGGAAGCGCTTTCGCTTTTCCCAGCGTATCCACCTCAAAGAAATCGGCGGGAATGGATTTTTCCGCACAATAGCGCTTGATAGCATCTACTTTCTGCAAAATAAAAGGGCATTGCAAATCATAATAAACGGTCAGCTTCTCGCTTTCGATCCGCTCCTTTTTCGCGTTGGGCGCAAAAGCCGGATAGGTACCGTCAAAGGACAAGGCCAGCAGCTCATACCCGCCAGGGGTGCTGTCAACCGTCCCAAATCCGAACTTTTTCGCAAAAGACTGGTCGGAAAGCCATGCTTTTTGCTTCTTCGCTCCCAGCATACAAATCCCGGAGCGGCCCTGTGCTCGGGCATCGGCGATACAGGATTCCATCAGTGCCCTGCCATAACCATGTCCCTTGGGAGCGCCCGTGACCCAAAGACAGTAAAGATACAGATAATTCTCCCCGACGATCGGCACCCATGCCGTTTCCAGCGGCGCATACTCGATAAAAGCGCACTCCTTCGCATCATACTTTCGGAAAACATGGCCATCTTTTAGCCGCTCAGAAATCCATTGGCGCTTTGCCTCCACTCCCGGATGAGGCTTCCTGCTGCGGATAATGCAGCAAAGATGTTCCTGCGCGAGATTTTCCTGCGTCAAATCCACAAACGATGTTTCCAAAACGCGACACCCTTTCTATCGCCTTTCCCGGTTTCCGAAAAACACTCCAGCGGAAAAACGGCCCTTTTTTCGACACCTTGCCGGAGCCGCTTCTCAAAACAAACAAACTTTTCTGATAAGATGATACCATACATGTCCGGCCAAGTCCACTTGCTTTCGACATTTTTGCGAAAGAAAACCGACGGCTCGTCTGGATGCTGTGCATTCTTTCGACCGAGCGGATTTGTCCTTTACCCGAAGCAGTCATTCCCAACGCTGTCGTCTCTGCCGCTGCGGTGCCGCATGACGGATAAAAAAACCTCTGCGGAAAATTCCGCAGAGGTTTTGCAACACATAAATTGTAGAAGTATCGATTAACCTTTTACAGCACCGATGGTCAAGCCTTTTACAAAGTACTTCTGAACGAACGGGTAGAGCAGCAGGATAGGACCAGTGGTAATACAGGTCATAGCCATCTTCATGGACTGCTGCGGCAGGTTCGCAGAATCTTCGTTCAACAGGTTAACTTTACCCATGGATACCAGCTCCTGCAGAGCCTGAATGCTGGACAGCATCTCATGCAGGAAGTACTGCAGGTTCTTCATGTTGTTTTTGTTCATGAACAACATACAGTTGTACCAGTCGTTCCAGAAAGTCAAAGCCGCGAACAGGCTCAAGGTAGCAATCAAAGGTTTCGCCAGCGGAATAACCAGTTTCCAGTAAATGGTGAAGTCGTTGGCACCGTCAACCTTGGCAGATTCGATAATCTCAAAAGGAATACCGCTCTTCATAAAGTTCTTCGCCAGGATCATCTGCCATACGGAGAACAGCATCGGCACAACCAGCGCCAGATAGTTGTTCTTGAAGCCCAGGTAACGGGTACACATCAGATACCACGGTACCAGACCGCCGTTGAACAGGGTGGTGAAGTAGAAGAAGAAGGAGAATCCGTTTCTCCACGGGAAGTCTTTTCTGTGCAGAACGTAACCGGTCATGGTGGACATCATCACGGAAAGCAGGGTACCAACAACGGTAGCAATAATGGTGTTACGATAGGCAAAGCCGATTCTTTCAGGGTTTTCCAAGCAGGTTTTGTACGCTTCCAGCGTCCATTCGCCCGGCCAGAAAGAGTAACCGTTACGCATAATGTTCGCTTCCGAAGTGAAGGAGTTCATAACAACCAGCAAAAACGGAAGGAAGCAAAGCATGCCCCAGATGAAAACCAGCACATAACCCAGCAGTTTAAATGCGGCCAAGTCCGCCTGGAAAATTTTATTCTTTCTCTTCATGCGATTAACTCTCCTTTCTGCAAATTTCGATTAGAACAGGGTGTAATCCGGCTCAATGATCTTAACAATCTTGTTAACAATCAAAATTGTGATGAAGCACAAGCAGGACTGATACAAGCCTGCAGCCGAAGACATACCGTAGTCATTTGTTTGCATCAAGGAACGATAGATGAAAGTATCCAAAATGTCGGCAGCTTTCAGGATAACCGCGTTGTTACCAACCAACTGGTAGAACAGACCGAAGTCGCCACGGAAGATCTGACCAACAGCCAGCAGGCCCATGATAACCATGGTCGGGATCAGGCTGGGCAGGGTGATGTGACGGATTCTCTGCCAGATGTTGGCGCCGTCGATGGAAGCAGCCTCGTACATGCCCTGGTCAATACCGGCAACAGCGGCCAGGTATACGATACAGTCGTAACCGACCATCTTCCACATCTTGAAGAAGACAAGCAAGACCGGCCACCCGTCAGGGCTGGCGTAGAAGTTGATTCTCTCTGCGCCGAAGAATTCGATGATATGGTTGAAGATACCATACTCAAATCCGAAGATCGCCTGGAAAATTGCCTGTACTACTACCCAGGAAATAAAGTAGGGCAGGAACATAAAGGACTGGAAGATCTTTTTGAACACCTTGTTGGTCAATTCGTTGATCAGAATTGCAAAAGCAACCGCCAAGAACATGCCCAGGAAAATAAAGACAATGTTGTAAAGCAAGGTGTTTCTGGTCAGAGGCCAGAGTTTGTCGGAAATAATCAAGAACTTAAAGTTGTCAAATCCGACCCACGGGCTTCCGTAAATACCATCGACATAGTTGTACTTTTTGAATGCCAGCACGATACCAGTCATGGGTATGTACGAGAAGATGATAACGTAAGTCAATGCAGGCAGCAACATGGCCAGCAGGATCTTACAATCCCAAGCAGTCTTCAAAAAGTGTTTGAACTTCGACGGCTTTTGCCACTTTACTTCAGTAGCCTGCGGAGCTTCCCTTTCTACAGTTTGCGCTGTGTTTGCCATTGTGTAACCTCCCCGAAATAGAAATGAACCGGAAATCCCGAATGCTTTGCCCGCCCGCTTTGTCTATTTTAACCAAGCGGATGCCGTTTCGCAGGCATTTATATAGAGATTTCGATTGCATAAGTAAATTATACTTGCTTTTTTACATCAAAAATCTTAAAATAGTTGTGATTTCATTAAAGATTTTGTCATTTATCTATGACAAATTACACAAAATACGGTTGTTAAAATTATCGTTTCCAGTAAAAAGGGAGAAAAATATGTTAAAAATTTTAATTGTCGATGACGAAGCGCCCACCAGGATGCGAATTATTAAAGGAATCGACTGGGAAGAATTTAATATTTCGCAGATCATTCAGGCGGAAGACGGAGAAGAAGCGCTGCATTTGTGCGATACTTTTATCCCCGATATCCTGCTGACTGACGTCCGCATGCCCAAAACCGATGGGATTGAGCTGGCAACCCGTTTGACACAGCGTTTTCCCGGAATCAAGACCATTTTTGTCAGCGGATACACGGACAAGGAATATTTCAAAAGCGCGATTCGCCTGGGCGCGGTGAGCTACATCGAAAAGCCGGTCGATCTGGGAGAGCTCAAGGATGTGCTGGCCGAAACGGTCAACGCCTTAAACAACGACCGCTCCACCGCGCACAAGGTCAAGGCGTTTGAGCAAAGCCGCAACCTGCAGAAGCTGATGGAAGTTGCGGGAGAGCTTTGCCAGCCCAGTTTTTACAATGAGCATCTGCTGGAAGAGCTGGTTCCGGAGATTCGCAGCGCCTCCTTGTTTGTCACCATCGTGGCAAAAATCACCTTTTCCTCCGGCAGTTCCGACCTGAGTTCCTTTATCCCGTTCATGTTCCAGAGCATTTATGAAATCAGCGACGTGTACGACGCGCCCAGCCTCACCCCGCTGTGTACCTGCAAGGGCAACCATATTATCATCCATCTGGCCGGCCAATCCACCGGTTCCAACTTCACCGATTATAAAATGATTGACCAATACTGCAATTTCGTGATCGACAAGCTGTCCGGCTCCGGCATCAATTCGGTGGTAGCCGTCGGCTCGGTCGTCAGCAGCTGGAAAGAGCTGGCCCGCTCCTATGAAACGGCTGTCGTGGCGGTGCAGCAGTCTTTCTATCAGGAAAGCGACAGCGTCTGTTACTACAAAAAAACCAGCGCCGGTACCTATCAGTTTACGGCGGAGCAGGTGAACCTTTTCTCTCAGACGCTGAAAAAACAAAACCGCAACCACGCGCTTTTGTATATCCATAATCTCACCGGCGAAATCAAGCAGTATCAAAACACCCTGGTCATCAACGTACTGCGCCATTATTACGCTCTGATCTGCGAGCTGATGCGCCTGGCGCAGGATGAACAGATTACCCTGTACGAGAAAATCGGCAAGGAGCAGGACGTCTGGGTCCATATTCAAAACTTCTCTTTTATCACGCAGCTGGAAGATTTCCTGATCCAGGGCATCAACCAATATTACGACTCGCTCAACGAAGGAAAGTACGGCAACGCGACGGTAGACCGTATTGTGAAATTCATCAAAAACAACTACGCAAATCCAGACCTGTCCATTACCGCCATCAGCGAATACACCAACCTCTCCCCGACCTACATTTGCCATCTGTTTAAAGATACCACCGAAATGACCATCAACAATTTCATTTTGAATTACCGGATGCAGAAAGCCCAGCAGCTTTTAAAGGATCCAGTCTGCAAGGTCAAAGATGTGGGGTTTTTGGTGGGATACCGGAACGGAAACTATTTTTCCTACCAGTTTAAAAAATTCACAGGTCTTTCGCCGTCTCAGTTTCGGGAGAAAACATTATGAGATGGATCAAACGGCTCTTCCATTACTGCCGAAACCGCTTTCGCTATTCAAACTTCTTCACAAAAATGGTAGCGTTGTTTCTGGTCGCGGCTTTTCTGCCGCTGTTTGTCTGCTCCGCATTTCTGGTGACGGATACCATCCGGGTCTCCGGAGAAAACACCGCGGCTTCTATCCGCAATAACTTTCAGCAGACCTACAGCGTTCTGGACAGCCGAATGACCCAGGTCAAAAAATGCGCGGAACTGCTTTTGAACGACTCCGGTACCAACGATTTTCTGCGCAACGGCCAAAATGAGACGACCTTTTGGGAGCAGCGGACTTTCAAAACCGATATGGACAATACCATTTCCTTTATTGAAAACGCTCAGAATATCAAACGGCTGCGGATCTATGTGGACCCTACCTATTTTTATATTCTGGACTCTTATCATTACTGCGACATCAACCTGCTGCAGGGGCAACTTTGGTTTGCGCCTCTGCGTCGTTCCAGCGTCCGTTCGCTCTGGCTGTCCTCCCAGGAAAACGACCTTTTGAATCAGGGGCAGAACACTCTGTCCGACCACGACACCTTATCTTATATGGTAAAAGGCGTGGATCTGACCAACATGCAGCGGACCGCTGTGATTTATCAGATGGACTTTTCCAAAACCGAGGTGGAGGAACAGCTTCGCAGTTCGCTGGTTCTCGACGGCAGCCAGTCTTTTGTGGTGGATGAAAACGACCGGGTCATCGCCGGCGCCTGCCTGGGCGATCCGTCCGTCGCTCTGCCCGAAACACTCGCAATCCATACCGATCAGGAAACGGTCTCTATCGGCGGGGTCCTCTATCAGGTCAGCTGCGCCGAATTTGAATCGGCGCCCTGGAGAATGGTAACGCTTGTGCCGGCCAAAAGCCTTTTTTCCTACTCTGACCTGGATCAGATCCTTCTGTTCATCCTGCTGGCTTTTATCGCCGGGGCGGTAATTTTCACCTCTACCCTTCGCTTTTCCAAAAGAGTGACCCAGAAAATCCGCTCTGTCATCAACGGGATGGAAGCGGTGCGAAACGGCGAGTTTGTGAACCTTCCCGTTCCCGGGACCCATGACGAGATCGACGATCTGATCGACCATTACAATTACATGGTGGATGAATTGGAGTTGCTGGTCGAGGCAAAATACCTGTCCGGCGTGGAACTGAAAGCGGCCCAGCTGCGGGCTTTGCAGGCGCAGATCAACCCTCACTTCCTTTATAATACGCTGGAAATGATCAACAGCTATGCATTTTTGGAAGATCCGCAAAAGGTGGAGCAGTTGGTCAGCGCGTTATCCCGTTTTTATAAGCTGAGCTTAAACCACGGAAAAGACGTTTACCAGCTCTGGCAGGAGCTGAAACTGGTGGAAGCTTATTTTGAGATCCAGCAAATCCGCTATCCAGACTGCCTGACAATGAAGATCGATGTGCCATCCTCCATGATGCAGTACGCCATTCCCAATATCACCCTGCAGCCGCTGATTGAAAACAGCATCTCCCACGGCATTATGAGCCGGGAGGACAAACGAGGCAGCATCACCATTGTCGGGCGGGTACTGGAAAGCACCATTCAGCTGCAGGTCATCGATGACGGCGTGGGTATGCCGCAGCAAGTCGTGGATCAGCTCAACGCCGGCAAGCCGCCGGAAGATGTGGAAAGTTCCGGCAGCCGCTATGGGATTTACAATATCAACGAACGGATTCAAAACTATTACGGCTGCGATTATCATCTGCATTTTGAAAGCGTTCCGGGAGAGGGGACGGTTGTGACCATCACCCTTCCGCCGATGTAGCAGAGTTTATCCGCCTTTTTCAGCGGATCCCCGTTACCGCGCATCCGGGTGAAAAAGCCTTCCCGAAAAAAGAAAACGCAGAGGGATTTTCCCTCTGCGTTTTTTGCATCAAAGCGTGTTTAAAACCGGTCAGATGCTGAACAGCATATCTCCGTAGGTCGGGAACGGCCAGTATCTTTCCGCTGTGTTGAGTTCCAACTCGTCCGCTACCGCGCGCAGTTCCTGCATAGAAGCAAAGATCGTATCGTGGTAGTATGCGGCGCACTCTCCGATCTTCTCGAAATTTTTAGCCCCCAGCAGCGCTTCATCCAGGGTGTTTGCCTTGCCGAACAACGACGCGCTCAAGGAAGACAGCTTTTCAATGATCGCGGCCTCCATCTCACAGGAAGCAGCCGGACAGGCGGCTTTTTTCGCAATGACCGCCTCGCTGAGTTCTTTCACATACGCGCTTACCGACGGCAGGATCTGTTTCCGGGTCAATTCCAGCATGGTCAGCGCTTCAATCCCGATCACCTTGCAGTAGCCTTCCATTTTGATTTCATAACGGGAATGGACCTCTGTCTCGGTAAAAATACGATATTTCTCGAACAGCTTTACATTCTTTTCATCCGCCAGATGGGCAAGCGCGTCCGGCGTAGATTTCAGGTTCAGCAGTCCTCTTTTTTCGGCTTCTTCCTGCCAGGCTGCGGCGTATCCATCTCCGTTAAAGATGATTCTCTTGTGTTCTTTCATCGTCTTCTGGATTAAGGCGTGGACGGCTCCCTCCAGATCACCTGCTTTTTCCAGTTCGTCGGCAAACACATCCAGCGCCTCGGCAACAATGGTGTTGAGCACCGTGTTCGGCTCGGATACCGATTGGGCGGACCCCAGCATACGGAATTCAAATTTATTGCCGGTGAACGCAAAAGGAGAGGTGCGGTTGCGGTCGGTGGCGTCTTTGGCCAGCCGCGGCAGCACATGCGCGTACCGCAGCAGCCCGGAATCTGCCTTTTCGTAGGTTTTATCATTTTCGATTGCATCCAAAACTGCCATCAACTCGTCGCCCAGATACATGGAAACAATGGCGGGCGGCGCTTCGTTTGCGCCCAGCCGGTGGTCGTTGGCCGCGCTGGCCACCGAGATCCTAAGCAGATCCTGGTGTTCGTCGACCGCTTTGATCACCGCACACAAAAACAGCAGGAACATGGTGTTGCGGTTGGGTTCATCGGTTGGGTCGAGCAGGTTGATCCCCGTGTTTGTGGTAATCGACCAGTTGTTGTGTTTACCGGAACCGTTGATGCCCGCGAAAGGCTTTTCATGCAGCAGGCAGACCAGGCCGTGGCGTTCCGCCACTTTTTTCATCATTTCCATCGTCAGCTGGTTTTGATCCGCCGCGATGTTGCTGGTGGTGTAGACCGGCGCCAGCTCATGCTGCCCGGGTGCGACTTCTTTATGCTCGGTCTTGGCAGTAATACCCAGTTTCCACAACTCATCGTCCAAATCTTCCATAAACGCTTTGACGCGAGTCTTGATCGCTCCAAAATAGTGGTCATCTAATTCTTGTCCCTTGGGCGGTTTCGCGCCGAACAGGGTACGGCCGGTAAAGCGCAGATCTTTTCTTTTTTCATACAGGTCCTGATCTACCAGAAAATATTCCTGCTCACAGCCAATGCTGGTCAGCACGCGGGTCACTTCCGTATGACCAAACAGCTTCAAAATCCGCAGCGCTTGTTTGTTGATTGCTTCCATCGACCGCAAAAGCGGAGTCTTTTCATCCAGCGCCTCACCGGTATAAGCGGAAAAAGCCGTAGGGATACACAAGGTATTGTCTTTGATAAAAGCGTAAGAGGTCGGGTCCCAAGCGGTATATCCCCGCGCCTCAAAGGTTGCGCGCAGACCGCCGGAGGGGAAGCTGGACGCGTCCGGCTCTCCTTTGATCAGTTCTTTCCCGGAAAATTCCATAATCACCCGGCCGTCGCTCGTCGGAGAGATAAAGCTGTCGTGTTTTTCCGCCGTCACGCCGGTCATGGGCTGGAACCAGTGTGTAAAATGGGTAGCGCCCTTTTCAATTGCCCAATCCTTCATGGCATTGGCCACCACATTGGCTACCGACGGGTCCAGGCTGCGCCCCTGGGCGATGGTGCGGTTCAGGGCTTTGTAAGTTTCTTTTGGCAGGCGCTGACGCATTGCCGTATCGCCGAATACCAGGCTGCCAAACATTTCAGGGATCTCTTTCATCATCATTACCTCCTATTGCAGACCAATATGGTTTTTCATGGTGAAAACAGCGCAGGGCTTCCCAGCGGCATTTCTTGCGGCAAAACCGGCTTGTCGTCCGCGATGGGAACTCCTGTTCCGGTTCAGAAATCAAAATGCCAAAAAAAAGAGGCACCATGGACTTTTTGTCCACAGCGCCTTTGCCGTTTTCCTGATGTTCGCATTATAATCCGGGACAAAAGCATTTGTCAACCCATCAAAATAAATTTGTGTTTTTTCATAAAAATTTTCTTTTGTCCACCTGTTTTTTTCATTTTCCGGCTTTTTATCCGAATGAAATTTTTGTATACAATCTTCGGTTTTTTTCTTGACATCCCCATAGCCATTCTCTATAATAGTAACGTTGAATGACGGTGTTCAGGAAACGGCAGCATTGGGACGCCGCTTTCCGGGCACCTTCACTCTTTTTATGGGGGTTTTGAAATCCATCCAAGATATTTCGCCGCATTGCGGCAGAACGGAGAAGCGTTTATGTTAACAGCAATCGTTGGTATCAACTGGGGAGACGAGGGCAAAGGCCGTATGGTGGACCTTCTCTCGGAAAATTATGATATCGTCGCCCGCTATCAAGGTGGCAACAACGCCGGTCATACGGTGCAAAACCATCTGGGCAAATTTATTCTGAATCTGCTTCCTTCCGGCATTCTGCGTCCGGACGTGGTCAACGTCATGGGCCCCGGTATGGTCATCGATCTGCAGCACCTGTGCGGCGAGATCGACCGGCTGCGCCAGGCAGGTATCCGCATTACCCCGGATAATTTAAAGATCAGCGACCGCGCGATCATCTGCCTGCCCTATCATGTGCAGCAGGACGGACTGGAGGAGGACCGCCTGGGCGACGCCAAATACGGCTCCACCCGCCGGGGCATTGCGCCGGTATACGGGGACAAGTATCTGAAAAAATGTATCCGCATGGGCGATCTGCTCTACCCGGAGGCGATGAAAAAACGTCTGCGCGGCATTGTGGAATGGAAAGACCTTTTCATCCACGACGGATACAAAGCCGATCACATCTCCTATGATGAGATCGTCGGATGGCTGGAAACCTACGGCGGACAGTTGAAAGACCACGTCTGCGATCTTGGCGTTTATCTGACAGAGCAGATCCAAAAAGGCAAAAAAGTCATGTTTGAGGCGCAGCTGGGCGCGCTTAGGGATATCGATTTCGGCATTTATCCCTTCACTTCCTCTTCCTCCACCATTTCCGCCTACGCACCCATCGGCGCCGGTATTCCCGGCAAAAAGCTGGATTTGTGCATCGGTATTATGAAAGCCTATTCTTCCTGCGTGGGAGAAGGCCCCTTCACCTGCGAAATGTTCGGAAAAGAAGCGGAAGAGCTGCGGGAAGCAGGCGGCGAATACGGTGCCGCCACCGGACGGCCCAGACGGGTCGGTCCCTTTGACGTGGTCGCCTCCCGCTACGGCGTCCGCATGCAGGGTGCGGACGAACTGGCCCTGACCAAAATGGATGTCCTGTCCTATCTGGACAAAATCCCCGTTTGCACGGCTTATGAGGTAAATGGCACGATAACCCACGAATTCCCCTTCGGCGACCATCTCAACGAGGCAAAACCGGTCATCGAGTATGTTCCTGGCTGGCACTGCGATATCAGCGGCTGCCGCAAAAAAGAGGACCTGCCCAAAGAAGCTCTTGATTACGTGGCTTATCTGGAAAAAGCCGTGGGCTGCAAAATCCGCTATGTCTCTGTCGGTCCTGACCGTGACGCTTATATCGAAATGAATTGACCCAACCCGAAAGGTTCCATTCGCCGGCGATTTTATGAAAAAGCGCCGGCGAAATCTGTTTGGAAAGGAGAAACGGTATGGACCGCATCCTGTTGGTCTGTGAAAAAGAGAAAAGCGCCCAGGCCCTGGAAACGCTTCTGACAGGCTTTTTGCAGGCCGAGATCATCCATGCTGCCCAATTGCAGCAAGCGCAGGAGCTTCTGTCCCGGGAAGTTTTCCGTCTGGTCATCGTCAATCTGCCCTTTCACGATGAAAACACGGAAGCTTTTGTGAAGAACGCGGCCCAGTCCACCTCCAGCGGTATTCTTCTTTTATGCCCGCAGGACTCGGCCCAGCAACTGCTGGAACGCTGCCGGGCCCATGGGATTCTGGTAGTGCCCAAACCCCTGTCCCAGCCGCTGTTTATCCAGTCGGTCTATCTGGGGCTTTCCACCGGTGCGCGCTTATCAGAACTCCTGCAGGAAAACCGGAAGCTCCATTCCAAACTGGAAGAACTGAAACTGGTCAGCCGCGCAAAATCCGTGCTGATCGAATATTTGAAGCTCACGGAACCGCAGGCCCACCGCTATATCGAAAAACAGGCAATGGACCTGGGATTGACCCGGCGGCAGGTGGCTTTGAATATCCTGAAAACCTATGAATCTTAATTTTTTGTGTCTGTAAGAAAGAAAAAATAAATAAACTCCCACAGGAAGGAATGAAAAACGATGACTAAGTACATCTTTGTAACCGGCGGTGTTGTGTCTGGCCTGGGCAAGGGCATTACCGCAGCATCTCTGGGACGTCTTCTCAAATCACGGGGCCTGAAAGTTGCCGCCCAAAAGCTGGATCCGTACATCAATGTGGACCCCGGCACCATGAGTCCCTATCAGCACGGCGAAGTATTCGTCACCGAGGACGGTGCTGAAACCGATCTGGATTTAGGACATTATGAACGGTTTATCGACGAAAACTTAAACAAGTTTTCCAATCTGACCACCGGCAAGGTGTACTGGAACGTGCTGACCAAGGAACGAAACGGCGACTATCTGGGCGAAACCGTCCAGGTGATTCCGCATATCACCAACGAAATCAAAAATTTCATTTACGCGGTAGGGAAAAAGACCGATGCGGATGTGGTCATCACGGAGATCGGCGGCACCACCGGCGATATCGAAAGCCAACCGTTTCTGGAGGCGATCCGCCAGGTCTCTTTGGAAGTCGGACGTCAAAACTGCCTGTTTATGCATGTCACCCTGGTGCCGTATCTCCAAAGCTCCGGCGAGCACAAATCCAAACCCACCCAGCATTCGGTGCGAGAACTGCAGGGACTGGGCATCATGCCCAATATCATCATCGCCCGCTGCAACGAACCGCTGGAAAATGAAATCAAACGCAAAATTTCCCTGTTCTGCAACGTTCCCATCGACTGTGTGATCGAAAACCGGACCATCCCCGTACTGTACGAAGCGCCCCTGATGCTGGAACAAAACGGCCTTTCGGACATCGTCTGCCGGGAACTGAACCTGGATTGCCCTGCTCCTGATTTGACCGAATGGATGCAGATGCTCGCCCGGGTCCGCGGCTGCGATAAAAAGGTTAAAATCGCTTTGGTAGGCAAATACGTTCAACTTCACGACGCATACCTGTCGGTAGCCGAATCCCTGCACCACGCGGGTTATGAAAACGAAGCGGAGGTCCAGATCAAATGGGTGTTATCCGAGCTGGTCACCGACGAAACCGCCGACGAATATCTGTCCGATTGCGATGGCATTCTGGTCCCCGGCGGATTTGGTCAGCGGGGCATTGAGGGAAAGATCGTAGCCGCCAAATACGCCCGGGAGCACGATATCCCCTATCTGGGTATCTGCCTGGGCATGCAGATTGCGGTAATTGAGTTTGCCCGCAATGTACTAGGCCTTTCGGAAGCGGATTCCAGTGAGTTTAAGCCCGACGGCCCGGACCCTGTCATCGATTTGATGCCCGATCAGCAAGGCAACCTGCCCAAGGGCGGCACCATGCGGCTCGGCGCTTATCCCTGCAAAATCTATCCCGGCACTTTCCTGGAGCAGGCTTACGGATGCGCCGAAGTGCAGGAACGCCACCGCCACCGATATGAATTCAACAACCGCTACCGGGATGTTTTTCGCCAGCATGGCATGATTTTCTCTGGCACCTCGCCGGACAACCGGCTGGTCGAAGCGGTGGAGCTCACCCGTGACACGTTTTACGTCGGCGTGCAGTTCCATCCGGAATTCAAGTCCCGGCCCAATCGCGCTCACCCGCTGTTTCGGGAATTCGTCAAAGCAGCGGCAAACAGACAAAAATAAGCTTTTCCCGCCCCGGCTTTGCCGGGGTTTTTCTTTGTCCAAACTGCTGTTGCCCAGCAGAAAAATTTGTAAAATCCAACAAAACCATTTTCCCTCATTTTGAAAAACTGGCATTTTAAGATGA
Source organism: Ruminococcaceae bacterium UBA3818 (assembly GCA_002369315.1). Classification (GTDB taxonomy): domain Bacteria; phylum Bacillota; class Clostridia; order Oscillospirales; family Ruminococcaceae; genus UBA3818. The sequence goes on along the minus strand of DFDW01000004.1, from coordinate 24,015 downwards.
CGTGTGTTATGCTTTTTTTAAAATGTGTTTTCCATGCGAAAAAGGAGGCTTTTTATGAATACCGCTGAACTGTGCGGTTTGACCGCCGCTTTAAAAGAAAATATCAGTAAAGTAATCATGGGCAAGGAGGAACAAATCGAAAAAATTCTGCTTTGCCTGTACAGCGGTGGCCACATCCTGCTGGAAGACATTCCCGGCACCGGCAAAACCACATTGGCCAAGGCTCTGGCCCGCTCGTTGGACTGCGGTTTCAAGCGGATTCAGTTTACGCCGGATCTGCTTCCGTCAGAACTCAGCGGCATTAATTACTACAACCAAAAAGAGCAGGCGTTCCAGTTTCGGCCCGGCGCGATCTTCACCAATATTCTGCTGGCCGATGAGATCAACCGTGCCACTCCCCGCACCCAGTCCAGCCTGCTGGAGTGTATGGAGGAGCGTCAGTGCTCGGTGGACGGTGTGACCTATCCCATGGCGCAGCCGTTTTTGGTGATCGCCACCCAAAACCCGGTGGAAATCCAGGGGACTTTCCCGCTGCCAGAGGCGCAGCTGGACCGGTTTTTCATGAAAATTTCTCTGGGCTATCCGGACGCGCAGCAGGAGCGGGCGATGCTCACCGCCTATCAGCTGCAGTCTCCTCTGGATTTTCTGGGCCCTGTCTGTACCGGGCAGGACATCCTGGAAGCGCAGAAACAGGTGGCGCAGGTACGGGTCAGCCAGCCGGTAGCCGCCTATATGGTATCGCTGGCTGGCGCCACCCGCCGTCATGAAAAGATCCGGCTGGGAATAAGCCCCCGCGGCGTCATCGCGCTGATGCGCGCCTCCCAGGCAAAAGCTGCCATGGACGGACGGGAATATGTTCTGCCGGATGATGTAAAGGCGGTCTTTGTAGATGTATCCACTCACCGCATCATCTGCCGCGGATACCAGATGGGGCAGGCGGATGAGGCGGCAACAGAGTGCCTTTATGAGATCCTCTCCCAGACGCCTGCCCCCATCGAGCAGCAGTAAAAGGCCAATCCCTCTCGCTAGGAGGCGCTTATGGAATTTGTCGCAATTATCTTTATGGTGATCGTTCTTTTGACGGCGCAGTTTCTTTTATTTGCCAAAAATAGCTTTCGCCATTTTGAATACACCTGTTTTTTTACCAAGGATGAAGTGATGGAGGGGGACGAAGTCGGGCTTGTGGAGATCGTCTCCAACCGCAAATGGCTGCCGCTGCCCTGGCTGAAGTCAGAGCTTTCCACTTCCCGATGGCTGGAATATGCCGGTTCCCAATCAGAAGTTGTTGGCGAAATCCGGTATGTTCCCAGCTTTTTCGCGCTGAAAAGCTATCAGAAAGTTTCCCGCACCTGGAAGGTCAAATGCCTCAAGAGAGGTGTTTTTGAAATCCGGCGTGTGGATTTGGTCGGCTCCGATCTGCTGGGCTTTTCCAGTTTTTCCTATTCCGCTCAGGTCAACGCCCGCCTGACCGTTTTGCCCAGGCCGCTGGAAAACAATGAGCTGATTTGTCTGCCCCGATATCTTAACGGAGACACGGTGGTTCGCCGCCAATTGCTGGACGATCCGTTTTTTGTCGCCGGTGCCCGGGAATATACCGGCTTGGAACCCATGAACCGGATTCACTGGAACGCCACTGCCCGGGAGGGAAAGCTGATGGTCTTTGAAAATCAGTACACCTCCCGCAACAATTTGTCCGTCCTGCTGAATGTCCAGCAGCGTCCCGGAAAAGCTGGCTCCATGGACGGAGATGACGATTTGGAAAATTGCATCCGCTTTTGCGCCTACCTGTTCGGCGCCGCGGCAAAGGAGGACATTCCTTTTCGCTTTCTGTGCAACGGCGCCGATTCGGGGACCAGACAGCCGGTTTGCACTGCCGAATCGTGGGGAACCGCTTTCGCGCTGGAGCAATCCAGAACGCTGGCGCGGCTGATGGTGGATAATGCAAAAAAAATCGATTTGTTTTTGCAGGAGGATGCCGCTTTTCTCTCCTCCGCCCAATTGGTCCTGGTCAGTACCTATCTTGACGAAAATCTCAAAGCCTTTGCCCGGGAAAAGGCACGGTATGGTGCGTCTGTCACCGTTTTTGTCTGCGGGCGAACCGTCTCCGGCGATTATGAGGACGGCACCTATTCCCTTTTCCTGCTGCGGGGCAGCGAAAAAAAGGAGGCGCAGCCACTGTGAAGCCATTTTTCTTCTTTCTTCGCATCGCCGCTCTGCTGGACAGCCTGCTTTTATCCTATCCGATCCTTGCTGTTTTGGAAGTGGCCATTACCGGACAGCTGACCGCCGCATCCTCTTTGCCCCGTCTGGGGATTGTCCTGGTCGCCGGCGCGCTGGGTGCGCTCACCGGATGGCTGCTGGACCGTATGAAACATCCGCCGGTGCGGATCGTTACGCTTTTGCTGGCCGCGGCTCCCGCCGCTTTTTTCGCCGGCGGCTGTTTGTATTTTGGGGGAACAAGCCTTTTCCACTGGGCTTTGGTCATTCTCAGCCTGGTGATTTACGCCGTCGGTATGTTTTTTGCCACCCACTCCTTTGACGAACTGATTGGCACCAGCTTTTTATCCTTTACCATGATCGCCTATTTTTTGGCGGCAATCATCGTTTGGTTCTGCGGCTCCTATTTTGGCATGATCTGCGAGCCTATATTGCTGATCGGCAGTTTCCTTCTCTTCATTTTGCTGTACGCAATCATCAGCAACCAATCAAACATCGAGCGGCTGATGGGACGGCGTCATTATGATCTTTCCATGCTGCCCGCCGGCATGCGCCGGTACAATCTGCTTTTGATCTGCGCCGGATTTGTGCTGGTTGTGTTGGGACTTTTCTTTCAAGCCCCCATTTGGTACATCGTGAAATTCCTTCTGAGAGTATTGACCTCCTTTTTATATATTTTCGTGCTTTTCTTCCGCTTTATCATCTGGCTTTTGGTCCGTCCGGCACAACCGGACAAACCGCTTCCCCAAGTGTCTGCGCTGCCCGTTTTCGGCCAAGCGCAGGAATCGGCTTCCACTCCTTTTATCAATGTACTTTTCCAATGGTTGGCCTTATTGCTCATCCTCTTGTTCTTATTCTCTCTACGGCGGCAAATTTGGGCAACCATCCAAAAAATAGTTTCGGCTGTCTGGCGGCTGCTGAAAGCTCTGTTCTCCCGATCCGTCGGCAAGCAGAAGTCTGCATCTGCATCCTCTGAATATTATGTGGATACGGTGGAAGATCTGGAGCGGGATACAGTGGAAACGTCAGCCGCCGAAGAGAAGATTCCCACCTTGCGCATTTGGCAGCGCCAATGCCGCGATTTTTTAGAAGCGCCCCGGGGAAACCGCTCTTTGCGGGACGGCTATCTGCTGATCCTTACCTGGCTTCGTATTCACGGCGCCCCCCTTTCGCCGGCGGATACCACGCTGGAGATTCTGAACAAATCCTTGACCCGTATGCCAGAAAGCCCCTTTTCGCATGTGACCGAGCGATTCAACGATGCTTATTACGGTGAACTTCCCCTGCTGGATGATGATTATGAAAGTCTCGCGCGGACGCTTCGCATTTTGATGCGAGAAAAATAATGGCAGAACAAAATACGTTTTCGTAAAATTTAATCGGAGAAAATCAGATTTTTCCGCTTTTTCGCTTCTGTTTCTATTGATTTTGACTTTTTATTCCCCAACGCTTATAATAAATTTACGCAAAAAATGTTTTTTACGTAAAAGGAGCCTTTTATGAAAGTCAAAATTACCGATGTGGCCAAAGCCAGCGGCGTTTCCATCGCCACTGTTTCCCATGTGATCAACCATACCCGATATGTATCCCCCGAAACCACCCGCAAGGTGGAACAGGCCATTCAAACGCTGGGGTACTCTCCGGACATTACTGCCCGTAATTTTAAGAAAGGTCGCAAGGGCCTGGTCGGCATGTTGGTACCGGATCTTTCCTATACCCGTTCCACCCTGATTTTAAAGCAGTTGGAAGAGGTGCTGGCTCCTGCAAAAATGCATCTGATCGTGTCCAATACCAAAGCGTCCGCACATCAGGAGGTCGACCAGCTGAAGCTTTTGACCTCCGGACTGGTAGACGGGCTGATCGTCCAGTCATCCTGCGGCGACTATCAGCAAATCGCGCCCTGTATTCCGCGGGATTTTCCCATGGTGTTTATTGACCATCCGCTTAAAAACTGTCCCTATCCAACGTTGTTCGTGTCCAGCTACACAGCCCTGTATCAGGGGGTTGAAGATTTGATCCGCCAGGGGCACACCCAAATCGGGTATATTGCGGATCAGGCCCACATCGCCTATTCTATCGAACGACTGGACGCTTACCGCGCCGCTGTCCGGGACTACAACCTGCCAATCGGGGATTCACTGGTTGCCTATGCGCATCCGCAGACCAAAACCGCCTATTTCTGCGCGCAGGATCTGATTGAAAAAAAATGTAGCGCTATCGTTGTCTCCAACAACAGCATTGCGCTGGAAACTTTAAAATATTTGAACATCCACCATTTGCAGGTTGGAACCGATGTGGAACTGCTGGGCTTTTCCGGCAGCGACTGGTATGGGTATCGCACCGAAAAAATCGCGCAGGTTTCCCAGCCCACAGAGGAAATGGCAAGAATGGCAGGGCAGCAGCTTCTGGAACAAATCCAGCAGCCCAAGGCCTGCGCCCGCACCACGGTTTTACACAGCACCTACATTCCAAAAAAACAGGAAAGGGAGTTTTGATATGCTTGATATGATCGCAGTTGGTGAAATTTTGATTGATTTCGTCAGCACCGGAGAACTGCAATTTTCCGGCACGGTAGGTGGCGCCCCCTGCAACGCTCTGGCACAGGCCGCCAAGCTCGGCAGCCGGACTGCTTTTATCGGTATGGTTGGCGACGACGCTTTCGGGCGCGCCTGTGCCCGCCAGCTGGACGAATTGAGGATCGACCGCACCCATTTGGCGGTCACAAACCGGGCAGACACCACGCTGGCATTTGTCTCGCTGGACGAAAGCGGCGACCGGGACTTTACCTTTTACCGCCGACCCGGAGCAGATACGCTGCTCACTGTAAAAAATATTCCCTTTGACCGGATCGCTCAAAGCCGTGTTTATCTGTTTGGCGGCGTTTCCCTCTCCAAGGATCCAACCAGGGCGGCTGTTTTTTATTCCCTGTTCAAACTGGCCGACGCGCCTGTATTAAAAGCCTTCGACCCCAATCTTCGCCCCGCTTTGTGGGAGGACCTGGACGAGGCCAAAGCCCTCGGCCGAAAAGCCATGGGCCTTTGTGATATCCTCAAGCTGTCCGACGAAGAAGCCGTCTTTTTTTCCGGTTGCCAAAACCCACTGGACGGCGCCCGGCTGCTGCAGGAAACGTTCCAGATTCCGCTTGTCCTTATGAGCATGGGTGCAAAAGGATGCTCTGTTCTGCTGCGCGGAGACTGCTGTCATCTGGATGCGGTGCCGGTACAGGCTGTGGACACCACGGCTGCGGGGGATTCTTTCTTCGGTGCATTTCTGCACCGGCTGCTGCAGCATCCATTCGCCAAGTTGGATGAGGTCTCCCCGGCTCAGGTGGAAGAAGCCGCCCGGTTCGCCTCTTCCGCCGCGGCAATCACTGTTTCCCGTCGGGGATCTATCCCCGCGCTGCCAACAATGGAGGAAGTACGGGAAATGCAAACTCAATTGTAAGTGTTTTCCTTTTTATCCGTCCTGGTCACGAATACAAAAAGGCTCCTGCAAAAGCAGGAGCCTTTTTGATGTGATTGTTGTTATGAATCAGACCGGCACCAGATGTCGCAGGCGGCCAAGAGGCCCCCGCAAATACCGATATCCCGGCGGAAAAATCCCACTTGTGAGGAGTAAATTTTTGCTCAAATTTACTCCGCTGCAGATTCTCCCTCAACGGCCTCTTCAGGATTGGAACTACCGCAGCAATGATCTTCTTCACAGCCTCCGCAGTAGCAACCGCTGTCATCAAATTCATAGCCCAAATCTGCAAGAAAATCCTCCCGAATCTCCTCGGCAGCCTTTTTGCTCTTCAGATACGCGCAGACGGCCGCAATCGCGCCGCCAATCGCCACCAGTGCAAACAGGAATGATACAAAGTTATTCGCTTTTTTCACGGGTCGTTTCCTCCTTCCGGTCAGTTCTGATCAATGCCGGACCAGGTGGCCGGCTTTTCTTTAGTATATACCTTTTCCACCGAAATAACAATCTATTTCGTCAAAAGGGATTTTCCGTCCATTTCCGCCGGCTGCGGCAAACCCAACATTTCCAGCATGGTAGGCGCCAGATCTGCCAGCCGCCCTCCCTCTTTGAGGGCATGGTCCTTGTCTCCCACCAGCAGCAGCGGGACCGGATTGGTCGTATGGGCAGTAAAGGGAGAACCGTCCGGCTCATACATCTGGTCCGCATTGCCATGGTCCGCCGTGATCAGCGCCCGGCCGCCCATAGACAGAATCTTATCCACCACTTTGCCCAGGCAGATATCCACCGCTTCTACCGCAGCCACCGCCGCTTCGAACACGCCGGTATGGCCGACCATGTCGCAGTTGGCAAAGTTTAAAATAATGACATCGTATTTTCCGCTGTCCAGACGGGCCAGCAGCTCATCGGTGACTTCATAGGCGCTCATCTCCGGCTTCAGGTCATAAGTCGCCACTTTCGGAGAGGCAATCAGCGCCCGGTCTTCGTTTTTGCAGGGAGCTTCTACGCCGCCGTTAAAGAAAAAGGTCACATGCGCGTATTTTTCCGTTTCGGCGATCCGAAGCTGGGTCAGGCCGTTGTCCGAAATGTATTGGCCGAACGTATTGACCAGCGACTGAGGCTTAAACGCCACATGGACATTGGGCATCGCCGCATCGTATTGGGTCATGCAGACAAAGTACAGCGGGAAGAAGCCATTGCGGCGCTCAAAGCCGGAGAAATCCGGATCGACCAGCGTGCGGGTAATTTCGCGAGCCCGGTCGGGTCGGAAGTTGAAGAAAATGACCGAGTCATTCCCGGCGATATGCCCGGCTTTGTCGCAGACAACCGGCACGACAAATTCATCCGTCACGTCTGATGCATAGGATTTTTCCATGGCGCAGACCGGGCACTCGGCAGTTTCGCCTTCGCCGTAAACCATCGCGGCATAGGCTTTCTCTACCCGCTCCCAGCGATTGTCGCGGTCCATGGCATAATAGCGGCCCATAATCGAAGCGATCTTGCCAACACCGATCTCTTTCATTTTGGCCATCAATTCTTCTACATACTCTTTTCCGGAGGTGGGAGGTACGTCACGGCCATCCATGAAGCAATGGACATAAACCTTCTCCAGGCCGGACCGTTTCGCCAATTCCAGCAGGCCATACAGGTGCTTATTATGGGAATGAACGCCGCCGTCGGACAGAAGGCCCATCAGGTGCAGGGCGCTGCCGTTTTTCTTGCAGTTTTCGATGGCGCCGCACAGCGCCTCATTCTGAAAAAAGTCGCCGTCCGAAATGGATTTGGTAATGCGGGTCAGTTCCTGGTACACGACCCGTCCGGCGCCGATATTGGTATGTCCGACTTCCGAGTTTCCCATCTGGCCGTCCGGCAGGCCAACGTCCATGCCGGAAGCGCCGATGAGGGTATGGGGACAGGTTTCAAACAATTTATCCAGATTGGGGGTTTTGGCCGCATGGATTGCGTTGCCGTAATCCGATGGATTGTTGCCAAAACCATCCAAAATAATCAATGCCAGTGGTTTTTTCATATTGGTTCCCCTTTCTATGCTGCGGGATCGTTATTTGGAAGCGGCTTTCACGATGATGGAGAAATCCTCCGCCTTCAGGGACGCGCCGCCGATGAGGCCGCCGTCCACATGCTCTTTGCCCAGCAGTTCTTCTGCGTTTTTGGCGTTCATGGAACCGCCGTACTGGATGGTCATCGCCTGCGCCGCATCTTCGCCGTACAGCCCCGCCACTACGCTGCGGATAAAGCCGTTGACTTCGTCCGCCTGATCGGCGGTAGCGGTCTTGCCGGTACCAATCGCCCAAACCGGCTCATAAGCGATGATGATCCGGGACAGCTCCTCTTTGGAAACGCCGCCCAGCGCCACTTTGGTCTGCATACCGCAGATTTCCTCGGTGATGCCCTGCTCCCGCTGCTCCAGCAATTCGCCAACGCAGAGGATTACTTTTAATCCCGCATCCAAGGCGGCACGAACTCTCTGATTTACAGTCTTGTCCGTTTCGCCGAAATACTGACGGCGCTCCGAATGACCGATGACCACATACTCTACGCCCATTTCTGCCAGCATATCCGCAGAGATCTCGCCGGTAAAAGCGCCGGATTTTGCCCAATGGCAGTTCTCCGCGCCCACTTTGATGTTGGAACCTTTGGTCGCTTCCAGCGCGGTCTCCAAATTGGTATAGGGTACGCAGATGACAACACCGCAGTCCGCGTCTTTGACCAGGGGCTTGAGCTCCTCAATCAGAGCTTTCGCCTCCGGACGGGTTTTATTCATTTTCCAGTTGCCTGCGATAACAGCCTGTCTTTTTGCTTTGTTCATAATGCTTTCTCCTTTTATGTTTGGTATCTATGATCAAGAAACATTTCGTTTTCGTTTTTTTTGGGGGAAAAGCAAACAATGGGCACGGTATTTTCCGTGCCCATCGTCTCTTCGCTTATGCGCAGGAAAAGAACAATCTTTTCTTGTTGCGTTTTGGATTATTTATCGTTTACGCAGACGATGCCGGGCAGCTCTTTGCCTTCCAAAAATTCCAGGGAAGCTCCGCCGCCAGTGGAGATGTGGGTCATCTTATCACCGAATCCCAACGTATTGACCGCAGCAGCAGAGTCGCCGCCGCCGATGATGGTGATCGCGTCGGTCTCAGCCAGGGATTTGGCAACCGCGATGGTACCTTTGGCCAGCGTCGGGTTCTCGAATACGCCCATCGGTCCGTTCCAGACAACGGTCTTGGCAGATTTCACTTCATTTGCAAACAGTTCCGCGGTCTTCGGGCCGATATCCAGGCCCATTTCGTCTGCCGGGATCTTGTCCGCATCCACAGCGGTCACTTCGATCTCGCCGTCGATCGGATCCGGGAACGCTTTTGCTACTACGCAGTCCACCGGCAACAGGATCTTAACGCCTTTTTCTTCCGCTTTTTTGAGCATGTCCTTGCAGTAACCGATTTTCTCTTCATCCAGCAAAGAGGTGCCCACGCCATAGCCTTTCGCAGCCAGGAAGGTATAAGCCATACCGCCG
>DFDW01000004.1:7979-14760 GCA_002369315.1 Ruminococcaceae bacterium UBA3818 | reverse complement strand
CCATACCGCCGCCGATGATCAGGGTATCCGCCTTGTTCAGCAGGTTTTCAATTACGTTGAGTTTGTCCGCCACTTTCGCGCCGCCCAAAATGGTGACGAAAGGTCTGGCCGGATTCTCAACCGCGTTGCCCAGATATTTGAGCTCTTTGCCCATCAGATAGCCGACCGCCGCTTCTTTTACGAAAGAGGCTACGCCCACCGTGGAGCAGTGCGCGCGGTGAGCAGCGCCAAACGCGTCGTTTACAAATACTTCGCCGTCGACCAGCGCCGCCAGCTCACGGCTGAATTCTTCGCCGTTTTTGGTCTCTTCTTTGCGGTAACGGGTATTCTGCAGCAGAACCACGTCGCCGTCTTTCATTGCCGCAACAGCCGCTTTCGCATTGGCGCCAACTACTTCGTCATCCGCCGCAAATACGACCTCTTTGCCCAGCAGTTCGCCTAACCGTTTGGCAACGGGAGCCAAAGACAATTCCGGTTTCGGCTCGCCTTTCGGTTTGCCCAGATGAGAACACAGAACGACTTTGCCTCCGTCCGCAATCAGTTTTTTGATGGTCGGCAGCGCCGCCACGATGCGGTTTTCGTCGGTGATGACACCGTTTTTCAGCGGTACGTTGAAATCACAGCGAACCAATACTTTTTTTCCGGCGACGTTCAGATCGTCAACCGTTTTTTTGTCCAGATAGCCCATAGTTCTACCACCCTTTCATAATATGTAAAAAAGTTACGCCAAATCTACGATTGTTAATCCATGAACAATCCGTATTTATTCTATCGAAAACCTCACTGTTTTGCAAGAGTTGACGATACAAAATTTAATAATAAATGGTAAATTTTTTGCCATTTCCCTTAAAGGCCCAGTTCCTGCTCCAAAATATCGCAGGCTTTCTCCATAAAGATAGCGCATGGACGTTTGCCCTGTTCCTTCGTGCGGGAAAGATCATATTTCCCCTGCCCAATGTTTCCCAGAAGCGTCCGGCACTGGGATGAGCCAAATGTCTCTTCAAAGCGGTCGTTGAGATTTTTCACGATCCCTTTCAATTCGTTTTTCTTTTTGGCGTCTGCCCCGTTAAAAGGGCCGTAAGCCAAACCGGCAATCATGATCATGGCAGTGACCGCACCGCATTTTTCTCCCAGGCACATACCGCCGCCGAATCCGCTGGCCAGCGGCAGCATCGTTTCCGGCGAAAGCCCAAAATCCTCGCAAAACGCATTGAGCACAACCTGGCAGCAATTATTCTTTTTTTCCAGCTGCTCGTCTATTTTTTTCTGTCTTTGCTCTTTCATTTTGATCTGCCTCCTACTTTCTGCGTTCTCCCATCACCATGCAGCCGGCAAGATTAGGGCCTGCGTTGATGGTAATGGACGCGCCCGCTTCCGCAATGTGTACCGCGTGTTTTCCAAAGGCCTTGACCATCATCCTTTCCAGCTCCTCGCCTACGCCGTCCCGGTCCGCCCGAATGGCAAAGAACGGTGTATCAGAGCCGCTACGGCGCTTCTGGGCGATTTGGGCCAGCTTGGGCACCACCGCTTTATCTCCCCGTACTTTTTCAATGATCTTAATTTCCCCATCAATGATGGACATGATCGGCCGCAGGCCCAGCATGTCGCCCACAAAGGCCGCGGCCACGCTGATCCGGCCGGATTTTTTGGCAAAATCCAAATTATAAACAGAAAAATAGGTCTCTACCCGGCTGAAGTAATCATCCAGATACGCCAGAATCTCCTCATAGGATTTTCCCTCTTCCGCCTGCTTGGCAGCCTGCACTACCGCGTATCCATAGGTGTAGGTATAGCACAGGGAATCGATAACGGTAATCTTGGTTTTTTCAGCCAAATCCGGGTACTCCTCCGCAAACAGGTCTCTACCCATATTCGCCGCGGCAAACATATTGGAGCCTTTGGAATTGATGGTCACGTTGATGATCTTCCGGTAGCCGTCTTCCGCCGCGTGCCGGTACACCTCCGCGTAACGGGTGTGGGGAATATGGCTGGTAGTCGGGATATTCGCCGCATCGGTCAGGATTTTGTAAAATTCCCGGTTGGTAAAATCCACCCGCTCATGATAGTCTTTTCCGTCAATGGCAATGGGAATCGGCAACACTTCTATTCCATATGCCCTTGCTTCTTCTTCCGGAATATCACTGGCGGAATCGGTAATAAATTTGATTTTTTCCATCTTTACCCTCCATGTGTCATTCGCGTTCGTCCGGTTCCTCAGGCCAGGTATAGCGGGACAGCTGCCCCTGGTTTTTCAGTTCCGGGAACCCCCATTGGCGCAGCGCTTCGTACACGCCTACCGCCACTGTGTTGGACAGGTTGAGACTGCGCAGGCCGCCTCTCATGGGCAGCCTCAAACACGAATCCGGATGCTGAAGCAGCAGTTCCTCCGGCAAACCTTTGTCCTCCCGCCCGAAAACAAGATAGGCGTTTTCTGCGTAAATCTGTTCGCTGTAATTATGCCGCCCTTTGGTGGTAAAATAATAAAAAGGTCCTTGATTTTTGGCAAAGAAATCCTTTAACCCGTCATAATAGCTGATATCCAGGTAGTGCCAGTAATCCAGGCCTGCCCGTTTGAGTTTTTTGTCATCTACCGAAAATCCCATGGGGCCCACCAGATGCAAACGCGCTCCGGTGGCGGCGCAAGTCCTAGCGATATTACCCGTATTCTGCGGAATCTGCGGTTCTACCAGGACTATATTCAATACAGCCACAATAGCGCCTCCCGATTGCAATCTCCAAAATATCTCATAATACATTAAACTATAAATAGCTCTTTTAATCAAGTATTTCCTGAAAAAATGCAGATGAGCGCATCGGTGAGCAGGCTTTCGAAGTCCGTTAAAAACAAATCCCGCCGGGCAGACGTCCCGACGGGATTGTACGGCGTTATTTCATCATGTAGGACACGCTGCCTGCCAGGTCTTCCATGACCTTCATCGCTTTTCCGGCGTTTCGCTTGAGTTTTTTCATTGTGCGGCGCCTTTTGTCGGAAAACAGGTACATGGCTGTACCTGCCGCCAATGCTACGGCGGCCCCCGCCGCCAGGGAATTCATGTTTTTATTCATGGGGATTCCTCCTTTACCGATTTTACTAGCAGTATGCCCATGCTGCCTCCGAACATGCGCAGCGGCGGCCTGGAAGAGAAATCCTCTCCGAAATCATTTTTCTTTTTTAATGCAAAAAGCGCCTGCAAAAGATCCGCAAACGCTTTTTCTTTTTCCTTACCGTTTTTCCGGCGCACCCAGCCGATCCAAAAGCGGCATGATATCCAAAAGCGTGTCCACTTTGTTGGAAGCAATGGCCAGCAATTCTTCGGTAGCGGGGATCATATCGGGGATCATGACCGTATACATCCCCGCTGCCACGCCGGAACGGATCCCATTGGGAGAATCCTCCAGCGCCATACATTCTTCCGGCGCTACGCCCAAAAGCTGTGCCGCCCGCAGATAAATATCCGGCGCGGGTTTGCTGCGGGAGATCATATCGCCGCAAACCACCGCGTCGAAACGGCCCTGCACGCCAGTGACATCAAAATTATGCATCACTTTCTCGTAATTGGTGGAGGTGGCTACCGCGATTTTATATCCATGGTCTCTTAAATAATCCAGAAGTTCGATCAGGCCGGTTTTTAAAGGAACATTATCCTGCTGTCCCCTGTCTTTTCGGTACTGGCGGGTTTTACCCCAAAACTCCTCCGAAGTCATCATATTTCCATATCGCTGCGCAAAATTCACCGCGATGCTGGCACTGGTGGCACCCAGGCATTCCACGCTGAACGTTTCAATATCCGGCATTCCCAATTCCTTCCCTACGGCCAGCATTGCCTCATGGGCCTGCCGCTCTGTATCAAACATAATGCCGTCCATATCAAACACAACCGCTTTGATCATTTGCGTTTACTCCTCTCTCCCCGTTTCCCGGCGGGTTTTCTTCACCGTTCCGGCGCGTACAGCGTCTCCCGTCGGGTTCTTTGGTTTTTCAAATTACGGACATTATAACACGTTCTATATCCATGAGCAACTTTTATTTGCCAAAATCCCCGGTTGGAGATATACTGGTTCCAACGAGAAAAAAGGACGGTTTCTTTTTATGGATACACAAAACAAACGGGTAGCGGCGATTCACGATCTATCCGGCGTGGGGCGCTGCTCTTTGACAGTAATCATGCCTATCCTGTCCGCTATGGGGGTACAGGCCTGCCCGGTTCCCACTGCCATTCTCTCCACCCATACCGGAGGGTTCGGCGAAGTCGCTTTTCAGGACCTGACCGATTATCTTCCCCAGGCTCTTGCCCACTATCAGCGGCTGGGGTTGGATTTTTCCTGTGTTTATTCCGGTTTTTTGGGTTCCGAGGCCCAAATCGACCACTGTCTCGCCTTTTTCAAAGCTTACCCCGATGCGCTGGCGGTAGTAGACCCTGTTATGGGAGACCATGGCAAATCTTACCGCACCGTTACCGCGGAAATGCGCCGGCGGATGGTGGAGCTGGTCGGTATCGCGGACGTAATCACCCCCAACCTTACTGAGGCCTGTATTCTGTTGGGAGAGCCGTATAGTCCCATGCCTCTGACCCGCTCTCAGGCAAAAAGCATGCTGGCGCGGCTCAGCGAAAAAGGGCCGAAAGAAATCGTCATTACCGGCGTATCCCTGGCAGAGGGGAATATGGCCAACATTGGGTATGACCGGGAACACAATTATTACTGGTGTGTTCCCTGCGACTATGTGCCGGTTTCCTATCCCGGCACCGGCGATATTTTCGCGGCAGTTCTCACCGCCTCTTTTCTCACCGGCGACAGTTTGCCAATCGCTATGAGCCGTTCGTCCCGGTTTGTGGAAATCGCCATTAAAACCACCTTTTCTTACGGAAGCGATACCCGTTTTGGGGTAATGCTGGAATCGGCCATGCCGTTTTTGATGCAGCGGGAGGTCCCTCAGAATTTCCATCTGCTGTAACCTTTCTGGCAGTTAAAAAAGGAGCGGTTCGCCGCTCCTTTTTTATTTTGCGTTGTTATGTTCGATTTGGCTCTTCCCCCGGCAGATAAACTCTGGGCACCCGTTTGCCGATCAGGCACATCACCTCATAATGGATGCTTTTCTCGTCCTGGGCCAGCGCTTCAATGGGGACCGGACAGTCTCCATCCCGGCCGAAAACGGTAACTTCGTCTCCCGGACGCACACCGGGGATATGGGTGACATCCAGCATCAGCTGGTCCATACAAACAGTTCCCACCACCGGCGCGGGTTTTCCCCGTACCGCCATGTGCGCCTGATTGGAATGGGTGCGCCGGTACCCGTCGGCATAGCCAATCGGAACAGTGGCCAAAATCGTACCGGCCGAGGCAGTATAGGTTCGTCCATAGCTGACCTGCGATCCCTTTTCCACCCGCTTGACCATAGCAACGGTGGATTTTAAATCCATTGCCGGAATCAAATCCATCAAACCGGCACAGTCCTGCGTGGGATTGAGTCCGTACAAAATAACGCCGGGGCGTACCATATCCAGATGCATCTGAGGGAACCGCATGGTGGCGGCACTGTTGCAGCAATGACGCAGGGAAAAACGAACGCCTTGTTCTTCCAGCGCCGCGATTCCCCGCTGGAAGCGGTCAAACTGGTTAAAGGTGAACCGGTCAGAGTCCTCGTTCGCCTCATCCGCACAGGCAAAATGCGTAAAAATGCCGGTGCAGGAAAGACCGGGCAGCTCTACAGCCTGGATAATTTCTTCCATTGACCGGGAAAAATGCGCCGGGTCGCACAAAAAGCCCAGACGGCTCATGCCAGTGTCCAGTTTCATATGACAGTCCACTTCGACGCCGGCCTTTTTTGCCTGTTCCGAAAGTTCTTTGGCATAATCCAGCGAAAATACCGTCTGGCTGATCTGGTTCGCGTGAAGCTGCGCCGCCTTGTCTGCCGGGGTAAAGCCCAAAATGAGAATCGGCTTGGTGATGCCGCCCTGCCGCAGATGCATCGCCTCTTCGATATTGGAAACGGCAAACCAGTCCGCTCCTTCCCGCTGAAACACCTGGGATACCTGCTGGTCGCCATGGCCATATCCGTCAGCCTTGACGACTGCCATGATTTTGCATTCCGGCCCGACTTTCCGACGAATCTGCCGAAAGTTATGCGCCAGCGCGTCCAGCCGGATCTCCGCCCAGGTCCGTTTGAGAAAATCCATCTTTTCACCCTTTTTCTATCAGAAAGGCGGCTGCCTGCGGTCGAACCAGGCTGAGCCGCCTTTTTTCTGTATTATATGCTAAAAGTCAATTTTCTTTTCCAAAAAGCCAATCAAAGAGTCAATGGAAATCCGCTGCTGCTCCATGGTATCCCGGTCACGGATCGTCACGCAGCCGTCTGCCTCCGAATCAAAATCATAGGTGATGCAGAACGGGGTGCCGATCTCATCCTGACGGCGGTAACGCTTACCGATGGAACCGGCGTCGTCGTAATCCACCATGAAATGCTTACGCAGCATGTCATAGACCTTGCCCGCCTGCTCGCCAAGTTTTTTGGACAACGGCAGCACGCATGCTTTGAACGGTGCCAAAGCCGGATGCAGCCGCAGCACAACGCGGGTATCGTTTTTCTGCTCGTCTACCACTTCCTCGTCGTAAGCGTCGCACAAGAAAGCCAGGGCCACACGGTCCGCGCCCAGAGAAGGCTCTACCACATACGGCAGGTAATGCTCGTTGGTCTCGGGGTCAAAGTATTCCAGCGTTTTGCCCGACGCGTTCTGATGCTGGGTCAGATCGTAGTTGGTCCGGTCCGCCACGCCCCACAGCT
>DFDW01000004.1:0-7931 GCA_002369315.1 Ruminococcaceae bacterium UBA3818 | reverse complement strand
GCCCCACAGCTCGCCCCAGCCAAAGGGGAACAAAAATTCAAAGTCCGTGGTCGCTTTGGAATAGAAAGACAGCTCTTCTTTCTCATGGTCGCGCAGGCGCAGGTTTTCTTCCTTCAGGCCCAGATTCAAAAGCCAATCGTGGCAGAATTGCCGCCAGTAAGCAAACCATTCCAGATCGGTGCCGGGTTTGCAGAAAAACTCCAGTTCCATCTGCTCAAACTCCCGGATACGGAAAATGAAGTTGCCGGGGGTGATTTCGTTTCGGAAGCTCTTGCCGATCTGCGCCACGCCGAAAGGCAGTTTTTTGCGGGTAGTACGCTGGATATTGGAGAAGTTGACAAAGATACCCTGGGCAGTTTCCGGCCGCAGGTAAATCTGGCTTTTCGCGTCCTCGGTCACGCCCTGGAACGTTTTGAACATCAGGTTAAAAGAACGGATATCTGTAAAATTCTGGCTGCCGCATTCGGGGCATTTAATGCCGTGTTCCTTTACAAATTCCTGCATGCGGTCAAATTCCCAGCCTTCCGGAGAAACGCCGGTTTGGTCCTCGATCAGCTTGTCCGCACGGTGACGGGTCTTGCAGTCCCGGCAGTCCATCAGCGGATCGGAAAAACCGCCTACATGTCCGGACGCCACCCACACCTGCGGGTTCATCAAAATCGCGCTGTCCAATCCCACATTGTAAGGGGACTCCTGGACGAATTTTCTCCACCAGGCCTTTTTTACGTTGTTTTTAAACTCCACACCCAGCGGGCCATAATCCCAAGAGTTGGCCAGTCCGCCGTAGATTTCGGATCCGGCATATACGTAGCCGCGGTTTTTGCACAGCGCGACGATTTTTTCCATTGTTTTTTCGGTATTTTTCATGTTCCTGCCTCCCTCAACTAATAAAAGGATATACTGTTTTTTATTGTATCGGCTGCGGCACCACAAGTCAAGAAGCGGAGTCTATCGTCTATGCCAAACCTTTGATTTGGTTGACAAATGATTTTGTCTATTCTATAATATAAATCTCTGGAAAACAGAAGTGAAATATAAATGTCGGGGTGTAGCGCAGTTGGTAGCGCGCCTGCTTTGGGAGCAGGATGCCGCAGGTTCGAATCCTGTCACTCCGACCAAATAAGAACGAAAGTTATGATACCATTGGTATTGCAACTTTCGTTCTTTTTCTTTTTGCAAAAATCCTTGTATCATAAGGCTTTTTGGCTGTGGGGCATAAAAGAATAGTTTCAGCGTGGGTAATTTTCTCCGCTCTTTGCTCCTTGCAAAACTGTAAAAAAGACGTAATTATGAACCGGAATGCCACAATGAAACTTTTCTCAAAATAGATTAGTTTCATTGTGGAGAAAAATTTCAGCGTAAAATAAAATAGTTTCATTGTAAAAAAGCACCCAAGGTCTGTGACCCTGGGTGCTTTTCATTATGTGAATCAGTTTCGGCTTTCGTATATTCGGTTTCAATTATGAAACGGCGGTGGATCGGCTGAACGCAGCAACCGCAGAGCGTGACAGCTGGATGAAGCGAGACCGAGAACTTCGCATCTTCATCGGCACAATAGAAAAACAACCCCTCGTCCTTGAACCCTGGGACGAAGGGTTATGGCTTACACTTTTGGAAACGGCAACGGTACACAAAGACAACAGAATAACATTCCGATTCAAGAACGGAACGTACATCGAGGTCGGGGTTGAATAAACCCCGCCTTTTTTGTTTGGGTGGAAAAATTCATATTTATGTGATATAATTTGTTCGATAAATAAGAATTTGTAGGCGAACTATATGAGAACAAGAAAGGTTGTTGTACTGCCATATGATGTGGCATGGCAATCAGCTTTTGAAAAAATAAAGGGTGAGATTAAAGAATCAATTGGCGATTTAATCATCGGCATTGAACACGTTGGAAGCACCTCTGTAGAAGGAATGTCTGCCAAGCCTTGCATTGATATTGATGTAATCATTAAGGATTACACAGCGTTTGCTCCGGTGGTTGAAAGTTTGAGAGGAATCGGCTATATCCACGAGGGCGACCTCGGCATCAAGGATAGAGAGGCTTTCAAATATACTGATAAGCCACATTTGATGATGCATCATTTGTATGTATGTCCGCAGTATTCTGAGGAATTACACCGTCATATTACATTCAGAGATTTTCTCCGAAGCAACCCCGAAGCGGTTAGAAAATATAGCTTGATAAAAGAAAAAGCTGCCGAACTATTTCCAAATGATATAGACGGATACATAGAGTATAAATCACCGTGCATTAAAGAACTGTATAAAGAATGCGGTTTGAAATAAATTCCAATTTGTCAGTCGGTTGCATACACTTCTTGGGTTGCATTTCAATGCAACTTTGCAACCCAATGCAACCCGTATCGAAAAATGCGTTTGTTGCCAACTTTCTTGGGAAAACCGCCTTTTTAGGCGGTTTTCTGTGCTAAAGTTCGTTTTTTGAGTGTGATTGACCACATAATAACTGTGGACGGAGATGTAAAACGGCGGCCTTGCCTTGGTGCCATCGGGGACAAATGGAAAGTACTGATTCTCCGTAATCTGATAGACGGAACCAAACGCTTCGGCGAACTGAAAAAGTCCATCGGTACAGTATCCCAGAAGGTGCTGACTGCCCAGCTTGGGGACATGTAGGAGAAAGGCCTGCTGACCCGCAAGGTCTATGCCGAAGTGCCGCCGAGGGTGGAGTATACCCTCGCCGAGACAGGCTGCAGCCTGAAACCCATTCTGGACGCTATGGTAGTCTGGGGGACGGACTATAAACGTAAAAACGGGTAAGGAGGACAACCATGATTCGTGAAATATGCAAAGACGAAGCTTTTCTCGCCCAAAAGGCGGAGCCCGCCACGGCAGACGATCTGGGCGTAGCGCAGGACCTGCTGGATACCTTGGCCGCCCACAAAGATGGCTGCGTGGGCATGGCAGCGAATATGATCGGCGCGGGCAAACGCATCATCGCTTTTGACAACGAGGGCGAATACATGGTCATGTTCAATCCCGTCATTGTCAAACATTCTGGGATGTATGAGGCCGAGGAGGTCTGCCTGTCCCTCACCGGCACGCGACGCACGAAGCGTTTCCAGACCATCAAGGTGCAATGGCAGAACGAGAAGTTCCAGACACGGCTCAAGACCTTTACCGGCTGGACGGCGGAGATCATCCAGCACGAGAGCGACCATTGCGAGGGGATTTTGATATGATTTTGTATTTCAGCGGTACCGGGAACAGCCGGTACGTCGCCCAGCGCATTGCGGAAGCTCTGGGAGACGAGCTTCTCAGCATGAACGACCGCATCAAGGCGGGCGATATTTCGCCGGTCACATCCGATGAGCGCCTGATTATCGTCACGCCCACTTACGCGTGGCGCATCCCGCGCATTGTGCAGGATCATCTGGCAGAAACGGATTTTCCCTGTGGGGCGCAGGCATGGTTCGTCATGACCTGCGGCAGCGAGATCGGCAATGCCGCCAAATATAACCGCGCCCTCTGCCAGGAAAAACAGCTCACCTATATGGGCACGGCGCAGATCACCATGCCTGAAAATTACATTGCCATGTTCAACGCACCGCAGGCGGAGGAAGCACGGCAGATCGTTGCCAGGGCGGAGCCGGACATTGACCGTGCAATCTTAGCCATTGCGGCCAATCAAGCGTTCCCGCCGCCCCGCAATAATTTCTACGACCGCTTCATGAGCGGTTCGGTGAATCCAATCTTCTATTCTTTCTTCGTCAAAGCAAATGCTTTTGCGGCCGGCGATGCCTGCACCGGCTGCGGTCAGTGCGCCAGGCTCTGCCCGATGAACAACATCGTGATTCAAAACCGCAAGCCTGTCTGGGGCGGCGACTGCACTCACTGCATGGCGTGCATCTGCCACTGTCCTACCAAAGCCATCGAGTACGGCAAGAAGAGCCTGGGCAAGCCCCGGTATCATTTCGAGGCGCTTTAAAAGAGGGGAAGTCCCTTGGCGCGGTATCCCAGAAGATATAACCGCCCAGCTTCGTAACAGAAAGAAGGGCCTGATTACCCGCCATGTCTATGCCGAGGCGCCTCCGTGTGTGGAATATTCCCTTACGGAGACCGGATATGGCGTTACGTCTGTGCCGGGCTGTCTATTCAGGGAAAAAGCTGCAAAGCAGGCCAAATAAGGAGAGCGGAAACAATGGGACATTCCAAAAGATGCAGTTGGTGCAATCTGAAAAACGAGACCTATGTGAAATACCACGATGAAGAATGGGGCCGCCCGTTGTATGACGACCAAAAGCTCTACGAGCTGCTGATTTTGGAATGCTTTCAGGCGGGACTTTCCTGGGAGTGTGTTTTGAACAAACGGGAGAGTTTCCGTGCGGCCTTCGATGGTTTTGACATCGACAAAGTGATTGCCTATGACGAGAAGAAAAAGCAGGCGCTGATGAACGACCCTGGCATCATCCGCAACCGCTTGAAGATCAAGGCAGCCGTGGATAACAGCATTGTGTTCAAGGCGCTCCAAAAGGAATTCGGCTCATTCAGCAACTATATCTGGTCCTTTACCGGGCACAAGGTCGTGCTGGAAGAATTTACTGTACGGACGACCTCACCGCTGTCCGATGCCATTTCCAAAGACCTGAAAAAGCGCGGGATGACTTTCGTCGGCTCGACTATCATCTACTCTTTCCTGCAGTCCATAGGTGTGATCAACGGCCACTCCAAAGATTGTATGTGCTACACACCTAAGGTATCGTTGAATGAGGGAGCCTGCAGGATAAACGAAGATATTCTTTTCTTTTCCGGGGAACATTTGGATGCGCTGCCGATGTATGAGCGGTTGGAGGATTAATATCCAGAATTTTAAAGACGCGGCCGGCACCATCGAGAATATGGGTATCGACAACGTGGAGCAAATCCGCAAAAACGCCCAGATTGCCAAAGCCAACGCCCAGCGCGATATTTCCATCGCCACCGCCAATGCCCAGCAGGAAGCCAACGCCGTCAAGGTGGCCGCGGAAAAGGAAATCGCCCTGAAAGAGCGCCAGCTGGACGCGGAGATCCGCAAGCAGGCCGACGCTATGAAGTACAAGGTGGAAAAAGAGGCGGAGGCTGATCTGATCCGCCGCCAAAAAGAAGCGGAGGCCCAGAAGTTTGAGGCTATCCAGCAGGCGGAGGCCCGCAAAGCCGAAGCCGAAGCGCTGCGTTTTTCCATGGAGCAGGAAGCAGAAGGTATCCGCGCCAAAGGCCTTGCAGAAGCGGAGGCGATTGAGAAAAAAGCGGAAGCTCAACGCAAAATGGGTGAAGCTTCTGTTCTGGAGATGTATCTTACCGCTCTGCCCGAAGTGGTCAAGAATGCCGCGATCCCGCTGGCACAGACCGACAAGATCGTTATGTACGGCGATGGCAACTCTACCCGCCTTGTGAAAGACGTTATGTCCAGCGCCAGCCAGGTCATGGACGGCGTGAAAGAATCCACCGGCATCGATCTTCAGGCCCTGTTGGCCGGCGTGGTCGGCGGGCGGATTGCAGCGGCTCCCACAGCTTCCCCCTATTCCCAGGAAGAAACAGATGAAGCTGCCGCGGCCGCAGTCAAGACGGATCCGGAACAGAGCCAGCAAGTCTAAACGTTTCTCCCCATCCTACGATCTTCTTTTGTTTTCCCGGCGCACTCCCTGAGTCGCCGGGATTTTCCCTCTGCCGTTTACCATGACTTTGCCAAGATTGTGGAGAATGGTATCTGTCCGCATTGTAAAAAATCATCCATTACCATTTCCAGAGGCATCGAAGTAGGGAATATTTTTCAGTTAGGCGATAAATACACCCGCTCGATGCAGATGCAGTACCTGGATCAAAACGGCGAGGCACATTATCCGGTCATGGGTTGTTACGGTATCGGGGTCGGGAGGCTGGCAGCGTCGGTATGCGAAGCGCACCATGACGCCGAAGTTCGCGCCTGTGCCGACCGGCTGTACGAATCGCTGCAATCCCGGGGCATTGAAGTCATCTGCGACGACCGAAACGTCAGCGCCGGCGTCATGTTTTCCGACGCGGACTTGCTTGGCGTGCCGGTGCGGGTCATCATCAGCCCCCGCAATCTGAAAGAAAACTGCTGTGAGATCACCACCCGGGATAAATCCCTGCGGGAAATGATCCCGTTGGAGGAAGCCGCAGGCCGAATTGATTCGCTGGTCAAAAAATTGCTGGAAGAATGCCGCGGAAGATAAGCCGAATTTGCTTTCGGACACTTCGCAAAAAAGCAGCGCCATCTATAAAGACGGCACTGCTTTTTGTTGTCCAAAGGGCTATTCCCGCCCGCTCCAGCAATAGGTGCAGAGCTTGCAGGGTTCAATCCCCACCGAATCGATCATATCATCCAGCCGATGATACCGCAGAGAGGTGAATTTCAACTCTTTGCCGATTTCCTCCACCATTTCCTTGTAATTGGTGCTATCCGGATTGGCGTAATCCAGCAGCGTATCGTAATCGGTCACGCCCTCCCGGCGCTGGATCACCCGGCGTCCAATCAATTCCAGCTCCGAATTGGACCGGGAAAAATTCAAATATTTGCAGCCAAACAGCAGCGGCGGACAGGCGGGGCGGATATGAACCTCTTTCGCGCCGTTTTGATACAAAAGTTCGGCGCTCTCCCGCAGCTGGGTTCCACGAACGATGGAATCATCAATCAGCACCATACTCTTATCCTTGATCAGCGCATGAACCGGGATCAGCTTCATTTTGGCAATCAGGTTGCGCTGGGTCTGGTTCGGCGGCATAAAGGACCGAGGCCAGGTGGGCGTATATTTGATGAACGGGCGGGCAAACGGGATGCCGGAGCGATTGGCATATCCCACCGCGTGCGCGATACCGGAATCGGGAACGCCTGCCACCATGTCGGTTCGAACATCGTCGCGGCCAGCCAATTTCTCTCCGCAGCGATAGCGCATCTCTTCCACATTGATCCCTTCATAGGTGGAAGTGGGATAGCCGTAATAAACCCACATAAACGTACAGAATTTCATCTGCTGCTGCGGCTGGCTTACCGTCTCAGCTCCATCCGGGGTAATCAGCGCGATTTCCGCCGGCCCCAATTCTTTATAGTCTTCATAACCCAGGTTGATAAACGCGGAGCTTTCAAACGAAGCGCAGACCGCGCCTTTCTTTTTGCCCAGCACAAGCGGGGTCCGGCCCATCCGGTCCCGGGCGGCGTAAATACCCTGGGGCGTCATAACCAGCATGGTCATCGAACCGTCAATCACGCTCTGTGCATAGCGGATGCCATCCACAATGGTCGACTGCTGGTTGATCAGCGCCGCCACCAGTTCTGTCGGGTTAATGCTGCCGCCGCTCATTTCCAGAAAATGGATATTCCCTTTTTCAAAAGCCAGCTTCACCAGTTCGGCGCTGTTGTTGATTCTGCCAACCGTAGTGATGGCAAACGTACCCAAGTGGGAACGCACCATCAGCGGCTGCGGTTCATTATCCGAAATGCAGCCAATACCCAGGTTGCCGTGCATGTCTACCGACTCTTTTTCAAATTTTGTCCGGAACGGGGAATTTTCAATATTATGGATTGCCCGGTCAAACCCTTTTTCTCCATAAACTGCCATACCGCCTCTTCGGGTCCCCAAATGCGAATGATAGTCCGTACCGAAAAACAAATCGAACACACAATCAGTGCGGGACGCTACCCCAAACAGTCCTCCCATACTTGTATCTCCTTCTTATTTAAGCCTGTATGGTTCATTATAAAAGCTACGAATCAATATTGCAAGAAAAAGCAAAGGTTTTTTATAAAATCTCTTGACATCCGGGTTCTTCTTTGATAAAATAAATCACGTTGCTGGATTTGCTGGTGTAGCTCAGTTGGTAGAGCAGCTGATTTGTAATCAGCAGGTCGGGGGTTCGAGTCCGTCCACCAGCTCCATTTAAGTGAATATGGGAGAATTCCCGAGTGG
>DFDW01000024.1:180-56079 GCA_002369315.1 Ruminococcaceae bacterium UBA3818 | reverse complement strand
AGTTCAAATCTGGTTGGCGCCTCCAAAAGAGTCCTGATAGATGGTTTGTTGAAACCGTTTGTCAGGACTTTTTGTTGTGTGAAAGAAAAATGAAAACCAAATATTTATAAAAATATATTTTATGGTAAAATATAAATGAACTTTAAAAAGAGGTATGTGCAAAATATATTTCATCCTATCCCCAAAAGAATAATCCAATAATTTTAAGGAGACTGCCTATGAAAAAGGTTATTAGTATCTTCTTATTTTTCACAGTTCGCAAAACGCTTCTGAAGTGTGGGATAAAATAAGAGGAGCACATTCTCAAACTGTTTCAACAAGGGATGGGGCCTGGATTTATTTACCGTCAGCCTATACTGTAATTGACCAACAAAAAAATTATTATTGTGCAGCTTCTTGTGTAAAATCCACATTAAATTATATTAATGGCAGTTCGGATTCCTTAAGTACCATATATGCGAATCTCCAAGGAACTGGTCAAATTCAACCTGGGGTTGCTTTAAGCAGAATTGCACCTTATTTGAATGATGAACAAAACGAGACTTTTTATGTCACGAGAGATTACACGGTTTCATATGCAAATATGAGAATTCAACTGACAGCAGCGATTAATCAATATCAAACACCGGCGATTATTGTGATTAAAGCATTGAATAACGATTGGGGGTATTATAATACCAACGGGCACGCAATTGCGGTAATTGGTGCGTTTAGTGACCAGTACGCTTTTTATTTAGGTGATCCTCTTTATCATATTGCAGGATGTCCAAGCAAATACGCAAAAGGGTCCGGAACAATTTATAATGGGATCACATATCAGAGCGGAACGGGATATGTATATTAATTTTATAATAGGACGTTGTCCCTTTAAACGTCCCGATAAGGAGATCACAATGGGAAAACTATTTACCGCCTTTTTTATCATCACGCTGCTATTCACAGCTTGCGCGAATACAGATATAGGTAAAGATTTGCCGGATAATGGCGCAAAAACAGAGCCAAATGCCGTTTTGTATTTTGAAGATGAAAAAAAATTGGCATTGGATGAAGTTGCTGCTGTGCAGGGGGTAATCGATAATCTTTTTCTCTATACGCAAGCTGATGCTGAGAATAATACGCAAACCTTTTTTTCGTATGATCTTTTGACAGAAGAAAAACGCGAAATTGGAACTGTAGAAAACTTTGTAATGTCTACTAATCCGCTAAAATATGGCGTCCATGAACGTCAGCTTTATTTTTATATGCGTACGGCTCAAAATAATCAAGAAGTCACAGGCTTATATGAGTTAAATTTGGAAGAAGATAATGTAAATATCTTTGAGCAGGATAATATTTCCGGAAAATTGTCTTATATTGCAACATTGAACGAGAATGTGATTCTATCTTTGAAATCCAATTCCTCAAATTTTAAGAACAGCGAAATTTCTTATGTTGAAGCATACGATTTTACCAATAAAAAGAAGAAACGAATCATCCAAAAAGAAATGAATCCTAACAGCTTGAAAGGAGAAAAAATTTGGACGATAACGGCGAAAAATCAATTCATCTATTTATTTGTAGTGGATTATGATCATGATAGCTGGAAAATTGAGGTTCATGATGAAAAAGGAAAACTGATAAAGGAGTATGACTGCAACGATTCAAAAAGTTTCTTCTTCTCCGATTGGGTAGCTAATATTGAGGTGTATGGAGATTATGTCATGATTTCGTCTATCAACGACGTTTCGATTTATCAGATGACAGATGAAAATATCAGGTTAGTAGCTTTTGCCAGCGGGGCATCAGGAAATATTGATTCTTTTTATGGCGCGGCGAATTTGTCTGATAGCAGGGATGATCTGGTGGTTTTGTCGTCACGCGGAAAAAATTTCTTCCTGCTGGATACCGTGCAGGAAAAGTTATATGTTTCTCCCTGTATGAATTTGGAAGATGGGACGGAAGAACATATTTTTCAAGTGGCGCAGAATGGCCCCAATATTGTCTATGCAACTTTTGATCCCATTTCAAAAAGACGAAACTATTATTACACCAATCTGGACGTTTTGCTTGATCATCAAAGCTCTGTAATAGATTTGTCCGGAGAAGCGGTGAATATTTCGGCCGAAGCATCTTATCCGGTACCGGCAAATGGTGAAAGATGAGTAAATGGAGCGTTCAAAAAAAGGCAGGATTATCCTGCCTTTTTTGTATTTTGAAGCATTGGAAGACGGATCCGCGTATCGAAGAAAGTCATGGCGGAACCGGCGGGAAGAGTGGAGCGGTGTTTTGCTGTTTCTATCAAATGAACACAAAAAATGAAAAGATATGACTTTCAAAAAATGCAGATAAGCGATATGATATCCTTAAAAAAGAGGAATAGACGATGAGTTATATGCCTCGGTTTTTCAAAACAGGGAGGGTATGGGTGTATTGTAACAGCTGCGAAGATGATGCGTTTGTTCAGGAGAATATCGAAAGCCATTCACCACAGGCAATTGTGGAAAGAACGGCGGATCCCCATTTTATATTGTGGAGGACGGTAAACAAATCATCGGCTGCGGTGGGATTATAGATACTGGGGCAGCACAACAGAAAGCGATTTGGTTTCTGTTTTCGTTTTGCCTGCATATCAGGGAAAGGGCGTTGGAAGAAACATTATCGAAACGGCGGAGGCGGATGCGTATTTTCTGCGGGCCTGGCGGACAGAAGTGGGTTCTTCGTTGACTGCCGTCGAGTTCTACCGTAAAATGGGGTATGAATACAAAAACGAGGATTCTTTGCCGGATGTGTTCGGCGTAGTAAGACTGGAGAAAAGAAATGGCGGATCACATGGTGTAAATCCAAAAAACACCGGATGGAACAGTATGTTCCCGAAGCTATAAAACAGACACATTTTTGCGAAAAATACACCTATCGGCCAAGTGAAAAATTTTATATCATATGAGAGAAGACAAAAAGGCTTGGATATGCGGAAAGGAACAGGGGAAAATGAAAAGCTGCACAATATCCAACCGGCCTGCCATAACAGCTGACAGGCTGTGCTATCTTTTTCTGATCTTTCTGGCCGGATGTTTGGTGGGGTGGATCTATGAGGAGATATTCTATTGGTTTACCGAAGGAATGCTGAGAAACCGAGGTGTTTTATATGGCCCCTGGCTGCCGATTTATGGAATCGGGGCACTTGGTATTTATGGGCTGAAGCCGTTGAAAAAACATCCGGTATTGCTGTTTCTTTTCTGCGTGGCCGTTGCCGGTGTGGTCGAATACATCCTCGGTTATGTGGGGATCCGGTTTTTTGGATTGCGCCTGTGGGACTATCGGGGTTTGTTTCTGAACATCGGCGGGATCATCTGTTTTCGCAGCGTGATCAGTTTCGGAATCATGGGTGTAGCGTTTCATTATCTTCTGGAACCGATGGGGGAAAAGCTGTACCGCAAGATCCCGGTTTCTACGACCTGCTTTGTCTGTATCTTTCTTGCCGCATTGTTTCTTGCGGACTGCATCCTGAGTTTTTTGTTTCGGACGCCAATTACTTATTAATATTGGAAAAGAAGATACCGAATAAACGCAAAGAAGCCAAATCGGTCTTTGCCAAAATCATAATGGCTTTTTCTTAGTGGCCAAACAGGGAGGACAGGTTGTATGAAAAAAGATATCCATTTTACTTCCAGGGCATTGGCTCTGTCAGGAGGGCTGCTGATCGTTTCGGGCATCCTGATGGCAGTGTGTAAAATGTTGGCAATCGGCGGAATTTTCTGGGCGGCGGCATCCTGTATGCTTTTTGCCGCTTACCATTTCCGCCTGGCAGAGAATAAAAAAGAAAAACAGGAGGACGAAAACGATGAGCAAAAGGCTTTATAAATCGAACGAGAATAAAATGGTGGATGGCGTCTGCGGTGGCATCGCCGAGTATTTTGACATCGACCCCACGTTGGTGCGCTTGGGTTGGGTGATATTCTGCGCCTTGGGCGGCAGCGGATTTTTAGCTTACATTATCGCCGCTATTATCATTCCTCGCAAGCCGGAATGCTGACTGACAGGAGGAATAAACTTTGAGCGATATGATTGAAATTTCCCATTTGAGCAAACGCTTTGGCAGCGTGCAGGCGGTGCGGGATCTGAGCTTTCATGTGAAAGAAGGCGAATTGTTCGCCTTTTTGGGAATCAATGGAGCGGGAAAATCCACTACCATCAACATTTTGTGCGGACAACTTTCCAAAGATGCGGGAACCGTACGGATAGATGGCGTTAATTTGGATGAGAACCCGGATAACATCAAGCGCAGTTTGGGTGTAGTCTTCCAGAACTCTGTTCTGGATAAAGATTTGTCCGTACAGGATAATCTGCAAAGCAGGGCGGCATTGTATGGCATTTGCGGAAAAGCCTTCCGAGACCGGCTGGAAGAATTGGCGGGGCTTTTGGAATTTGAAGATCTGCTGAAACGCACCGTTGGAAAACTTTCCGGCGGACAGCGCAGAAGAATTGACATCGCCCGTGCGCTGCTGCACAGGCCAAAGATCCTGATTCTCGATGAGCCCACAACCGGACTGGATCCCCAGACCAGAAGTACGTTGTGGCGCGTGGTTGAAGATTTAAGAAAAAATGAAGGAATAACGGTTTTTCTGACCACCCACTACATGGAAGAAGCTGCTGACGCGGATTACGTAGTGATACTGGACGGCGGGCAAATCGTGGCCGAGGGAACACCACTGTCGTTGAAAAACACCTATACCGGAGACTTTATCACCATTTATGAGGTGCAGGAAGAGCAGATCAATCGCCTTGGCATGCCATATGAAGCGATACGAGACGCGTATCGGGTATCGGTTCCCAATACCGCCGCGGCCACAGAGCTGATTATGAAATATCCGGAACTTTTTCAGGATTACGAAATCACCAAGGGGAAAATGGATGACGTGTTTCTTGCGGTTACGGGTAAAAAATTGGCTGTAGGTACGGAAAAGTGAAAATCTTTCGAATAGCAGCTCTGATTTTTTGCTTGTCCTCTCTTGCAGCCATCACGGTTTGCATTTTCACGGACTGGAATGATGGGGTATACCTGCCGCTGGCCCTTTGCCTGGGCGCCTTGGGAAATGCTTTTCATATTTTATCCTTCAAACGGGAAAAAGAGGAAAAGGGGATCAAAAAATGACGGGACTTGGCGCGCTGATTCGGCGCAACACAAAATTATATTTTAAAGATAAAGGAATGTTTTTTACTTCGCTGATAACACCTGTGATTCTTCTGGTATTATACGGAACCTTTCTGAGCAATGTCTATACCGATCTATTTCGCAGCGCTCTGGAGGCGGCGGGAGCTACGGTATCCGATCAGCTGATCGGAGGATGTGTAGGAGGAGAGCTGGTGTCTTCTCTGCTGGCGGTAAGCTGCGTGACAGTGGCTTTCTGCTCCAATCTGTTGATGGTGCAGGACAAAATCACCGGCGCCCGGCGGGATTTGACCATTGCCCCGGTAAAATCCGGCACCCTGGCTCTGAGCTACTATTTATCTACGCTGCTGTCCACTCTGCTCATCTGCTTTGCCGCGACGGGGATTTGTCTTGGATATCTGGCTTACGCAGGATGGTATCTGACGGTTGGGGATGTGGCGGCGCTGTTTTTGGATGTAATGCTGTTGGTCCTTTTCGGTACGGCATTGTCCTCCTGCGTAAATTTCCTGCTGTCCACCCAGGGGCAGGCTTCGGCGGTTGGCACTATCGTCAGCGCGGGCTATGGGTTTGTTTGCGGGGCATATATGCCCATTTCCCAATTCTCCGAAGGCCTGCAGAAAGCAATCTCTTTTTTGCCGGGCACTTACGGTACTTCTTTGCTCCGCAATCACGCGCTGCGTGGGGTATTCGCGGAAATGGACGCGCAGGGATTCCCGAACGAAGTGGTAGAAGCCATTCGCGACAGCGTGGACTGCAATCTTTATTTCTTTGGCAGCAAGGTGAATTTGCCGGCCATGTATTTCGCTTTGATTGCCGCCATTCTCGTCACTGCTGGATTATATGTGATGATCAATATTTTACGCGAGAGAAAAAAGCGTACAGCATAGCCGGAATGTGATGTAGTTTTTTGCCGCAGCGGCGTTTTTTCTGCCAATGCCTTTATCGAAGTATCCGGAGGAATGGAAAATGAAGATGAAAAATCCAATGTTGGTTGTGACAGACATGAACAGATCGGTCACATTTTATCAAAAAGTGCTTGGCCTTCATGTTATCATGGATTTCGGCGCGAATGTGACCCTCACCGGCGGATTGAGTTTGCAGACAAGAGAATCCTGGGCGGAATTTCTCGGCATACATCCCAGTGAATTGGGGTGGTGCGGCAAGGTGAGTGAAATTTACTTTGAAGAGGATGATTTCGACGCGTTTGCCGGCAACCTGCGCGCATTTGATATTCATTATGTTCATCCGGTAAAAGAGCACAGATGGGGACAGAGGGTCGTGCGCTTTTATGACCCGGACGGGCACATCATAGAAGTCGGCGAAAATATAAAAACAGTGGTTCATCGTTTTTTGAACAATGGGATGACACCTGAACAGGTCGCACAGCGTATGGATGTGCCAATAAAATTTGTAAACGCGTGCATACAATGAGTCGGGAAAAGGAGACGCTTATTCTGCAGGATGCGATCAATGCAGAAAATCTTCCGGGATATAAGAAAAAGTCTTTCTCGCTTGCATATCATGGAGGAGAAATATGGTTTGAACATCTTGATGGGATATATGACCATGAAAATCTGGCACTGAAGAAGCTGGCAGAGGATACCGCTATGTTCGCAAGACCATCATCACCGTGCGATATCTGTTTCGTTTTCGATGAAACGACGGTTACAGACCGTATGATCGGCGCTGTGAAAAAAGCAATTTTGGGCAGCGGAAAGCGGTTTATGAAAATTGCCTTTGCGGGGCTTGCTCCCAAAGCCAGACACCGGATCAAAAAAGAACTGGAGGGCAATGGATTTGGCATCCGCTTTTTCACAGGGCTGGAGGACGCCAAAGAATGGCTTTTGAACAATCAATCCGACAGATAGAAACCATTTGCTGGCGGGATGTGTTGGGGGGAAAGAAATGAAAATCGTGATCATCAATGGGCAGAATCACAAAGGAAGCACCTGGAACATCGGCAATTTGCTGACCCGGAAAATTGCCGGCGAAAAAGAGATCAAGGAATACTTTCTTCCAAAAGATTTGAATCACTTCTGTGCTGGCTGCTATGCCTGCCTGGAAGCGAGGGAGCGCTGCCCTTACTGGATGGAAAAAGAACCGATTTTGCAGGATATGCAAAAGGCGGACCTTTTGATTTTTACCAGTCCGAACTACTGTATGATGCCGTCGGCGCCCATGAAAGCGCTTTTGGATTTGTTCTTTACAAACTGGATGAGTCACAAACCGCTGGAAGAGATGTTCTCCAAAAGAGCTGTCGTCATTTCCACCGCGGCGGGAGCGGGAGCGAAAAAAGCGGCGAAGCTGATTGCGGACAATTTGACGAATTGGGGTATCCCCAAAATCGATTCCTACGCCGCTGTTGTAAACGCCGTGAACTGGGATATGGTTCCGCCTAAGAAAAAAGCCAAAATCGAAAAGGATATGGAACGGCTTGCGAAAAAGCTGTCTCGCCATAGAAAGGTCGCTGCCGGAATCAAAACCAGGATTCTGTTTTGGTTTTACGGCGGCATGCAGAAAGCCAATTGGGGCGCTTCTGCGGCGGAAAAAGAATACTGGAGCGAAAACGGGTGGCTTTCCGGACGCAAGCCGTGGGAAAAACAGTAGGAAAAAAGAATTTCCTTCCCCGCAATTTTATGATATAATACAGACACTTTATTAAGATTGCAGAGGGATCGGGTAAAATGAAATATCAAAAACTCGGAAAAACCAATTTAGAAGCTTCGGTCGTTTCCTTTGGCGGCTGGGGAATCGGCGGTGGATCGGTGTGGTCGGACAAATCTGTCAACGTTTCCGATCTGGAAAAATTGTTGGACCTGGCTGCGGATCTCGGCATCAATTATATTGACACGGCGCCGGTATACGGAACAGGCGTCAGCGAGCAGCTGCTGGGGGAAGCGCTGAAAAACGGACGTCGGTCCAAATTCCTGCTGCAGACAAAGTGTTCTTTGAACTGGCGCAATGACGGCGGAAATTTCCATTATGAAAGAGACGGCTATACCGTCAACAATGATACCAGCGCGCGGGCGATCCGCAAAGATGTAGAGGATTCTCTGATCCGCATGCAGACGGACTATATCGATTTGATTGTCGTCCATTATGTGTGCAAAAGCTGGCCGGTGGAAGAAACCATGGGCGCTTTGATGGATATGATCAAAGAAGGGAAAATCCGGGCAGTTGGACTTTCCAATTCCCAGCCTTCGGATTTGGAAGAGTATGAAAAATATGGCACCGTGGCGCTGGTCCAGGAACAGTTCAGTTTGCTGGCCCCTTACCACGGCATGGATTATTTTGAAGCTGCGAACCGGCATCATACGACATTCCAGGTATACGGCGCGTTGGAAGAAGGATTTTTGACCGCTCCGTCCTATGTGGACCGCACCTTCCCCAAGGGAGATGTGCGCGGAAAACTGCCCTGGATTCACGAGCCGATCAAGAGCGCTATCCATCAGCTGTTTGACGTGATGAAACCGCTTACAGAAAAATATAACTGCTCTTACTCCAATCTTGTGCAGGCGTGGACTTTGCAGCAAAACCCCGGCATTAACCTTTTGACGGGCTTTACCCGCCCTGAAACCATGATAGATACCTGCAAGTCTCTGGAAATCCATCTTTCGGAAGAAGACGCAAAACGAATTGGCGATGCCGCAAAACCGGCCCAGGTCAAAGAATTGGACAAATAGAGCCTACCTGTCTGAGGCGTTGTAAAACCGATAAACTGTCGTTAGCAGGGCGATTTTGCGAGAATTTGCCGTATTTTACAGAGTGGATTGGATACCATTTCGGCGAATTTTGTGAAATGAATACAAAATGAAAATCTATTTGTAAAAAATTATCGACAAATCAGCGATTGACTTTTTTGCTTTTCATCATTAAAATGAATACATAATTTTTACGGTTTTGAAAGAAGTGTGGCAATGATGATGCAGATGTTTGCGGCTTATACGGCGAATTCTTCTGTGTCTCACTCTGCCCAAATGCCGCAAAAATCGATGCATCATGCATCTTCTTTGTTCTCTATTTTGGACGCTGTTTTGGCAGCGTCCATTTTTATTATTGCATTTATTTTTGTACACATAGTAGAAGTAAGATTGTCTGTCCTGCTTCTCATGGTCGCCCTACGGATGATTTATTGGAAAAAGCCGATGACGCGAGAATGTGCATTACTGTGATACAGTAAAGCGGTCCTGCCTCAATCGGCGGGGCCGTTTTTTTTGTATAGAAACTATTTTAAAAGGAGCAAACCAAGATGAAAAAGAAACTTTTGAGTTTGCTGTTGGCGGCTGCCATGCTTTTTGCCATGACTGCCTGCAGCAGCACAAGCAACTCATCTACGCCTTCCAACGCCGGCACTTCTACCGGAAGCAGCGCTGCGGACAACACTGCCGCTGATGGTCCCGTAGTGTTTAAAATCGGCGGCACCGGCCCGCTGACCGGCGGCGCGGCGATTTACGGCAACGCGGCGAAAAACGGCGCCCAGATTGCTGTTGATGAGATCAACGCCATGGGCGGCATCCAGTTCGATCTGCGTTACGAAGACGACGTAAACGATGCGGAAAAAGCCATCAACGCTTACAATACGCTGAAAGACTGGGGCATCCAGATCTCTCTGGGCTCGGTTACTTCCAAACCCTGCGAGGCTACCTCCGCTGAGACTTATGTTGACCGCATTTTCGCTCTGACTCCTTCCGCTTCCTCCACCGCTGTGCTGGAAGGTAAAGACAATCAGTATCAGATTTGTTTTGTTGACCCGAACCAGGGTTCTGCTTCCGCCCAGTATATTTCTGATAAGAAATTGGCTACCAAAATTGCGGTAATCTGGAAAAACGACGATGTTTATTCCAAAGGTGTTTATGAGAGCTTTATGGCGAAAGCAAAAGAGCTGAATCTGGATGTTGTTTCCGACACCACTTTTGCCGACGGCAATGATACGGACTTCTCCGTGCAGCTGACCGATGCGCAGAGCAAAGGCGCGGATCTCATTTTCCTGCCGATGTATTATCAGCCTGCTTCTCTGATCCTTGCGCAGGCAAACGCCATGGGATATTCTCCGAAATACTTCGGAATCGACGGTATGGACGGCATTCTGACCATGGAAGGCTTTGACGCTTCTCTTGCGGAGGGCGTAATGCTGCTGACCCCGTTTAACGCTGACTCTACCGAAAGCAAAACCGCTGCTTTTGTGAAAAAGTATCAGGAACTGTTCGGCGAAATCCCCAACCAGTTTGCGGCAGATGCTTATGACTGCATTTACGCTTACAAACAGGCTCTGGAGAACGCCGGTGCGACTTCTGATATGAGCAACGAAGAGCTGTGCGATCTGATGATCAAGGAATTCTCCTCCATGTCTTTCGATGGCCTGACCGGTGAAAGCATGACCTGGGATGAATCCGGAGCAGTGACCAAGAGCCCGAAGGGCATGGTCATTAAAGACGGCGCTTATGTTGGCTTGGATTAATCGGTAAAACAGTTTATTTTGCTATTGCGACTGTGTCTGGAGATCGGCCGGGGCAGCTTTGTCCGCTCCGGCCCACTCTGGATTTTTGGCAGCGCGCAGCGGAAAAGTACAAAACGGCGGTGCCTTTCCGCCGCGCACTGAAAACAATCCTCCTGTAAACCCAATCGAAAAGGAGAGAAAGACATGATGACTTTTTTGAATTTCCTGATCAGTGGAATCAGCCTGGGAAGCATTTATGCAATCATCGCCCTGGGCTATACCATGGTGTACGGCATTGCGAAAATGCTGAACTTTGCCCATGGCGATGTGATCATGGTAGGCGCTTATATCTGTTTTTACGCCATTTCCAGGTTCGAATTACCGCCGGTCGTCGGTGTTGTTTTGGCAATCGCCGTTTGCACGGTGCTTGGCATTGTGATTGAGCGGCTCGCCTACAAGCCGCTGCGTTCGGCGCCGTCTTTGGCCGTTTTGATTACCGCGATTGGCGTCAGTTATTTTTTGCAGAATGCGGCTTTGCTGTTGTGGTCTCCCAACCCGAAGGTGTTTCCGTCCGTCGTTGGTGATGGGAAAGTGGAGCTGTTCGATGGAAAACTCACGGTTTCCCATGTGACAATCGTTACGATTACAGCTTGTGTGATCATTATGATTGTTTTGACCTTGTTTACTGAGACAACGAAAATCGGCAAGGCGATGCGCGCCTGCTCTGAAGATAAAGGCGCGGCACAGCTGATGGGAATCAATGTGAACGCGACCATTTCAATCACTTTTGCTATTGGTTCCGGTCTGGCGGCGATTGCCGGTGCGCTTTTGTGTTCGGCTTATCCCACGCTGATTCCGACGACTGGATCCATGCCCGGCATTAAAGCGTTTACTGCCGCCGTTTTCGGCGGGATTGGCTCCATACCCGGGGCACTGCTGGGCGGCCTGCTTTTGGGCGTTATTGAAATTTTTGCCAAGGCCTATATTTCCACCCAATTGTCAGATGCTGTTGTTTTTGCGGTGTTGATTATAGTGCTGCTGGTGAAACCTGCCGGCCTGTTGGGTAAACAGATCAGGGAGAAGGTGTAGTGAAAAAATGAAGAACATAAAATGGAGCAAGACGACCCGAAAAAACTTTTTGACCTATGGTCTGGTGATCTTGGCTTATGTTGTTATGCAGATCCTTGGCGGGGCAGGGCTTGTCAGCTCTTCTTTGAAGGGAATGCTGGTGCCGATCTGTGCGTATGTCGTCATGGCTGTATCGCTGAATCTGACCGTCGGCGTAATGGGAGAGCTTTCTTTGGGCCATGCGGGATTTATGAGCGTCGGCGCTTTTTGCGGTACCAGCACGGCTATCATCCTGCAGGATTCGATATCTTCCGCACCGCTGCGATTGGCGATTTCTCTGGTTGTTGCGGCGATTTTTGCGGCAATCGCGGGATTTTTAATCGGCATCCCCGTTTTGCGGCTGCGGGGCGACTACCTGGCCATTGTTACGCTGGCCTTTGGGGAGATTATTAAAAGTGTTTTCAACAACCTGTATCTCGGCGTTGACAGCCGTGGGCTGCATATCAGCCTTTTGAGCGATCGCACGAACCTGGGAGAAGGGGGAAAATTGATCATCGGTGGCCCTATGGGAATTGGCGGAATCCAAAAAATTTCTACTTTCACCGCAGGCTTTGTGTTGATCATCATCACGCTGGTGGTTGTGTTTAACCTGGTCAACAGCCGCGCCGGACGTGCGATCATGGCGATTCGTGACAACCGTATCGCGGCGGAGAGCGTTGGCGTGAATGTTACCAAATATAAAATGATGGCATTTGTCATTTCCGCATCTTTAGCGGGTGCGGCGGGCGCTCTGTTCGCGATGAATTATTCGACTTTTGTAGCCAATAAATTTGATTTTAACACTTCTATTCTGGTGCTTGTGTTCGTCGTATTGGGCGGGCAGGGAAATATGCTGGGATCGATTATCGCGGCGGCGGCGTTGACCATTCTTCCGGAAGCGCTGCGGGAATATGCCGATTACCGGATGCTGGTTTATGCCATCATCCTGATCCTGGTCATGTTGGCCACCAACAATCCCAAACTGAAATCCTGGATGGACCGTTTGAAATCCAGCCACAAAAAAGTAAAGGAGGTTGCCTGATATGTCCCCTAAATTGGTACCGATCCCTTCTAAGAACATGATTCCGGAACGGGATATTGACAAACCTCCGGTGTTGGAATGCATTAATTTAGGCATCACTTTCGGCGGATTGAAAGCGGTAGAAGACTTAAACCTGGCCATTGGGAAAACCGAGATCGTGGGATTGATCGGGCCAAATGGAGCGGGTAAGACCACTGTGTTCAACCTGCTGACAAAAGTATATCAGCCGACCAGCGGTGCGATTTTGCTCAATGGGCAGGATACCCACAATATGGACACCATCCACATTAACCGTGCCGGTATTGCGCGGACTTTTCAGAATATCCGCCTTTTTTCCAACCTGACCGTAGAGGAAAATGTTAAAATCGGCATGGATAGCCAGATGCATTACAATATGTTCAGCGGGCTGTTCCGTTTGCCCGGCTATTGGAAAGAAGAAAAGGCCACGCACCAAAAAGCGTTGGAACTGCTTTCTATTTTCAATATGGCCGATTTGGCCAACGCAAGAGCGGGTTCCCTGCCGTACGGTGCACAGCGCCGTTTGGAAATTGTGCGAGCGTTGGCAACCAATCCGTGTCTGCTGTTGTTGGATGAGCCTGCTGCCGGAATGAACCCGTCGGAAACAGCTGAACTGATGGAGAATATCCGGAAAATCCGCGATACTTTCCAAATTGCCATTTTGCTGATCGAACACGACATGAACCTTGTCATGAATATTTGCGAGGGGATTTGCGTGCTCAATTTCGGCAAGGTAATCGCAAAAGGAACGCCGGAAGAGATTCAGGCAAATCCGGCGGTTATCGAGGCGTATCTTGGCAAAAAGAGGGAGGCGTAAAGAAAGATGGAAACGGTTTTGAAAATTGATGATATCAATGTATATTACGGCAGCATCCATGCTATTAAAGGGATATCCTTTGACGTAAAAAAGGGAGAAATCGTAACGCTGATCGGTGCCAACGGCGCCGGCAAATCCACTACGCTGAATACCATTGCGGGGCTTTTGAACAGCCATACCGGCTCCATTCAGTTTATGGGAGAAAATCTGGGAAAGCAGGCTGCTCACAAAATTGTTTCCAAAGGACTTGCCCTTGTGCCGGAAGGAAGACGTATTTTCCTGCAGATGACCGTACAGGAAAATCTTGAAATGGGTGCTTATACCAGAAAGGGCGATATTTCGGCCGATTTGGAGAAGGTATACGGATACTTTCCACGATTAAAGGAACGATATAAACAAGTGGCTGGTACCTTGTCCGGCGGTGAGCAGCAGATGCTGGCTATGGGCCGCGCGTTAATGAGCCGCCCGCAGGTCATCATGCTGGATGAACCTTCGATGGGACTTGCGCCTATTTTGGTCGAGGAAATTTTCAACATCATCCGCAATTTGCATGAACATGGCACAACCATCCTGCTGGTAGAGCAAAACGCGCAGGCTGCGTTATCGGTAGCAGACCGCGGATATGTAATGGAAACCGGAAAAATCGTCCTGTCCGGTACCGGCGAGGAGTTGCTGGATTCTCCGGAAATCAAAAAAGCGTACTTGGGCGGCTGATAGCCGTCTGTCTGCAATCGGCTTGCTTGGCCAAACAATTCCGATACATCATGTAATACGCCGTTTACAAAGCGC
Source organism: Ruminococcaceae bacterium UBA3818 (assembly GCA_002369315.1). GTDB lineage: Bacteria > Bacillota > Clostridia > Oscillospirales > Ruminococcaceae > UBA3818. The sequence goes on along the minus strand of DFDW01000024.1, from coordinate 41,720 downwards.
CCGCTAAGTAGCAGGGCGCTTTGTTTATCCATCGCCATCCGGGAAAGTGTTGCTGTGGCAGGAAAATCGATCAGTCCTGCATTTGCAGAAAAAATAATTTCCGTTATAATAAAGAAAATGTCATCTTTTTCACAAAACAGGGGGCGTGAAAATTGGGTCCTTATGAATATGTACTGATTCGAATCGATGGGGATTATGCTTTGCTGCAGAGGGTCGACCGGGACGATGCAGATGTTTTGCCAATCGCGCGAGCTCTGCTTCCGTTAGAAGCAGAAGAGGGAAGCCGTCTGCATTATGAGAATTTTTGCTATACGCTTGTGTAAAAGCGTCGGGGGAGAAACATGAAAATATGTGTGCCGGTGCGGATCGGAGAATGCCGGACGCTATTGCGGCAGAATCTTGATAGTCGGTTCGATTTTGGAATGGAACGGCATGTAGGATGGGTAATTGCTTATTTTTTCAGTATGTCTTATCACAGCAAAAACGAGATTCGCCTGCTCGATGGGCTGATTTTCCACAAGGCGATGGGCTTTCTATCGGGGAAAAAAGAAAATACGTCTGTCTATTTTGTTGTGTTTAAGGGGCTGACTGACCCGATATCGATCTTCTTCCTTTTTTCTATGAGCTTTCTGGTTCTTTGGCTTGCCTGGGAAAGAAAAGGCGCGTCTTTTCTGACCTGCATTTTTTTGGCCCTGCTGTGCACGGTATCAGCGGCGGGTGCAACCTATTTTGTTTCAGCCTTTTCCTCAAAAGGCAGGCGGGAACGGGAACACCTGATAGAAACCCTGCGGAATTTGCTGACAAATATGACAGGGGTATAGGGACATAGGTATCATATGGATAAACTGAAACAAGGCAGAAGAAAGGCGATACGGGCATTTAGTCCCGGGAGGGAAAAGATGATCGAGATTCCGGCAGAAGTTCGCTATTTGTTGGACCGGCTGGAGAAAAGCGGATACGAGGGCTATCTGGTAGGCGGGTGTGTACGGGACGCTTTGCTGGGTATCGTGCCAAAAGACTGGGATTTGTGCACTTGCGCGCTTCCGGAAGAGATTGTGGCATGCTTTTTTGACGAGAAGCAATCGTTGTCCGGTTTTCGCCATGGGACAGTCGGGGTTATTTTAAACAAACAGCTTTATGAAATCACCTCGTACCGGACTGAAAGCGGCTATTCGGATGGCCGCCATCCGGACACAGTGGCTTTTGTCCGGGACTTAACGCAGGATTTGGCCCGGCGTGATTTTACGGTAAACGCAATGGCCTACCATCCTAAGAAAGGGCTGGTTGACCCATGGAACGGGCGAAAGGATTTGGCAGAAGGCGTTCTGCGCTGCGTGGGAGACCCGACGCTGCGATTTCAAGAAGATTTTCTCCGAATTCTTCGGGGACTGCGTTTTGCCGCGACATATGGATTGCAATTGGAGGAGGAGACAGCCCAGGCGGCGATTGCCTGCCGGGAAGGATTGCGGCAGATTTCCGCGGAACGGATACAGGCGGAATTGGTCCGTTTGCTCACGGAGCGTGGAACCGGCAGGGTTATCGCTTCGTTTTGGCCGGTTTTTGCCGTGCTTTTGCCGGAATGCGGAGAAGATGAGAGAAGGTGGAAAGCATTATCTGCCCGCATCGACCGGGCGAGCAATGAGGTGTCTGTTCGGTTGGCAGTTCTGCTTTCCGATTCCGATGAGGCCGAGGCTGCTCTTTCCCGGCTGCGGCTGAGCAATAAACTGTCTGATGAAGTGAAAGCACTGCTGCGATGGAAAGAAGATCTGTCCATGCCGCTTTCTGTATCCGTGAAATATCTTTTGCGGGATTTGGGAGTCTCGTTGGCCCGTTTTTGGATTGACTACCGATTTACTTTGGAAAACCGGGAAAATCTCCGCCGCAGCCGGATAAAGGAGCTGGAAAGGGTTTTATCACAAAAAGAATGCTTTTGTGCTGAGCAGCTGGCGATTGGCGGGCGGGAATTAAAGACGTTGGGACTTTCAGGTCCCCGGCTGGGAGAATGTCTGGTCTATCTGCTGGATCAGGTGATCTGGGGAAAAACAGAAAATGCGCCAGCTGCCTTGCGGGATGAGGCATACCGCTGGATGGAAAATGGGAATTGCTGAATCAAGTTGTTTTATAAAAGTGGCACATCTTGCTGTCAAAGCGGCAGGGGACTTTTTATGGGAAGGCCTTTTGATGATAGCGCAGAGCTTTTGCGCATCCGTGTTGGTGGGGTGGCTGGGCATTGCGCCGGGAATTCAAAAAAATCAACGAAAAATAAAATTCGGAGCCTGAAAAATCAGCGCTCCGAATTTTATTATCTGCTGCTTCGTTGTAGAGAAATTCCCATATTCGGGAAAGGATATTGTGCCATTTCCATGCAAAAAGGGATTATTCAAACGATTTTTCCATTTGCACGGCAAGCCAGGCCAAAGCCTGCTCTTTTCGCTGGTCGATTTGCGTGTAATGCCCGCCGTCGCTCCAGACAAGCGGGATATCGCATCCCAATTGCTTCGACAAAAGGGTTTGGGCAGTACGGGTACAATCTCCGATTTTTCGCATCAGCGGATGGCGGGACTTCTCCTCACCGCGCCCTAAGGAGAGGTATACCTGCGCATGAGGGAATACAGGCCGATTCTTTTCCATAAAGGGTACCCAGCCTTCATACCAGAGAGAGCCGGATATACTGGCGGCAAGCCCGAATTCCGGCTGAAGATAAAGCGCATACAATGCTGCCAGTCCGCCGAGAGAGTAGCCGCATATTGCGGTGTGCGCCGGATCGGAGAGGGTTCGAAAACGCTGGTCTGCCAAAGGTTTGATTTGGGTGGCAATATCCTGACAATATTGTCCGGCGCCGCCGGTAAAGTCCGGTGATCCTCTGAAAGCGGCCGGCGCGGGCCAAGGCGTTAAATCCTGTTCCCAGTTGGCGTCTACCCCCACCAGCAGAAACGGGGAAAGGCCTTTTTGAAACCGGGATTCCAGTTTTTCCAGAATCGGGGGCATTTTGTCCGCTTGTTCACCGCACGCGTAAATAACCGGATACCGCAGTTCCGTATTCTCGTAGCCGGGCGGACAATAGACAAAGCAAGACCTCCCGCCCGGAGAAAACGAAACAATCATTCCTTTCAAATTCGGCGCCTTCTTTCTGTTTGCGATAGCTTTATTATAATCGTTGTAAGCTGGTGTTTTCAATCAAATGCTGCAGGAAAAAGGATTGTTTTTTTCTTTTTCATCGATTATACTGAAAAACAAGATACAAAAAGATCCGAAAACGAGGTTAAAATCTCTGTTTTTGAATGAAAAAACGGAATAAAAGGAGAGATCATGATGGCAAAACTGCATGTAGGAGAAAAAATGCCCGCATTCACTTTTCAAACGGAGTCGCAAAGCGGTCTGACGACAGAATCCGTCCTGCGAGAAGGACGCACGGTTTTTTGGGTGCTGCGCTATATCGGATGCACAACCTGCCGTTATGATGTACATCAGATTGCAGCCCATTATGATGAATTTTTAAAAAGAGGCACGCAGGTTTATGTGGTCATGCAAAGCGATCCGGCTGTTGTACGGGAAGATTTAAAGGATAGCCCTCTTCCGTACCATATTATCTGCGATCAGGACCAGGTAATTTACCGTACCCTGGAAATCCCGGCTACGGCAACCAAGGAAGAACGGATGCCTACTTCGCCGGAGGATATTGCCAAGTTGGAGGCAAAAAGACAAAAGGTGAAAGAAGCGGGATTTGTCCATGGAAAGTATGAAGGCAATGAACAGCAGCTGCCCGCTATGTTTGTTGTAGACCCGGATGGAAGCGTTGTTTATGCCCATTACGCGAAAAACAGCATTGACATGCCGACGGTAGAAGAGATGCTCCGGATCCTGGATGAACTTGCCTAGCCGAAAACAAAATCAACCGGAAAACGCTCTGAAAAGCGCAGCCGCTTTTCAGAGCGTTTTTTTATTTGGCGTCGGTTATCCGGACACTTTGCGCCATGGCATGAAGCTGATCCAGAGAAAGGGATGAATCGGAAAACTGGATCGCAAGATAAATAAGGCGTTCCTTGTCGTAAAAAAGGATTCCCGGCGTCGTGCTTTGTGGCCAGGACGCGGCCGATTGCCCCTGCATTTCTTCGCTGTAATAGACCGTTGCCAAAGCGGTTTCCGCGGTCTTGGAAGAGACGATAGGCGTGTAATCCTCCCAGTGGTGCAGGCTGCCAAGCCGCAAAGGTGCATATACGGTTTTATAAAAGTCTTCCAACGGGATATCGCCCTCATACAGCTCAAATGTATTATAGCTGATGACTGCTTTTGCAGTGCTGCCTTCCATCAGATAAACAGGTGTAAAGCCGGCAGGGGAGGCGCCTCTTTCTTCCGGTGCGGGAAAAGCGGCAGACCATCCCTCCGGGAGATCGATATGAAGCGTAAACGGGCGAATATTGTAGATACTTTCGTTATATTCTGACTTTCCGTCCTGATAAGCGGGAAAGGTGATGGCTGCTCTCTGCGATTTGGCCGGATTCAGCGCCAGACCAATACACAAAGCCGCCAGTACCACAACGGCTGCTGCGATAACCCACCGACTGGATTTTCGGTAAGACATGATGTTGCGAATCCGCGCCTTGATATTTGTCTCCCCAAAAGCCAGCGGGATTCCCGAAGCGATTCTTTTACCGGTCGTTCGGTCCAATAATGACTGGGCATATTCCCGGCGAATATCATTTTCCATCTGGCGCATGACCGTTTCATCGCAGGCCATTTCCATATCCCGGCCGCTCAGATAAAAGGCGGCCCACACCAGGGGATTGAACCAATGCAGAGAAAGCGCAATAAAAGCAAGCACGCGGAAAAGAGGGTCGAAACGGCGGATATGAGCTTGTTCATGCAGCAGAATGTATTGACGTTCCTGCACAGAAAGAGAGGAGGGAAGATAAATTTTGGGACGAAAAACACCTGCTACAAAAGGGGAGGCAATATGATCCGCCAAATAAATGCGGTCCTGCAGCCGCACAGCTCCGGTTACAGTCCGCCGCAGCCGAATCAGAGAGAGCAGGATGTAAACGGCCATCGCTGCCACGCCGGCCAGCCAGAACCAGGAAAATGACGAGGGCAGAGGTAAGGCTCATGTTCAGAATTTTTAAAAATACCGTTTGCAGCATCATTTTTCCTCCTGTTCCGAATGAATCAGCGCTTCCAATTCCCGTATTTCCTGCTCCGTCAGCTTCTTGCGCCGGGTAAAGGCGGCGAAAAAGGCCGGCAGGGAACCCTGAAACGTATCCTCGACAAACTTCTCGCTTTGAAGCGCTTGAAATTCTTCTCTGGATAGAAGGGGAGTGACCAATCCGCCTTGATTTTGAAAAATACCCCGCTGACATAAGCGGCGCAGCATGGTATAGGTGGTGGATTTTTTCCACTCCAATTCCTTTTGGCATATTTTGACCAATTCGCCGGAAGCAATAGGCGCATGCACCCAAATCAGCTCTGCAAAGCGGGTTTCCATTGCGCCGAGTTTATGATCTTCCATTCTGATCCGCTCCTTTTGGTTTAATAATGTTAAACTTAAATGTTGGATTTGGTTTAACATTATTAAACCAACTTGTCAACAATTTTTGTAAAACCTAATTTTTGTGTCAGCATTGCTTTTTTTCTGGATTTTTGTTTTTCGATGCAGTATACTAAAAACAAATGACAGACATGCAAGGAGCTTCATTATGAATGTTTTTGATATCATTGGCCCAGTCATGATCGGACCCTCCAGTTCCCATACGGCTGGTGCGGTGCGAATCGGCAGGATTGCCGGCGCGCTTCTGGGCGAAGACGCAGTGAAAGCGGAAATCGGATTGCACGGATCTTTTGCCAAAACCTATAAGGGACACGGTACCGATAAGGCTCTGGCAGCCGGGATCATGGGGATGGAACCCAGCGACAGCCGGATTCGGGAAAGCCTGTCTGTGGCGAAAAAACGGGGTTTGGAGATCTCTTTTTACCTAACACATATCGATGGCGCTCATCCCAATACCGCGCTGATTACGCTTACCGGCGCCGACGGCAAAACCGTTTCGCTGGAAGGGGCGTCGATTGGAGGCGGCAATATCCGCATCCATAAAGTCAACGGTATGGAGGTGGAGATTTCCGGAGAGGCGACCACTTTCATCATCCTGCACAATGATACGCCGGGAACGATTGCATCCGTTACGCAATTTTTAGCGGGACAAAACATCAATATTGGCAGCTTTCGCCTCAGCCGACGCCAAAAGGGCGGGCTTGCCGTTATGACGTTGGAAGTAGATTCGCCTGTATCGGGCGGAATTAACCAGGAGTTGGAGCGGCTGCCCAATATCATCAGCTCCACGGTGCTGGCGCCCCAATAAAAGGAGGATTGGCAATGATTCATTATCTCTCGGTCAGCGGTCTGGTACAGGCTGCTGTTTTGCAGAATTGCCGTATTTCAGACTTGGTTCTGGAACAGCAGGCACAGCAGCTGGAACAAACACCCGACCAGGTTTATGATGCAATGGCCCAGAGCCTTGCGGTCATGCGGCAGGCGGTAGTCGACGGGATTTATCCGGACCTGCGCTCCACCAGCGGCTTGACCGGCGGTGCGGCCTTTAAGATGAAATGCGCGGTGGATGACGGCAAAAATATCTGCGGTCGGATGTTTGGCTCAGCGATGGTAAAAGCGCTGGCTGTTTCCGAGTTAAACGCAGCGATGGGAAAGATTGTTGCCGCGCCGACCGCCGGTTCCTGCGGAATCATCCCCGCCGCGGTACTTACCATGCAGGAGGAGCACCATCTCAGCGAGGATACAGCTGTCCGGGCACTGTTTACGGCATCGGCAATCGGGATGGTCATTGCGCAGAATGCCAGTATTTCCGGTGCGGAGGGCGGATGCCAGGCGGAATGCGGCAGCGCTTCGGCAATGGCCGCTGCCGCTGTGACAGAAATGGCCGGCGGAACGCCGCAGCAGGTTTCCAATGCCTGCGCCATTGCGCTGAAAAACATTTTGGGACTGGTTTGCGACCCGGTGGCAGGTTTGGTAGAAATCCCTTGCATCAAACGAAATGCCATGGGCACGGCAAACGCTTTTGTGGCGGCGGAACTGGCCCTTGCGGGCATCGAAAGCGCGATTCCTGCGGATGAGGTGATTGTAGCGATGAAGAGAATCGGCGACATGCTGCCGGTTTCTTTAAAAGAAACCGCGGACGGCGGTCTGGCCGATACTCCCACCGCCAAAAAACTGCAGGAACAGGTTTTTGGCAAGCGGGAATAGATACAAAGAAAATCTTTACGAATTCGCTCAAATCATGTATAATACATTTGTTTATGAATTCTATTTTCCTGATTCAAACAGGAACGGAGGTCGACTATTTTGGAAAGACTCGTTGGAACCGTATCCCGCGGCATCCGCGCTCCCATCATCCGTGAAGGGGACGATATTGCAAAAATTGTAGCAGACAGCGTGCTCAGCGCTGCGAAAAATGATTCGTTTTCAATCGGAGACCGGGACGTGATTGCGGTAACGGAGGCGGTAGTGGCCCGCGCGCAAGGGAATTATGCCACGACAAAACAGATTGCGGCGGACGTGAAGGCCAAATTCCCGGATGGGGTTCTCGGCGTGATCTTCCCGATTCTCAGCCGGAACCGGTTTGCCATCTGCCTGAAAGGCATCGCGATGGGCGTGAAAAAAATGGTTCTGATGCTGAGCTATCCGTCGGATGAGGTGGGCAACCATTTGATCGATTTGGATCGGCTGGACGAAAAAGGAATCAATCCTTGGAGCGATGTGCTCACCGAAGAGGAATATCGCAATTTGTTCGGGTTCCAAAAGCATGTGTTCACCGGTGTGGACTATATCGAATATTATAAAGATTTGATTACCTCCTGCGGATGCGAGGTGCAAATTGTGCTGGCGAATGATTGCCGTACGATTCTTCAGTATACGAAAAACGTGCTTTGCTGTGATATTCATACCCGTGCCCGCAGCAAACGCTTGCTGAAAGCCGCCGGAGCGGAAAAAGTCCTGTGCCTGGATGAGATTTTAAACCATCCGGTAGACGGAAGCGGCTGTAATGAACAGTATGGCCTGTTGGGAAGCAATAAGGCTACAGAAGAAAAGGTAAAACTGTTCCCGCGCGATTGCGCTCCGGTCGTAGAACGCATTCAGCAGCTGGTTTACGAGGCTTGCGGTAAAAAAGTCGAGGTCATGATTTACGGCGATGGCGCTTTCAAGGATCCGGTGGGTAAAATCTGGGAACTGGCAGACCCGGTGGTTTCTCCGGCGTATACCAAGGGCCTGGAAGGACAGCCGAACGAAGTGAAGCTGAAATATTTGGCGGACAATGATTTCGCTCATCTGAGCGGCCAGGAGCTGAAAGACGCGATTTCCGATTATATCCGCAATAAGGATCAGGATTTGACAGGGAAGATGGTCTCCCAGGGGACAACTCCCCGCCGGCTGACCGATTTGATCGGTTCGTTGTGCGACCTGACCTCTGGCAGCGGCGATAAAGGAACGCCTATCGTATTGGTTCAGGGCTATTTTGACAATTACACCAAATAAACAAATTTAAGAGCGTTGAAATAAGAAAACAAGCAAGAAATTGGTAAAATCAACGCTTTTAAGGTCGGTGGGAAAACAGGGTAGCTCAATAATGGAATAACCGAGCAATAAAAGGGATGTTACCGTAAGGTAGCATCCCTTTTTCGCATGTCCAACGTCACAGATTTTGAAAGAAGTCTGCGGCGCTTTTTCTGCCAAACCCATAAGAAAACGTTCAGGAAGGAATCGCTCCAAATTCTTGAAAAACTACGGTTATTCGTATGCAATATATCCTGTTGGATTATATCTTCACGGAGGTTCGATATGAACCGGATCAAGGGCTATATCTCCATATACGATTTACATATCCGAACGGCTGCAGGAGAGTCTGCGGCCCATCTCTCGCTGCACCATGACCGCCATTGTTGCGCCCATGGGATATGGAAAGACTACGGCGGTAAACTGGTATCTGGCCGAGCGCGCCAAAGCGGAGGCGTTACATATCATTCGCATCAGCGCATTACAAAGCGTGATCCCATCCTTTCCAAGCAGCATGAAGACAATATCATGGGAAAGCCGTCCGACAATAGGTTTATCAAAACGCTAGGACTATAAAATGGAACAGAATAACCTAAAATGCAGGGAAGATGTTTTGCGCAAAAAAATTACCGGTATGGGCAAAAGCCATACCGGTGTTGTTCTATAGGCTAATATAAGAAATTGGCAGGATTTTGGTGAGCTCCGTTGATACGAAATTCGATATGTAAGTGGGAGCCGCCTGTTGGGTTGGCGGGAGTAGGAGAGGGAATTACCCATCCGGAGTTTCCAACATAACCGATGGTTTCTCCTTTTTCCACGACATCTCCTACGGAAACGATAATGCTGCTTGTATGGGCATACAAAGTAGTATACCCGCCACCGTGGTCGATAATGCAGAATAAGCCGTAACCGCTGCTGCCGTTGTTTTGTACTTTCACAACCGTTCCTGCGCCGCAGGCTACGATGCGGGCGCCATAGATGCTGGTACCGCTGCCGGCAATATCCATGCCAGTGTGGAAGTCCCTTCCCTGGAAGCGGTAGCCATAAGGAGAGGAGATATAAGAGTATCCGGGTACCGGCCATGCCCAGGTGCCGTCACCCTGATATTCGCCGGTGGACTGCAGATTGGCATAGATCTGGTCGATTTCCGCCTGAATGGCTTTCTGTTTAGCCTGTAAAGCGGCGGTATCCGCCAGAAAAGCTTTTTCCATCTCGTTAATATCGCTGATATATTCCTGGGCTTGGGCGGATTGGGTATTCAACTGGCTTTTCAGCGTTTCCAGCTCAGAAGTACTGCCTTCCAGATCGTTTTTATCTGCGGCTAAGGATTCCTGCAGCGCATGCAAATCTTCAATCTGGATTTCCAACTGATCAATGACCGATTGGTCGTGTTCGGAAATCCGACTGATTGTTTCCATGCGGACCGAAAAATCGGCAAAACTTTCTGAACCAAACAGATACTCTAAGAAAGAGTATTCCGGCGCCATATAGGAGCTGCGGATCTGCCTTTTGAATTTTTCATACTCGCCGTCGATTTCTTCCTCCAGACTGCTGATTTGCTCATTGGCCTCGTCAATATTGCTTTGCAGCAACGAGATTTTTTGATTGACCAGTTGAATCTGTTGGCTGGTGCTGTAAAGCTGACTGTCAATATTAGCTTTTTGGATGGAAGCCTTTTCTTTTTGATCTTGTGTTTGGTTGATTTGCTGCTGCAGAGCTGATTGCTGCTGCTGAAGATTGGAAATCTGCTGGTTCAAGTTCTCCAGCTTGTTTTGTTGCTCCTGCTGTGCGATCTGCTCTGCTGTCGGTTGAGAAGAACTTGTGGATGAAGAAGCGTCCGCAGGCTGCTGGGAAGACGCGGCAGAATCGGCCGGCGTGCTCTGCGAGGCTTCTGCGCTGCCGGACGACGCAAGAGAAGTGCTTCCCGGACCGAATCCCAATCCGGTACCATTATCATACAAAGCCGCATCGGATACCGTTGAAGCCTGTACGCTCGGAATACAAAGCAGAATAACGGCAAATGCACAGAAAAAGGCATAAAACGTTCGCTGTTTTTTCATGAATCCGTCCCTCCAGGAAAACAAAGGCGTTTTTTCTATCTACTCTCAATTTATACTTGTTTTCTGATTTTGTCAATGCTAGAATAATTTTGTTCGATTCTTTTAGAGTTGAGCAGGAGGAGAACGGAATTTATAAAAAAGGATGGATATTCAGATGAACAGAGCAAAAGGAATTGCCCTGGTGATTTTGTCCGCCGTCATCTATGGAATTACGCCTACGATGGCTAAGTATACATATACGCATGGTTCCAATCCGGTGATGATGACAATGTTTCGTTCTTTGCTGCCAATCCCGATTATACTGGTGATTTTGCTGGCAAAGAAAATTTCAATTAAAATCCCGGTAAAAATCTTGGGCAAAATCAGCGTGATTGCTTTGGTTGGGTCGACAGTCACCTCCGTGATGCTCAATATGTCTTATAACTACATCCCGGTCGGAATGTCCACGACGCTGCATTTCGTTTATCCGACTTTTGTTTCGATTTTGTGCTTCTTATTCTATAAGGAACATATCGACCGCGCGAAGATCCTTGCGCTGATTATTTCCGGCGCGGGAATCCTCTGTTTTTTCCAGGGCGGCGCCAGCGGCAGTTTAATCGGTATTTTGCTGGCGTTGGGGTCCGGCATGACCTATGCGTTTTATATGGTGGCGGTGGACAAATGGGGGATTAAGGATCTGCATCCCATGGTGTTTTCCCTGTATACCTGCCTGTTCGTTTCGGTTTATACTTTCCTGTACGGCCTTATGACAAATCAGGTCACTTTTGGATTAACACCGCTGTCGTGGGTGTTTACGTTCCTTGTAGCAGTGTCTGTATCAATCGGGGCAAACGCATTCCTGCAGGTCGGCATCCGGTATACCGGTGCTTCTACCGCCGCGATTTTGAGCATGTTTGAGCCGATTACCAGTGTGGTATGCGGTATCCTGATCCTGCGGGAAAGCTTGTCCGGAACAAAATTATTAGGCTGCTCACTGATTTTGATTGCTGTTTATCTGTTGACCAGAAAACGCGCGGTAGTCGAATGAATTTCAGTACAGTCCGCTGTTCATAATGTGGTCAGCGCATTCTTTCAATTCGCCTAAAGTAGTGATTTCGCCGAAAGCCTGCAAAATAATTTGCCGGACATAGGGCGGAAGAGCATTAAAATAAGCATTGATCTGAAAATCCTGGGAATACTGCATATAGTCCATTTTGGTTTGCCTCCAATTTTTGGTGTAAAAATGCCTTGAGATTATTGTTGGCAGAAATCCCAAAAAGAGTGATGGAAATTATTTGCATTTACAAATGGGCTATGTTATAATGAACGCGCATAATCATCGTATTTTGCAAAAGACCGCGGCGGTGCCGCAAAAAGCAATTGCAGAGGAGGTTCTGTCATGGAAGTAAAAGAAAAAGTGTTGGAAGTCATGCGTGAAGCGGGAAAACCGGTTTCTGCCGGGGAGGTGGAAAAACTGTCCGGACTGGATCGGAAAGAAATTGATAAAGCGTTTAAAGAACTGAAAAAAGAAGAAGCAATCGTTTCTCCTGTACGCTGCAAATGGGAGCCCGCCAACAAATAAAGTTTTTGGGGCCGCAGGACATGAGATCCGCGAAAAGCGATTGAATGTTTTCAAAAGGACAATAAAAAACAGCCATCCGGAATAGATGGCTGTTTTTTATTGTCAGAATATTTTTTCAGCTGCTTGGACCAAATATTCTCCAAGCGCTCGAATATGGTCCAGTGTAAGAATACGGGGCGGCTCCGAGGGCAGCGTGTTTTCGTATGTGTATAAAAGGTACCGGCGATACGCTTCCGCCAATGAAATCGGCAGTCCGTTGATAGATTCCGGATGGGCCTGCTCCAGGAAAGGACGGATGGTATCCTGCCACCATAAAGAGCGCATTCTTTCCCCGTCAAAGCGGAAGCACTCGACCCAGCCGGGAGCAAATCCATTTTGCTGCTGCGGTTCCATTTCCCGGGCGCGGGACCAGACAGAATCATGAAAATAGCGGTCCCAAAGGATATCCGTTAAAATATGTATGGTATATCCGGTCAAAAGAGCATCGGAAGTGGCGCCCTGGTTTTTGTGGTAAAAATCAGCTGCGTTTTTCTCCCACAAAGACAGATCCTTCGCCCGCACATGGGCGCGCCAGCGGGTTTCTTTGTCAGCGAATCCGTCTACATTTACGCAGTCAGGCATAACACAGCCCAGATAAAAGGAGGGATTGCGTAAAAGCCGGGCATTTTTTTGCGCATATAGCCAGCCGGTGTATAAATGAATCATGCAGGATGCCATATTTATTCCTCTTCTCAATGCAGTGACATGAAAATGCCCCAACGAAGAAACGGGACATTGTTATAGAGCAGAAAATCCCCCGGCAAAGCGGGGGATTCAGAATTTCGTGCGTTTTTTCGACAATCAAACAACTGCCGGAAAAGCAGCTTTATTTTGTGATTTTGTTGTTGTCCTTGAGAACAACGTCATGCGCGCCGCCTTCTACGATACTGGTTGCGGAAACCAAAGTGATCTTTGCTTTTTTCTGCAGTTCCGGAATGGTGAGGGCGCCGCAGTTACACATGGTGGAGCGGACTTTATACAGTGTGAGGGTCAGATTATCTTTCAAAGAACCTGCATAGGGAACATAGGAATCAACGCCTTCCTCAAAAGAGAGCTTGGCCTCTCCGCCCAAATCATACCGCTGCCAGTTTCTCGCACGGCTGGAACCCTCGCCCCAGTATTCTTTCATGTAATTGCCGTTGATCATAACTTTGTTGGTGGGGCTTTCATCGAACCGGGAGAAATAGCGGCCCAACATGATAAAGTCGGCACCCATCGCCAGTGCAAGGGTTACATGGTAGTCATGAACAATACCGCCGTCGGAGCAGACAGGTACATAAATACCGGTCTTTTCATAATACTCATCCCGGGCTTTCGCAACTTCGATCAAAGCGGTGGCCTGCCCGCGGCCGATCCCTTTCTGCTCACGGGTAATGCAGATCGAACCGCCGCCAATACCGACTTTTACAAAGTCCGCGCCGGCCTCAGCCAGGAACAGGAATCCCTCCCGGTCTACCACGTTTCCGGCGCCGATTTTGACCGAATCGCCGTATTTGGCGCGCGTCCAGTCCAGGGTGCGTTTTTGCCATTCGGAGAAACCTTCGGAAGAGTCGATGCATAAAACGTCTGCGCCGGCCTCGACCAGGGCGGGAATACGCTCTTCATAGTCGCGGGTATTGATACCGGCTCCTACGACGTAACGTTTGGAAGCGTCCAAAAGTTCCAGTGGATTTTCCTTATGCGAATCATAGTCTTTGCGGAACACCATGTACACAAGCCGCTGATGCTCATCGATAATCGGGAGGCTGTTCAGCTTATGATCCCAAATGATATTGTTGGCTTCTTTGAGGGTAATGCCTTCTTTGGCGTAAATCAAGTTTTCAAAAGGCGTCATGAACTCGGACACTTTGGTAGCAGGATCCATCCGGCTAACGCGGTAATCCCGGCCGGTAACGATGCCCAGCAGCTTGCCTTCAGCGGTACCGTCATCGGTTACGGCAACGGTGGAATGACCGGTTTTGACCTTTAAATCCAAAATATCTTTTAAGGTCTGGTCAGGGCGGATATTGGAGTCGCTGCGGACGAAACCGGCTTTATAATTTTTTACACGGGAAACCATGGCAGCTTCGTCTTCGATCGACTGAGAACCGTAGATGAACGAAATACCGCCTTCACGCGCCAAAGCAATCGCCATTTTTTCGCCGGAAACGGCCTGCATGATCGCAGATACCAGAGGGGTATTCAAGGTCAGCGCGGGTTCCTCTCCTTTTTTGAATTTGACAATAGGGGTCTTCAAACTGACATTGTTGGGGATACATTCCGAAGAAGAGTACCCGGGAACCAGAAGATACTCACTAAAAGTATGAGAAGGTTCTTCATAAAAATATGCCATAACGTCCATTCTCCTTATCCGCTGAAACAACACAGCTTATCCTTTTTTATCCTGAAATTTGCTTTGATATTATCTTGTATTATAGAAAAAATAGCGACAAAAGTCAACCGTTGACGACCAGCTCTTTTCTTTGATTTTTTACGGATTATTCATCGATTTTTGAACAAGTGTGGTATGATAAAATAAAAAGAGAAGATTGTTCCTCTCCGCAAGAAAAAGGAGAAGATGAAAATACAGCCAAAAGGGAAAAGACAGACGTTTTGAGTTGATAGGAGGAGTTCGATGGCTGCTTTTGTAACGATGAAAGATGTAGTAAAAGAGTACAAAATGGGCGAGGTTACAATCGCTGCGGCAAACGGTGTAAATTTTGAAATTGAAAAAGGAGAATTCTGCGTGATTGTCGGACCGTCCGGCGCAGGAAAAACCACAGTGTTGAATATTCTGGGCGGAATGGACAGCTGCACCAGAGGCAGCGTAATCGTAGACGGAAAAGACATCAGCCGTTTTTCCGCCAAAGAATTGATCGAGTACCGGCGGCTCGACATTGGATTTGTGTTCCAATTTTATAATCTGGTACAGAATTTGACCGCCAAGGAAAATGTGGAACTGGCTTCGCAGATTTGCCCGGATCCCGTGGATGCGGCCCAGATCCTAAAAGAGGTCGGGCTTGGCGGACGGCTGGACAACTTTCCGGCGCAGCTTTCCGGCGGCGAACAGCAGCGTGTAGCCATTGCGCGCGCTCTGGCCAAGCGCCCGAAGCTGCTTTTGTGCGATGAGCCAACCGGCGCGTTGGATTATCTGACCGGAAAAAGTATTTTGAAACTGCTGCAGGACGCCTGCCGGAAAAGCGGAACCACAGTTGTGGTAATCACCCACAACTCTGCTTTGACGCCAATGGCAGACCGGATCATCCGCATAAAAAATGCGCGGGTAGAATCCATGGAAAAAAATATTCACATCGTACCGGTGGAGGCGATTGAGTGGTAACGCATCAAAAACGGAATAAACGCAGCAAAAATGCTTTTGTAAAAGATATTTTCCGGGAAATATTCAAAACCAAAAATCGTTTTCTGTCCATTTTTTCCATTGTAGCCATCGGCGTTGGATTTTTCGCGGGACTAACTGTTTCCGGACCGGATATGAAGCTGACGGCCGATACGTATTTTAACGATCAGAATCTCAGCGATTTTCGTCTGGTCTCCACGCTGGGATTTACGGATGATGATGTGCAGGCCTTGCGGGAGATAGACGGAGTACAGGCGGTGGCGCCGGGACACTGGGTGGATACGGTGCTGGAGGTGGAAGGAGACAGCGGGGTCGTCAAAGTCATGGGTTACGATTTTGACAGTCTGCAGGCAGGAGAAAAAGATATAATGAATGTCCCTCTTTTGCTGGAGGGTCGGTTCCCGCAGTCTCCGAGCGAATGCGTGGTAGAGGCTACGGAAGCGATTTCGGGCGTTTCTTTCCGGGTGGGGGACAGCATTACGCTGACATCCGGAAAAGCCGATGTTGACCTGACAGATACCTTGAGCGGAAACCGGTTTACCATTGTCGGCATTGTTCAAAGTCCGCTTTACATTAGTATCAACCGCGGAACGTCTACCATTGGAAGCGGAAAGGTCAACGCATTTATCATGGTGCCGAATGAGGCCTTTTTAGAGGATTGTTATACCGAAATATACCTGCGCGCGGATGGCGTGGAAACGCTGCCATCTTATTCTCAGGAGTACCGCCGGCAAATTCTGTCGCTGACGCCGTCGCTGGAAGAACTGGGAGAAGAACGGGCGCAGATTCGACTGGAAGAGGTTCGAAAAGAAGAGGGTGAAAAAATCGCCGACGCCCAAAAAGAATTGGACGACGGCATTGTGACCCAGCAAAAGGAACTGTCGGATGCACGGCAGGAATTGGAGGATGCCCGAAAAGAACTGGAAGACGGCGAAAAAGAACTGGCAGACGCCACACAGGAATATTATGACTCCATCGCGGAAGCGGAAGAGCAGATCGCGCAGGCACGGCAGGAATTAAATGACGGTGAAAAGGAGTATTTGTCCGGCCTGCAGGAGTATGAAAAGGGCGAGGCGAATTACGAAAAGGCATTGGCCGACACCCTCCCGCAGCTGGAGGCGGCGGAAAAGACCCTGGCGCAGAAAGAACAGGAACTGTCGCAGGGACAGGCGCAGTACGATCAGGTGCGGGCGCTGGTGCCCAGCGAAGAGACTGTTTCATCCATTCTGGCGGACCCTTCTGCGAATCCGGCAGGCACGGCGCGGGTTGTGGGGCAACTCTCAGCGCTGGCACAGGCGGACGCGAGCCAGGGATGGGCGGGGGATTTGGCTGACTACCTTTCCAACCCGGCAGGGATGACCCAGCAGGGAAACGCTTATCATTTGGCCGTGATTCGCCAGGTCAACAGCGAATTGGCGCAAAATGAAGCTGACCTTGCGGACGGTTGGACGCAGCTAAACGCGGGGAAACAGCAGATTCTCCAAGGCAGGCAGCAGCTTGACGATGTTGGCAGGCAGCTGGACGATGCTTATGAGCAGCTCAAAGCGGCCCGCGCGAAATTGGATGACGGATGGGCGCAATTGGCTGAAAAAGAGCAGAAATTCCAGGACGGAAAAGAAGAGGGATGGCAGGAGATCCTGAACGCCCGCCAGGAATTGGCCGACGGATGGCAAAAGTTTGCCGACGGAGAAAAAGAATATGAAGAGGGCAAAGCGGAATCGGACCAGGAGATCGCCGACGCCCAAAAAGAACTTGACCAGGCGAAAAAAGATCTGGAAGAGCTGAAAACGCCGGAATGGTATGTTTTTGATCGAACCGATTATCCCGGTCATTCAGATTTTGGCGATGATGCGGACAGAATTTCCTCCATAGCAAAGGTTTTTCCGGCGTTTTTCCTGTTGGTAGCCGCGTTGGTCTGCCTGACGACCATGACCCGTATGGTAGAAGAGCAGCGCACACAGATCGGTACATTAAAAGCGTTGGGCTATCGGTCCGGGGCAGTTGCTTCCAAGTTTTTGGTTTATGCGCTGGTGGCGACAATTGCAGGAAGCATTACCGGACTGGCGGTTGGCATGTATCTGTTCCCGACGATTATCTATAACGCTTATGGAATCCTTTACACGATGATACCGGCCCGCACGCCTTTTTGGCTTGGAACCGCCGCCGCCTCTACGTTTGCTGCCGCTGTGACGGTTTTGGTTACCGTTTTGTTTTCGTGCGGGCATGCCATGAAAGAACAGCCCGCTTTGCTGATGCGCCCCAAAGCCCCGCAGGCGGGAAAAAGAGTGCTGCTGGAGCGAATCGGATTTTTGTGGAACCGGCTTTCTTTCAGCTATAAGGTCACATTCCGCAACCTGTTCCGGTATAAAAAGCGAATGCTCATGACGGTGGTTGGCATTGCCGGATGCAGCGCTTTGATGGTCACCGGATTCGGTATGTATGATTCCATCCGGGATATTGTGGGAATTCAGTTTGGGGAATTGTATCACTATGACCTGACGACGGTTCTGCAGGAGGACATTTCCGAGCAGGAAAAGGACCGGGTGGAAACCATTTTGTTTGACAATGAACAGGTGAGCCAGTCCATGTATGTCCGGCAGGAATCGATGACAGTCAAATCGCCCAGTGGAAAATCCTATGACATTTACCTGTTTGTGGCAAAAGACCCCGATCGCCTGGATGATTTTATTACGCTTCAAACCCGCCGAGGGAAAAATCCGCTTTCCTTATCGCAGGAAGGCGTGATCCTTACCGAAAAAATGGCGTCTTTTCTTGGCGTGGAAGCGGGGGACAGCATCACGGTGACAGACACAAAGCATCAGTCTTATACCGTTGTCATCAATGCGATCACAGAGCATTATACGAATAACTATCTTTACATGACGCCGCAGGCATATGAGAAATCGTTCGGACAGGCGCCATCGTACAATATGGTGCAGTCTGTTCTGGCACAGCCGAGTGAACAAGTGCAAGAGGAGATTTCCAGCCGGCTGGTCTCTTCCGACAGCGTGCTGGCGGTATCGGACACCGCTACAGTCAAAGATCAGTTTAAGGATATGATACACAGCATGACTTATGTTATGCTGGTGCTGATTATTTCCGCCGGATCGCTGGCATTTGTTGTTTTATATAACCTCTCCAATATCAATATTACCGAGCGGGTACGTGAAATTGCTACCATTAAAGTACTCGGATTTCATGATAAAGAAGTGTCCGCCTATATTTTCAGGGAAAATATTTTTCTGACCCTGCTAGGAGCAGTGATTGGGTTGGGGCTGGGAGTCCTTTTGCACCATTATGTAGTCATCACAGCGGAGACAGACATCGTAATGTTCGGCCGAACGATCAAATGGGCCAGCTTTGTTTACTCCGCGGCACTGACGATGGCATTTTCCTTCCTGGTCAATTTGGTGATGCATTTCAAATTAAAAAAGGTCAGCATGGTGGAATCTTTAAAATCCATTGAATAGCCCGCAATAAAAAAGAATCTTTTTTGCACTTATTGATTAAAGACCCGTTCCGTCTGCGGCATATTTTAGGAGGGATTTTTGTGAAAAAAAAGATGGTATCAGTAGGCCTTTGCATGATCTTGATGCTGTCCGTTTTAACCAGCTGCAATTCTGCCAGTTTGTCAGATAAAGCCGCTGCCCAGCCGTCCAATATGATGATGCAGGGAGAAGGCGCTGCCTTAGAGCAGGAAACAGCGGAATATTTTACCGGCTCCGACGGTACATTCACCTCTTCCGGGACTATGATTCAAACCAATGCGCAGATGAATCGAAAAATTATCTGGACGGTGGACATGGAAGCCCAAACACTGGAATTTGACCGCTTTTTGTCGGATTTGGAGCAGGCGATTCAGCGTTTTGGAGGCTATTTGGAGGGCTCTTCCGTCAGCGGCAGTTCCATTGAATACCATATCAACCGGGAAGGGACGATGGTCATCCGGATACCGTCCGGCAATCTGGATGATTTTTTGGCACAGGTCGGAACGATTGGCACTGTTACCTACACCGGTAAATCCTCTGAAGATGTAACGCTGGATTATATTGATGTGGAGTCCCGGATCACGGCGCTGGAAGTAGAGCAGGAGAGACTGCTCGCTTTGCTGGAATCGGCGCAGGATCTGGAGGCGATCATTCAGTTGGAAAGCCGCCTGTCTGAAGTGCGGTACCAGCTGGAAAACTACCATTCCGCCAAAAACAGATACGATAGCCAAATCGAGTATAGCACGGTGAATTTGTATGTGCGGGAAGTGCAGCGGGTGAGCACTGTGCACGATCAGTCGGTTGGGCAGCGGATCGCTGCCGGTTGGTCGGACACGCTGTACCGCCTGAAAAGCGGATGTGAAAATTTCTTTGTATGGTTTGTGGTGAATTTGCCGTATTTGCTGATTTGGGCGGCTTTTGCGGGAATTGTGATTTGGGTGTGCCTGCACTGCGTGAAAAAGCGCCGCCAAAAGGCAGCTTCGACAAAACAGTGCCATGCGAACGGCACCGGGACGAATTCCGCCAAAGAGGAAAAATAAAAAGTCTGCGCTCAGACGGTTCAACGCATGAAGAACAGGACAATGCGCTCTGAAAACAGGCGGACTCATACCACGACAACCTTGGAAAACAGATATGGAAAAGGGCCCGGATACAGAAACTTTCTGTATCCGGGCCCTTTTGTGTCTTTTGCGTCAGATTACTACAAAAACGTGTCAAGGACTAATTTCACGACCAAAAGCCCCATTGCGGTGAGGAGAATCGGACGGATGAATTTTCCACCGATTTTTATGGCCATTTTTGTACCGAGGTAATTGCCGAGAATCGAACATAGCGCCGCGGGAATGCCCAGCAAAAACAGAACATTGCCATGGTAGATATAAGCGATGAGCCCTCCGATATTGGAAGCCAGGTTGACCAGCTTGGCGTTTCCGCTGGCGTTGATTAAGGAATAGCCAAGAAAAGCGGTAAAGGCCATCACCATGAATGTTCCTGTTCCAGGTCCGAAAAAGCCATCGTATCCGCCGATGACAAGGCCGATCAAGGCGCTGCGCAGATATAGGCTTTTACCGGTGACCTCTTCTTTTTCTTCTTTTCCGATGTTACGGTTTAACACCATAAAAATCGCGACAGCGGGTAAGAGGATGGTGGTGCAGTACTGCAGCGTCTGCGCGGATAAGGCCACCACCAGACGCGCTCCCATCCAGGAACCAATCAAAGACATGACCGCGCATACAAAGCCGGGCTTCCAATGGATAAATCCGCCGCGGCCATAGTTAAATGTAGCAATGGCAGTGCCAAAACTATTGCCGAATTTATTGGTGCCATATGCGATATGAATCGGAACGCCGGCAAACATGTACGCCGGCAATGTGATGATTCCGCCGCCGCCCGCTACCGCGTCCATGAATCCGCCTAAAAAAACCAAGGGACAAACAATCGCAAATGTTTGCCAGGTGAGTTCCATTTTGTTCTCCTCCCCAAATTGTTTTCGGGTCGGGCAAAAATCGCTTGTCCGGCCTTGCATCCGGCGGCTTTTGCCGGCGGATATTTTCTGAAAACATAAGCCGTTTTCTATTCTACGATGCCGGTATGCAAAAGTCAATGTGGAAAGCCGATTGCGTATGAATTTTCCAAGACAATCATAAAATGGCTGTGTGGAGGGTCGTTTTATGAAATTGGAGAAGCGATCGGTTTTTTACAACGCCTTTTTTCTGTGCCTTTCTTCCATCGGCATGCAGTTGATCGGATTTGTGTATCGAATTGGTTTGAGCCGGTTTGGCGGCGCCGAAGTGATGGGAATGTACCAGCTGATCATGCCGGCTTATTCGGTCATCATGTCTTTTACCATGTCTGGGCTGACATTGGCGGTTTCCCGCTTGTGCGCGCAGTATCAGGCAATCGGAAACACAGGAGGGGTAAAGGGGGTTGTTCGATTTTCCCAGCTGGTCTTTCTTTGCTTATTTATTTGCGCCGCCGTTCCGGTTTGCCTGTTTTCGGATTTTTTATCCGGTGTTGTGCTGGGGGAACCGAAAATCAAAAAAGCGTTGCTTTTGCTGCTTCCATGCTTGTTCTTAACCGGATTTGAAAACATTTTCAAATCCTGCTTTCACGGGATCAAATACATCTTTCCTCCTATTGTGTCTGAGTTGACGGAGCAGATCATCCGGACGGTTGCCGGCCTGGGACTCCTGATTGTTCTTTGCCCGGACGATCCCGGCATGGCGACCGCCATGATCGTCTTGGGAATGGTGATCAGCGAGGTGTTCAGCGTTTCGATTCTCACTTTGTTTTATAAACGGGGAGAAAAGCGATTTTTTCCAAACGCAAAAGACGCCGTGAACATTCCCAAAGGGATGTTTCGAAAGGTTGCTGCTATTGCGGTACCGGTATCTGCCGCGGGATTGCTCAACAATTTTTTCTCCAGCATGACAACGGTTTTGATCCCCAACCGGCTGATGGCGGCGGGTGTTTCGTCGCAGGATGCCCTGTCCAGCTTTGGTATCATGGTGGGCATGACCCTGCCGCTTTTGATGCTGCCTACCGCTTTTATCCATCCGCTCAACACCATTTTGCTGCCCCGTTTTTCTCAATACAGCGCCCGGAATAACCAGGCACAGATACGAAGAAAAGCGGGAAAAGCGATTCAGGTCACCGGTATGCTGACCGCGGCTTCTCTGTCTGTCATGCTGCCGCTGGGAAAGGAGCTGGCGCAGATGATCTATCGCCATCCGCTGGCCGGCAAACATATCCCGGCGCTGTCCGCAGCCGTTTTTTTCACCTTTTACCATATCACGACCGGAAGCATCCTCAATGGAATCGGGATGCAGAAGCAGGCATCCGCCAGCGTTGTCGTCACCGGTGTATGCGAGATCTTACTTACATGGATGACGGTGGAATATATGGGGATCGGCGGATACGCGCTGGCTTGCGTAGGCAGTGAATTGGTAGGCGTTGCCATGAATTTTTACTGGGTGGTACGGTCGGTAAAAATAAAAATCCAATGGAGAAATTGGTTTGCGGCACCATTTCTTTCCGGTGCCGCATCCGGCTGCTCGGCCTGGCTTCTTTTTTTCTATCTGCAGCAAAGGGGGTGGGGAACGCTTTGCTCCCTTTTTGCAGGTGTCGCCGCCGCAATCGGAATTTTTTACATCTGCCTGTCCTTTTTGGGAATTCACCTTTCTGCTTACTTGAAAACACTTTTCGAAAAATGAATATGGGAATCCCATCGACGGCGTGTTATAATGAGCCTGTATCATCGAAAAAATACGCTTTCATTGTCTGCGCAGATGTGGATGAATATATGGCGTGTAATGTACCCACATCGCTTGGTGCTGGGACGAAAAAGATAGGAGGTCTATGCTGTGCCGGTTTGTCTTGAGTGTCCGCGGCGCTGCGGAACAGAACGCCCGGAATCTTTTGGCTCAGTGGGGAAAACGGGGGCTTGTTCCATGCCGTTTGCTCCGGTGGTTGCCCGTGCGGCGCTGCATTTTGGAGAAGAGCCTTGCATCAGCGGGGAACGGGGTTCCGGCGCTGTGTTTTTCAGCGGATGTTCCTTACGGTGTGTTTTTTGCCAGAATTACGGTATCAGCGCAGAAAACTTTGGGGAAGAAATCACAGTATCCCGGCTGAGGGAGATCTACCAGGAGTTGATCGGGAAAGGAGCGCATAATATCAATCTGGTCAATCCCACCCATTTTGTGCGGGCAATCGCACAGTCGCTTGAAGAGCCTTTGCCGGTGCCGGTCGTCTACAATTGCGGCGGATACGAGTTGGTGGAATCTCTGAGGCGGCTGGAGGGAAAGGTGCAGATCTATCTGCCCGATTTAAAATACGCCGATGACCGGTTGGCCCTGCGTTATTCGGGGGCGGCTGATTATTGGGAACGGGCCCGCGAAGCGATTGCGGAAATGGTGCGGCAGACAGGACCCTATTGCCTGGACGAAGCAGGGATGCTCCAATCCGGCGTTTTGATCCGGCATTTGATCCTGCCCGGTCAGGTCCAAAACAGCAAACGGATTCTGGACTGGATTGCAGACAGTTTCCCTGCGGGGACGGTACTTGTGAGCCTGATGAGCCAATATCTGCCCTGCGGGAAAGCGGAGAATTTTCCGGAGATCAACCGCACGCTGTATCAGGAAGAATACGATGAAGTGGAAGCGTATTTATTCCAAAAGGGAATAGAAGATGGCTTCTTACAGGAACTTTCTTCCGCAGATGATGCGTATATTCCTGCTTTTGATTTAACGGGTGTTTTGCCGGATTTACCCAGACCATAAAAAATGCTGCAAAAGAAAAGGGCGCCTGCAGAGGCGCCCTTTTGGCTTGTGTCCGTATTTTCGAGGATAGCTGGATGTGATGAATGGAAACTTGTTTATTCGCGGATGACGAGTTTTCCATCTTCGCAATCCGCCTGAAGAATGGTATCCGGAGCAGGGTCTTTTTCCAGAATATAGCGGGCCAGCAGAGTCTCCAGCTTTTGCTGAATGTACCGCTTCAACGGCCGGGCACCGTAAACAGGATCGTAGCCCTCCTGTGCGATCAGCGCTTTCGCGGCGTCGGTGACGGCCAGCCCCAGTTCTTTTTCCGCCAGGCGTTTTTTCAGATCTTCCAGCATCAAATCTACAATTTGGGTAATTTCTTCCCGGGTGAGGGGCTTGTAGAATACAATTTCGTCCAATCGGTTCAGAAACTCCGGACGAAATGCGGATTTCAGCATCTGTTCTACCTGCTGTTTGGCCTGCTCGGAGATTTGGCCATCCTCATCGATGCCCTCCAGGATCGCGGAAGATCCCAGGTTGGAGGTGAGAATGATGATGGTGTTTTTGAAATCGACTGTCCGGCCCTGCGAATCCGTGATGCGTCCGTCGTCCAGTACCTGCAGCAGAATGTTAAATACATCGGGATGCGCTTTTTCCACTTCGTCAAACAAAACGACAGAATAGGGTTTGCGCCGTACCGCCTCAGTCAGCTGGCCGCCTTCTTCATAGCCGACATATCCGGGAGGAGCGCCCACCAGACGGGAGACAGTGTGTTTCTCCATGTATTCGGACATATCGATTCGAACCATATTGCGTTCATCGTCGAATAGTGCCTGCGCCACTGCTTTGGCCAGTTCTGTTTTGCCCACGCCGGTGGGCCCCAAAAACAGGAAAGAGCCAATGGGGCGGCCAGGGTCCTGAATGCCGGCGCGGGACCGCATGATGGCATCGGCAACGTTGCGAACCGCTTCATCCTGACCGATTACCCGCTGATGCAGAGTCTTGTCCAGGTGGAGAAGTTTTTCCCGTTCTCCTTCCATCAGGCGGGAAACAGGAATGCCGGTCCAGCGTCCCACGATTCTGGCAATCTCTTCTTCGGTCACTTTGTCCCGAAGCAGGGTGGCTTCTTGTGTACCGCCATTTTCTTCCAATTCCTGCAGCTGCTTTTGCAGCTCGGGAAGTTTGCCGTATTTTAACGCAGCGGCTTTGTCCAGGTCATACTCCCGCTCGGCCACCTCGATTTGAGCGCCCACCTGCTCGATTTCTTCCCGCAGTTTCTGCACCCGTCCAATAGAAGCTTTTTCGTTTTCCCAGCGGGCTTTCATCTGCTGGAATTGCTCCCGCATCTCCGTCAACTCTTTTTGGATGTCCGCCAGATGTTCAGCAGAGAGACGGCTGTTTTCTTTTTTCAAAGCCGCTTCTTCAATCTCGTGCTGCATGATTTTACGGGAAATTTCATCCAGTTCCGCAGGCATGGAATCCATTTCGGTGCGAATGGTAGCACATGCCTCATCCACCAGGTCGATGGCCTTGTCAGGGAGAAAACGGTCGGTGATATAGCGGTTGGACAGCGTTGCCGCCGCAATCAGTGCCTGATCCTGGATTTTAACGCCGTGAAATACTTCATAGCGTTCTTTTAATCCTCTCAAAATGGAGATAGTATCTTCCACCGTTGGCTCATCCACCACAACCGGCTGGAACCGGCGCTCCAACGCCGCATCCTTTTCGATATATTGGCGATACTCGTCCAGCGTAGTTGCACCGATACAGTGCAGTTCACCACGTGCCAGCATTGGTTTGAGCAGGTTGCCCGCATCCATGGAACCTTCGGTTTTGCCGGCTCCTACAATGGTGTGCAGTTCGTCGATGAACAGGATGATCTGTCCCTCGCTCTTTTTTACCTCGTTCAATACCGCTTTGAGCCGTTCTTCAAACTCACCGCGGTATTTGGCTCCGGCAATCAGAGCGCCCATATCCAGCGAGAAGATGGTCTTATCTTTTAATCCTGCCGGAACATCGCCCCGGACGATCCGCTGCGCCAGTCCCTCCGCGATTGCCGTTTTACCAACGCCGGGTTCACCGATCAAAACCGGGTTATTTTTGCTTTTGCGGGAGAGGATCCGAATGACATTTCGGATTTCAGTATCCCGCCCGATGACCGGATCCAATTTCTGAAGACGCGCCTGTTCGACCAGATCGGTGCCGTATTTTTTCAGCGCGTCGTAAGTGTCCTCCGGGCTGTCAGTTGTCACGCGGGTGTTTCCCCTTACCGCCATCAACGCTGTTAAAAAAGCGTTTTTATCAATGTGACATTGGTCGATGACTTTTTTCACAGCCACGTCCGGATGTTCCAGCAGCCCCCAGAACAGATGCTCTACCGAAATATAGTCATCTTTCATGGCATCGGCTTTTTTCTCCGCGGCGGTCATGGCCCGATCAAGATTTTGAGAAATATAGACTTTGTCGGCTTCCCGGCCGGGGCCGGATACGCCCGGCAGCTTTTTGGCCTCTGCCTCAACGGCGGACAGGACCTGCTGCACAGACAAATTCATTTTGATGAGCAGCTGGGGAATCAGGCCCTCCTGATCCTGCACCAGAGCCCAAAACAGATGGATTTGCTCAATCTGCATATTTTCCAGTTCCCTGGAGTAGTTCTGTGCGGTTTCTACTGCCTCCAGGGATTTTTTGGTTAATCTTTGTACATTCATATCGTTTCCCTCCCACTATAAAAGAATTTTTTCCTGTTGGATGTTTTTTTGATACTGCAGGTTGATTTGGTCGATCCCCGCTTGCAAATTTTGTTCATCCAATTCAAAAAACGCTTTCAACGCACAGTCAAAATTCTGGATATAAGAGCTGATGCTTTCTCCTAGCTGCGCGTTTGTGCAGTTTTCTTTTGGCCAGGCAAAAGTTCTGCAATATCGTCCGCTCTCAATCCGGCAGGGGACGCCCTTCGGATAAACCGCTGACAAATGGTAATTTTCTAATTTCTGCCACAGACGGAAGAAATGATCCAGCATACGCAAAAGGCCGGCGTTTTGCGTTCGCGCGGAAACTCGCAGCTCTCCCAACACATTTGGGTCGCTGCGAAAAAGCTCGACACTGTACCGCACGGTCGGCTTGTATTTATAAGCCAGCGCCGTCCGGACGGAAAGCATCGCGTCCGACGGCTGAAATTGAATTTGAAAAGCGTTTTGCTGCACCATCAGCGCCTCTATTTGTTCAAAAATATCGCGCATGCGCTGTTCCGGTGTTTTAACTGACAAATGTTCGGCCAAAATTTGATTGACCATGTTGGAACGGCTGGTATTCTGCGCATATGCCAGTTGGTCTACCGCCTGAATGACATCATCCATCAGCAATAAACTGTAGATACTTCGGTTCATACCATCCCTCCTTCAATCATTATTATATCACTGTATAATAATTTGTCAATAGAATTATTAATTATAAATGCTATTTTTATCAAAAGAAAAACTGATCTCAATGGGGTGATTTTTTGAAAAAAATGAGGATGCCCACTGTGGGCTTTTTGATTGGCTTGCTCAACGGGCTATTTGGAGCGGGAGGAGGAATCGTTGCGGTGGCAGCTTTTCAGAAAATAGGGATGACTAATAAACAATCGCATGCTACTGCCGTGGCGGTCATGATTTTTTTATCGGCAGTCAGCGGATTTTTATATTGGTATCACGGATATGTTTCTGTTTCGGATGTACTCCCGTATCTGCCCGGCGGAATTGCCGGAGGAATTTTTGGGGGATGGCTGCTGCCGAAAATTCCGGATTTCTGGCTGAAAAAGATTTTTTCTCTTTTTATTCTGTATGCCGCCATCCGGTTATTTTTTAAATAGGGGAGAGGATTTTTTGGATTCACTGTCAGCTGCGAGTTGGCTTTTTTCTTCTATCATCGCCTTTGTTTCCGCCGTTATCGCTTCTATGGGAATCGGCGGCGGTGCGGTTTTGCTATTGTTTCTGACTGTTTTTGCCGGAACGTCGCTGGAACAAGCGCAGGGGATGAATCTTCTGTTTTTTCTGCCGACTGGAGCGACCGCATTATTGTTTCATCGAAAGTCCGGCCTTTTGCAGGTGAAAAAAGGGGCGTCCTGCGGTTTATGGGGCCTGCCTGGCGTTTTTCTGGGTGTTTGGCTTGCATCCAGACTGGAATCCGCCGTTCTTTCTAAGCTTTTCGCGGTATTTTTGCTCTATCTGGGGCTGAAAACGCTTTTTGCCAAGGGCGAAAAAAATCCCCGGAAAAAAGCGGATGCCTTTTCCGGAGATGCCCAGTAATTTTTCTTTGCGGTATCCCTTTTATTTCCGCAGAATTTTATCCATCGCTTTTCCGCGAGCCAACTCATCGATTAGCTTATCCAGATAGCGGATTTCCTGCATCAGCGGTTCTTGGATTTCTTCGACCCGGATGCCGCAGATAACACCTTTGATTTCTCTTCGTTTTTCGTTCATCTGCGGGGCGTTTTGAAAAAACGCCTCATAGCTGACCGACTGTTCCAGCTGGTGTTCCAATTCCTGCTGGCTGTATCCGGTCAGCCAGCGGATGATTTCATCCACGTCCTCTTTTGTACGCCCTTTTCGGACCGCTTTGTTGACAAGCAAAGGGTGCACTTTTGCAACGCTCATTTGATATACTTTTTCTTTTTGCATTGTTATCGTTCCTGCCTGTTTTATTTTTCTTCCGGATGATTTTGCCGGTAGGCGAGATAACTTTCCAGAATAATCGAAGCCGCGACCTCATCGACCACATCTTTTCGCTTTTTTCCTCTGACATTGGTTTCATTCAGATACTGGTGCGCGGTAACGGTAGTGCCGCGCTCATCCCAGAGAATGACCGGCACGGAAACTTTTTCCTGTAATTTTTGAGCGAATAAAGCGCATTTCTGCGCTCTTTCGCCGGCGCTTCCATCCATATTGACAGGATGTCCTACCACGATTTTCCCAACCTGATATTCCTCCGCCGCATAAGCTACCTGCTCCACGGTCCGGTCAAAGTCGTATTCGTGAATAACGCCGAGTGGAGACGCCAGAAATTCTGTGCGGTCACAAGCGGCAAGCCCGGTGCGGGCGTCGCCGTAATCCACTGCCATGATTTTCATACCGATACCTCCTGTTTTCCTGTTGGATCCAAATGAGACAGATCGTCATAATAATCTACCTGGATTGTACCTCCATCATAAACCACCCGGCTTACCGCCGTGTTTTGAGAAAGGGGAATTTCTCCTATCCGTTCGAGAGGAAGCCCCAGCGCGTGGCACAAATAACAGCGCAGCGCGCATCCGTGCGAAACCACCGCGATGGTTTTTCCATCGTTTTGTGCGGCGATCCGGTCAATCGCATGACTGATACGGCTATGGACCTGAACAATGCTCTCACCGCCCGGAGCGCAAAAATGCGATTCATCTTCGCACCAAAGGCGCCAATGTTCCGGATAAAGTATGGGCAGGTCGGCAAACAATTTTCTTTCCCATTCTCCGGCGTAAATTTCACACAGTCCTTCCTCGGTTTCAATTGGCAGCCGGTGGTAATGGTTTACGGCTTCCGCCGTTTGCATTGCTCGCAGCAAGGGACTGGAATAGATCGCTTCCAACGGAATATGCCGAAAGCGCTCTGCCAGTTGCGGCAGCTGCGCCTGTCCTTCTGCCGACAGCCCCAAATTCGTGCGGCCCTGGAAAATTCGTTCGGTATTCCCGACGGATTTCGCGTGCCGGACCAAATAAACGATGGTCATTTCTGGCTTTCCTCCATTTCGGTTTTGGTGCAGGTTTTCAATACCGCACCAAAAAAGAAGCCGTTCCCGGAAAAGGGGAGCGGCTTGCAAAATTATTTGGTACCGAAAATCCTGTCTCCGGCATCGCCCAAACCGGGAACGATGTATTTGTGTTCATTGAGTTTTTCGTCTACTGCGCCAATATAAATCTGCACGTCAGGATGTGCTTCCTGCAAAGCTGCAAGACCCTCGGGAGCCGCGATAATGCACATAAAGCGAACGCTTTTCGCGCCCTTGGATTTGATTTGCGCGATGGCGTCAATAGCGGAACCGCCGGTGGCGAGCATCGGGTCCAGAACGATGACGTCCCGTTCACCGATATCGGAAGGCAGTTTGCAGTAATATTCCACCGGCATGTGGGTTTCAGGGTCGCGGTACATGCCGATATGACCGATTTTCGCGGCGGGAACCATCCGCATTACGCCGTCTACCATTCCAAGACCGGCCCGAAGGATCGGTACAAACGCCAGCTTTCTGCCGGAAATCACTTTGGTTTTGGCAACCGCCACAGGCGTTTCGATCTCCACTTCTTTCAAGGGAAGATCACGGGTTGCTTCATAGCACATCAGCATACCGATTTCGCCTACCAGCTCACGGAATTCCTTCGTGCCGGTGTTTTTATCCCGCATAATGGTCAGTTTGTGCTGAATCAGCGGGTGGTCCATAATTACCGGTTTTAACATAATTCATTTCTCCATTTCCGCCCCAACGGCATTTTTTGATAGTACATTCCCCAAAAGCCGGAATTACCCTATTTTTCTTCCAGCTTCATCAACTGTTCTACCCGTCTTGCGTGACGGCCGCCTTCAAACGGCGTGTTCAAAAAGACATCCACCAATTCCAGCGCAAGGCCGGGACCAATGGTACGCCCGCCCATGCAGATGACGTTGGCGTCATTATGCAGGCGGGTATATTTGGCACTGAAATAATCCGAGCACAGCGCCGCGCGGATCCCCTTAATTTTGTTGGCTGCCATAGAAATGCCGATACCGGTGCCGCAGCAGAGAATGCCTTTGTCGCATTTGCCGCTGGTGATCGCCGCACAGGTTTTTTCCGCGATCAGGGGGTAATCCACGCTGTCGGTGCTGTAGGTGCCAAAATCCTCATAAGGGATTTTGTGTTCATCCAAATATTTTTTTATTTCCTCTTTTAATGCGAAACCGCCGTGATCGCTTCCAATGGCAATCATTCTTTCCATTCCTTTCCGACTAGAACTTTTCATTTCTGTTTTGCTTTTGCAATAGTTCCCGCTGCGCCTGGGGAAGCCGCAGATATTGAGGCACCAGCTGCGCCGGTTCCACGCTCATTCCCCGGTGGGGAAGCGCCGCCATGCAAACAGCGCTGGCGCGTTGAAACCGCAGATGTTCCGGCGCCAGTAAAATTCTGTCGCTTTCCCAGCTATTATAGCATAATTGCGCGCCATCTCCAACTAAAATCAGCGGTAAATCAGAAGAAATATTGTTGATTTGCTCCCAAAGCTGCCCGATGGACAGCGCCGCGTCTTCGCTCAACCGCTGAACAGATTCCCGCCCCACCAGAAAAGAGGCGGCATAGACCTGTTGGCAGCGGGCGTCCATAGCGGCAACCGCGATACATTCCTGTCCGATCAAAAGATAGGCCAGCGCCTCCAGCGTTGATACCGGGATACAGCGTTTGTTTGTGCCGAAAGCCATCCCTTTCACTGCGGAAATGCCAATGCGCAGTCCGGTAAACGATCCAGGACCGGTAGAAACCGCAAATTCGTCCACCTGGGAAAGGTCTTTTCCACAGGCGTTCAGCAGATTCTGCGTCATAGGCAGAATCGTCTGACTGTGGGTGAGCTTGACGTTTACAAAACTTTCCCCGATAATCCGTCCGTCTTCCCACAAAGCGGCGGAAGCAGCCACCGCGGAGGTGTCCATTCCAAGCAAGATCAAAACCGTCCGCCTCCTTCCACCGTGATCCGGCGTTTTTCTTCTTCCAACCGTTCAAACGTTACCCGTATCGTATTGTCCGGCAGCGCACCCTCGATGTTTTCGCTCCATTCGATGGCTAAGATCGCGCCGGTTTCCAGATAATCGAAGAAACCGGTAGAGTATAAATCGTCAAAGGAGGTGACGCGGTACATGTCGAAATGATACAGCTTCGGTGTGCCTCGGTATTCGTGTACCAAAGAGAAGGTGGGACTGGAAACTTCGTCCGATGAGCCCAACCCTCTGGCTAGGCCGCGGACAAACGTTGTTTTGCCCATGCCCAGTCCGCCTGAGAAAGCCAGCACATCATTGGGCTTTAGTGAAGAGGCCAGTTCCTGCGCGAACTGTTCGGTTTCCGCCGCGCTGTTTGTGACGATGGATCGCATAAATAAACTTCTTCCTTTTTAGAATAGGCCCTTGATATGGCCCTGGCTGTCAACGTCGATCTGGCAGGCGGCAGGGGCCTTGGGCAGACCGGGCATCGTCATAATATCACCGGACATAACAACGATAAAACCTGCGCCGGCGGACAGTTTTACATCCCGCACGTTAACTGTAAAGCCGGTGGGACGGCCGAGTTTCGATGGGTCGTCAGACAGGGAATATTGCGTCTTGGCCACGCAGATCGGCAGGTCCGCTTTTCCCAGGGCCTCGATATCGCGGATTGCTTTTTCCGCTTTGGGGGCATAGGCCACATCGTTGCCGCCGTAGATTTCGGTGACAATGGTCTTGATCTTTTCCTTGATCGGCGCTTTTTCGTCGTACAAAAGCTTGAATTGAGACGGCTGCGCGCAGGCCTTGACAACTTTATGTGCCAAATCAACGGCGCCTTCACCGCCTTTGGCGAAAACTTCAGACAAAGAGTATTCTACGCCAAGGCGCTGGCAGCACTCGGCGAGCACCTCGATTTCCTTATCCGTATCGGTGAGGAACCGGTTGATGGCAACCACCACCGGCACACCGTATTTGCGCATGTTTTCCACATGTGCTTCCAGGTTGACCAGACCTTTTTTCAGCGCTTCAACATTTTCAGCGGCAACTTCCGCTTTTGGAACGCCGCCATTGTATTTTAAAGCGCGCAGCGTTGCCACGATCACGATGGCCGACGGCGCCAGTCCGGCGTAGCGGCATTTGATGTCCAGGAATTTTTCTGCGCCCAGATCAGAACCGAAGCCGGCCTCAGTAATACAGTAATCGGCCATTTTCAATGCCAGCTTGGTGGCGCGCACCGAGTTGCAGCCGTGGGCGATGTTGGCGAAAGGACCGCCATGCATCAGAGCAGGGGTATTTTCAAGCGTCTGCACCAGATTCGGTTTCAGCGCGTCTTTCAGCAACGCGGCCATTGCGCCGTGGACTTTCAGATCCCGGGCGTAAACCGGCTTGTTGTCATAGGTGTATGCGACTAAAATGGAACCCAAGCGCTCTTTCAGATCGTCCAGATCCGCAGCCAGGCACAAAATAGCCATGACCTCGCTGGCCACAGTGATCTGGAAGCCGTCCTCTCTCGGAACGCCGTTGACCTTGCCGCCCAGTCCTACATTGACAAAACGCAGCGCCCGGTCGTTCATGTCCAGGCAGCGTTTGAACAAGATCCGCCTTTGGTCGATGCCCAGAACGTTTCCCTGCTGCAGATGGTTGTCAATCATCGCGCACAGCAGGTTGTTGGCGGCTGTAATAGCGTGCATATCGCCGGTAAAATGCAGGTTGATATCCTCCATGGGGACAACCTGAGAATAGCCGCCGCCTGCGGCGCCGCCCTTAATGCCAAAGACCGGCCCCAGGGAAGGTTCGCGAAGGGCAATGATTGCCTTTTCGCCAATTTTTGCCATGGCCTGTCCCAAGCCTACCGATGTGGTGGTTTTGCCTTCTCCGGCGGGAGTGGGGTTGATGGCGGTAACCAGTACCAGCTTCCCGTCTGGTTTATTCTGCAAACGGGCAAAAATATCTTCCGAAAGTTTTGCTTTATACCGGCCGTACGGCTCCAGCTCTTCCGGAAGAATGTCCAGTTTTTCCGCAATTTCGGTGATCGGAAGCATTTTTGCGCCCTGCGCAATTTCGATATCGCTTAACATATTTCCTCACCTTTCTCTTGTCAGATCCCGATACAAAAAATGCTCCGGCGTGGCGCCGCCCGAGAACGTTCTGCACCGAAACCGATCCTTTCCTTATATTGTGAGACCATTATAGCACATTTGGATAAAAGACTTCAATTCTTTTTCGGATTCCGTTGGTTTCGAGCAAAACTTGTGATATACTAAGGGCGTTCCACAAGCGCTTTTTTGCAACAAATCTGCATGCTCATGCGTTTTATAAATATTCGAGATTCTTTGGAAAGGAGAGGAAATGTGAAAAAATTTTGGCACGGCCTGGTCCGTTACTGGAAAGAAACCGATAAAATCCTTTTATTTTTGTGTTTTGTTTGTTCGGCCTACAGTGTCGTTTTAATGTGCGGTATCCACAATTCCGGCATGGCCACGATCCGCGCGGTGCAAATGCAGATTATTACCTCTTTGCTGGGACTGCTTGCGGCCATGGTAATTTCCAGCTTTGACTATCGATTTTTGTCCAAGCTATGGAAATTGTATTATCCGATTTGTATCGGACTTGTGGTATTGACCTATTTTTTCGGGCAGCAGCGTGTAGAATCTGTTGATGACAAAGCATGGCTGCCGATTCCTTTTCTGGGCATCAATTTCCAACCGTCGGAATTGCTGAAAATTGCTTTTATCCTGACCTTTGCGCTTCATTTGGAAAAGGTCGGAGACGATATTAAGAATATTAAAAATCTGATTTTACTTTGCCTTCACGGTGCGCTTCCGGCCGTTTTGATTCATTTTCAAGGGGATGACGGCACGGCCCTGATCTTTCTTTTGATCTTTTTGGCAATGCTGTTTTCCGCCGGCATACAGTGGCGTTATATCGCGATTGCGGTTGCGGCGCTTTTGATCGCGGCTCCTCTGGCATGGGTGTATCTGATGAGCAACGACCAAAAGCTTCGTATTTTGGCGCTATTTTTCCCGGATTTGGATACCAATGGTATTTTATATCAGCAGTACAACGCCAAAATCGCCATCGGTTCCGGCGGCGGATTTGGCGAGGGCTTGTTTACAGGCGAACATGTTTATGTGCCGGAAATCCACAACGATTTTATTTTTTCGTTTGTCGGCCAATCTTTGGGCTTTGTCGGGTGCATGTCGGTGATTTTGCTTTTGTTTTTTATGTGCGTCCGTTTGCTGTCCTTTTCCCGCCGGTCCAATGATTTGCTGGGTGGCTACATCTGTATCGGCGTTTTCGCGACTATCGCGTTTCAAAGCATTGTCAACATCGGTATGAATCTGAGCATACTGCCGGTTATCGGCGTCACGCTGCCTTTTTTCAGCTACGGCGGCACTTCGGTGACGACCCTTTATATAGGAATCGGTCTTGCGCTGAGCGTTTATATCCATAATAAAGACCATCTGTTTTTGGATGACTAGCGCATGGTATATTCTGCTTTTCCCGACGTATCATATGGATATCATCCGCTCAGGAGGCTTTTATGAATCCCAAACGATATACGTTTGAAGCAGTACTGCAAAAGGTGCCGGATATAGACGGAGCTTATGTGGAGATCCCCTTTGACGTGCGGAAGGAATTTGGAAAAGGGCGCGTTAAGGTCAGTGCCACTTTTGACGGCGTTCCTTATGAGGGCAGTCTGGTGAGAATGGGAACGCCTTTTCATATCATCGGGGTGCGAAAAGAGATTCGGGCAGCGATCCAAAAACAGCCGGGAGACCGGATTACCGTTACTTTACAGGAACGGTGTTAAGAAACATTACTTTCAAAAAGGGAGGCGATTTTTTCGGATCGCCTCCCTTTTTGAAAAACGTTGGAAGAAGATTGGGTTTATGCTATAATAACCTTATGGAGTAAAAGAAACGCAAAGGTTTCCAATGATTACAAGAAGATTTTAACATAAAGCGCCCGGCGGCAGGGCTGCTGGCAGCCTTTGCTGAACCGATATGATTTTGATTTGTTGAAAGGCTAGAGGAGAGGTGAGTTGAGTTGGCGGAAAAAACATTCCGCGCGGCGCAGGGAATCCGCATTCCGGATGTAAGCGGTGTTCATTGCGCTTATGAGGTGGGAGAAAAGGAAGACGGTTGGCAATTTACGGTGGTGCTGGATGCGCCGCGGATGCCAGCATTCTTACAAGATTACTGCGATCTTTTGCCGGAACCGGGATACTTTACACTGGAATTGCCGGCAGAAGGGGAAAACGTTTATGACATTTATTATGTGGACGGATGCACCCGCCCTGTTTTAAAGGCGATTGCCGGCAGATATGGAAATCTCCTGGCGGAAGATGGGGACGTCCGGTTTGGATTTGCTTGTCATGAAGCGTCGGAGCAGGTGTATGTCGGCGATTTGAAGACGGTTCAGATTTATACCGCTTCCCCGCAGCCAATCAGATCGCTGCTGGAAAAATATCATCTGAAAGAAGAATCCGGATGCCTGAAACTGTGGGATATCCTGTCCGAGGAAAACCCCTGCGAGTTGATCCATGTCGAGGTTGAGGAGGAAAGCGTTTTCGACCTGCCGGAACTGCTGTCCGATGCGGGCATTTATCTGGTCGGCCGCCGGGAAGATTGACCCTGGCAGTCGTTTCAAAGGAAATGCGGTTTGCCCGCCTCTTCCGGAACCGGATACAGCAGCGCCGGCAGAACGCCGGATCGTTTCGCGATAGCGTATCTTTTGCCGGCAAACGATGCAAGATCCTTTTTTCGTCTGTACAAAACGGCAAAAAAACCACGTGGCGGCCAGGATCCCATAAAACGCATCGTGCCCAAATCGCTTATTCTGCTGCTGCTTTCGCCAGCTGTGCGCCGGTGTAATAATGAAGAAGAATCTCTTCATAGCCGCTCCCTTGGCGCGCCATATAATCTGCGCCGTACTGACTGAGTCCAACGCCGTGCCCGTATCCCTTGGTGGTAAATAAAAAAGAGTTGGTCTGCGTGGTGATCGTAAAGTTCGTAGAACGCAGACCTAGCAGAATGCGCAGGTCCTTTCCGCTGATCTGAAGATTTCCCGCTTGCAGCGTAAGAACATACCCGGAGGGGGAGCGGGATACGATTTGAAACCAGCTTCGGGTGTCGCCGGGGAGCGTTAATGCGGGATACGTTTCCGTTAAAAGTTCCTTGATTTGATCCGCCGCAAAGGCGATGGACGTTTCAAACTGGTCGGCCAGTGTGTCGCCGACGCTGTCAACCGGCACCAGATAAGGAACCATGCCGCTCCATACGTTCGATGCGAATTCGGTCGCGCCGGCACTCATGGAGTGGTATGCGGCGAGAATCGGCTGTTTTTGATAGACCAAAACTGCCGACGCCACTTCATCGACCGCGTCGGTAATTTTTTTCCAATAGGTTTCACCCAAATCAGGGTAACGTTCTATCATCTGTTCTCGGGTCACATAACCTTCCCACTCAGAGGGAGATGCGGAAAAATCGGCTCCATTCAGTTCCGGCGCCGGATGTTCCCGGCAGTAAAGCGCATAGGTGTGGGAAGCGACAGCCTGGGCTTTCATTGCTTCCGGGTGAAAGCCGGGAGGCAGCTCCGCCGCCACGGCGCCGTACAGATAATCCATCACCGGCACCTTCTCGATTTTGCCGGTACTTCGGTCCAGAATGGAAAAGAATTCCGGCTGCGGCACCTGCAGAACGGTCAGCGTGTCCTGTTCTGGCTGGGATGTATCTCCATCCGGCAGGGAAGCGAGGACCTCTTCCTGGCGAATCGGCGGAGCGGCGGTGGAAACGGCTTTGTCTTTCGGTTGATTTGCGGCATTTTCTACCTTGTCCGTATTCAGCGCCGCCAAAGGCAATAGAAAAACAATCAGGGAAAACAGTGCGAAAAAAGCAAGAAGCGTTTTCATAAGAAATCCTCCTCTTGCCCAGAATATATGAATCCCAAAAAGAAAAAATACCTGCCTTCCTGTTTCGAAAGCAGGTAGATGCGTTGACGAGGAAAGGAGAAAAATGAGAAGAAGACTCTTTTATCGGTGCTATGTTCCGGCCGTCCTCGTGCTGGGGTCGCTTTATTGTGGAGTAAATCGTGCCGGCATCAGCAGCCAAACAGGCTTTTATACAGGAGAAAGCGCCTGGCTGGCAGCATTTTATTTGCTGGCGGCGTTTTCTTTGCTCGTTTTATATGTATGGGCTTGCCGCTTCATGCCGAAAGAGGAAAGCGCCGGGATTGGCGGCAGCGCTTTCTTGTGGGGAATCAGCGGCATATTATGCGGGATTCTATTCTTGCTGAACGGGCTAAACAGCGGATGGCAGGAAGCAAAACGCTTGTTGGCGGGAGCGGTCCTGTTTAAAAGCATTTTGGTACCGGCATTCGGATGTTTTTTGTCCGTTGCGGCGGGTATCTCCTTTCTGATATTGGGTATTCGGCTGCTGAAAGGCGATCTTCATAGCTATTACGCTTCGCGAAGCCTGCTGTGGATCGTATTATGGTCCGTTTTCCATTTGATGATCCGGTTTTCCCAGCTGCCGATCGCGTTTCGGATGCCGCAGCGGCTGATGGAGATTTTGCTGCTGGTTGTCCAGTGCGTGTTTTTTCTGGAAGGAAGTCGTCTGATTTGCGGCGTGGCAAACCGAAAAAACCGCAAGTGGGCGCTGTTTTCCGGACATTCCGCCTCAGCTCTCGGATTCCTTTGGTGCGCTTGTCCGATGCTATCGGGCCATTTGTCGTTAACCAATGCAAGCCAGGTCCTGGATTATCTGACGGAATGGGCATTGGTTTTGTTCATTGGCCTTTTTTGCTTTGCCATCACGCCGGAGGCCCCGCAACCGCCGCCAGCGGAGGAATAGCCGGTTTGTGTGCGCCGGATAGATGAAGA
Source organism: Ruminococcaceae bacterium UBA3818 (assembly GCA_002369315.1). Classification (GTDB taxonomy): domain Bacteria; phylum Bacillota; class Clostridia; order Oscillospirales; family Ruminococcaceae; genus UBA3818. Next base: position 3,311 of record DFDW01000024.1, on the reverse strand, counting down.
TCGGGAAAAATCATTCAAGAGGTTTTTCTTGCATTTTTTTGCAATTTATTGCAGAATAAATCTGATATTCGGTTGGGAAGGAAAGAAAAACAATGAAAGTCCAAAAACTAAAAAGCAGCTTTATGCTTTTGCTCACCGCAGTCATCTGGGGCGTTGCTTTCGTAGCGCAGTCAGTGGGGATGGATTATATCGGCCCCTTTACATTCAATTCGATTCGCTCTCTGATCGGAGGTTTCGTTCTGATCCCCTGTATTTTTCTTTTGAATAGGGGGAAAGCGGAGAAGGGGCAGGCTTCGCCGAATGAACGGAAAATGCTGCTCATCGGCGGGATTTGCTGCGGCGTGGCGCTGGCGGTAGCCAGTTCTTTACAACAGATGGGCATACAATATACCTCGGTGGGAAAAGCCGGTTTTATCACCGCACTGTATATTGTTATCGTGCCTTTGCTGGGCCTTTTCTTCAAAAAGAGGGTTTCAATCCTGGTGTGGATCGCGGTGGCAATCGCGGTGGGAGGCATGTATCTGCTTTGCATTACCGAAGATTTTTCAATTGGCAAAGGCGATTTGCTGGTAATGGCCTGCGCCCTTTGTTTTTCTATCCATATTCTGATTATCGATTATTTTTCTCCAAAGGTAGACGGCGTCAAAATGTCATGTGTTCAGTTTTTGGTTTGCGGCCTTTTGTGCGCTGTTCCGATGCTTTTAATAGAGCATCCGTCGATGGAACAGATCCTGGCAGCCTGGATGCCGCTTCTTTACGCGGGCGTTTTCAGCTGCGGCGTGGGATATACGCTTCAGATTGTGGGACAGCGGCATATTGATCCGACCATCGCGTCGTTGATTTTAAGTTTAGAGTCGGTGATTTCGGTACTGGCAGGCTGGGCAATTCTCAAGCAGCAATTGTCGGTACGGGAACTGTTCGGATGCGTTTTGGTCTTTTGCGCGATTATTTTGGCGCAGCTTCCGCAGAAATCCGGCAAAAGATCCGATTTATCGCCTGTATCAGAATAAAAAAACAGAAAAGCCAAGCGCCGCCAGGCGCTTGGCTTTTTATTTGATTCGGTCTGTTTCAAAAAAGATTTTCATCATGCTGTTCCCGCAAGAAAAACAGGGTCAGAGCGGTTCTGTATCCGGAGGAATAACATCCGACATCAGAATATATGGACGGGAGAAACGGTCCTGGGAGAAAGAAACAGGATCGTCGTAAAGAGACGATTTCTCTTTGCTTTTTGCCATGGGTATGGTGAGTGCAGCGGTCGTACCGGCGCCTTCTTCTGTATGGAAAGCGAGGGTGCCATGGTGAAGCTGCAGGATAAAACGGCAGACGAAAAGTCCCAGTCCGTCGCCGCAGGGTACTCCGGTCAAAGGGTCGTGGGAATAAAACCGCTCAGTCGCGTGTTTTAAAACCTGGGGAGACATCCCGCAGCCGTTGTCGCTGACCGTGATGGTAATCTGTTTTTCCAAAACGGTCATTTTCAAAACGATGCGCCCGTTTTGCGGGTCTGTAAATTTGCAGGCGTTGGAAACCAAATTACATACGGCGCAGGAAAGCAGATCACCGTCGTATACAGTAACAAAGGATTCGTCGGGAATATCGTAGGAAAAAGAATACGCTGTATTTTGTAAAAGCTCCTCCAAATCCTTGCAAAGGGTGCGCATAAAACGGCACAAATCGCCTGTGAGCATTTTCGGATTCAGCTGGCCGGCCAAGATGCGCTGATCCATGGAAAAATTATTGATCGTGCGCAGAATCCGATAACAGTACCAATTGATATTGCCTAAGTATTTTTGGAGGGTACGGTCGTTTTGATATTCCGACTGTAGCAGATTCAAAACAGAAAAAATCTGGGAGAGAGGCGTTCGGAATTGGTTGTTGAATACATTAGCGGGCTGATACATGCTGTCCTGCCATTCTGACGAGCCGGTATCGGCCGATGGAAAAATTTGCACGAGAACACCCTGCAGATGCCCTGATTCATCCAGCTGCGGCTGAAAGATATAGTGGACAGGCGGGGCAAAAAGAAGCGGGTTTGCCAAAGTGAAAGACTCGCCCCTTTGCAAACGCGGCAGCAGCCCGTTTTCCTTGGCGCGGATAAGGCAGTCTGCCCAGTTCAATTTGCCAGTGGAAGATGCTTTATTTTTCGCTGTTTTATTTGCCCATTGAATTTCCAGCGCTTCGTCCAGAATCAAAACCGCAGCGGGGGAATTTTCATAGATGGCGATGAACGGTTTTGCCCAGTCAGGAAAGTCGCTCATAGAAGCCTCCTTTTGTCGAAAGGCAGAGTGCCTCTATATTTCGACATTTTTCGACAAATTTCACCGATATTATACCCAATTCAAAAATAATTGTAAAGATTGAAAAACCACTTCGGCCTTTGGCAAACAGGCCTCTTTTATTTTTTGCATCATTTTCCTGGTTATCCTTTTGAAAGCGGAAAAGAGAAAGAGATCCCAAAGATAAGGAAAGAAAGATTGCTTTTCCCAAGAAAACCGCTCCGAACAAAGACAAAAAAATAGATAATATTTCAAGTTAAAGAAAAGTTTTTTTATTCAATAAATACAAAATAAAAAATTTTAGTTAAATATATCACAAATGGCTTGTGCTTCTTTTCAATTTGGTATAAAATAAAAGCACAATCTAAATATTAGGAGGTTGAACCCAATGGCAATTAAAGTTGGTATCAATGGTTTTGGCCGTATCGGCCGTCTGGTTTTCCGCGCTGGTCTTGACAACCCGAACATCGAGTTTGTCGGCGTAAACGATCCTTTTATGACTCCTGATTACTGTGCGTATATGCTCAGATATGACACTGTACATGGCCGCTATAACGGCGATATCAAAGTAACCGAGAACTCCATCATCGTAGAGGGCAAAGAAGTTAAATTCTACGCTGAGAAAGATCCGGCCAACATTCCGTGGGCTGAGTGCGGCGCTGAGTACGTTGTAGATTCTACCGGCGTATTCACCACTTCTGAAGCTTGCCAGGCTCATATCAAAGGCGGCGCGAAAAAAGTTGTTATTTCCGCTCCTGCCAAGGATAAAGAGACTCCCACCTTTGTTATGGGCGTAAACCATGACAAATACACCAAGGATATGACCGTTGTTTCCAACGCTTCCTGCACCACCAACTG
>DFDW01000024.1:0-140 GCA_002369315.1 Ruminococcaceae bacterium UBA3818 | reverse complement strand
CTGCACCACCAACTGCCTGGCTCCGTTGGTCAAGGTTGTTCATGAGAAATTCGGCATAAAAGAAGGCTTGATGACCACTGTTCATGCTACCACTGGTACGCAGAAAACCGTTGATGGTCCTTCTAAGAAAGACTGGAGAG
>DFDW01000031.1 GCA_002369315.1 Ruminococcaceae bacterium UBA3818 | reverse complement strand
AAGACCTGAAATCCGCCGCTGTCGGTGAGAATTGGCCCCTTCCACCCCATAAAGCGGTGCAGCCCGCCCAGATCATGGATCAGCTGATCTCCGGGACGGATATGCAGATGATACGTGTTGCAAAGCTCTACCTGGCATTTCAAATCCACCAGATCATAAGAAGAAATCCCGCCTTTGATTGCCGCGGCAGTTCCTACATTCATAAAAGCCGGCATCTGAATATCGCCATGGACGGTATGAAATACGCCCCGCCGGGCGCTCCCCTCCTGTTTGAGCAGTTGATACATATTGTTTCCTCCTGTGTCTGCTGTTGAAAAAGCAATAACAGCTATACAAACGTTGTATATTATACTATATTTTCCCCTTTTCTACAAATAAATTTTCCAAAATTCTTGCAACATCAGCACAAAGGTGTATGATAAAGAAGAAATGTATCAAGGGAGTGAAAGATATGTGGTGGCTTTATGCGATTGGTTCAGCTGTTTTTGCGGCGCTGACCTCTATTCTGGCCAAAATCGGTATTGAAAACGTCAATTCCAACCTGGCAACTGCCATTCGGACGATCGTTGTTCTGGTTCTTGCGTGGGGAATGGTTTTCCTGACCGGTTCCCAGGCGGGACTGAAAGAAATCTCCAACAAAAGCTGGCTGTTTTTGATTCTTTCCGGGCTGGCAACCGGCTTATCCTGGCTGTGTTATTACCATGCCATTCAGGTTGGAGATGTATCAAAGGTTGTGCCCATCGACAAGCTCAGCGTCGTTTTAACGGTAGTACTGGCTTTTGTGATTTTCCATGAAACGGTCAGCTGGAAATCCATTGTCGGATGCGTTTTAATCGGCGCCGGAACGCTGTTTATGGTCATGAAATAGCGGTATCGTTTTATCAAAAAAGGGAGGCGCCAAACGCCTCCCTTTTTATGCTGGTTTTGTCCCAGCTGTCATTCTTCCTCTTGTATCGCCTCTAAAACTGCTTGGGCATCCCAGCTGTCACAGCAGGCGATAAAAGAACCATTCCCCAGATACAGCAGCATTCTGCTGTCCGTATCGTCCAAAAACACATTCTGCACCTTTTCCAAATCCCATCCATCCCCTTCCAATAGGGTTTTTCCTGTGATACGTATCTGCATGGGGGATCCGGTTTGCTGGCGTAATCTTCGACAAAAACGCATCAGCTTCTCCATCTGCTCCTCCGGGACGAAAAAACAAACCTCATCCGGATGAGGACCCGGCGGCGCAAAGAATGCCGAAACGCTTAAGGAGCTGCACGCGAGTCCGCTGAGCAATACCGGGAAAATATGAGTATCGGCCGGGTCCCAAAACACGCCTGTCAGCAGAAGGCCTTCGGTTTTCTTCAAAGACTTTTTATGCATCATATCCGCCTCCTGTTTTCGCACACGGAATGCCCAGGCTGACCATTTCCCGCGCCAGCTGCCGGCAGACCTCCTCGGAGGCCTCTGTCAAAGGCAAACGGCAGGGCCCTGCCCGCCATCCAGCCAGGTTCATCGCTTGCTTGATTGGAATGGGATTGACCTGTGCAAATAACGCGTCTATCATCCCCATCAAGCGCAGCTGCAATGCCCGGCAGCCAGCCAAATCGTTATTTTTCCCCCGCCGGCAAAGATCCGCCATCTCCCCGGGCAGCAGATTGGACACCACGGAAACCACGCCTTTGCCTCCCATAGCCAAAATTGGCGCGGCAATGTCATCATTTCCGCTGTATACCGGCAATTCCGAGCCGCAGGACGCAATAATGCGGGAGGCTTTTGCCACATCGCCGCTGGCTTCCTTAATGCCCGCAATCAGCGGATGCTCTGATAGTTTGCGGCAGGTCTCCAACGAGATATCCATTCCGGTCCGGGACGGTACGTTGTAAACGATCAACGGCAGACCGGCTGCCTCAGCTATGGTGAAAAAATGCCGGATCAGCCCATCCTGGGTGGTCTTGTTGTAGTAGGGTGTAACCGACATCAGCGCATCGGCCCCGATGGCCGCCGCCTCTTTGGAGGTTATGATGGAAAATGCCGTATCGTTGCTGCCGCTGCCGGCAATTACCGGAACCCTTCCGGCCGCCTGCTCCACCACGCAGGATACGGCCTGCAGGTGCTCCTCCCGGCTGAGGGTCGCGCATTCCCCCGTGGTGCCGCAGACAACCAGCGCGTCGATTCCCCGCTCGATCTGCCACTCTACCAGCCGCTTCATCTCATCCGGATTGATTGACCCGTCCGGGTGCATCGGGGTGATCAGCGCGGTGGCTGCGCCTAAAAAAACAGCTTGTTTCATCCGAATCAACCGCCTTTCCAACAATTCAGTCAGATGTGGTTTCTCCGCCGAAACAAGCTGCATTCCGCTTCGCATGTACTTAGTCTAGATAGCCTTTGGCTGCCAGCAGCTCTGCCATCAAAACAGCGCCGCCCGCCGCGCCGCGCAGGGTGTTGTGAGAAAGGCAGATAAACTTCACATCATACTGTGTATCTTCCCTTAAACGTCCTACGCTGACGGCCATGCCGTTTTCCAGCATCCGGTCCAATTTGGGCTGGGGCCGGTCGTTTTCTTCAAAATAATGCAAAAATTGTTTGGGAGCGCTGGGCAGGCCCAACTTTTGGGGTGCGCCCTCAAAAGCAGCCCATTTTTCCTTGATCTGCTCCAGGGTCGGCTTTTTCTCGAAGCTCGCAAACACCGCTGCCGTATGACCATCGGATACATTGACCCGCAGGCACTGGGTGGTAATCGACGGTGCTGTCGCCGGGATCACACCTTCAGAACCAACAGTACCCCAGATTTTCAGAGGCTCCTGCTCGCTTTTTTCCTCTTCTCCGGAAATAAAGGGAATCACGTTGTCATCCATCTCCGGCCAGGTGGCGAACGTTTTGCCCGCGCCGGAAATCGCCTGATAGGTACAGGCCAGAACCTTTGTCACACCGAATTCTTCCATCAGCGGGTGCAACGCCGGGACATAGCTTTGCAAAGAACAATTGGATTTTACCGCGATAAAGCCCCGTTTGGTTCCCAGGCGCCGACGTTGAATATCGATCAGCGCCGCATGATCGTCGTTGATTTCCGGGATAATCATCGGCACGTCAGGGGTGGCTCGATGCGCACTATTGTTGGAAATAACCGGGCACTCCAGCTTGGCATATGCCTCCTCCAGCGCACGGGTCTGGGCTTTATCCATGTTGACTGCGCAGAAAACAAAATCCACCATACCTGCGATTTTTTCCATATCGGCGGTGGCGTCCATCACGACCATTTTTTTCATCTGCTCCGGCATAGGAGTGTTCATCGCCCAGCGGGGTCCGACCGCTTCTTCATAGGTTTTTCCGGCGGACCGGGAGGATGCCGCCAAAACCACCGGGTGAAACCACGGATGATTTTCCAAAAGGCTTACAAATCTCTGACCGACCATACCGGTCGCGCCGATGATGCCGACTTTGAAATCTTTCATTGTCCTGACTCCTTTGTTTTCTTATTGCATCCTATTTTTCCGCTTCAAAAATGGTGACAGAAAAAAGGCTTTTTCTTTCGACGAAAATCCGCCCTCTCTAAGTCAGCGGAACCTTGGAAAAACCAGTTGTCAACCGCCGCCTGTTGCATTATAATAGCAGAAGGCATTGCATTTGCTGTATTTGCAGGAAAGAATCGTCTTTCCGTCAGTATTTTTGTTATAGTAACACTTTAAATTCCTGTTTGTCAATTATTTTTCGATGTTTTATGGTATAAGGTGAAAAAGAAAATGAAAAAAAGTGATTTTTGGTATGATTTGCCCGAATCCCTCATCGCGCAAACCCCTGTCGAACCGCGGGATCATTCCCGGCTGATGCATTTGTCCACCCCCGGCGGGCAAATCGAGCATCTGCATTTCTATGACCTTTTGGAACTTCTTCGTCCCGGCGACTGCTTGATCGTCAACGATTCCCGGGTACTGCCTGCCCGGCTGTATGGAACAAGATCTACCGGCGCCCGCATTGAAATGCTTTTGCTGGAGCAAAAACAAACCGACGTGTGGGAAGTATTGGTCAAACCCGGGAAAAAAGCCCTGCTCGGCGTAAGCGTCACCTTTGGCGACGGGCTGCTTCGCGCCGACGTGCTGGAGGTTCTGGAAGGCGGCAACCGTCTGGTTCGGTTTTCCTATGAGGGAAACTTTTACAATATTCTGGAAAAAATCGGCCAGATGCCCCTGCCCCACTACATCACGGCAAAATTGCAGGACAACGAGCGGTATCAGACGGTCTATTCCCATGAACTGGGTTCTGCCGCCGCCCCCACTGCCGGACTGCATTTCACCCTGGAAATGATGGACAAACTGCGGCAAAAAGGCGTTCAAATCGGCTATGTGACCCTCCACGTAGGGTTGGGCACTTTCCGGCCGGTCAAGGTAGACGAAATAACCGAACATAAAATGCACTCAGAGCATTACCGTTTGCCGGAAGAAACCGCACGCCTTATCCGTGAGACCAAAGCGGCAGGCGGCCGGGTCATTGCTGTGGGCACCACCAGTACCCGCACGCTGGAATCCGTGGCCGCTAAATATGGAGATATCCGCGCTGACGAGGGATACACCGATATTTTTCTCTATCCCGGCTGTACTTTCCGCGTTCTGGACGGGCTGATCACCAACTTCCACCTGCC
>DFDW01000040.1:9259-10032 GCA_002369315.1 Ruminococcaceae bacterium UBA3818 | reverse complement strand
GCATCGGCATCTGCCAGTACGAGCCTGTCGTCGAGGTCTACGAACCCGGTAAAGAAAAGGTTACTTATGTAAAAATGACTCCCGAAATGGCAGTTAAGGTTGTCAACGATCACCTGGTCAACGGCAATGTCGTAACCGAATACACCATCGGCGCAAAAACGAAATAAGGAGGAAACCAACATGTATCGTTCCCATGTGCTGGTCTGCGGTGGTACAGGCTGTACCTCCTCCGGCAGCGCCCGAATCATTGAAGCTCTGGATCGGGAGCTTCAGAGCAACGGCCTGACCGAAGAGATCAAGGTCATTAAAACCGGCTGTTTCGGCCTGTGCGCCTTGGGCCCTGTTATGATCGTTTATCCTGAGGGCGCCTTTTACAGCATGGTTAAACCCGAAGATATCCCCGAGATCGTTTCTGAGCATCTGCTCAAGGGCCGTATCGTCACCCGCCTTCTGTATCAGGAGACGGTGCAGGAAGACACGGTAAAATCTTTGAACCATACCCAGTTCTACGCCAAGCAAAAACGTGTGGCGCTGAAAAACTGCGGCGTGATCGATCCGGAAAACATCAATGAATACATCGGCCTGGACGGCTACATGGCTCTGGGTAAAGTACTGACCGAAATGACCCCCGAGCAGGTTATCCAGACCATTAAAGACTCCGGCCTGCGCGGACGGGGCGGCGGCGGCTTCCCCACCGGCATGAAGTGGAGCTTTGCGGCGGCGCAGCCCGCCGGCCAGAAATATGTCTGCTGCAACGCTGACGAGGGCGACCC
>DFDW01000040.1:8574-9181 GCA_002369315.1 Ruminococcaceae bacterium UBA3818 | reverse complement strand
GACCCCGGCGCGTTCATGGACCGTTCTGTTCTGGAAGGCGACCCCCACGTTGTGCTGGAAGCAATGGCCATTGCCGGCTATGCCATCGGCGCAAGCCAGGGTTATATCTACGTCCGTGCCGAGTACCCCATCGCGGTAAAACGGTTGGAAATCGCCATCGGCCAGGCCCGGGAAAACGGCCTGCTGGGCAAAAATATCCTGGGCACCGGATTTGACTTTGACATTGAACTGCGTCTGGGCGCCGGCGCGTTCGTCTGCGGCGAGGAAACCGCGCTGATGACTTCTATCGAAGGTCACCGCGGCGAGCCCAGACCCCGTCCTCCGTTCCCGGCGGTCAAAGGCCTGTTTGAGCGGCCCACCGTTCTGAACAACGTAGAAACCTACGCCAACATCCCCCAGATCATCCTCAAAGGCGCCGACTGGTTCGCCTCCATGGGTACCGAGAAATCCAAAGGCACCAAGGTATTCGCGCTGGGCGGAAAGATCCACAACACCGGCCTGGTGGAAGTTCCCATGGGTACCACCCTGCGGGAAATCGTTGAAGAAATCGGCGGCGGCATTCCCAACGGCAAGAAATTCAAAGCGGCCCAGACCGGCGGTCCTTCCG
>DFDW01000040.1:0-8527 GCA_002369315.1 Ruminococcaceae bacterium UBA3818 | reverse complement strand
CCGGCGGTCCTTCCGGCGGCTGTATCCCCGCTTCTTTGATTGATATCCCCGTTGACTACGACAACCTGATCTCCATCGGCTCCATGATGGGCTCCGGCGGCCTGATCGTTATGGATGAAGACACCTGTATGGTGGATATCGCCAAGTTCTTCCTGGAATTCACCGTAGACGAAAGCTGCGGCAAATGTACGCCCTGCCGTATCGGTACCAAGCGCCTGCTGGAAATGCTGGACAAGATCACCAAAGGCAAAGGTACCATGGAAGATCTGGACAAAATGGAAGAGTTGTGCTACCACATCAAGGCCAACTCTTTGTGCGGCCTCGGCCAGTCCGCTCCCAACCCGGTACTCTCTACCCTGAAATACTTCCGGGATGAATATGTGGCCCATATCGTTGACAAGAAGTGCCCGGCCGGCGTATGTAAAGCGCTGCTGAGCTACGTCATCGACCGTGAGAAGTGCAAAGGCTGTACTTTGTGCGCAAGAGCCTGCCCGGCGGACGCCATCTCCGGCACCGTGAAACAGCCTCACGTCATCGATCCCGCGAAATGCCTCAAGTGCGGCGCCTGCATGGAAAAATGTAAGTTCGGCGCCATCTACAAAAAATAAGGAAGGAGTGTACCACAATGGAAATGGTAAATATTAAAATTAACGGTATGCCCTTGTCCGTACCGGCCGGCAGCACCATTTTGGAAGCCGCCAGAATGCATGGAATCGAAATTCCCACCTTGTGTTACTTAAGAGAAATCAACGAAATCGGCGCCTGCCGCATCTGCGTAGTAGAAGTTGTCGGCATGCGGAACCTGGTTGCCGCCTGCGTTTATCCGGTGGCCGAGGGCATGGAGATCCTGACCAACTCCAAACGTGTTTTCGCTTCCCGCAAAACCAACCTGGAGCTGATCCTTTCCACCCATAACCGTTCCTGCTTGTCCTGCGTACGCTCCGGAAACTGTGAGCTGCAGAAACTGTGTAAAGACTTCCGTATCTACGACGAAGCGATTTATGACGGTGAAAAGCCCGCCAGCAATTACGACGATTCCGCCGTACATTTGGTACGCGACAACTCCAAGTGTGTGCTGTGCCGCCGCTGTGCTGCCGCTTGCGCCAAATGGCAGGATGTTGCGGTGATCGGCCCCAACGGCCGTGGCTTTAACACCCACATTGGCTCCGCCTTTGACCAGAATTTGTCCGACGTGGCCTGCGTATCCTGCGGCCAGTGTATTGTTGTCTGCCCCACCGGTGCGCTGTCGGAAAAAGACAACACCAAGGATGTATGGCGTGCGCTTAACGACCCGACCAAACATGTCATCGTTCAGACCGCTCCTTCCATCCGCGTAACTTTGGGTGAAGCGTTTGGCATGCACATCGGCACCAACGTGGAAGGCAAGATGGTCGCGGCGCTGCGCCGTCTGGGCTTTGACGGCGTTTATGACACCGACTTTGCCGCGGATATGACCATCGTGGAAGAGGCCAATGAGCTGGTTGAGCGAATCAAAAATGGCGGCAAGCTGCCGATGATCACCTCCTGCTCCCCCGGCTGGGTCAAATACTGTGAGCATTACTATCCGGAATTCACCGAGAACCTGTCCACCTGCAAATCGCCGCAGCAGATGTTCGGCGCGCTGGCCAAGACCTGGTACGCGGAGAAAACCGGCATTGATCCCAAAGACATCTTCGTGGTCGGCATTATGCCCTGTACTGCCAAGAAGTTTGAGACCAAGCGTGAGGACGAGTCCGCTTCCGGTTATCCGGACGTAGACGTTGCCCTGACCACCCGTGAACTGGCCCGCATGATCAACCGTGCAGGTATGTATCTGCCCAAGCTGCCCGACGAAGAGTTCGACGCGCCTTTGGGCACCTCCACCGGCGCAGGCGTAATTTTCGGCGCCACCGGCGGCGTTATGGAAGCGGCGCTGCGTACCGCGAAAGAGTGGATCACCGGCGAAAGCGGCGAGGCCGTTGAGTTCAGCGAGGTCCGCGGTACCCAGGGTATTAAGGAAGCGACCTACAAGATCGGCGATCTGGAGCTGAATGTCTGCGTTGCGTCCGGACTGAAAAACGCCAAGAAAGTTCTGGAATCGGTCAAATCCGGCGAGAAGAACTATCACTTCATCGAGATCATGGGCTGCCCGGGCGGCTGCGTCAACGGCGGCGGCCAGCCGGTACAGCCGGCGGCGGTTCGCAACTTCATCGATCTGAAAGCGCGGCGTGCGGCTGCGTTGTACGAAGATGATAAGAACAAGCCGATTCGGAAATCCCATGAAAACCCGGTGGTCAAAGAGGTTTACGAGACCTATCTGGGCAGCTACGGCTCCCACAAGGCCCACGAGATCCTCCACACCAGCTACAAAAAACGCAACCGTTTCTAATTTTCAAACAAAAAGACGGTGCTGCAAAAGCAGCACCGTCTTTTTTCATATTGAAAAATTTATAGCAGACTGCGAAGCGGCTCACAGGGCGTTTTGCACGGTAAAATTTTCTCCCAGATACTGGGCCGCCAACGTTTCATAGGTAAACTGCGGTACGCTGTCTACATCCAGATCCGGCAGCACCGCCGAAATATAGCTGATAAAAAACAGGTTCGGTCCGATGACCATGTACTGGCTTGGGCGGATGCTGTCCCGCCAGCGGTAGACCAGATAGGCGATGCGGTGCAACGCCACCGTGGTTTTGCCGCTTCCCGCCGCCCCCTGCACGATGAGGTTTTTATGCAGGTCCTCCCGGATGATCCGGTTCTGCTCGGCCTGGATGGAAGCGACGATGTTTTTGAGCCGGCTGTCCGCGCCGGCACTTAAAAACGGCTTGAGCAGCTCATCGTTGGATACGGAGTCCACATCGTGATAGGAAAGCAGCTCTCCCTTTTCAATCTCATACTGCCGTTTGAGGGAAAGCGTACCGCTGATCTGTCCCTCCGGCGCCTGGTAAGAGGCTTTGCCCAAATTGCTGTCATAGTATAAGGTAGCGACCGGGGCTCGCCAGTCCACTGTGATGATCTGGCCGTCCTGATCGGACACGCCGATCTTTCCGATATAACACCGGTCGGTCTGGCCGGACGTGCCATCGGTAAAGTCGATGCGGGCAAAGTAAGGTTTGAGTCGGCTCTGCTCCAGCCGCACGATCCGGTTGTGGGTATGCAGCAGCAGTTCGTTTAAAAGGTTTGGATCGTTTGGATACAGCCTCGGCAGGGCGCCCAGCATCAGGCGCTCATCCTCGGCAGCCTGCTGATACTGTTCTTTCGTCCAGGAAAGCCTGGCCGACTCTTCTTGAAAAATCGCATTCATACTTCACTCCTTTCCAGCCGCGGTGAATAACCCATTATAGCAGACCAGCACAAAAAAGCAAGCACAAAGGGCAAAATATGATAAGGGATCCCGCGATTTTTCGTTGTACCCGGCGGACAAATATGCTATACTGATTTTGATTATCCGTTGATTTGTGAAAGAGAATACAGAGGTGAACAGTTTGGCGCAGATCGACCCTATTTTGGAGCATACCCGCAATTTTTGCATCATTGCCCACATCGACCATGGAAAATCCACCTTGGCTGACCGGATTCTGGAGCTGACCAGTACCGTGGCCAAGCGGGACATGGAAGAACAGCTTTTGGACAACATGGACATCGAACGGGAACGGGGCATTACCATCAAAGCCCGGGCTGTCCGGCTGCAATATACCGCAAAGGACGGGCAGGTGTACGATTTTAACCTGATCGACACCCCCGGACATGTGGACTTTAACTATGAGGTCTCCCGCTCTCTGGCGGCCTGCGAGGGGGCGCTGCTGGTGGTGGATGCCTCCCAGGGCATTGAAGCCCAGACCTTGGCCAACACCTACCTTGCCATTGAGCATGACCTGGAAGTCGTACCGGTCATCAACAAAATTGACCTGCCCGCCGCCGACCCAGAGCGGGTCGCCCATGAGGTGGAGGATGTTATCGGCATCCCCTGTCTGGACGCGCCGCGCATCTCGGCCAAAAACGGCATCAATATTGAAGAGGTCCTGGAACGGGTGGTCACCGATATTCCCGCCCCCTCCGGGGACCCGGGCGCGCCGCTCAAAGCGCTGATTTTTGACTCTTACTATGACAGTTACAAAGGTGTAATCGTCTACATTCGCGTAAAAGAGGGAACCCTTCGCACCGGCGACGCGATCCGCATGATGGCCACCGGCGCCGAATTCTCGGTGGTAGAGGTTGGCACTATGGGCGCCACAACCCTCAACCCCTGCGGCGAGCTGAAAGCCGGCCAGGTGGGATACCTCACCGCCAGCATCAAAAACGTACAAGATACTACCGTAGGCGACACGGTGACCTTGCGCGACCGCCCCTGCGACGAACCGCTGCCCGGCTATCGCAAAGCGGTGCCGATGGTATTCTGCGGTATCTACCCGGCAGACGGCGCCCGCTATCCCGATTTGCGGGATGCCTTGGAAAAATTACAGCTGAACGACGCATCGCTTTCCTTTGAGCCGGAAACTTCCATCGCGCTGGGCTTTGGCTTCCGCTGCGGTTTTCTGGGGCTTTTGCACATGGAAATTATCCAGGAGCGGCTGGAGCGGGAATTTAACCTCGATCTCGTTACCACCGCCCCCAGCGTTATCTACAAAATCCATTTGACCGACGGTTCTGTCGTCACCATCGACAACCCTACCAACTACCCGGACCCGTCCCTGATCGCTTCGGCGGAGGAGCCCCATGTCAAGGCCAGCATTTTCACGCCGGCCCAGTACATCGGCTCCATTATGGAGCTGTGCCAGGAGCGGCGCGGCGTTTACAAAGACACCAAGTATCTGGACACCGACCGGGTGGAACTGCATTACGACCTGCCCTTAAACGAAATCGTCTACGACTTTTTCGACGCGCTCAAATCCCGCACCAAGGGCTACGCCTCTTATGACTATGAGCTGGATGGCTACCAGCCCTCCAAACTGGTCAAGCTGGATATTCTGCTCAACGGCGAGATGGTGGACGCTTTAAGCTTCATCGTCCATGCGGACAAGGCCTATACCCGCGCCCGCAAGATGGCCGAGAACCTCAAGGAACACATTCCGCGCCAGCTGTTCGAGGTGCCGATTCAAGCGGCGGTGGGCGGCAAGGTCATTGCCCGGGAAACGGTCAAGGCCATGAGAAAAGACGTTTTGGCCAAGTGCTACGGCGGCGACATCACCCGGAAAAAGAAGCTTTTGGAAAAGCAGAAAGAGGGCAAGAAGCGCATGCGCCAGCTGGGCTCGGTGGAGGTGCCGCAGGAAGCCTTTATGTCGGTACTCAAGCTGGATTAGTTTTTTCGATTCCCCCGGGCCGCGGCGCATCTCCGCGGCCCTTTGTTTTCGCCCGGCTTCGCGGCCGGGGGTATTCCTGTGAAGGAGGGTTTGTTTTTATGAGTACTGTCGATGTGATCTCCCACAATGCCGAAGCGTGGGACCTGCATGTAAAAAATGCCTGGCAATGGACGGTGCCGGTATCCCATGAGGAAATCGAAGCGGCACGGGCAGGGCTTTTTTCCATCCTGCTTACCGCCAAAAAGCCGGTGCCGCGGGAGTGGTTTCCCGAAGAGCTTGCCGGATTAAAAATCCTCTGCCTTGCCAGCGGCGGCGGCCAGCAGGCTCCGATTCTGGCGGCAGCCGGGGCGGATGTCACTGTGTTTGACAACTCCCTGGCCCAGCTGACCCAGGACCGTTTGGTGTCCCAGCGGGAAAATCTGCCTTTGAAGATTGTCCGGGGAGACATGCGGGACCTGTCCGCCTTTGCCGACAGCGCGTTCGATTTGGTGTTCTGCCCGGTATCGGTGACCTATGTGCCGGAAGTTCAGCCGGTTTTTGACGAAGCCTACCGGGTGCTCCGAAAAGGCGGCAGCTTTCTGTTCGGCGCCACCAATCCGTTTGTTTACATCTTCAACGGGCCGGACTGGGATCAAAACCGCTTCACCGTATCCAACCACCTGCCTTTCTGCTCGCTGGATGAGCTGAGTCCGGAAGAGGTTTCGCGGGTACTGCAAAATAAAGAAACCATCCAGTACAGTCACACGCTGGAATCGCTCATCGGCGGGCAGACGGCGGCAGGATTTGCCATCACCGGCTTTTATGAGGATGTGGATGACGATCTGATCTGCCAATATTCGGCCAAATACTTTGCCACGAGGGCGGTCAAATGAGCCGGTATGAAACCCTGATCCGGGAGACCAATCCTGGCATCTACATTCATGTGCCGTTCTGCGCCGCCAAGTGCCCCTACTGCAACTTTTACTCGGTCAAGGCCGAAGAAAGCCTTATGGACGCTTATACCGAACAAATCTGCCGGGCGCTAGCAGCTTCTGCCGAGCGCTGGCAGCGCCCGGCAGATACATTGTATTTTGGCGGCGGCACTCCCATTTTGCTGGGCGCGCGGCGCATTGAGCGGATTGTCAGTACGGCGCGGCGGCATTTCGGATTACAAAACGCCGAAATCACGCTGGAGGCAAACCCTGCTTCTACACTGGAAGAAACGCTGCGGGATCTGTTCGCCGCCGGGGTCAACCGACTGTCTTTCGGCATGCAGTCTGCCGACGAAGAAGAGCTGAAAATTCTCGGCAGAAGGCATACGGCAAAGGAGGCGGCGCTGGCAGTGGCCCATGCGCAGGCGGCGGGATTTTCCAACATCTCGCTGGATTTGATGCTGGGTATTCCACAACAAACGGCGCAATCGGTGGAAAAGTCCATCGGATTCTGCGCCGAAACCGGTATCACGCACATCTCGGCTTATCTGCTCAAAATCGAAGAGGGCACCCCCTTTGACCGAAACGGGGTGGCGGCCCGCTGTCCCGACCCGGACGAGCAGGCCGAACGCTATTTGCAGGCGGTGGAAGCTTTGGCGCGGCACGGATTTTGCCAATATGAAATCTCCAACTTTGCCAAACCGGGATTTCACAGCCGCCACAACTGTAAATACTGGCTGGGCGCGGAATATCTGGGTCTCGGACCAGCCGCCCACAGCCTGATGGAGGGCCGGAGATTTTTCTTCCCGCGGGATCTGGGCGGGTTTCTGGCGGCGGAAAATCCGCTGTCGCTGATCTGCGGCGACGGACCCGGCGGAGATCCACAGGAATATGCCCTGCTGGGACTGCGCCTTTGTCAGGGCATCGACCGCAAAGAGGCGGCCGCCGCTTATCCGGATTACGACTGGGACGGCCTTTGGCAAAAATCCCGCCCCATGATCGGCGCCGGGTACATGAAAGAAGAAAACGGGCGGCTTTTTTTTACGCCAAAGGGATTTTTGCTTTCCAATTCCATTCTGGCGCGGATTTTATAAAAACAAAAGGCAGGGAGTTTCCCTGCCTTTTTCGTTTTATCAATCCTTTGACTGCGGGCTTTCGGGCGAAAACGTAACGCGCCAGCCGCTGCTCCACAGCTTTCTGGAACAGTTGATCGTAACCCGAATCAGCCATGCTTTGCAGTGTTCTTCACTTTCAAATACCGGCTGGTTTTTCAGATAACGGAAAAACACCTCTTGAAAGATCTCGTCCGCATCGTCTTTTGTCCCGGACCGGGCAAACGCCAGCCGGTACACCATGGCAGCATATTGCCGGATCACATCTTCAGCACCATCATTCGTACGCAATGATTGCTCCTGCCGCATATTCTCCCTCCTCTACCTTTAACATCCGCCAAGGCTCCAAAACGCTACGTGCTGGAATAAAAATTTTGATATCGGCTTCTTTTTGCTTGATTCCAGTATAAAATAGACAAAGAATTGATTTTCTTTGTTTGTGTCAGTATAATAAAAGAAAATAAAAACCAACTACGGAAAAGCGTATCATTTCCGCGGCGGTTTTCCAAAGAAAGGACGATTTCCATGTATGCAGATATGCTGGACACCATTGGCTTTGTGTCCAAATATGACCCGGAATTGGGCAGTGCCATGCAGGAAGAGCTGGCCCGCCAAAGAAGAAATATTGAACTGATCGCCTCTGAGAATCTGGTCTCGCCGGCTGTCATGGCGGCCATGGGATCGGTTCTCACCAACAAATACGCCGAGGGTTATCCCGGCAAGCGCTACTATGGCGGCTGCCAGTGCGTGGACAAGGTGGAAACGCTGGCCATTGAGCGGGCGAAAAAGCTCTTCGGCGCGGAGCATGCCAACGTGCAGCCTCATTCCGGCGCGCAGGCCAACATGGCGGTTTACTTCGCGCTTATCCAACCCGGCGACACGGTGCTGGGCATGAATCTGGCCCACGGCGGTCATCTGACCCACGGCTCTCCGGTAAACATGTCCGGCACCTATTTCAAATTCGTTCCCTACGGCGTAGACGCCAAGACCGGCACCATCGACTACGATGAGCTGATGCGGCTGGCGATGGAACACAAACCCAAACTGATCGTGGCAGGCGCTTCTGCCTACGCCCGCTCTATCGACTTTGCCAAATTCCGCGAAGTGGCCGACGCCTGCGGCGCTTACCTGATGGTGGATATGGCCCACATCGCCGGTCTGGTCGCGGCGGGGCTGCACCAGTCTCCGGTGCCTTACGCCGACGTGGTCACCACCACCACCCACAAGA
>DFDW01000037.1 GCA_002369315.1 Ruminococcaceae bacterium UBA3818 | reverse complement strand
TTCTGGTCTGGTGACCGAAGTGTACACCGGCTTCCAACAGCTGTTTCATAGAAATAACGCCCATTTTTACAGTTCCTCCTTAGGTTTTTCCTCCGCCCGGGCAATTTTCGGACGACCGGAATCTTTCCCGGCACCTACCCAAATCCAACCCAAGCGTGTGTTTTGCCGTGTTAGTATAGCATAATTCATTTTAAAAAGCAAGTATTTTCTGCAAAGGCAAAAGATGTTGTGATTTTTAATAGAAATCCTCTGCCGCGCAGTGTCTGGGGTGTCTGGGCTTTCGCGGTTCCGGGCAGCGGTCAAAGCAGACCAGCACTGCGTCCTCGCCGATCACCTTCACCTGATCCCACGGGATTACGAACTCCTCCCCTTTTCCGAACAAACCGAAAAAGCGGAACCGCCCCCGCACCACTACGGCGATTACCTGGGCTTTCTCGCTCTCGATCTCCACGTCGCAGATGGCCCCCAGACAATTTCCGTCTTTGATGTTGATCACATCCTTATATTTAAAATCTGAAATTCGGTAGATCATCCGCACCGCCCCCTTTGGGTATGTTTATGGCTTTTCTTTGTCCTCTTATGCTAACAAAAATTCCCAACGAAAATTTCTGCATGCCGGGACAAGGCGCTGTCCATGATAAAATCACCGCCGGCAGGCGGCAAAATCGGGAGGAAGCGGGCGTGATGAGATGTATTACAGCAAGGTGGAAATCTGCGGAGTGAACACAGCGAATTTAAAAGTGCTGAAAGAAAAGGAAAAGGCTGCTCTGCTGCAAAAAGTACGGCAGGGAGATCAAAAGGCCAGAGAGGAACTGATCAGCGGGAACCTTCGGCTGGTTTTAAGCGTCGTACAGAAATTCGCCAACCGGGGCGAAAACCTGGACGATCTGTTCCAGGTGGGCTGTATCGGTCTGATCAAAGCCATCGATCACTTTGACCCGGAACAGGGAGTACGCTTTTCCACCTATGGCGTACCGATGATCGTCGGAGAAATCCGCCGCTACCTGCGGGATAATAACAGCGTCCGGGTCAGCCGGTCCATGCGGGACGTGGCTTATAAAGCGATGCAGGCCAAAGAGCGCCTCACCGGAGAAAACCTGAAAGAACCTACGATAGAAGAAATTTCCCGGGATATGGGAATGAAGAAACAGGATGTGGTTTTGGCGCTGGAATCCATTGTGGAACCGGTTTCCCTGTATGAACCGGTCTATTCCGATTCCGGCGACACCATTTTCGTCATGGATCAGCTGGGGGATCAAAACGACGACAGCAATTGGCTGGAGGAATTGTCCATCCGGGAGGCTATCGCCAATCTGACGCCGCGGGAAAAGAAGATCCTCTCTCTGCGGTTTTTTGCCGGCAAAACGCAGATGGAAGTGGCCGGTGAAATCGGCATCAGCCAGGCGCAGGTCAGCCGACTGGAAAAAGGCGCGCTGCAGAAGATCAAAGGCGGACTGTAAAAATGTCAAAACCGGACGAAAATACTTTTTCCAAAAGCAATCTTTTTATCACGGCGAAAAAAGAAAATCTGCCGCAATGTATATTGAACCGCCGTCAGGCCATACTGGTATCGAGGGATTTTCATATCGCCTCGCCTGAAATTTTAGGAGGTGACCATTCATGCAGGAGTCTAAAAACAACCAGCAACAAAAACAGCAAAATCAGCAAAACCAACAGCAAAAACAGCAAAACCAAAGCAAAGAGCAAAACAGATAACACCTTTTTATAAAACAACCCGGGAAAGGATGGTTCCTTTTCCGGGTTGTTTTTTTCGCCAAAAAAGTTTTTGGGACTGCGTTTTATCCTTGCCCCGGTTCAGTCTTTTTCGCCTGCCGGGCTGTCATGCCGGTAGGCGATCTGACCGTCTACAATAGTATATAAGGTTTTGGTAAACACTTCCATGGGATTCCCGTCAAAAACAGCCAAATCTGCATCTTTTCCCGGCTCGATAGACCCAATGCGATCTGCCGCGCCGCAGATTTTCGCCGGATTACAGGTGATGGCCTCCAGTGCATGCTCCACGCCAAGACCTTCCTTGGCGGCAAACCCCGCGCAGATTGGCAGGTACTGAATCCGGGTCACCGGGTGGTCGGTCGTAATGGCGACCAGAACGCCTGCTTTTTGCAAAATTCCCGGTGTCTTAAAGTCCATGTTCTGTACTTCGATTTTATTGCGGGACGAAAGCGTCGGGCCAACGATTGCCGGGAATCCAGACGCTTTGATCTCACGGGCGATCAGGTGCCCCTCGGTGCAGTGATCCAGCGTCAGTCCAAGGCCGAATTCTTTGGCAATGCGGATGGCTGTCAGAATATCATCCGCCCGGTGAACATGGGCCTTCAGGGGAATTTTTCCCTCCAGCACCGGCAGCCAACATTCCAACCGGTAATCCGCTTCAAAATCTTCCCCGTTTTTCTGGGCCGCTTTTTTGCGGGAACGGTAATTCTGCGCCCTGGTCAGTTCATCCCGCAGCAGCGCCCCGATGGACATACGGGTAGACGGGACTTGATTCTGCCCGCTGTAATTTGTTTTTGGGTTTTCCCCAAAGGCCACTTTCATCGCCGCCGGTTCTTTCAAAAGCATCCGGTCCAGCACCCGGCCATAGGTCTTCATGAGCAAAAACTGCCCGCCGACCACGTTGGAGCTGCCCGGTCCTGCCATGACTGCCGTAATCCCCGCGCTTAAAGCGTTGTGGAAAGCCGAATCCATAGGGTTTACTGCATCCAGCGCTTTTAAATATGGGATCACCGGCTGGTTTCCTTCGTTGCAGTCATCCCCCTCAAAACCCTTTTTCTCTTCCGTGATTCCAATATGGCAGTGGGCTTCCACCAGGCCCGGCAGAATCCATCCGCCCTGGGCGTCGATCACGGCAGCCTTTTTGTCCGGACAGGAAAGGTTTTCTCCCACCGCTTGAATTTTGCCGTTTTCAATGATGACCTGCCCATTTTCAAAAATCTTTCCCGCCATGGTCAAAACCCGTCCGTTTTTGATATATAGCATTGACATACCTCCTTATGATTCCAAAAATAGTATGCCGTTTTTCCTTCCAAAACATACCGGAATCGCCGGAAAGCATGCTGGCGTTCACCGGCTTTCCCCAACAAAAAAACGCATGGTTTTAAGGCCATGCGTCAGACTTCTGTGAAAATGCCGGATTGCGCCAGCGATACAAAATCATCGCCTGCTACGATAATATGATCGCGCAGGGTGATTTCCAGTATCTGCGCCATATCATAGAGCTGGCGGGTCATCAGAATATCCGCCTCCGAGGGAAGAGCGGTGCCGTGCGGATGGTTATGGGAAAGAATGATAGCGGAGGCAGAACACTGGAGCGCCTGCTCCAAAATCCGCCTCGGATGAAACCCCACTTTGTTCAGGCTGCCTTCGCCCATGAGCGTACAGTTTAAAAGCTTGAGTTTATTATCCAGACAGAGCAGATAGATCCGCTCATTGGTAACGCCGACATACTTTGACAGCAAAAATGCGCCGGCCTTTTCCGCCGAATCCAGAACGAGCCCCGGATCATTGCGGTCATTGAGATACGCGTTGGCCAGCTGCGGAATCATTTTGATCAATGTCGCGCTGTTGGCGCTGACCCCCTTGACCTTGACAAGGTCCTCATACGAAGCGTCAAATACGCCGGACAGCGAGCCGAACCGGTTGACCAGTTCATGGGCCAGATCGTTTGTATCTTTTTGCGGGATGCTGTAAAACAGCAGCAATTCCAAAATGCCATGCGCGTCAAATCCGGTAAAGCCGGTTTGCAGAAAACGGTCTTTCAAGCGCTGCCGATGTCCGTAATGGTTGTGCTCCATCCTTCCCCTCCTTTTACAGCCTTCCGGCTTCGTCCGGGAATAATTCCGTAACAAAATCCACCTGTGGGATCGTAAAAGTCTTTCCTGTCAAATAAGAAAGCGGCCCCTCTTCTCCGGCAAAGGAAAATGTCACCTGATAGGCGCACAGTGCCTGAAAGCGGTATCCCATCTGACGGTCCTCCCGGTTTTTCCCGTATTTGGAGTCGCCCAAAAGCGGGTGGCCCAGATGCGCCATATGAGCGCGGATCTGGTGGGTACGGCCGGTCAGCAGATCGATTTTCAACAAGGACAGGCCATCTTTTTCCGCCAGCACCTGATACGCAGTCCGGATCGTGCGGCCGCCGGCGATGGGCTGATCGTACACCCGCACCTGATTTTTATCCGCATCCTTTTTCAAATAAGCGGTCAGCGTCTGCCGGGGTTGCGGCATCCTGCCATGTACAACGCACAAATAGCGCTTTTGAACCTGGCGGTCTTTGATTTTCTGATTCAGCTCCCGCAGCGCCGCCGCGTTTTTCGCCGCCAGCACAATGCCGGAAGTGTTGCGGTCAATGCGGTTGCACAAAGCCGGCACAAAGGAGTTTTCCCGCCGTGGATCGTACTCTTTTTTCTCGTATAAATAATGCAGGATCCGATTGATGAGGGTATCAAACACTTCGCGGTCGTCCTCGTGGACGATGAGCCCCGCCGGTTTGTTGACCAGCAGCACATTTTCATCCTCATACAGCAAATCCAACTGAGCCGGAGCATGCAAAAACGCCGCCTCGCCCGCAGGGGGCGCAAAGAATTCGTCGTTGATATAAAGTTCCAGCACATCGCCTTCCTGCAGCCGTGTAGAGATTTCACAGCGTTTTCTGTTGCATTTGATCCGTTTTAAGCGAATGTATTTATACAAAAGCGGCTGCGGCAAAAGCGGCACCGCTTTTGTCAAGAACTTGTCCAGGCGCTGGCCCGCGTCATTCGGTCCGATCAAAAAGGTTTTCATATTTTCATCCCAATCCGTCTAGCGCCGCCGTTTCCCGGTATCGGATGTCCGGCGTTTGGTGTGTGGGCGCCGGTCCGGCTCGTTCGGCTGCACGTAGATATGCACCGGCCTCTGCCTTTGCGTAAGTTGCGTCCCTGCGGTAACCGGATGCTTTACCCGGCGTTTTTTCCGTCTTTTCCGATACAGGTAATGCCGGACGCGCACCGATACCACCAGCAGGAAAAACGCAATCACGACAACCGCGCAAATAATAGCGACCCACTTAAGAATATGCAACAGGTTTTTCCAGAATATACTATTGTCTTTTACCGGCAGTCCGGTAGCGGCGTCTACCTTTTGCTGCGGGGTATCGTTTAAGGAAAATTGCAGCGGGAAACTGCCCAGATTCCCATACATACTGCTGCTTTCACCCTTCAGCGTAATTTGAAGCGAAGGCAGCACATCCTCGCCATAGCGATATGTTTCCGGCACCTGGTATTCCAAATTCAAATCGTCAACGCTATACTGACGGTGCAGTTCCAGATCAATGCTGTTATCCGGATAAATGCGCACTTCCTGCACCTGTACATCCCCATCCAGAACCGGGATCACAAAGCCTTTCAGGCTCCGTTTGGAAAGAGTAACACGATCAAACGAGTCAAAACAATAATCAAACAGCGCCGCCGTATCCTCGTATTTTTCATATTTCTGGCTGCTCATGGTTACGCAGATCAGCTCCAGATCCCCGCGTTTGGCGGTAGTGACCGAAGTGTGCCGCGCCTCATCGGTATAGCCCAGCTTGCCGCCGGTGCAGCCCTCGTAAGTGAATTGGGATTCCACAAACATGCTGTGCTGAGTGCCCAGATTCCGCGCCTGGCTTTGCTTGTTCGTCGGCTGAATGGTGTATTCCTCCGCGCACCAATACTTGCGGAACCCCTCAACCCCCAAAGCGTATTGGGTAATCAGCGCCATGTCGTAAGCTGTCGTATAATGGTCCGGGTCATGCAGGCCGTTGGCGTTGGCAAAATGGGTATTGACCGCGCCGATTTCTTTGGCCTTTTCGTTCATCATCACCACAAACTGATCGATGCTTCCGCCGATACATTCTGCGATGCCGTTGGCCGCGTCGTTGGCAGAAGCGACCATCGTTGCGTATATCAAATCCTCCAGCGTAATCTGTTCCCCTTCCGTCAGGGCGATGTGGGTGCTGTTGGCATCTATCGTATGTGTTGCCTCATAGCTCATCGTATGCACCGTGGAGGTGTCCGCATTTTCCAGCGCCAGCAGCACAGTCATGATCTTGGTAATACTGGCCGGATACATCCGCTGCTCCATTCCCTTTTCTACCAGCACCTGCCCGGTAGACACATCCATCACCACCGACGTCTGACTGGCAGTAGCCGGAACTTCAGTGGCATATACTGCAGACGCCCGGAACGGAAGAAAAACCGTGAACGTCATTATCAAAAGAAGTGCTATGTATCGCTTCATCTTTTTTCTCCATCACACGATAATAAAAAGCGGTTTGAAAATTGCTTTTGCCAAACCGCGAAACAGTCGTCGCAAACCCCCGCAGGGCTACTTTATGCCTTATTATAACAAGAAACGGAAGGGATGCCAAGAGGAAAAGCGAATTTCACTTTTCTTTCACAATGAGGATTTCCTGTGCAAAAATGTTCGTTTTGCTTGTTATCCAAAACAAAATATACTATAATATAGAATATATGTGCCGTCCAGTGTTTTCCACATGGCGTTTTTCACCGACACGCTTTGCTGCAGGATACGGGACTTTTCCTATTTTGATCAGACGGAGGTTCTTTTCATGGCAAGAACGGAATTGAAAAAAGTGTTTGAACAGGCCGGCGAACTGTCCGGTCAGCAGATAACGGTATGCGGGTGGGTCAAAACAATCCGCGACTCCAAGGCGCTGGGTTTTATCGAATTGAACGATGGCAGTACGTTTGCAAATCTGCAGGTCGTTTTTGAAGATGCCAAAGTTTCCAATTTTAAAGAAATCACCAAATGCAATGTCGGCACTGCCCTGCGGGTGACCGGTACGCTGATTCTCACACCCGGCGCAAAACAGCCCTGCGAAATCCATGCCTGTGAAATCGCGGTAGAGGGCGTTTCCGCCCCGGATTACCCGCTGCAGAAAAAACGCCATTCCCTGGAATATCTGCGCACCATCGCGCATCTGCGGCCCCGCACCAACACGTTCAACGCGGTATTCCGCGTCCGCTCGGTAGCGGCTTTCGCCATCCATCGCTTCTTTAACGAACGGGGCTTTGTTTACGCTCATACCCCACTGATCACCGGGAGCGACTGTGAGGGCGCCGGCGAGATGTTCCATGTTACCACCTTTGACCCCGATTCCGCCCCCCGCACCGAAGACGGCGCGGTGGACTACAGCCAGGACTTTTTCGGAAAACCGACCAGCCTGACCGTTTCCGGCCAGCTGGAGGGTGAATGTATGGCCATGGCTTTCGGCAAAATCTACACCTTTGGGCCGACTTTCCGGGCGGAAAAATCCAATACGCCCCGGCATGCGGCGGAATTCTGGATGA
>DFDW01000028.1 GCA_002369315.1 Ruminococcaceae bacterium UBA3818 | reverse complement strand
GACCTCTAGCGTGACAGGCTAGCGTTCTAACCAACTGAACTACCAGGCCATTTTTGGTGGGAACAACAGGGCTCGAACCTGTGACCCTCTGCTTGTAAGGCAGATGCTCTCCCAGCTGAGCTATGCTCCCACTCTTCTTCGCTTTTCAGCGACGTGTTTTATTATATCGGATTTATTTTATTTTGTCAACTGCTTTTCTAAAAATAACAATGGCTGTGCAAGGATTTTTTACAGCAAATCCGCACTTCAAAAAAGCGGCTTTCTGTGCCATCCCGGAACGGGTCATGCAAAATCCAAGCAAAAAAATTCTAGCCCTTTTTCTCCGCCTTTTCCAGCAATATCCGCAAATCTTCCCTGCTGAAACGATACTGCTTTCCGCAGAAGTGGCAGTTGACCTCGACCGATTCTTCCTCTTCCATCATCTGCCTCAAATCCTCTTTGCCAATACTGATCAAAGCGCGCTCCACCCGTTGCCGGGAACAACTGCACCGATATTCGGTTTTCACGGTTTCCAGAATCTGCGGTTCAAATCCCTCCAACACCATCCGGCAGATATCCTCCGCCGATACGCCATCTGTCAACAACTTCGTGACAGACGAAAGTTTTCCGATATTTTGCTCCAGCCGGTCAATATCTTCTTCTGCCGCACCCGGTAGAAGCTGAGCCAAAAATCCGCCAGCCGCTTTCACCGTCAGATCCGGATTGACCAGGACTCCCAACGCACAGACCGTAGGTGTCTGCTCACTGACTGCGTAATAATGGGTAATATCCTCCGCAATCTCGCCGGAAACAATCGGAACCTGCCCGATATACGGATCTTTCAGCCCCAAATCCTTTACCACTGAAAGGCTTCCGTTTCTGCCCACCGCGCCGGCCACATCCAGTTTTCCCAGCCCATTTAAAGGAATTTCCACTACCGGGTTCTCCACATCTCCGCGGACATTGCCCAGCCCATCCGTAACAGCTATCAGAAGGCCCGCGGGGCCATCTCCCTGCAGCCGAAGCGTAATGGAATGCTCCTCATTTTTTAACATTACCCCCATTAACGACGCGGCAGTCAGCAAGCGCCCCAGCGCCGCTGTAACCGTTGCGGAGGTCTTGTGAATCTGCTCCGCTTTCGCCGCAATATCGGTAGAATCAATGGCGGTGCAGATCACACCGCCATTTTGCGAAATACTTCTGACTAAGGTTGCCATAAACCAATGATCTCCTTATTTTTTTCTGGCCGCAAAAATCCACCGCTGGCAGTCTGCTGCCGGTGGCTCCAGACTGTCCTCACCATATACAGCCAACAGTTCAAAACCCGATTCTTCCAGCCATTGTGCCAACTCTTCCTGGGCATAGGCGCGCTCTGTAATGCACTCCTGCTCTCGCACATAATGGCCGTTTTCCTCTGAGAAAAAATCCAGTTGGACGGTCACAGAACAGGTTTCTTCCTCAAAAAAATTCTGCCAGGCGCAGAACAAGTCATCAAATTCATAGACATAGCAGCTGTTACCCAATATCTCACGGTGTTTGTACGGCGTATTGACATCAAACAAAAACAATCCGCCCGGCGCAGTAAAAAGGCTCACCTTTTGAAAAGCCTGCTGCACCTGCTTTGGATCGGTCAGATGGTTGATGCTGTCCAACGCGCAAATCGTCGTATCTACCGTACCAAACAAATCCAATTCCGTCATGGACTGGCACAGATAAAGGATGTCCCATTCCGGATGCTCCATTGCCTTTTCCTGCGCCACCGACAGCATATCCTCCGAGGCATCCACACCGATCACATCGCATCCTCGCCGTGCCAGTTCCATAGACAAGCTGCCTGTTCCGCAGGCCAAATCCAGTACAATCGGACCGCTGCTTCCGAATCTTTCCACCAGCTGCAAAAAATATTCTGCCCGCTTTTCATAGGACACATTTTCTGTCAGTTCGTCATAATACCAGGCAAACGCACCGTATCCTTTCATTCGGCTTTTCCTTCGTCTTTCCCTTCATCTTTCACCCGGTCGAATACGACCTGGTAACCGTCGCACCCATAGCTCAACGAACGGTTGACACGGCTGATCGTAGCAGTGCTGGCCCCAGTTGCCTGAACGATTTCACTATAGACTTTATGTTCATGCAGCATTTTCGCCACTTGCAGGCGCTGCGACAGCGCTTTCAGCTCCGGAACCGTACACAAATCCTCAAAAAAGTTATAACACTCTTCCATCGTTTCCAAGCACAAAACCGCCTGAAACAGATAGTCCACATGCAAACCTTTTAATTTTTCATTCATGGAATTGACCTCCCAATTTTACACTTTACGATTTTAGAGTATGAAATCAATTTATAGTTTAACACAAAGAAGCCAAAAAGTAAACTGTTCCTTCCTCTTTTTTACAGATAAAATCAGAACAATAGCCCTTTTGCTTTTCTCTCCTCAAATAAGCATAGAAAAAGCGGCGGTTGTCCCGGCCGCTTTGTCTTGTTATTTTCTTTTATACATCCAGACGGGCCAGATCTTCCCACGTTTCCCTGCGGACAATCACCCGATCCTTATCGCCCTTTATCATTACCACCGGAGGATTCGGCATCCGGTTGTAGTGAGAAGCCATCGAATAATTGTAGGCGCCGGTAGACAGTACCGCCACAATGTCGCCTTTTTCCAAATGCTGCACCGGAAGATTTTCACCGATCAAATCGCCGCTCTCGCAGCAGCGGCCTGCCAGTGTGACCCGCATGGTTTTCTCCTGCAGCGCCAGCCCGGCGTTCATGATCTGGTACTCCGACTGATACAGCGCGTACCGGGGATTGTCTGTCATCCCGCCGTCCACAGACACATAGGTGCGTATCCCGGGGATTTCTTTCACTGCGCCAACTGTGTATAAGGTAATCCCGGCCGGGCCGACAATCGACCTGCCCGGTTCCATGAGAATATACGGCGTCGGAAATTCCAGCTGCCCGCAGATCTCGTGGATGACGGAAGAAACCCGCTCCATATAAGTCTCATAGGCAGGCGGATCCTGCTCTGGCGTATACTGGATACCAAAACCGCCGCCCAAATTGAGCTTTTGCAGCTCACATCCTGTCTGCTGCCGAATCTGCGCCAAAAAACCGATCATAATCCGGGCAGTCAGCAAAAACGGCTCTGTGTCAAAAATCTGGGAGCCGATATGGCAATGCAAACCGGTCAGCACGACGTTGGAACGGCCCACCGCCTCTTTTACCGCCGCCATGGCCTCCCCTGTTTCCAGCGCGAATCCAAATTTAGAATCAATCTGACCGGTGCGGATAAAGTTATGCGTATGCGCGTCCACTCCCGGCTTGACCCGGAGCATGATCTCCTGGCGCATATTCTTTGCCCCGGCCAAGCGGTCCAGCATTTCCAATTCTTCCAGGTTATCCACTACAATGGTGCCTACTTTGTGCTCCAATGCGGCAACCAATTCCGGAGCTGTTTTGTTGTTGCCGTGGAAATAGATTTTCTCCGGTGAAACCCCGGCACTGATAGCGGTATACAATTCCCCGCCGGACACAACGTCCAGCCCCATTCCCTCTTCTGCTGCGATGCGGCAGATTTCCTTGCAGCAAAAGGCTTTGCTGGCATACAAAGCCAGACCGTTTCCGTCATAGAACCGTTTTAAGGAATCCCGGTATCGCTGGCAGTTTTTCCTGATCTGGGTTTCGCTCATCACATACAGCGGTGTGCCGTATTTGGCCGCCAGTTCCAAAGTATCCTGTTCTTCAATGCATAAATGGCCTTCTTGATTGACCTGCAGGCAGTCCGCTACAAACATGTTTCGCCCTTCTGTCGTTGTCTGGTCGGTAGTTTTTCTTGCTGCTTTTTTTCCAATTCTCCGGAGCGAACCGACTCCCGGAACCGGCGGATTGCCTCTTCCATATCGTCGGTATTTTCCGCTTGGCCAAACCCGATGGTCTCTTCCGGAACCGCTTTCGAATCAGCCTGCGCATCAGACGGCGCATCGTTTTCTTCTTCCCGGCAGGATAATTCTTCAATAATCTGACGAATCTCCTCTATCCCTTCACCCGTTTCAGAAGAAACCGGCAAAATGGTAATTTGATCCGCATAGGGAATTTCCGTCTGTATCGCCGCCAAACGTTCCTGCTGCTGCCGGCGGGAGAGTTTGTCCATTTTGGTCAGCACAATGGCAAAAGGCATTTCACATTCCACCAAATAATCGATCATCATCAAGTCGTCTTTCGTAGGCGGATGGCGCATGTCAATCAGTTGAAATACCAGCGCAATATCCCGGTCACTGGCCAGATAATCGCCAATCAGCCCCGACCAACGGTTTTTTTCCTTTTTAGACACTTTAGCGTATCCATAACCCGGCAGGTCGGCAAAGCGCACCTGATCCAAGCGGAAAAAGTTGATTGTCGTCGTCTTACCCGGCATAGCACTGACCCGTGCCAGCTGCTTACGGTTAAAAAGCTTATTGATCAAAGACGACTTTCCCACATTGGAACGGCCGGAAAAAGCGAATTCCGGCATTTCACACGGCGGGATCTGCTGGAACAAGCCATAGGACGCCTCAAATCGAACATTCTGAAAATTCATGGACTTTTCTCCTTCAGCAATCGATCATTGCAGGCTTCCGGCGGGATTCCTTGGGCATAGAAGGCGCGAATTCCTGCGGGGCCGGAGATGGCGCTGACTTTTCGGAGGGTGCGGTTAATGCCGCTTTGAGTACCTCCTCGATTCGTTCGACTGGCACAAAACTGACAGCATCCAGCACCGCTTTGTCAAAATCGGCCAAATCCGGCTGATTCTCTTTGGGGATGATTACTGTCTTGATGCCTGCCCGGTAAGCCGCCATCGATTTCTCTTTCAATCCGCCAATGGGCATGACCTTGCCGCGCAGGCTGATTTCTCCTGTCATTGCCACTTCCCGCCGCACCGGGATACCGGTAAGCGCGGACACCAACGCTGTCACAATCGTCACACCGGCAGAAGGACCGTCTTTTGGGGTTGCTCCTTCCGGAAAATGGATATGAATATCCTTTGTCTTATAAAAATCCTTATCAATCTCGTACTGACCTGCCATCCGGCGCACCAGGCTGACCGCGATATGAGCCGACTCTTTCATCACGTCGCCCAATGAGCCGGTCAACTCAATTTTACCGGCTCCTTCCAGCACGGCCACTTCAGCCTGCAAAAGCTCGCCGCCGACTGCGGTCCAGGCCAATCCGTTAACACATCCGACTTCGTTTACCGCGCCGATGGTTTCAGGCAAAAACTTTTTCGGACCAATCCACTCCAACAGCGTTTTTTCGCTGATCGTCACCTTTTTGGCTTCCTGAGATACGATTTTTTTGGCTGCTTTTCGGCACAAAGAAGCGATTTCCCGCTCCAATGTGCGGACGCCGGCCTCTCTGGTATAGTAGTCCAGAAGGCCGTAAATCGCCGAATCCTCGATCTTGCAGGTACGGGCGGTCAGCCCATGGCGGCGCAGCTGCTTGGGGATCAAGTGTTCTTTCGCAATATGGAACTTCTCTTCCCGCGTGTAGCTGGACAGCTCGATCAGCTCCATGCGATCCAACAACGGCGCCGGAATCATCCCCACGTCATTGGCGGTGGTGATGAACAACACCTGACTTAAATCAAACGGAACCTCTACGAAATGATCCCGGAAGGTATCATTCTGCTCCGCGTCCAGCACCTCCAGCAGCGCCGAAGACGGGTCTCCTTTGTAATCTCCGCCCAGCTTGTCCACCTCATCCAAAAGGATCAGCGGATTATTGCTGCCCGCCAGTTTAATGGCGTTGATAATCCGTCCTGGCATCGCGCCGATATAGGTTTTTCGGTGCCCGCGGATGTCCGATTCGTCTTTTACGCCGCCTAAAGAAATGCGGGCGTATTTTCGTCCCATGGATTTGGCGATGGATTTGGCGATGGAAGTTTTACCCACGCCGGGAGGTCCCGCCAGGCAGATGATCTGCCCTTTGATGTCCGGCGCCAGTTTGCGTACCGCCAGCATTTCCAGGATACGCTCTTTCACCTTCACCAAGCCGTAATGATCCCGGTCCAGCTGGGCTTTTGCCTTTGCGATATCAATTTTATCCTTGGTCGACACATTCCATGGCAGTTCCAGGCACAGATCCAGATATCCGCGGATCACGCTGGACTCGTGGGAGTTAGGCGGCATTTTGGAAAGCCGGTCTGCCTCCGAGTAAAACTTATCGGCGACCTCCTGCGGCAGGGTCAGCGCGGCAATACGCCGGCGGTATTCGTCCGCCTCATCCATTACCGATTCTTCCTCTCCCAGCTCTTCGGAAATCACACGCATCTGCTCACGAAGATAGTATTCCCGCTGGTTCTTGTCCATCGATTCCCGGACCTTGTCGTAGATATCATGTTCCAGACCCAGGATGTCGTTTTCTTTTTCCATCGCCTGTGCCAACAGACGCAGCCGTTTCGACAGGATATCCTCTTCCAAAATACACTGTTTATCCTCCACTTTCAGCGGCAGATTGCTTGGTATGTATTCCGAAAGATACAGTGGATCGCTGCTGCCCAGCACATTGACGATGATTTCTTTTGGCATTTTGGGCATCTGGTAACAAAACTCTTCAAACGAATCTTTGACAATCCGAATCAGCGCTTCTTCCATCGCTTTGCTGCGGATCGTCGGCGTTTTCAGCGGAGCTTGCTCAGCCGCTACCACCCAATACGGGTCCTTTTGAACGACCTGTGCGATTCTGGCGCGGTATTTTCCCTCCACCAGCACTTTCAGCCCTTCTTCGCCGGAACGCAGAATCTGCCGGATCTCCGCCACCACGCCGGTCTGGTAAAGCCCGTTGTCTTGTGGATTATCTTCCCTTACATCTTTTTGCGCCGTCAAAAATACCCGCTTGCTGTCTTTCATGGCAGCGTTCAGCGCCAAAATAGATTTTTCCCGTCCCACATCAAAATGCAGGATCATTTTAGGAAACAGGACCAACCCCCGCAAAGCCACCATTGGCATTTCATATTGGTTTAAGTCAGACATTTTTTCACCTTCTCATTTCGGAATATGGGGCCCCTCTTTTTCATGTGCGGCCCTGAATTTCCTTCTATCTTTTTCAATCGTTGATTTCCTTGTCTAAGTAGCAGAACGCTACTTTGCTGCATTATACTAAAATCTCTGTAAAAAAGCAACTCCACCCTCCTTTTTTCAAAGAAAGGTGGAACGCATTTCCATTTTGATTTAGGAAACCGAATCTCTTCTGGGCCGGGGCCGCTTTGCAGCGGGAAGCGTGAGGGAAGTCGCCGTCCTGTCCGGATCGTAAGTGATCTTCGGGCCGCTTTGTTTGTTCACACAATCGGCGGTAATCGTCAGCGTTTCGATTGTACCGTCAGACGGGGCGGTGAACATCGCCTCCGACAGAATCGATTCCATGATAGAGCGCAGTCCCCGTGCACCGTTCTTGCGTTCAATCGCCAGATGGGCAATGGCTTTCAGCGCTTCCGGTTCAAAAATCAGTTGGATGTTATCCATTTCAAACAGCTTTTGATACTGTTTCACAATGGCGTTTTTCGGCTCTATTAAAATACGCATCAGCGCCTCTTCATCCAGCGCTTTCAGACCCGTCACCACCGGGATACGGCCCACCAGTTCCGGGATCAGGCCAAATTTGACCAAATCCTCCGGCAAAATCTGATTGAGCAGTAAATCCGCGTCCTTCGCCTTTGCGTCTTTGAGTTCTGACCCAAAGCCAAGCCCGGATTTTTGATTGACCCTTTTTTCAATGATTTTGTCGATCCCGTCAAAAGCGCCGCCGCAGATGAACAGGATGTTCGTCGTATCGATTTGTATAAACTCCTGCTGGGGATGTTTTCTCCCCCCGGTAGGCGGCACGTTGGAAACGGTACCCTCCAATATTTTCAAAAGCGCCTGCTGTACTCCTTCGCCGCTGACGTCGCGGGTGATAGAAGGATTTTCGCTTTTTCTGGCAATTTTGTCGATTTCATCAATATAAATGATGCCTCTCTCGGCTTTTTCAATATCGTAATCAGCTGCCTGAATCAGACGGAGCAGGATGTTTTCCACATCCTCGCCTACATATCCGGCCTCGGTCAGGGTGGTGGCATCCGTCACCGCGAAAGGGACCTTCAGCGTTTTTGCCAGAGTCTGAGCCAGCATGGTTTTCCCCGTTCCGGTGGGTCCGACCAAAAGCACGTTGCTCTTGTTCAGTTCCACATCGCCGTCATTGCCGAAGAAAATTCGTTTATAGTGGTTGTACACCGCCACCGACAATGATTTTTTGGCTGCGTCCTGGCCAATGACATATTGATCCAGAACCTCTTTGATTTGGGTCGGCTTGGGTATGGTGATATCCGCAGTTTCTTCTCGCCCCGCTCTGCGCCGGCCGGAAAGACCCTCTTCTTCCAGCACACTGTTGCACAGCTGCACGCATTCATTACAGATGCACACCCCGGTACCGGCAATCAGCTTATCCACCTTATCCTGCGTTTTGCCGCAAAAAGAACAGCGCAGCATTCTGGAATTGTCGTCACTTTTCGCCATATGGTTCCCCCTCTTTCCAGCACCTATTTTTCACCAGGCAAAAATTCGTGTGAAGCCAACGCTTCACACGAATTCAAGCATTACCGGTTGGTAATGACCTTGTCAATCAGGCCATACTCCATCGCTTCCTGGGCGGACATAAAGTTATCCCGCTCTGTATCCCGTTGAATCACTTCCAAAGGTTTACCGGTATTGTCCGCCAGCATTTTATTCAGGTTTTCCTTAATCCGCAGGTACCGTTCCGCGTGAATTTTAATATCTGTAACCTGCCCCTGCATTCCGCCCATCGGCTGATGGATCATGATCTCGCTGTTCGGCAGTGCCATGCGCTTGCCCTTCGCGCCGGAGGAAAGGAGCAGTGCGCCCATCGAAGCAGCCAGACCGAGGCAGATCGTTGCGACATCGCACTTGATATACTGCATGGTGTC
>DFDW01000010.1 GCA_002369315.1 Ruminococcaceae bacterium UBA3818 | reverse complement strand
CTTCTTCTGGGTAGCCCGTATGATTTTCTCCGGCGTGGAGAATATGGGGAAATCTCCGTTTGAAACGGTGTTTATTCACGGTATCGTGCGGGATGCGCAGGGCCGGAAAATGTCCAAATCCCTGGGCAACGGCATCGATCCTTTGAAAGTAATCGACGAGTACGGCGCCGACGCGCTGCGCTTTACCCTGGCTACCAATAACAGCCCGGGCAACGATATGCGTTTTGTAGAGGAAAAAGTCAAGGCAAGCCGGAATTTTGCCAACAAAATCTGGAATGCCACCCGCTTTATCCTGATGAACCTTTCCGACGAGATTGACAAGCCGGAACTGCCGCAGCTGCTGCAGACAGAGGACAAGTGGATTTTAAGCAAACTCAATACACTGATCAAAGAGGTCACCGACAATCTGGAAAAATTTGAGCTGGGTATCGCGGTACAGAAGCTGTATGATTTTATCTGGGATGTGCTGTGTGACTGGTACATCGAGCTGACCAAATCCCGCATTCAGGCGGGCGGAGAATCGGCAAAGAGCGCCCAGCAGGTGCTGATTTATGTGATGAACCAGTGTTTGAAGCTTTTACATCCGATCATGCCGTTCATCACCGAGGAGATCTGGCAGGCCATTCCCAACGACTGCGAAAGCATTATGATTGCATCCTGGCCTTTGTACCGGGAGGATTTGTGCTTTAAGCAGGAGGAAGAGGATTTTGAAAAAATCATGAGCGCCATCAAGGCCATTCGGAACCGCCGGGCGGAGATGAATGTGCCGCCGTCGAAAAAAGCGCGGGTTTTTGTGAAAACCCCCTATACCGATGTGTTCCAGTCCGGCGCCATGTTTATCGAACGGCTGGCTTCGGCTTCTGAAGTGAAGGTTTCCGGCGTTGCGCCGCAGGATGGAGAGGATTTCTCCGACGCGGTACAGGTGATTACCGACAGCGCTCGCATCTTTATCCCGCTGGATGAGCTGGTGGATAAGGAGAAAGAACTGGCACGGCTGGAAAAAGAGCGGAAAGCCTGTGAAAAGGATATCGCCATGGTAGAACAGAAACTGTCCAGCCAAGGATTTTTGGAAAAAGCGCCGCAAAATGTTGTTGAGGCTGAGCGGGCGAAACTGGAAAAACACAAGGAACGGATGGAAAAGATTGTGGAAAGCATCGCCGCTTTCTCGAAATAGGCAAAAAGCGGGCGGATTCTCAGAATCCGCCCGTCTTTGTATGGGAGGTATCGCTATGAACTACCAGGAAAGCGAAGAATATATCCATTCTTTCCACCGATTTACCAAAGAGCCGGGGCTGAAAGGAATTCGAATGCTGCTGTCTCTTTTGGGAGACCCGCAAAAAAGCCTGCGATTTATCCATGTGGCGGGGACCAATGGAAAAGGGTCCACGACCGCCATGTGTGCGTCGATATTGAGGGAGGCGGGATACCGCACGGGTATGTTCGTATCGCCTTATGTACTGACTTTTCGGGAGCGCATCCAGATAGACGGACAGATGATCCCCGAGGAGGAGATGGCCGCTTTGTGCGAGGAGATTTGCTTTGCGGTGGAAAAGATGGCGCAGGAGGGGATCGCGCCGGCAGAGTTTGAAGTGGTCACGGCTTTGGGAATGCTCTGGTTCGCAAGGCAAAAATGCGATGTGGTTTGCCTGGAGGTGGGTCTGGGTGGCCGGTTTGACGCTACAAATGTCATCGAGCAAAGCCTGGTGTCGGTGATTTGTGCAATTGGGTACGATCATACCCAGATTCTGGGCGACACGCTGGAGCAAATCGCTTTTGAAAAATGCGGCATTTTAAAACCGGATGGCGTTTGCGTTTCCTATCCGAAGCAGGATCCGGAAGCGCTGGCTGAAATCATGAAGCAGTGCGCGCAGAAGAACAATCGGCTTATTATACCAAATGCAGAATCTGTCGAAATAGATACAGAAAGTATTTTAGGGTCCCGCTTCCGCTACAACAATCTGGAATGGGATCTGCCTTTGGCTGGCCACCACCAAATTTATAATTTTTTAACTGCTGTTTCGGCAATTGAGGCAGTAAAAACCAAAGGTTTTGCAATATCTGACAAAAATATTACAGATGGTATTGCAAAAGTTGCCTTTCCCGCCCGCATGGAGCGGATTTCGGTGGAACCTCTGGTGGTGTTGGACGGCGCGCATAATCCGCAGGGCTGTGAGGCGTTGGCAAAGGCGATGGCCTTAACCCCAAAAAAGAAGATCGTCATTATGGGCATGATGCGGGACAAGGATTGGGTGCATGCTTCCTCTATGATCGCCAAGGAAGCCGAGATGTTTTTTGCTGTCACACCGGACAACCCGCGGGCGCTGCCGGCAGAAGAACTGGCGCAGGAAGCGGCTGCTTTGACAGGGCAGGCGAGAGCTTTTTCAACGGTCGAGGAGGCCGTTGATGCCGCTGTGAAGCTGCTGCGGGAGGATATGGCGCTGTTTTGCTGCGGATCGCTGTATCTGGCGGCGCAGATCCGGCCTGTTTTGCAGGAGCGCCTGCGCAAAAGGCAGGAACCTGCCCTTCATTAACGCTCTGCCGCGGCCTTCGCGATCAGGTGCGAAAAAAAACAGAGAAACCACGCGATTGCGACAAATATTTTAACGGAAAGCCCTTATTCTGGTATCAGAAACCGGAATAAGGGCTTTTTCTTTTGCCGCATTTTTGGGACAAGCAAGCACGGAAAGGAGAAACAGCGATGTCGCTTCAGCTGTATACGAAAGAAAAACAGGTCACGGCCTGTTTGATCGGGGAAATCGACCACCATGGCGCGGGGCATCTGCGGGAGGCAATCGATGAAATGGTAAAACGCATCCATCCTGACACACTGATCCTGGACTTCCGGGATGTTACGTTTATGGATAGTTCGGGAATCGGGTTGGTCATGGGGCGTTACCGGCTTGTCAGAGAGTGGGGAGGGACAGTGGAGATCCACAACCCATCTCCTTCCATCAAAAAGGTAATGCGTCTGGCGGGGATGGACCGGATCGCGTCGATTCATTCGTCGCCGCCTGCAGGAGGCGCGAGCTGTGAGAAAACGGAGGCGAAGAGATGAAAGTATTAAACGAAATGAAGTTGTCGTTTCCCAGCCGGTCGGCCAACGAAGCATTTGCCCGGACATCGCTGGCCGCTTTTGCGGCGGCGCTGGATCCGACCATTGAGGAGCTGGCAGATATCAAAACAGCGGTAAGCGAGGCGGTGACCAATGCAATCGTCCATGGATACCGCCAGCAGATTGGCACGGTCTACATACACGCGAAAATTCTGGAGAAAAACAGGATCGTCATTCGGATTCGGGACACCGGCTGCGGAATGGAAGACATCAAACAGGCCATGGAGCCAATGTAC
This sequence comes from Ruminococcaceae bacterium UBA3818, assembly GCA_002369315.1. Taxonomy (GTDB): domain Bacteria; phylum Bacillota; class Clostridia; order Oscillospirales; family Ruminococcaceae; genus UBA3818. Next base: position 4,154 of record DFDW01000010.1, on the reverse strand, counting down.
ACTACCTGCACTACCGGGGAACGGTCTGGCCTGGGGTTTGCTGTGATGGAGGCTTTTATGGATAAGGTAAAAGTCCGTTCCAAGCTGGGGCGTGGCACCTCGGTGACCTTGGAAAAAACGATCCTGTCCAAAGGAGCCGAATAAATATGCCAATCATTGCCGACCGTGATGAAATGATACAACAGAACATGGGCCTGGTCCATGCCTGCGCTCATAAATTCAAAGGAAGAGGCATTGAATATGAAGATTTGTTCCAGGCAGGATGCATGGGCCTGATCAAGGCGACCGATGCCTTTGATGAGTCCCGCGGGGTACGCTTTTCAACCTACGCAGTGCCGGTCATTTTGGGAGAGATGCGGCGCTTGTTTCGGGATGGGGGGACTGTTAGGGTATCCAGAACACTTAAGGAATTGTCGCTGAAAGCGGTTCGGACCAAAGAGCGGCTTTCGATAGAGATGGGCCGGGAACCGACTGTCAGCGAATTGGCCAGCGCATTGGATCTGGAGGTTTCGGCAGTTGTAGAAGCACTTTCCGCCGCCACGCCCGCGCTTTCACTGACAGGCAGCGACGAGGAGGGTGCGCCGCAGATCGATTTGCCGGTCCAATCTCCCGAAGAGGAGCTGTCGGACCGTATTTCCCTGCGGCAGGTACTGTCCCTTTTGGAGAAGAAAGATCAAATGCTGATCCGGCTGCGCTATTTTCAGGGGAAAACCCAGGTGGAAACAGCGCAGGCCCTTGACATGACGCAGGTGCAGGTATCCCGACGGGAGAAAAAAATCCTGCTCCACCTGCGGGAGCTTTTATTGTAGCAGAAAAAACGGCGGTTTACGCCTTTTCCCGGCTGCCGTCTTGACTTTTAAAGGGACACTTGCTATTCTTATCGTAAACAGGGAAAGGCGGGGGACAATGGACGAGCTTTTGGAAGAAATTTTAGCAGAGTGCAAACCCTTTACATCCCAAGGCGCTTTGGCCAGCTATATTCCGGAATTGGCGAAGGCAGATCCGAATAGCCTGGGGATTTATCTGGTGTCCAGCGATGGCAGAATCAACCGCGCGGGGGATTACCATAAACCGTTTACCATTCAAAGTATTGTAAAACCGATTTTGCTGTTGCAGGCGTTAATGGACAATGGAGTTGATTATGTCCGTTCCCGGGTGGGCGTGGAAGCGACGGGAAAACCTTTTGACGCCATCAACTATACGGAGCAGGCGCTTCTGAGCGATCATATCAACCCGATGGTCAACATGGGGGCGATTGCCATATGCACCATGATTTCCGGCAAAAGCTACGAGGAGAAATTCGACCGCCTGCTTGAACTCACGCGATTATTGGCAGAAAATAATGAGGTCTGCCTGGATGAAGACGTCTATTTATCCGAGAAAAGGAGCGGCAGCAAAAACCGGGCGCTTGCCTATCTGTTAAAGACCTACGGCATCATACAGGATGATGTGGAGGAAGTGTTGGATTGTTATTTCCGCGCCTGCTCCATCCGGGTGGACTGCGCGGATTTGGCGCGCATTGGCTTTACGTTGGCCAGCCATGGAAAAAGCCTGTCGACCGGTGAGCGGATTTTCCCGGCGGCATATGCCAGCTATGTCAACGCGATTTTGATGACCTGCGGGATGTATGATGGTTCCGGCGACTTTGCGGTAAAGGTCGGGGTACCGGCTAAAAGCGGCGTTGGGGGCGGCATTATGGCTGTCGTACCGACCCGCATGGGCATCGGCATTTTTTCGCCGGCGCTGGACGAAAAGGGAAACAGTGTGGCAGGAATCCGGGCGCTGGAAATTTTGAGTAAAAAGTTGTATCTCAGCATTTTTTAATCCGGGCACAGACTGTCCATTAAAAAACAGCCAGATTCTTCGGAGAATCTGGCTGTTTTCGTTTATTGGGGTAAAAAAGCGCTTACTGCATATAAAATCCAGATATGCAGCGGGTAAAAGAAGTAAAACAGATATTTGAAGGAGGACTTTCCTTTTTGGCCATTATACCGCCACAGAAGCGGAAGGGCAAAGACCATCATCCACTGATACTGCACACCGAAAAAAGCATCCCAGGCAGACATGCCGAGAAGATACCAGGCGATGGAAGAAGGCAGGCACAAGCCGAGAGAAAAGACCAGGTACATAATAGCCAGTTTCTTTTTGGAAAAGCGAAAATAGTAAAACAGCGGGCCAAGGATGACGAAGAAGACGCCTCCCTCCACCGTGAGCGGCGTGGGAATCAGGATTTGAAGGATTTGGGCCGCTGTTGTCTGCCCGGCGCGGGTCAGCATATCGCCTAAAAAAAATCCCGCCAGCTCAATGCCGATAAAGTACATCCAGATCATCTGGCCTTTCTGCCGGTCGGCTGCCATTTGCTCCATACAGACGATAATAGCGGCCCCAAGCAAAAGGGTGGCGAATATATTATTGGGGATCCCGCCGGAGGGCGAGCCCGGCAGCAATGCTGTCAGTACCAGGTTCCCAACGGACATGGCCAGAGAAAACAGATACATCCGCAAAAGGTAGATTTTGCGGCTATGGGTATGGGTCAGGCCCTGCGCCATGCAGAAACAGAAAATCGGCGCGGAAAGGCGGCCCAGCCAGGTGAACCAGATGGGAACCATACCGGTAAAACCCAGGAACTGGTAAAGATGATCCAAAAGCATCAGAAACAGCGCGATTGTTTTTAGGGCAAAAGAACTCATATATTTCTCCTTTTAAAAGCCGTTCTGCGGCTTTTCGATACCAAGAGCCTCGCAACTGAAAAAAGAGCCCGTGACAGCGGGCCCTTTCAAGTAAGCTTGCTATTTTACCTCGTTCAGCGCTTCCAGAATTTTTTCTTTCGGAACAGCGCCGATAATACGGTTGACTGCCTCTCCGTCTTTAAAGATATAAACGGTCGGAATGCTCATAACACGATACTGGCGGGCCAGCTCCTCTTCCTCGTCGACATTGACCTTGCCAACCAGAACAGAGCCTTCCAGCTCGTTGGCCAGTTCATCGATTACCGGACCGAGCATACGGCACGGACCGCACCAAGTGGCCCAAAAATCTACAAGAGCGATGCCTTTTTTATCGAGAACTTCCTTTTGAAAGCTTTCTTTGTTAAAATGAACCGTTGCCATGAAAAATCCTCCTTTGATATAAAATCCTTATTCTATGCTTCTCATTATACAACAAAATATTCCAAAAAGAAAGAGAAGAAAGTGGAGAAAAACTTTTAAAACGCTATTGACAAATAAACGAAAAAAAGTATAATAATAAAGGTCACATTGCCCGATTGTGTAAAGGTAGCACGACAGACTCTGACTCTGTTTGTCTGGGTTCGAATCCTAGTCGGGCAGCCATAGTGAAAATATCCGGCTTTGGCTGGATATTTTCATCTCCGGGGTGTAGCGCAGTTTGGTAGCGTGCTTGGTTCGGGACCAAGAGGCCGCGGGTTCAAGTCCCGCCACTCCGACCACGTCGCCGCAAGCGATACAAAGCTTGCGGCGACTTTTTTATGCGTTGCATCAAAGTCATTTTTAATATACTGCGCAGAAATGCGCTGTATATATGAGCAGGATAAAAACGCAATGTACACTTTTGTCAGTGTACTAGAGCTGGTAGGTAGCCCAGCCGTCTGATCCGCAAGGATCAGGTAAGTAACCTTCCCCTCCGGGTTGTCCGTTCCTGCAATCATCCGCATTTCTAAGGAGGGTTTCGTTTATGGACAGCAACTGTTTTAAGCTGACGGTATATTTTGAAGAGCCGTTCTGGGTTGGCGTATTTGAACGCATCCAGAGCGGAAAGCTCTCGGTATGTAAAGTCACGTTCGGCGCAGAGCCGAAAGACTATGAAGTCTGGGAATTTGTCCTGAAAAACTACAATCAGCTCAAGTTTAGTCCGTCTGTTGATGTGGTTGTCAAGAATGAAGTAACAAATCCCAAACGGCTGCAGCGTGAGGCAAGAAAGCAATCTGCCGCTGCCGGGATAGGGACGAAATCACAACAGGCTTTGAGGCTGCAGCGGGAAGAAAACAAATTGGAACGAAAAACTGCCAGCCGCGAACAACGGGAAGCAGAAAAGCAACGCCAGTTTGAACAGAAACAACAGAAGCGAAAAGAGAAGCATCGGGGAAGATAACGCCCCGATGCTTCTCTGCTAATCCAATATTTTCCCATCTGTCG
>DFDW01000027.1 GCA_002369315.1 Ruminococcaceae bacterium UBA3818 | reverse complement strand
TTCCGTACAACTGACGTTACCGGTATCATCACGCTGCCGGACGGCGTTCAGATGTGCAACCCTGGCGATAACATCGAGATCTCTGTTGAGCTGATCACCCCGATCGCTATCGAAGTCGGTCTGCGTTTTGCTATCCGTGAGGGCGGCAGAACTGTAGGTTCCGGCGTTGTTACCAAGATCAACGGCTAATTTTACCTGTTAAAAAAGGCTTCGGCTTTATGCCGAAGCCTTTTTGTTGTGCGCGGAAGAAACAAATACGCATGAATCATGCCTTTTGGCAGAAAATTGCAATCGCTTGGCTGATAAATTCAGAGCATCCTTCGCCATATTGATTTAAATTTTGCGAAAAGCGGGGATCCTGCTGATACATTTGGCCGAGCCCGGATAGGATTTCGATGGAGCAGTCGTAATAATGTTTTGTTATGTGCTGTTGCCAGGAAGATACCAATTTTTGTGCTTCTTTACAGGCAGGGTCTTCTTTTTTACAGGCCAGCGCCGCAAATTGAGAAAAAATCGTTTCCATTTCTGACTGGATTTTTTTCCAATCTTCCGAGGTGCGCTTCTTGGCTTTTTCTTCGCTCTGGGAGTATGCAGAGGAGTTGCCCCAGCGTTCCTGTACTTCCGAAGCATATTTTTTCCGGGCTTCTTCAATGGGTGTTTGATCAAAAGCGGTAAATGACATGGTACATTCTCCTTTCATGATTTGCTCCACGTGATCGATCAGTGCGTTTAGGCGGTCCCGCTGTAAAATGAGGAGTTTTTGGTGATTTTGCAAGACTGTGCGGGGCTCAAAATCCGGACGGTTTAGTATTTGCTCGATTTCTTTCAGCGGAAACCTCAGCTCTTTCAGGAAAAGAATTTGTTGAAGCCGCTGCAATTGTGCGGCGCCATACAGCCGGTATCCGCTGTCGGTAACTTCCTCTGGATGGAGCAGGCCAATTTGGTCGTAATAATGCAGCGTGCGTACGCTGATGCCGGTCAGATCGCTGACTTCCTTCACGGTTTTCATACTGCTTCCTCCTTTCCACGGCATCCATCATAAGCTATGACGCAGCGTAAGAGTCAAGTGTTTTTCTGAAAAAAGAGAGAAAAAACATTTTGTTTTTTCTCTCTTTTTTCAGTACCCCAATAAATCAGGGGAGAATTGGTTTGCATAGAATACGGTCTATTTTCGTGTCCAGGATATGGTTGGCGTGGGCAGCACGCATAATAACAGCGGTATCGGCACCTCGTCCACTGCCGCCGATGGACAAAATGGGGACGTTGGGCGGAATCAGGCCGCCATCTGCTGCCATCGAGGCAATTTCTACGCAGACTTTCATGCCTTGGCCAAAAAAGCGCAGGGTATGAGCAATCATTTCTACTGGGCTGATGCCGCCGAATTTACCGGTGATCCCCCGTTCCGCCCCACTGAGTGCGTGGGAGGAAGCGTAAACCCGGAAACCCTTATTTTGCAGCTGATGAATCGTTTCATCGGACAGCTCATTCTTTCCTGGTTCTTTGAACCCGTACGCGTGGGGGATGCAGACAACTGTCACGCCCTCCAGCGCGGGAAAGCATTGGGCCGTATAACCGGTAGTGGTTGCCAGAACGACATGATGAATGTCAAAGTCCTTGATTGCCTGTACGGCGATCTCGATGGTTTTGACGGTGTTTTCTTTACCGGGCGAGTCAAAATACATGAAAAAACTCCTTTCAAAATGGAAAATTGGGTGGATAGTTTTGAAAATGAATCTAATGGAGGAAAAGGAAAATCAGATCGGCGGTTTGAAAAGACAGCAGCCGAAAAAGACGATCGAAATCCCTTTTCAAAATAATAAATGTTGTTTTTATTATAACGGAATTCCTCTAAAAAGAAAAGAGAAGCCGGAGCAAGAAATCGGCGCAGATGGGTGCTGAATGAGAAAAGCCTTTGGAAAATAGAAATTGGCTTGTTGTAAATTGGCGTTTGTTATGATAAACTAACTATGTATTCTTTTTTTTGCCCGACGCAAAAGGATATGCTTTGGACCGGCAGCGCTTGAGAAGGAGTAAATCCGGATGATTGGGGGAATCGAGGGATTGCACTTGCAGAATTCCAAAAAGAGAAGGCTGGTGCAAAGCGCTTTTGAGTGGGCGGATGCATTGGTTTTTGCCGTCGTGATCGTGGTGCTGCTGTTTACCTTTTTGTTCCGGACCATCGCGGTGGAAGGCTCTTCGATGGTGCCGACTCTGCTAAACGGTGACCGTTTGATTGTGTCCCATCTTTTTTACCAGCCGCAGCCCGGCGATATCGTGGTCATTATCCGGCCGGAAAACGATACCACCGCAATTATCAAAAGGATTATTGCGGTCGAAGGGCAAACAGTGGACATTGATTTTGATGCCGGGTCGGTTATGGTAGATGGACAGGTGCTGGAAGAAACGTATATCAACGAGCCGACAAACATGAAAAGAGATGTGGGTTTCCCGGTCACGGTACCAGAGGGATGCGTTTTTGTCATGGGAGACAACCGGAATCACTCTTTGGACAGCCGGGACAGCAGTATTGGCATGGTGGATCAGCGATATATCCTGGGAAAGGCCGTTTTCAGGTTCTTTCCGTTTCACAAAATTGGATTGATAGAATAAAGGAGAAGATAACATGACCGAAGCCCCTTCGATCCAGTGGTTTCCCGGCCATATGGCGAAAACAAGACGACTTATGCGGGAAAGCCTTCGGTTGGTGGATATTGTGGTGGAGGTAATTGACGCCAGAATTCCCATCAGCAGCCGCAACCCGGAATTGCCGGGACTGGTCGGTAAAAAACCACGTATTGTGCTGCTCAACAAATGTGACGCAGCAGATGACGCTGTAACCCGGGAATGGTGCCAGTACTACAAAGAGCAGGGGATTGCGGCGATTCCCACCGATTGCCGCAGTGGAAAAGGAATCAAACAGTTTGTGCCAACCGTGAAAGAGGAACTGGCTCCTCTTCTGGAGCGACGTGCCCAAAAGGGCATGCAGGGGGCTCCAATTCGAATGATGATCGTGGGAATCCCCAACGTGGGCAAGTCGTCTTTTATCAACCGGATGGCTGGCTCCCGTAGGACCAAGGTGGAAGATCGGCCGGGTGTAACCCGCGGCCGCCAATGGGTGAATTTAGAAAACGGTATTGATCTTTTGGATATGCCGGGCATTCTCTGGCCGAAATTTGAAGACAAGCGGGTGGGGGAATATCTGGCGTTTACCGGCGCGGTCAAGGATGATGTGGTGGATATCGAACTTTTGGCCATGCGCCTTTTGGAATTGTTAAACGAACGATATCATAAACTACTGTGCGAGCGGTATAAGCTGACCGATGAAGAAACAGCGGACATTGAGGCCTATGACTTGCTGGAACTGGTAGCCCGCAAACGTGGAATGCTGCAGTCCGGCGGTTCGGTCAACACAGAGCGGGCAGCTATCGCGGTGCTGGATGAATTCCGCAGCGGAAAAATCGGCAAAATCACACTGGAAACACCACAGAAACCACCGAAAAAGGAGCGGCCGCAGCCGTCCTTGCAGGAGGAAAACTGATGGCGCCCCGGAAAATGCCGCCGGATTTATATGAATTCGAGCGGACGGCATATGCCATGAATGATTTTTCGTGGATCTGCGGCGCGGATGAAGCGGGCCGCGGACCTTTGGCCGGCCCGGTGTTTGCCGCGGCGGTGATTTTACCCCGGAATGCTGAAATCGAGGGGCTGAATGATTCCAAAAAACTCAGCGAAAAGAAGCGGGAACTGCTGTATGATACCATTGTTGAAAAGGCAGTCGCTTATCAAATCTGCATGGTGGACGAAAAGGAGATTGACCGGATCAACATCCTGGCCGCATCGATGTTGGCGATGAAAAAAGCGGTGGAAGGGCTTTGTGTCTGTCCGGACGTTGCTTATATTGATGGAAACCGCGTGCCAAATCTAAAAATCCCTGCGATCCCGGTGGTCAAGGGGGATGCGGTGTCTGCGTCTATTGCCGCGGCTTCCATTTTGGCCAAAGTTTCCCGGGACCGGTTCATGTTGGAGTTGGACCGACAGTATCCGCAATACGGATTCGCCCGGCACAAAGGGTATCCGACCAAAGAGCATTACGAGCGCATTGGGCGGTATGGTATTTCACCGGTGCATCGAATCAGCTTCCTTAAAAATTTGGATGACCATTTAAAAGGTGAGAAAAATCTATGACAACGCGGGAAATCGGTGCGCAGGGCGAGACGTTCGCCGCACAGATTTTACAGGAACAGGGGATGAAAATCCTTTCGCGCAACTACTACACACCGTATGGAGAAATTGACCTGATTGTCCTGGACAAAGGCTGTATCGCTTTTGTAGAGGTAAAGACTAGGCGTACAGGGTCCGTAACCCGGCCCGCAGAAGCGGTGGATCGGCGCAAGCGCGAACGGATTATCCGGTCGGCAGTGTGCTATTTGATGGAGTACCCTGTTGATTTGCAGCCAAGATTTGATGTGTTCGAGATTGTAACGAAAAAAGGAAAAACATTTTCCGTTCAATCCTATCGATACATAATAAATGCATATGAGGTGACAAATGATGAAAGCTTTTGACATGCATTGCGACACCCTGTTGGGCGGTAACCGCAACAATCTGAATCTGATCAATGACCAGATGCATATCTCTTTGGACAAGCTGGGCGCTTTTGAGCATTACGTCCAGTGTTTCGCCATTTTTATCCCGGATAAGTTCAGAGGACAGGACGCCATCGATTTTTACGACTGGACTTTTGCGTATTATAAAGCGCAGACTGAAAAATACGCGGACCGGATGGAATGGGCACACAACGGCAAAGAACTTGGGCAGGCGAAAAAGCCGATTACCGGCATTCTCACCATTGAAGGCGGATGTGCGCTGGCAGGAGATATCAGCCGCGTAAAACTGTTGAAAGACCAGGGTGTTGCCATGATGACCCTGACTTGGAACGGCCCCAATGAACTGGGCTGCGGAACCAGCAAAAACGAGGGACTGACCGATTTTGGCAAGGCTGCCATCAAAGAGATGGAGCGGGTCGGCATGCTGGTGGATCTGTCCCATATTTCAGACGCCGGCTTTGAAGATGCTTGTTCCGTGGCAACCAAACCGCTGATTGCCAGCCATTCTAACTCCCGGACTGTCTGCGGGCATATCCGCAACGTGACCGACGAGCAGTTCAAAGAGTATGTGAAACGCGGCGGCCTGGTAGGTCTGAACTATTCCAAGGACTTTATCTGCGATGATCCGGAAAAAGCGGATTTTGACTGGCTGTACCGTCATATTGAGCATTTCCTGAGCCTGGGCGGTGAAAAAGTCGTGGCGCTGGGCTCCGACTTTGATGGTACCCATGTGCCGGAATGCTTAAGCTCGGTTGAGAAAAACGCCGATTTTTACGAATATCTGCTGAAAAAGAATCTGAACGAGGACCTGGTTCGGGATATTTTCTTTGAAAACGCCAACCGTGTTTTCCAGGAGTATGTCCTGTAACATGTGAAAAGCGAGACACCAAAGGAGTGAAAAGGGTGCAGTATCAAAGTACAAGAGACAAAACGCAGAAGGTTTCGTCCAGCCAGGCTATTTTGCAGGGGCTTTCCGCAGAAGGCGGACTGTTTGTTCCAGAGCAACTGCCCAAATTATCTGAACCAATGCTGGAATGCATGATCGGGCAAGATTACATCCAGCGGGCACAGACAATTTTAGAGGGCTTTCTGACTGATTTCTCCCCAGAGGAAATCGAATCCTGTTTAAAGGGCGCTTATCATGTTCAGAAATTTTCCGGTTCACAGATCGCGCCTCTGGCCCGGCTGGGGGAGAATGCGTATCTGCTGGAATTGTGGCACGGACCGACCTGCGCGTTTAAAGATATGGCTTTGCAGCTGCTGCCCCGGCTTATGACTGTTGCCGCGCAAAAGTCCGGCGACGGCAAAGAGATTGTAATTTTGGTAGCCACGTCCGGCGATACGGGTAAGGCCGCGCTGGAAGGCTTTTGCGATGTGCCGGGTATTCGGATCGTGGTATTTTACCCCGAAGAAGGGGTAAGCCCTCTGCAAAAGCTGCAGATGGCTACTCAGGAGGGGGAAAATGTTTTTGTCGCGGCGATTCACGGCAATTTTGACGATGCGCAAAGCGGCGTGAAAAAGCTGTTCTGCGATCCCCAAACCATTCAGATGCTTCAAAAGCAAAACCGCGTGTTTTCCAGCGCCAACTCCATTAACTGGGGACGGCTGCTGCCGCAGATCGTCTATTACGTCAGCGCCTACTGCGACCTGGTGCGCGATGAGCAAATCGCGCTGGGCGACCCAATCAATGTCTGCGTGCCCACCGGGAATTTTGGAAATATCCTGGCAGCTTACTACGCCAAACAGATGGGCTTGCCGATTCGGAAACTGATTTGCGCTTCCAACAAAAACAACGTGCTGACCGATTTTATCCAAACCGGCGTATATGACCGGAATCGGCCTTTTTACGCGACGACATCTCCGTCTATGGACATTTTGATTTCCAGCAATCTAGAACGTCTTTTGTTCCACCTGATGGACGAGGATGATGCTGCAGTGCGGGATTTGATGGAAGGGCTGAAAACCAACGGACGTTATACCGTTTCACAGCAGGTGCTGAACCGGCTGCAGGCGGATTTCGATGGCGGCTATTGCGATGAGGCGGAAACGGCAGCCACGATCAAACGGCTGTTCGACACCTATTCTTATCTGTGCGATACCCATACGGCGGTAGCGGTCTCGGTTTACGAATCCTATCTGTCCCAGACCGGCGATGACACCAAGACGGTGATTGCCTCAACGGCGAATCCGTTTAAATTTCCTCATGCTGTGCTGTCGGCTCTGGGCGCAGAAGCGCAGGACGCAGACGAATTTGAGGTTGCCCGGAAATTAGAAGAGCTTTCCGGAAACGAAATGCCCGAACAGCTGGCCGGATTGCGGGAAAAACCGGTTCGTTTCACCGAAAGTTTCGCAAAAGACCGGATGAATGACGCGCTGGCTAAGGCGCTGCAAAACGTTTAAGGCAAAAGATGCGGCGGAAAAGATAAAAATCCTTTCCGCCTTTTTCTTATCAAAGATGGGAAAGGGGGAGTGCCAATGAGTCTTTTTGCCATCGGCGACCCGCATCTGTCCTTTGGCTGTCAGAAACCGATGGACATTTTCAAAGGTTGGGAAAATCATGCGCAGAGGCTGGCGGAAAACTGGAAAAACGCAGTGGGAGAAAACGATACGGTGGTTCTGCCGGGAGATATTTCCTGGGCGATGAATTTTGAGGAATTGCTGCCGGATTTTCAATTTCTGCACCGCTTGCCGGGCAAAAAAGTGATTTTAAAGGGAAATCACGATTATTGGTGGTCGACCAAGCATAAAATGGATCAGTTTTTGCAGCAAAACGGATTAGATGACATAGAAGTGCTCCATAATAGCTGTGTCTGCGCAGAGGGGTTTTGCCTGTGCGGCACCCGCGGCTGGTTGTTTGAAAATGGTCAGCCCCATGACGAAAAGGTCCTGGCGCGGGAAGCGGGGCGCCTTCGACTGTCTTTGGATGCGGCGAAGGACAAAGACGGAGAACTGCTGGTCTTTTTGCATTACCCACCGGTTTTCGGCCAGGAGGTCAATCTCCCGATTTTACATACTTTGCAGGAATATGGAATCCGGCGGGTATATTATGGACATGTCCATGGAAGCGGATGCTCCTATGCACTCAATGGCTTTTATCAGGGGATTGATTTTCGGCTTGTTTCCGGTGATTTTCTCGGTTTTTATCCGGTAAAAATTGAAAAAAGTAAGGAAAAAACGCAGCTTTTTTAGAGGAAACGACAAAACGGAAAAAATTATCAAATTCGTAACAATTCATTCTTGGCAAAACCCCTTTTGACATGCTATAATAACATAGTTAATTTGCATTCGGCACAGGGATTGTGTGACCCTGCGGCTGGACAGTACAGGAGGAAGTTTACATGAGCCTTGTTTCGGCTAACAAAGTGGAGACCAATACGTATGAACTGGTGGTTTCCGTCGGCGCGGAAGATTTCAAAAAAGGAATCGACAAAATTTACAAGAAAACCGCGAAAAATATTACTGTTCCCGGTTTCCGCAAAGGCAAAGCGCCCAAAAGCGTAATCGAGAAGCTGTATGGCGAAGCTGTTTTTTATGAGGATACCGTTAACGATATGTATCCCGACGCATATACCAAAGCAGTGGAAGAAGCGGGAATCGACCCGGTAGACCGCCCGGAAATCGAGATCACCGATGTTTCCGCCGAAGGATTTTCCTTTACTGCGAAAGTAACGGTAAAACCTGAGGTTACTGTGAAAAAATACAAAGGCCTGAAAGCGACCAAAGCGCCTGTCAACGTCAGTGACGAGCAGGTGGATGAAGAGATCGCCAAACTGCAGGAAAGAAACGGAAGAATGGTGACTGTAGAAGGCCGTGCCGCCAAAGACGGCGACAACACCGTCATTGACTTTGAGGGCTTCGTTGACGGGGTTCCTTTTGAAGGTGGAAAAGGCGAAAAATTTGATCTGAAATTGGGTTCCGGTCAGTTTATCCCCGGCTTTGAAGATCAAATCATGGGTAAAAACGTGGGCGAGGAGTTTGACGTAAACGTCACTTTCCCGGAGGATTATCAGGCGGAAGAATTGGCGGGAAAAGCCGCTGTGTTCAAATGCAAGCTGCATGAAATCAAGGAAAAAGAGCTGCCGGAACTGGATGACGAGTTTGCAAAGGATGTCAGCGAGTTTGACACTTTGGATGAGCTGAAAAAAGACATCCGTGCGAAACTGACTGAGGCGGCGGAAAAAAGCGCTGAGACCGCAGTGGAGGAGCAGCTGGTAGAGCAGGTCGTAGAGAGCATGGAAGCGGAAATTCCCCAGTGCATGGTAGACCGCAAAACGGATGAGATGCTGCAGGAATTTGATTACCGTTTGCAGTCTCAGGGACTGAGTCTGGATCTGTATACGAAATATACCGGCTTTACGGCCGATGCCTTTAAGGAAACTTATAAAGAGCAGGCTTTGAATCAGGTGAAAATTCGTCTGGCGCTGGAAGAAATCGTTAAGCTGGAGAACATTGAGGTTTCCGAAGGGGAATTGGAAGCAGAGTTGGAGAAGATGGCTTCTGCTTATTCGATGGAGCTTGCAAAACTCAAAGAGCTGGTTCCTGCCGAGGAAATCAAACTGGATCTGGCTGTGAACAAAGCTATCGACCTGATCAAGTCCAGCGCGGAAGTTTCCGAAAGTGCGCCGGAAAAGAAGAAAGCTCCCGCCAAGAAGAAAGCGGCTGAGAAAGAAGAGAAGGCGGACGAAGACGAAGAGAAAAAAACGCCTGCCAAGAAAAAAACAACCAAGAAAAAAGTAGAAGAAACCCAAGACGCTGAATAATCATTCTTTTTGCAAGGTGCCTGTGTTTCTTCCTCTTACATATTTCAAATGGAGGTAATGAACCATGAGTCTGGTGCCAATGGTAGTGGAACAAACAAATCGCGGCGAGCGTTCCTATGACATTTTTTCCAGATTGCTCAACGACAGAATTGTGATGCTTTGCGAGGAAGTAAACGATGCCAGCGCGAGCCTGGTGGTCGCACAGCTTTTGTACCTGGAAGGGCAGGACCCGGATAAGGACATCAGCTTGTATATCAATAGCCCTGGCGGTTCGGTAACAGCCGGATTGGCGATTTATGACACCATGCAGTACATCAAATGCGATGTTTC
>DFDW01000006.1 GCA_002369315.1 Ruminococcaceae bacterium UBA3818 | reverse complement strand
TGGTCTGAGTGACGGGACTTGAACCCACGGCCTCTACCACCCCAAGGTAGCGCGCTACCAACTGCGCCACACCCAGCCATTTTGCGAAAACTATAATATCACATCTTTTTATAAAAAGCAAGTGCCTTTTTCATTTTTCTTTTTGTCCTCATTTTTATTTGTTTCTAAACCTTTGATAATTCATGAAACCATGCGGCAATCGGGAGGATTTGGAAGAATTTAAAAGGATTTTTAAGATAAACCCGGTTAAAAATGAAATTTTATCCTGTTTTTTCCGAAAAACCACTGTTTTTTAAAGGGAAATGCGTAAAAATAATTGACAAATTTTTGCATTATGTTATAGTGGTATTCGCTGTGTATTGTCGTTTTACCGGCAATACCTTTGCATCTGTGCACGCCGGGTTTCCGGCAAAAATCCAATAGCCTTTTGCCCGCACGATCAAAAACGCGCCGGATACGGGCGCGTTTTTGATCGTGCAGCACAAAGACGAAGCATCCAGTTCAGGTACCGCCTAAAACGAACGGATTTCCGTTACGATTAGAACAAGCCTTTTGCGGGGAGCGGTATAAAAGGCTGGATGGGGTCGACAAGGTTTTATACTGCGGCGGCGGTTTTCCGCCGGCTGATTGCCCGCACCGCAGTCGGGCGGGAAGCGTGAACGGCACAGCGCATCGCTTCCGGGAATTTTACTTGTGAGACTTAAAATCCGCAAAGGGGGATGCAAAATGAGCAACACTATCATCAGCCTCAAGGACATCGTGGTGGAATTCGACGGACAACGGGTTTTGGAAGGGTTAAACCTGGACATCCACGACAAGGAATTCGTCACTTTCCTCGGTCCTTCCGGCTGCGGAAAAACAACGACGCTGCGTATCATCGGCGGCTTTGTGGATCCGAAAGAAGGAGACGTTTTCTTCGAGGGAAAACGCATCAACGACCTGCCGCCGCACAAGCGCCATGTGAACACGGTTTTTCAGCGATATGCGCTGTTTCCGCATTTAAACGTGTTCGAAAACATCGCGTTCGGCCTGCGTATCCAAAAGGTACCGGAAAACCAGGTCAAGGAACGAGTGTCGGAAATGCTGGCGCTGGTCAACCTGAAAGGTTATGAAAAGCGCAACGTAAACCTGCTTTCCGGCGGCCAACAACAACGTGTGGCGATCGCCCGCGCACTGGTCAACCATCCCAGAGTGCTTTTACTCGACGAGCCGCTGGGCGCGCTGGACTTAAAGCTGCGCAAGGAGATGCAGATCGAACTCAAACGGATTCAAAAAAGCACCGGAATTACCTTTATTTACGTAACCCACGACCAGGAAGAGGCACTCACCATGAGCGACACCGTCGTGGTCATGAACAACGGTGACATTCAGCAAATCGGCACGCCGGAGGATATTTATAACGAGCCGAAAAACGCGTTTGTCGCGGACTTTATTGGCGAGAGCAACATCATCGACGGCATTATGCTGCGCGACTGCTTTGTGGAATTCGCCGGTACCCAATTTGAATGTGTGGACAAGGGCTTTGCTCCCAACGAGCCGGTAGATGTGGTCGTCCGCCCGGAGGACGTCAAGGTTGTGGGAGAAGGCGAAGGCCAATTGTCCGGCATGGTAGAGAGTGTCACTTTCAAAGGCGTACACTTTGAGATGTCGGTCACCGTATACGGCCAGGAATGGCTGATCCACTCGACCCAGAGCCAAGAGGTCGGCTCGGTAATCGAAATCCGGCTGAACCCGGAGGACATCCATATTATGAAGAAAATGGAGGAATAGCGATGAAATCAAAGTATTCCTCCCTGTTTTCCCTGCCCTATCTCATCTGGTCGCTGATTTTTATCATTGTACCGATGGGACTTGTGGTCGTATTTGCGTTCACAACAGAGGGCGGCCAGTTTACCCTGGACTATGTATCCCAGGTGGGCGAATACACCAATGTACTGGTCCGGTCGGTCTGGCTGGCTGCGATTGCCACCGTCATCTGCCTTTTGATCGGCTATCCGCTGGCGTACATCATGTCCCGGATGCCCGGTTTTCAACAGCGGACCATGCTGATGCTGATCATGCTGCCCATGTGGATGAACTTCCTGCTGCGCACCTACGCCTGGATGACCATCCTGGAAAAAAACGGCCTGCTCAATAAACTGTTCGGGCTGTTCGGGCTTGGGCCGTTTGACATGATTAACACCCAGGGAGCAGTCGTGCTGGGCATGGTATATAACTACCTTCCCTTCATGATTCTGCCTCTTTATTCCATTATGACCAAGATCGATAACCGCACCATCGAAGCAGCGCAGGATCTTGGCGCCAATACCAAGAATGTCTTTACCCGCATTGTGATCCCCATGAGCATGCCCGGTATCAGCACCGGCATTACCATGGTATTCGTTCCGTCGGTTTCTACTTTCATCATTTCCAGAATGTTGGGCGGCGGCGGAAACCTTTTGATCGGCGATCTGATCGATCTGCAGTTTTTGGGAAACGCGTATAACCCGCATCTCGGCTCGGCTATCTCGCTGGTTTTGATGGTACTGATTTTGCTTTGCATGAGTATCCTCAACCAGTTTAACGGCGACGAGGACCGGGAAGGTATGCTTTTGTAAAATCTGCAAATCCAAGATAGGATCAAAAGGAGTGTGACACGATTGAAATGGCTTTCCAAGACCTATATCTGGGTCATTATGGCATTTTTATACGCCCCTATCGGCGTTTTGATTTTCTTTTCTTTTAATCAGTCCAAAAGCCGCTCCAACTTTACCGGCTTTACGCTGGACTGGTATGTAAAACTGTTCCACAACGACCTGATCATCCAGTCTTTGATCAACACCCTGATCGTTGCGCTGGTCTCCTCCGTGATTGCCACGGTCATCGGAACTGCGGCGGCAGTGGGAATTAACAGCATGAAAAAATGGTCCAAATCCATTATCATGAACATCACCTATCTGCCGATCATCAACCCCGAAATCGTGATCGGCGTGTCTTTCATGCTGCTGTTCGTTCTGGCGCAGGGGATGCTAAACAACATCGGCCTGGGTTTTGAGTTTGGCTATACGACATTGATTCTGGCCCATGTGACCTTTAACCTGCCTTATGTGATTTTAAATGTCATGCCGAAACTGCGGCAGATGGACCGCTATATTTATGAGGCTGCGCTGGATCTCGGATGCCCGCCGTCCAAAGCCTTTTTCAAGGTGGTGCTGCCGGAAATTATGCCCGGTATTCTGTCCGGCTTTTTGATGGCGTTTACCTATTCGCTGGATGATTTCGTCATCAGCTATTTCGTCAGCGGCGCCACTTCCCAAACGCTACCGATCACCATCTACTCCATGACCCGGCGGAAGGTCAGCCCGGAAATCAACGCGATTTCCGCCATCATTTTCGTGGTGGTCCTCGTTATCCTTCTGTTGGTCAATTTCCACGGGGCGCATAAAGAAAAGCAGTCCCGCAGAAGGGAGGCGCAAGGATGAAACGTCTTGTCAGCTTCGCTTTATGTCTGATGCTTCTGATCGCTTTTTCGTCCGTCGCATTGGCAGAGACTTCAGTCGAAGTGGTCGACGAGGACTACTATACCCGCTTTCAAGGGCAGGACATCTCGATTTCCGTCTACAACTGGGGAGAGTACATCTCCGATGGGTCTGATGATATGCTGGATGTCAACGCGGCATTTGAAGAGTTGACCGGCATTAAGGTGCTGTACACCACTTTTGCCACCAACGAAGAGCTGTATGCCAAACTGAAAAGCGGCGGCGCCAGCTACGACATCATTATTCCCTCCGACTATATGGTAGCCCGCATGATTTCGGAGGAGATGATCCAGCCGCTGGACCTCGAGAATATCCCCAACGCCCAGTTTCTGGACGACCAATACCGATACACGGATTTCGATCCCGAGGGTGCTTATTCCATCCCTTATACCTGGGGCACCGTCGGTATTATTTACAACACCCAATATGTGGATGAGGAAGATGCTCACAGCTGGGATCTTCTGTGGGATGAACGATACATGGGTGAAATTCTGATGTTCTCCAATCCCCGGGACTGCTTTTCTATCGCTTTAAAGCGCCTTGGATATTCCATGAACTCCACCAACGAGAACGAATTGCGGGAAGCCTGCGAAAGTCTGAAAGATCAAAAAGCGCTGGTTCAGGCCTATGTCATGGATGAGATCTTTGACAAAATGGAGGGAGAGGAAGCAATGATTGCTCCCTATTACGCGGGAGACGCTATCGTTATGACCGATGAGAACCCCAACCTCGCGTTCTCTATCCCGGATGAGGGAACCAACCGCTTTATCGACAGCATTTGCATTCCGGCCAATGCCAAGCAAAAAGAGGCGGCGGAAATGTATATCAATTTCCTGTGCGAACCCGAAGTTGCCGCTGCTAACATCGATTTTATCGGATATTCTACACCGAATCTGGCCGCTTACGAGCTTTTGGACGAGCAGATGCAGCAAAATGAAATCGCTTATCCCAGCCAGGAAACGCTGGACAAGACCGAAGCTTTCATCTTCCTTCCCACAAAGACCAGCACTTTGATGGACAAACTGTGGACTGAACTTCTTTCCAATGATGAAAACTACAGCAAATGGACCATCCCCGCTTTCCTTCTGGCGGGAATCCTTTTCTCTGTCGGCATCAATGTAAGGCGGATGCTTCTCAAAAAGAAAGAGGATATGATGTAAAACAAATCAAAAACCGCCCTGACAGTCAGGGCGGTTTTTTCTGCTATCTACACAAAATAATCGGTCCAAACCAAAACAATTAGAAAAACGTCAAAATAATATTGACTTTTTGCTAACTGCTGCGTATATTATATTTAGATAATCATCTAAATATAAGGAAAGAGAGGGGCTATATGGGGGTTCAGAAAACATTCAAGGCGTTATCGGACAGTACTCGCCGGGAAATATTGGAGCTTCTGAAAAAGGGCGCAGCTTCCGCCGGGGATATCGCGTCCCATTTCAACATGACCGCGGCAACGATTTCCCATCATCTGGCGGTTTTAAAAGATGCGGAACTGATCAGTGACGAAAAGCGGGGCAAGTTTATTTATTACGAGCTGAACACATCCGTCATCGACGAGATCGTTCGATGGATGGCATCTTTTCAAGGAGGTAATAACGATGCAAAATAGGCACAATCGGATCATCATTTGGATTTTAGCGGTATTGTCGCCTTTGCTGTGTGCGGTGACCTATCCGTTTTTGCCCGAGCAAATCCCCGTTCATTGGGATGTGAACGGTACGGTTTCTTATAGCGGAAAAGAAACTTTTCTCTTCATGGCGGCTTTGCCTCTTTTGCTGGCAGCCTTGTTTATCTTTCTGCCGAAAATCGATCCGAGAAAGCAGAGTTATAAAAAATTCGGGAAATATTATGACTATTTTTGCATGTTCATGATGGCGTTTCTATTCATTATCAATCTCGTTATCGTTTCGGAAAGCTTTTTCCCTGGCCGCATTTCGGTTGGCATTGTCATCCAGATGCTGGTCGGCGTACTGTTCCTTTTCCTGGGCAATATGATGCCCAAATTTAAAAGCAACTTTTTTATCGGGTTTAAAAATGCCTGGACCCTTTCCAATACCGATGTTTGGAACCGCACCCATCGTCTGGCGGGAATTCTGATGTTCCTGACAGGATTTGTTATGATTTTGACCTGTTTATGGCTGCCGCCGAACATCTCCTTTGTACTGATGCTTGGGATGCTCCTGCTGGTGGTACTGATTCCCACCGTTATGTCTTATTTGTGGTACCAAAAGCTGTCTGCGGACCAATGCGGTAACAAGGAGGAAGATAAATGAAGAAAAACGTTTGTGTTTATCTGATTTTCACCTTTGTTTTGACCTATGGCATCGTGTTCGGTCTGATGTTCACCAACACTCCTTATGGCAGCACAGTCTGCATGGCGGCTTTCTCTTTGTGCATGCTGCTTCCCGCGTTGTGCAGCCTGTTGACCCGCCTGGTCTGCAAAGAGGGGTTTTCCCGGATGTATCTAAGGCCTCGTTTCAAAGGCCATTGGCGTTATTATCTGGCAGGACTGATCGGCCCTGCCGCTCTCATCGTGATTGGCGCGTCCGTTTACTTTCTGCTGTTTCCCCACCAGTTTGATCCTCATATGACTACCTTGTCCCAAATGCTGGAAGCGCAGGGTATGGACAGCTCCTATGCCGGAACCCTCCTTTCCATCCAGCTGGCAGTCGGTGCGCTGGCCGGCGGCATCATCAACCTGCCGTTCGCTTTGGGCGAGGAACTGGGCTGGCGCGGTTATCTGCTCCCGCACCTTTGCCAAAGCATGTCCGCCAGTCGTGCCATCCTCCTTTCCGGCGCGATATGGGGCCTGTGGCACGCGCCAATGATTGCCATGGGGCATAATTACGGCGTCGACTATCCCACCGCTCCATGGGGCGGTATTCTGGCAATGGTCATCTTCTGCATTTTCTTTGGGATGTTTCTCAGCTATCTGACCATCCAAACAGGCAGCGCCATTCCCGCCGCCATTGGACACGGCGCTTTGAACGCTTTTGCCGCAGCCCCCTCTTACTTTGCGGTCAACGGCGCATGCGACCCTTTCCTCGGACCTCTTCCCACCGGGGCCATCGGCGGCATTGGGATCATTGCTGTCGGCATCTGGTGCATGGTGCGGCTGAGAGGGGATGAAAGATTACGCTGCGCCCAAAAAGAAGGAAAAACGGCCATCCTCCCCTAAAACGGAAACGGTGACCATTTGGAGATAGAAGAAACAAAAAGAGCCGGAAAAAGGGCTAAAACATCCCCTTTTCCGGCTCTTTTCAGGGATAGGCTCCTTTCTTCCGGGAAAAATAGAAACACAAGTCCCGAAAAAGGAGAAATGATAATGGAATCCATTTGGTTTGCGTCTTGCCCCATCGAGCGCAGGAATCCGCTGGACCGGGATATCAAAACGGATATTGCGGTCATCGGCGCCGGGATGACCGGAATTTTAACCGCATACAAACTTCAAAAAACCGGAAAATCGGTGGTCGTACTGGAGGCAAACCGCATCGCGAGCGGACAGACCGGGAAAACAACCGCAAAACTCACCTCTCAGCACGGGCTTTTTTACCATCGCATGATTCAGGATTGGGGAGAAGAAAAAGCCCGGCTGTATGCGCAGGCCAACGAAAACGCCATCGAGGCATACCGCGGTTTGGTGCAGGAAGAACAGATCGACTGCGATTTCGAAACGACCGACGCATATGTTTATTCCCAAAATGCCGAAATGCTGAAAAAAGAGGCGCTTGCCGCCCAAAAACTGGGGATCTGTGCTTCTTTTGTCCCAACGCCTCATTTTCCCATCGACGCGGCCGGCGCCGTCAAATTCCAAAACCAGGCGCAATTTCACCCGCTCAAGCTGATTGCGCCGCTCGCCCAAAAGCTGACTATATACGAAAACACCCTTGTCCTCTCGGTTGACGCTCACCAAATCAAAACCAACCGGGGAACAGTTTGGGCCAGTAAAATCATTTTTGCCTGCCATTATCCGTTTATCATTTTTCCGGGGATGTACTTTGCCAGAATGCACCAGGAGCGCTCCTATGTCCTGGCCTTGGAAAACGCAGACCCGCCGGAGGGTATGTGGATCGGCGCAGACGAACATTCTTATTCCCTGCGTCATTGGCGGAATATGCTGCTGTTCGGCGGCGAAAGCCATCGGACCGGGAAAAACCGGCAAGGCAGGCGCTATCAGGCGCTGCGCCAAAAGGCCCGGGAACTTTTTCCCAACAGCCGGGAAACGGCGGCCTGGTCCGCTCAGGACTGCATCACGCCGGACCATATCCCCTACATCGGTTCCTACGCTCCGAGCCGTCCGGACTGGCTGATTGCTACCGGTTTTCAAAAATGGGGAATGACCACTGCGATGACCGCCGCCGAAATCCTGTGCGACCAGCTTTGTTCAAAAGAGAACCCTTATGCGGATCTCTTCCGCCCGGGCCGTTTTTCCGCCCAGAGCATCCCCGGGGCAGCGGAAGAAGGAGCACAGGCGATGCGCGGATTGGGAAAGCGCTTTTTTCAAGTGCCGCGGGAAACGGCAGAAACCATCCCGCAAGGGCATGGAGGCGTTGTTTGGGAAACCGGCAAGAAAACCGGCGTGCTGAAAGACCAAAGCGGAAAAACATTTTCTGTTTCGCCCCACTGCCCCCATATGGGCTGCCAGCTGGAATGGAATCCCGACGAACAAAGCTGGGACTGCCCCTGCCACGGCTCCCGGTTTGACCGGCAGGGAAATCTGCTGGAGGGGCCTGCCCAAACCGGCATCTCCCATTCTTAAGAAGGCGTTTCTCAACATCGCCTTTCATCCCTTTCTTTTTCAAATGCCCGGAGACGCCCAAAGCAACCGGAAAAGCACCTCAAAACTGGTTTTTTGTGCTTTCATGATAGAATGTGTCTATGAAACGGCAGGCCAAAAGCAAAGGGAACGGGAGAATCAAAATGTATCTTACAGCCGTCTTACCCACTGTCGCCGCCTGGTTTGTGGGGCTCATCCTGGACGTAAACCTCCCGTTGGGAGATCCAATGGGATTTACAAGCTTTCGGATTCTCTTTCCTATTTTGACAATGGGGTTGTGTATCCTCGTGGAAAATCGTCGACTGCGGCAACGTGGATGTCCTGCATACCGAGCAGACCCGCAGTTTTCAAAACTGCGAAGCGGCGATTCGGAAAATTCTTTCCAAAAAGGCGATTCCTTTCGTCATCGGCGGGGACCACGCCATCACCACTCTGATTCTGCGGGCTTTCGACTGCTGCCGCGACCTGTGCGTCATTCATTTTGACGCGCACCTGGACTTCAGCAAAAACCCGCACGGCATTGCCGAAGGGCCGGGCAGTCCCATGCGCCGTGCCTCGGAAATGGCCCATATCAACCAGATCATGCAGATTGGCATTCGGGGCATCGGCAGTTCGCAGCTTTCCGATTTTCAGGACGACGAGGCCTATGGCAACACCATTATTACATCTCGCGAAGTGCGCCGAAACGGGGTGGAATGGGTAGCCGGGCGTATCCCACAGGCGCAGCATTACTACATCTCTTTTGATATTGATGGACTGGACCCCTCCATCGCCATCGGCACCGGCTCTCCCGTACCTTTTGGACTGCTTTACGAAGAAGCTTCGGCAATCATTGAAGCGGTCGCGAACAAAGGCAGCATCGTCGGGATGGATATGGTGGAAATTTCCCCGCCCTGCGATCATCAGAATATGACCAGCATGTACGGCGCGCAGCTGATGCTGGATGCCATGAGTTTTCTGACCAAAGCCCGGGAAAAATGGTCCGTTGATTCTGTTGTTTGATTTGCCAAACCGGCACGTTTTTTCGGACGTCCCGCTTACATTCTTCCAAATGAAAAAGCCCTCCGCATAGCCGGAGGGCTTTTTATTATAGCACTTTGCTTAAAAAATTCTTGGTCCGTTCCTCTTTGGGGTGATTGAAGATCTCGTCCGGCGTGCCCTGTTCGATGATATATCCTTCATCCATAAACAGCACCCGGTCAGCCACCTCTTTGGCAAAGCCCATTTCGTGCGTGACAATAACAAGCGTCATACCGCCATGGGCCAGGCCCTTCATCACATCCAGGACTTCGCCTACCATCTCCGGATCGAGCGCGGAAGTCGGCTCGTCAAACAGGATGATCTTGGGGTTCATGGCCAATGCTCTGGCGATTGCTACACGCTGTTTCTGTCCGCCGGAAAGAGAAGAAGGGTACCCATGCGCCTTATCCGCCAACCCTACCCGGCTGAGCAATTCCAGCGCCTTATGTTCCGCTTCTTTCCGGTCAACTTTGCGCACCTTTCTGGGGCCAATGGTCACATTGTCCAGCACCGACATGTGGGGAAACAGGTTGAAGCTCTGGAACACCATCCCCATTTCGGTGCGCACTTCATTTTCGTTATCTTTTGACAGGTGAACCCCATCGATTAAAATTTCGCCGTCCGTAATCTCCTCCAGACGGTTCAGACACCGCAGGAAAGTGCTTTTTCCGGAGCCGGAGGGCCCGATGACGCAAACGACCTCATTTTCTTCAATCGATACGTCAACGCCTTTCAGCACCTGAAGCGCGCCGAAATCCTTTTTTAATCCTTTTACCTCGATAATGCTGCTCATGTTATCACCATCTTTTCCGCATCTGTTTGCATTTAATTTGCGCTGTCGGTCGACATTTTTTTCTCAAGTCGCTTGACCAGTTTGGAAGAGGGGATGGTCAGCAGCATGTAGACAAGCGCTACGCCAATATACGCTTCAAAGGTGTTGAATGTCGCCGCATTCCACAAAGCACCTTTACGCAGAATTTCCACTACACCTACATAGGAGAGCACGGAGGTCTCCTTGATCAGGCTGACAAACTCGTTGCCGAACGACGGCAGAACGATTTTCAGCGCCTGGGGAATCACAATCAGCTGCATCGCTTGTCTTTTTGTCATGCCGATAGACCGCGCGGCCTCCATCTGTCCCTTATCCACCGCCTGAATGCCGCTGCGGATTACTTCCGCCACATAAGCGGCACTGTTCAGCCCGCATACGATAATAGCGGGGATAATCAGATAGGTCCAGCGGAAATTGATGCCGATAGACTGCATCAGCTGCGGCAGACCATAAGCCATAATCAAAGCCTGTACGATCAGCGGGGTCCCCCGGATTACTTCGATATATAAGCTTGCAAGCGCAGTTAAGACCTTGATCCTGGACATCTTCATCAGCGCCAGGACAAGGCCCAGAACCGCTCCGGTGACCATGGCAATCAATGTGACTCCCACGGTCACTGGAACACCTTGCAAAGCTACTAAAAAGCCTTTTACATATAGCATTTAGTAAGCTCTCCCATTCTTGCTGTGATTCTTTTTGTCAAAATCAGGACATTTTCCATTTTTTGACCAATTCGTCATAGACACCGTTTTCTTTTACATTGGCAAGGCCGGCATTGATTTTTTCCAGCAGCTCGGCATTACCCTTTTGAACGGCAAAGCCCATTTCTTCGTAAGTGTCCACATCGCCGATTACTTTCAGTTTATCCGGGTTTTGTTTCATATAAGAGTTTACGATATCAAATCCGGCCATTACCGCATCTACGTCACCGTTCATCAGCTGCAGAACACAGGTATCAAATCCGTCCAGAATCACGACTTCGCCCAAGGTGCCTTCGTCCACCATCGCCTGCAGGTCATCAGCATAGTTGGTTGCAATCTGGGTCGCTACTTTCATCTCGGTGTTCAGAGAGTCCATCGAAGTGATTGCCGTATTATCAGTTTTGACCAGCAGCGCCGCGCCGCCAACCCAATAAGTGTCGGAGAAGTCTACTCTGGCAATACGCTCCGGGTCGCCGCTCCACATACCGGCTGCGATGATATCGCCGTTGCCGGTTTCGATCGCAGGAATCAGAGATTCAAACGCCATGTCAACGAACTCTACTTGGAAGCCCTGGTCCTCACCAATCGCGGCAATCAGGTCCATATCAAAGCCAATGATTTCACCGGTATTTTCATCGATGGTTTCAAAAGGCGGGAAAGTAGCGTTTGTCAAAGCTTTATAAACCGGCACGGCGTCCGTTTTGCTTTCCGAAGCGCTCTGGGTGCCGCTGGCGGCCTCGCTCTTATCAGGGGTGCTGCTGGTGGTTGTACCGCTGCAAGCGGTCAGGGTAAATACCATTACTGCTGCAATCAGCAGGCTCAAAATCTTTTTCATTGTGTTCATCATTTCCTTTCTTGCTATATGATATTGTTTTATTCTTGATCAGCCCATCATTTGAACCAATGTGGCCATATAAACCATAATGCAATTGAGATAATTTTCAATCGAAACCTTTTCATCCGCACAGGCAATTTCATCTGTGCCGGGGCCAAACCAGGGATAATCGCCGCCGATCGCCTTTTTGATATAGGCCACGTCGCATCCGCCTACCTTGGTGAAGTGCTTGGGTTTTCTGCCGCAGACCGCTTCGCAGCTGGCGTCGATGGCTTTTACGATCTCGCTGTTTTCGTCGTTGACAAATACAGGGGTATCCGGCTCATAATGGTTGTGGAACTCATATTCAAACGTCGGATCGGTCTTTTTGACCTCCTCCAGCGCGGCAATGATCTCCGCATCCACCGATTCCGGTGTTTCGTTGGGCATATATCGTCGGTCAATGCAGATTTCGGCTCGCCGCGGATAATTGTTCACCGCGATGCCCGCGTTTATTTTGGTCACCGCCATGTGGGATTGACCATATTCTGTCACCGGCTTTTTGGCGATGACCTCATCAGCCAGTTTATTCAGGGCGGCCACCGCTTTCATGGCCTTTTTGATTGCGTCCTCGCCGCCGTATTTGTTGTCTTTGTCACCCGCTTTGATAGGTTTGGCCGCGTGGCCGCCGTCGCCGTATACAATCACCTGGCACGGATATACGCCGCCGTGGCCGATCATCAAATCGGTCGTATGATGATCCTTGCTGCTGGGCTCCATGCTGATTCCAAAATCCGCCTGGATCAGGTTATCCTTCAAAAGGGAGAGGATGCCGTGTTCGCCGCCGCTCTCCTCATCGGATACATAGTTCAGCACGATGCTGCCCTTGGGGTCAAAGCCCATCTCTTTGAGGAATTTCACCGCCATCAGGGCTGCGCAGTCGCCGCCTTTCATGTCGCTGGTGCCTCGGCCGTAAACAAAGCCGTCTTTGATTTCGCCGGACCAAGCGTTATAACTGGGGTCCTCCGTTTCCGTGGCGGGGAACACATCCATGTGTCCGTTGAACAAAAAGGTTTTTCCCTCCTGACTGCCCTTCCACTTTGCAATAAAGTTGGGTCGGTCTTTTTCATATTCATAGGTATCGACCTGAATGTCCAGCTTATCCAACCATTTTTTCATGGTCAGCGCCATCGGCAGTTCGCTCCCTGTAGGGCTGGGAGACTGAATCGCCTCTACCAGACACTGCAAAGCCTCTTCTTTGCCGTCGGCCACTTTCTTTTTGATTTCTTCGACTGTAATCATCGTTTCTCTTCTTTCATTATTGGAAATCTGTTGCTCTCTGTTCGAGCGTCTGACTGTATATTATCGTATTAAAATGCATTTGTCAAGGGTTTTTTCATATTTATTTGCATATTATTCATTTTATTGCATAATATGCAATATTTTCGTTCTTTTGTCTCTTTTTTGG
Organism: Ruminococcaceae bacterium UBA3818; assembly: GCA_002369315.1. Classification (GTDB taxonomy): domain Bacteria; phylum Bacillota; class Clostridia; order Oscillospirales; family Ruminococcaceae; genus UBA3818. Next base: position 101,527 of record DFDW01000006.1, on the reverse strand, counting down.
CGCAAACTGCACTATTTTCGGCCTGTAAGCTTCCATTGTCTCAAAAAAGCATCTGTGCGGCAGGGCCACACAGATGCTTTTTTCATTCCTTTGCCTTATGTTTTCTTTTGCAGCGATTACAAATTTTCTTCCAGCATTTTTTCCACGATCCGCGCGAAGCAAGCCAGTCCCTTCCGGTCTTCTTCATCAAAGCGGGCAAAAACGGGGCTGTCGATATCCAGTACACCGACGACCTTTTGGCCGGCGTGAAGCGGCAGGACGATTTCCGAGTTGGAAGCGCTGTCGCAAGCGATGTGGCCGGGAAAATCATGGACATTTTCTACCAGCAGAATCTCGTCTTTTTCCACCGCCGTTCCGCAGACGCCCTTTCCCACCGGAATCTCAATGCAGGCAGGACGGCCCTGAAACGGACCCAACACCAGCCGTCCCTCTTCCATCAGGTAAAAACCGGCCCAGTTAATATCATCCAATGCTTCCATCAGCAAAGCGGAAGCGTTGGCCAGGTTTGCAATCCGGTGGGGAACACCCTCAACCAACGCGGACAGCTGAGAAATCAGCAGCGGGTACAGCTGTTTTTTATCCGCCGGATAGTCTGTCGTTTGTGTCTGCATTTGTTTTCCTCCTCGTTCGGTAAAAAAAGGTCCAGCCTGAGCCGGACCGCAAAAGATTTACTCCCCTTTTTTGTTTTCCAAAGCCTGCATTTCATAGCACAGCGTCATCAGGCTATCGCCCAAATGGACATTTTCCACCGCGACATCGGGATAATACACGCCGATGTCATAATGGCTGAAGTTCCAGAAGCCTTTGATGCCCAGCCCCATCAAGCGGCGAACCAGATCCTGCGAGGCCATTTTGGGCACGCACAAAATGGCGACCGACGGTTTTTCCTTTTGGCAAAACTGCTCCAGCGCATCTGTGTGCTGAATGGGAATCCCCTCCAGAATCTCGCCTACAAAGTTTTCATCCCGGTCGAAAATTCCCGCGATGGTGAATCCTTTTTCGGCAAACTCCATATGGGCCAAAATGGCGCGGCCAAGGTTGCCGGCCCCTATTAAAATCGTTTTTTTCGGAAGGCTCAATCCCAGGATTTTGCCGATTTCTTCCCGCAGGGCTGTTACGTTATATCCATAACCCTGCTGGCCAAAGCCGCCGAAACAGTTGAGATCCTGGCGGATCTGGGACGCGGTCAGCCCCATCTTGGACGAAAGCTCCCCGGATGAGATCCGATGCACGCCATTTTCCGCAAGCATTCCCAAAAAGCGGTAGTAACGCGGCAGCCGCCGGATTACCGATGCGGAAACCTGCTTTTCGCTCATACCCTTTTCCTCCTCGTTGACTGTGTCGATCATTGGTTGTCTTTTTAGAATACCACTATTGACAATCTCTTGTCAACGTTAGCAGTGGAATCTCCTCTGTTAAGAATGCCGGTGCAGTTTGTGCGAATTGCCCTTTTCATCTACCAAATAAGTGTTCTCCAGCGTACCTGTCAAGCTTTGGCGGATTGCGTCCAGATATTCTTTTCGCAGGGCCGCCTGCTCTCTTTTTTCCTCATCATTTAAGCCGACCGTCCGCTCTTTCCGGGACAATTGGCTGATGCGATCCATTTTTGCTTTTTCCATGTGTCCTCCTCCTTTCACCCGTTGGCATTCAAATAAGGAATGCTCTCAACCAGCCGGGCGCCATACCCTTCCAGCAGGCGGATACCCGCCTGGCGCAGGCTGTCATCCTCCAGGGCGCCGGGGGAATGGGCATCTACCCCAATGATGACGTCGCAGCCCTCAGCCGCGGCGATCTGCCAAAACAGATGGTGCGGATAATGCTCTTCTCCGGTGCGTCTGTCATCCAGCGCGCCGCACAAATTGTACTCCAGCGGAAATCCCATCTGCTTTGCGGCGCGGCATAAACGAACACTGGCCTTTTCGCAGTGCCGGTCAAAGGACGGATACCCCCTCATAAACAAATCCGGATGGGCCAGATAAGCGTACAAACCCGTTGCCATACCCTCCAGGGCGCTGTTCACATAACGGTCCAGCGTTTGTTCGTCCACCACCTCGCGGCCAAAATAAAAACGCCGCTCTTCACTGTATTCAAAGTGGTTGCCCAAAATAATGTAATCGATCTTTTCTGTTTGGATCACGTGTCGCAGCCAATCCATATACGGCGGAAAATATTCACATTCCAGACCGATGCGGATATCGATCTGATCCCGGTACTTTTGGCGCAAAGCCCGGATGCTGCTCAGATAATCCTGAAATTGTTCCCCTGGATCCATCCGCATATGGGAACGATAGGAACTGGCGAACTGCCACGGGCTGTGATCGGCAAAGCCCAGAATCTGGTAGCCCCCTCGAATAGCGCTTTGGACATATTCTTCATCGCTGCCCGACGCATGACCGCATCGGGCAGTATGGGTATGAAAATTAGTTTTCATGATAAAAATCTCTGCCCTCCATTTCACTGCCAATCGTTTGGCGCAGAACGATCATATCAACACACTGCTCTTCTCCCTCCCAAATCGGATCCGGATAAAAATCCGTAAAAAAGCCGTGGATGGTATGGTCATACACAAAGCCGCATTTTTCGTAAAAAATCAGGTTGCCGGATGAAGTTTGCGCCGTACCGACCAAAAGCTCCGAACCTGCCGGCAACCGGTCTTTGACCTGCTGTACCAGCGCCTGGCCCACTCCTTTTTTCTGCCAGGCCTCTTCCACCGCGAGATTTTTAATCTCCCACATATCTTTTCCAACTTGGCAATAGGCAACCAGGCCGACCGTCCGGCCCTGTTCCACCGCCGTTATCACAATACTCTGCGGCAGATAGCGGTCTATCATCGGCTCATAAGGATCGGCCAGCAATAGAAGATCTAAGTGGCGTTTGGGTTCTTTGCAAATGATAAATTCCATCCAGAACTCCTCTTTTCCTAATCTTCTTTCTTGGACATTGTACCACAAAAACGGAAGAAAAAAAAGCGATGAAATATACCGTTTCACCAATTCGCTTTAAAGCGCAAAATTTTTCTTTACTTTTATGCTTTCCCGTGGTATACTGTTAACAAATTCAGAAGGAGAACCGTTATGGACCGTTTTACCATGACAGCGGCATACTATTATTACGGCTTTGCTTACTTTTACGGCAAGGCTTATGTTGCTGTCGCTGCAAAACGGGATTTTCCGTAATCTCTTTCTTCCAAAAAAGAAGCAGGATACGGTTCCGCAGCGAAACAGCTGCGGAACTTTTTTCTTGTCAAAAACAAAATGAAATGAGGAAAAAAGATGGTAATCGTATTAAAGCAAAATCCCGACGACAATAAGGTAGAGGAACTGATGAAGCGCCTGCGCGGTATGGGTTTGGACATCCATCAAAGCCAGGGGCAGAATTCTAAACTTCTGGGTCTGGTAGGCGATACTTCCGCAGTGGATATCGACGCTTTGAGCGCGCTGGAAATCGTAGAAACGGTCAAACGCATTCAGGAACCTTATAAAAACGCCAACCGGAAGTTCCATCCAAACGATACCGTAATCGAAGTGGGCGGTGCCAAAATCGGCGGCGGAAACTTCTCGGTCATCGCGGGGCCCTGTTCGGTCGAATCCCGCGATCAGCTGTGCTCGGTAGCGGCAGACGTAAAAGCGGCCGGTGCTTCCATGCTGCGCGGCGGTGCTTTTAAGCCCCGTACTTCTCCCTATGCATTCCAGGGCCTGCGTGGGGAAGGCATCAAACTTTTGCTGGAAGCCAAAAAGGAAACCGGCCTTCCCATCGTAACCGAAATCATGGACTTATCTCAGCTGTATCTGTTCGAGGAAGTGGATGTCATTCAAGTAGGCGCACGGAATATGCAGAACTTCGAGATGCTCAAGGAGCTGGGCAAGCTGCATAAGCCGATCCTGCTCAAGAGAGGGCTGTCGAGCACGCTGCAGGAGCTTTTGATGAGCGCCGAATACATCATGGCCGGCGGCAACCAGCAGGTCATCCTCTGTGAACGCGGCATCCGCACTTTTGAGACAGCTACCCGCAACACGCTGGATCTTTCCGCTATCCCGGCGCTGCGTGCCATGACCCACCTGCCGATCGTAGTAGACCCCAGCCACGCTACCGGCCATGCCTCCATGGTCAAACCCATGGCGATCGCGGCGGCTGCGGCCGGAGCGGACGGCCTGATGATCGAAGTACACAACGATCCGGCCAACGCTTTATGCGACGGGCAGCAGTCCCTGACACCTGCCCAATTTGCCGACACCATGCAGGCGGTTCAGGCGGTTCTGCCCTTTGCCTGCCGTTAAAAAGAAAGGAGAAAACGCCATGCAGATCGGGATTGTGGGGCTTGGCCTCATCGGTGGTTCCCTGGCCAAGGCTGTTAAAGTCCGGACATCGCACACGGTCCTCGGATTCGACCGGGACGATGCGGTTTTGCAGGACGCTTTACAAAGCGGCGCTATCGACGGCATACTGGCCCCGGAACAGCTAAAAGGTTGTCGGCTCGTGCTGGTGGCGCTGTATCCGCAAGCGGCGGTTGATTATATTTGCGCCCACCGTTTCGATTTTGGCAGCGGCACGATTGTAGTCGACTGCTGCGGCGTGAAAGAAGTGGTCTGCACCCCCTGCGAAGCCGCGGCAAAAGAGGCCGGCTTTATCTTCCTCGGCGGGCATCCTATGGCAGGAATCGAGCGGTCCGGCTTTACCTTTTCCAAAGAGGATCTGTTTGAAGGCGCTTCCATGGTGCTGACGCCGCCTCCGGGAATCGATCCGGAAGCGGTAGAAGCTGTAAGCGGCCTGTGCCGGCAGCTGGGATTCGGGCGTATCCGCCTTTCTACCCCAAAAGAACACGACCGCATGATTGCTTTGACTTCCCAACTGGCCCACGTATTGTCCAGCGCCTATGTCAAAAGTCCCGCGGCGCTGTCCCATGCGGGTTTTTCCGCTGGCAGCTTTAAAGACATGACCCGGGTGGCACGCCTGAATGAGGATATGTGGACAGAACTGTTTTTCGACAACAAATCAGCCCTGCTTGAAGAAATCGAAGGACTGATCGACCGGCTAGGCGAATATGCCGAAGCACTGCGGCAGGATGACCGGGAAACCATGCGCAGTCTGCTGAAAGAAGGGCGGGAACGAAAAGAAATCGTGGGGTAGTATCTCTCCTTTCCCTTGACAATGAGGATGGAATAGACTAAAATAAGGAAGCAGTTTTCCATCCGTGCCGCTGTGGCGGAATTGGCAGACGCAAGGGACTTAAAATCCCTCGGTTGAATAAACCGTACCGGTTCGATCCCGGTCAGCGGCACCAGTCGAGAGCCTCAACACGCAAATGTGTGGTTGAGGCTCTTCTTTTTGTCGTTTTTTCTCGCACCAAAGCGTAATCTTTCCCCTCACCTTTTGCCGGTGTATTTTTTCGAAGCAACTGTCACTTTCCATGCTTCGCTATTTTTCCCGGCCCTTTGGGGACGATATGTTTTCCTTTTTTACAAAGGTCTAACCATTTTGTAAACTCTTTTTCTCAGCCGAGCAATCCCATTGCAATCTGTTTCAAAAGGGACTAAGATAATAGCAAATCAAAGTCGATCAGGAGGACTTTTTGTGAAACAATCTATCGCAGCGATCTTCTTTGTCGCGACTATGCTTTCTCTTTCCGGATGCAGCCGGCAGGAAAAATCCAGTTCGCCAGAAATCAGTCTGCCGCCTGCTTCTTTGTCCATTCTGGAAGAGGTCAGCAATTCCGCTTCGGATACAGAACAAAACGGCGGCCTGGCCGACCCTGCCAAAACCAGTGCCGAAGATTTGATTGAGCCGGCCATGGAGGTTTACAGCTGGTTTGCTCTGGGCAGCATGCCTATGTCGGGCGAAACCCGCACAGCGGTGAATCCCCTGACCGGGACGGAAGATACTTTTCAGCGGGTAAACAGCCCTTACTTTTCCAATTATGAAGAATTAAAAAACTATTTGGGTGAATTTTTTTCGGATGAAATCGTCTGCCGGCTATTGGAAGATTATCCAATCTGCAAGGATATTGACGGGGTTCTTTACATGGTCCCCGCCGGCCGCGGCTCCAATATCTTTATTAAGGATGTCACCTTTTCGACCGACGAAGTGACCGATTCTTTCGCCCGCCTTTCGGCTGTTATTGTTTATGGCCCTGATGCAGAAGAGTCCGAAAATCCCCAAAGCTATACTTTCATCTGCGAAAAAATGGACGGGAAATGGGTTTTTACCACATTTGAATATTATCTGTAAAAAGCCAAAGCCAACGGCCAAAGCTTGCAAAACGGCATAAGCTCCGGCGCCGAACCTGCGATAGAGAAAGCTTTCTTTCATTCCGCAAAGCGGCACCGTGGGAAAAACGTTCTTGGCGGCGCCAAAATATGATGAAAAACACCCTGCGGGATTTGGGAGTCCCGCAGGGTGTTTGCTGTTTGTTTTGATGGTTTGTTCCGCTTGTTTCGCCCGGCCGCTTTGCCGCAGCTTTTTGAAAGCAAGGGGTCAAAACATCATATAAACCAGATATCCGCCGTAAATAGCCAGCAGAACAGCCCCTTGCCAACGGAGGAACCGTTTGGAAATCAACGCAGGAATCAGCGCGACGGCACAAACGGCAAAACAAACCGGAACATCCAGTTGATAGGTTTGCGCAGCAACCGGCAGCGTACCACCCGATACAAACGCGCAGACCGGCAAAATCATTGTCATATCGATAATGTTGGCGCCGATGATATTGCCAATGGACAAGGACGGCTCCTTTTTGACAATGGCACTGATCGTGGTGACCAGTTCCGGCAAGGAGGTACCGATGGCAATCGCCGTTAAGGCAATGATATTCTCCGGAACACCCAGGCTTGCGGCAATGGCGCTTCCGTTGTCCACCATCAGCTGGGAACCGGCCACGATTCCCGCTGTACCCAGAAGCAGGAAAAGGACATTCTTGATCTTTTCGCGGGTCGTAACTTCCGCTTTCTCCGCGGATTCTCCTTCTCCTTTCGCGCTTTTGATGTTTTCATAAATGAAAACGCCGAAAATCACGAACAGCAAAAAACTCTCCCAAAGGCTCAAGGAACCGTTGGAGGTCAAAAAGCCGATCGACGCCACCGCCAAAAGAAGCAAAACGGTTTTTACATTGAATTTTTTTCGCTCAATTGCCATTGGCATAAACAAAATGCTGATAGCCATGATCAATCCCACGTTGGCGGTTACCGATCCGATGGCGTTGCCTGCCGCCATATCTACCTTGCCCTCTGCCGCGGCAAAAGCGGAAACCAGCAGTTCCGGCAGGGTGGTGGCCAGGCTGACGATCGTGGCGCCGACGATAAATTTGGGCACCCCAAGCGCGTCGGCGATCCAGACAGCCGCATCCACAAAAATATCTCCACCTTTTACGACAAAGACAATGCCCAGCGCAAACAGCACATACATCCATATGTTTTCCATAAACATCCTCCCTTTTTTCGCAAAAAAAAACTTTCAGCATGCCAACGCACACCAAAAGTCTTGTTCCTTTTAAAATAAAAGGTGTACGTCCACCGGCACGCCGGAGTATGTTGAACGTACAAAATAACTACTCCCTTTTGACAAAAATGAGGATATCATATTTTCTCTTTTCTGTCAATCCTACGTTTTTCCCGATAAGAGTTGTTTTTTTCTCGATCCATGCTATGGAAGAACTGCCGGCAAGAAAAGAAGAGGTCGAGCATGCCGAAGAGGAGCAGATCATCTTCCGGACGCTGTGCAACCCGGTAGAGATCCTGGATGACGGGACCGGCAAGGTCGGAGGCATCCGGTGCGTGGAGATGGAACTGGGCGAGCCGGACGAGAGCGGACGGCGCAGACCGGTAGAGAAGAAAGGCAGCGAGTTTGAAATCGAGGTGGACAGCGTGATCATGTCCATCGGGACGAGTCCGAACCCGCTGATCCGGTCGACGACGCCGGGCCTGGAAGCGAACCGGCACGGCTGCCTGGTAACAGAGGGAGAAAGCGGCAAGACCAGCCGGGATGGTGTTTGGGCCGGCGGCGACGCAGTGACGGGAGCGGCGACGGTCATCCTGGCCATGGGCGCCGGCAAGCAGGCTGCCCGCGCCATCGACGAAGCCATCCGCAACGCCTGAGAAAAGCGTTGGTAAAATATCGGCAGCCGGGGAACAGACAATAAGTCTGTTCCCCGGTTTTTCTTTTGCTGTACACCTTTTGGGGTACTTCTTTTTTAACAGCAAAATTTTCTCTTTCTATTTACAAAATGTTCATTGTGTTCCCTTTCCCCTTTCGATATAATAAAAACTGTTTTTATGACACCCTGTCACAAAAGGAGATTTTTATGCCGACCAGTACTTTTTATCATCTTCCGGAAGCCAAACGAAAAAAGCTGACAGACGCCATCCGCCAAGAGCTTCTTCGTGTTCCATATGAAGAGATTTCCATCAACCAAATCATTCAAAAAGCGGAAATTCCACGGGGAAGCTTTTATCAATATTTCTCTGATAAAGACGATATGATCCGGATGATTCTGGGTGATATGATACAAAAAATGGAGGAAATCGTGAAAGACAGCCTTATCCGTCACAACGGAAACCCTTTCGCGCTGGTTCAGGATATTTTCGCTCTTCTCTGCCGCGTTTCCAGTCAAACCGATCTGTGCTTGCTGTACCGCAATCTGCTCAGCGGCATGAAAATCAGAGAAGACGGCGCCGCCCGCTTTCCACTTCTGCCATGTCAGGAAAAACTCGACAGACTTATCACACATCTTGATCTTTCTTTGTGGGATCTTCGGAAAAAAGAGGACGCATTCGACTGTGCCGATATTTTAATCAGCCTGCTGAAATCGTCCGTGGTGGAGCTGTTTGCCGAACCGGAGCGAAAAGCAGAAATCGCCGCAAGTTTTCAAAATAAAATCGCTATCCTACGGCGCGGGATGGACCCGAAACAGGAGGAATCCGCATGCTAGCCAAATTCAGTGTCAAAAAGCCAATGACCGTTTTTGTGGCGGTCGTTCTGGTTTTGATTTTAGGGGTTGTATCTTTTACCAGCATGACACCTGATCTTCTGCCAAACATGGACTTCCCTATGGCGGTGCTGATGACCACCTATCCCGGCGCTTCCCCCGAAGAGGTTGAGTCTGTTGTCACCAAGCCATTGGAACAGTCTATGGCAACATTGGAAAATATCAATACGGTTACTTCTCAATCCGGCGAAAACTATTCTATGATTTTTTTGGAATTTAACGATAACGCCAACATGGATGCCATTTCCGTTGATATCCGGGAAAAAATTTCCATGATAGAAGGAGCTTGGCCCGAAACGATAGGAACCCCCTATCTGATGAAAATCAACCCGAATATTCTCCCGGTCATGGTCGCAGCTGTCGATTTGGACGGAGCGGATACCATCGAACTGACCAGCTTTTTGAACGATACGTTAATGAACAAGCTGGAAGGGGTATCCGGCGTTGCCAGCATTTCGACCAGCGGCATGGTTGAAAAGCAGATAAACGTCCTGCTTTCCCAGGAAAAGATCGATGCGGTCAATGAAAAAATGCAGGCCGCGCTGGGAGATAAATTTGATAAAGCCGACGCGGAATTGGCTGACGCAAAATCAGAACTGGAAAACGGAAAGCAGCAGCTGCAAAGCGGCCACGAAACGCTGCGGGAGGAAATGGGCAAGGCGGAAAGCGAAATCTATTCCGGCAAAGCGCAGCTGGACACCGCCGATATGGCCATCTCTATGGCGTTGGAACAAGCGGATGAGCAGTTGCCCGAACTAAAAAAACAGAAACAGGAAATGGACCAGCTCATTGCCGCTTTGGACCAACTGGAGGCGGCGGAGGCCGCTTTTGACGCACAGATCGCAGCGATTGAGGCTCGGGACGACCTGACCCAGGAAGAAAAAAACGCGGCCATCGCCCAAATCACCTCCAGCTTGGAATATCATCAGGTAAAAATCGCGCTGGAGCAAATCGACGCCGCCTTGGAAGAGATGGGACTGGACCGCCAATCTGTGCGCACTGCGGCCGCAGCGCTGGATAAAAGCATCTCCGAGATAGAGGACACCATCGAATATCTGGAAGATACCCAGGATGAACTGGCGCAGGGCAAGATTTCCCTGGAAGAAGCGGTTGGCCAGATGAACGAAAAAAAGGCCGGCGCGGAATGGGAGATTTATAACGCGCTGGTCAAGATTCTGGTGGGCGAGACTTCTTTGGACTCTGCCCAGCAGCAGCTGGATGACGCCCGCGCTGAGGCGGAGAATACCGATGTGGGCGACACGCTGACGATGAACATGGTCTCCCAGATTCTGACTGCCCAGAATTTCTCAATGCCTGCCGGATACATAACCGAAAACGGCGTGGATTACCTGGTACGGGTGGGCGACAAGATCTCCGGTTTGGAGGAAATGCAGAATCTGCTCCTGTTCGATCCCGGAATTGAGGGAATGGATCCCGTTTACCTGCGGGATGTGGCGGATATCTTTCTTTCGGACAATGCCGCTGAAACCTATGCGAAAATGGGGAAAAACGATGGCATCATCCTTTCTTTCAGCAAACAATCCAACTACGCCACCGCCGAAGTAACCGAAAATCTGCAAAAGCGCTTTGACCAGCTCGCAGACAAATACGAGGGGCTCCACTTCACTTCTTTGATGAGCCAAGGCGACTACATTCATATGATCGTCAATTCTGTATTGGAAAACCTGGCTTTGGGCGCCATGCTGGCTGTCATCATCCTGTTTTTCTTCTTAAAAGACATCAAACCTACTTTCATCATCGCCATTTCCATTCCGGTCAGCGTCATCTTCGCCATTGTGCTGATGTATTTCTCCGGTGTTACGCTGAACATGATCTCCCTGTCGGGCCTTGCGGTCGGCGTTGGCATGCTGGTGGACAACTCGGTTGTGGTAATCGAAAACATCTACCGGCTGCGGGGAAAGGGCTACTCTGCCACCCAGGCGGCGGTATCCGGTGCGTCGCAGGTAGCTGCGGCGGTCACTTCCTCCACCCTGACCACCGTCTGCGTGTTTCTTCCTATCGTTTTTGTCGAAGGCATTACCCGTCAGCTGTTTACTGATATGGCGCTTACCATCGCCTACTCTTTGCTGGCCAGCCTGATTGTATCACTGACAGTGATTCCCGCTGTGGCGCAGCGGACCCTGCGAAAAAACAATCCGAAAGAGCATAAATGGTTCGATAAGCTTCAAAAAGGATACGAAAAAGCCCTGCGGTGGACACTTGGGAAAAAATGGGTCGTCCTGTCCGGTTCGCTGGCTTTGCTGGCGGTCAGCTTCGTCTGGGCCATGAGCCGGGGATTTTCTTTCATGCCCAACATGGACAGCGCCCAGATCAGCCTGGAGCTGCAAATGCCGGAAGACGCCACGCTGGAGCAAACGGCCCGGGTCTCTGACGAAATTATTGACCGGATCAGTGAGATGGAGGGCGTAAAAACGGTCGGCGCCATGCTTTCCGGCGGCACAAGCAGCATGCTGGGCCTGGGAGGATCAACCGAAGACGTAACCAGCGTCAGCATGTATATTCTGCTGGAAGACGATACCTCTGTTTCTATCCAAAAACTCGCCGGGCAAATCAAGGACGCTTGCGAAGGCCTGGAGGGGGAAATTACCGTATCCGGTTCTTCCGACATGAGCACCATGATGACCGCTATGAGCGGTTCCGGGGTGAGCGTGAATCTTTACGGAGATGATCTGGATCAGCTGCAGTCTTCTGCCCGCGATATTGCCTCGATTCTATCAAAGGTGGATGGGATCGCCGAGGTGGACGACGGTATCGGCGACGCTACGCCCGAACTCCGCATCACCGTTGATAAACAAAAGGCAATGGAACACGGCCTGACGGTTGCGCAGGTATATACGCAGATTGCCTCCGCTATGAAAAGCGAAACAACCTCCACTACCCTGAACCTGGATAACAGCGATATTAGTGTCGTCATTATAGACGGCTCGGCAGCAAAAACCAGCCGGGACGAAATCGAAAACTACGCGTTTGCGGTAAAGGATAGCGAAGGGGAAGAAAAACAGGTCCTGCTAAAGGACATTGCCTCTTTTACCGACACGCAGTCCCTGAGTTCCATCCGGCGGAACGCCCAGCGCCGCTACCTGACGATTTCCGCTTCCCTTCGAGATGGCTATAACGTCAGCCTGGTTTCCGCGGACGCTCAAAAGGCGTTGGCTGATTATTCGCTCCCATCCGGTTTTTCCATTGAATTTGCCGGTGAAAACGAAACCATTATGGAATCTATTACGGAACTGTTGAAAATGCTTTTGATGGCAGTGGCCTTTATCTATCTGATTATGGTCGCCCAATTCCAGTCGCTGAAATCGCCTTTCATCGTGCTGTTCACCATCCCGCTGGCCTTTACCGGCGGTTTGTTGGGCCTGATATTCTGCGGCATGGAGGTCAGCGTCATCTCTATGATCGGATTCGTGATGCTGGCCGGCATTATCGTGAACAACGGTATTGTACTGATCGACTATGTCAATCAGCTGCGCGCCCAGGGCGTTTCCAAACGCGACGCGCTGGCGGAAGCGGGTTCCACCCGTCTGCGCCCGATTTTGATGACTACCCTGACCACAGTCCTTGGCCTGTCCACTATGGCTTTGGGAATGGGAACCGGCGCGCAGATGATGCAGCCGGTGGCTATCGTCTGCATCGGCGGCCTTTTGTACGCGACACTGATGACGCTGTTTGTTGTTCCGGCCATGTATGACATCATGAACAAAAAAGAAATCAAAACGGTATCGGAAGAGGAATTACAGCTGATTGAAGAATAGACTGCCCCCTGAGAAAAAACAGCCGGCGGGATTTCATCCTGCAGGCTGTTTTTCGTAAAAATTTTGCATCTTTTCTGTCTTCCTGCCCAAAATATACGAAAAAACCGTCGCGGTTCTATGCGCTTTCCCGGTTTGCTGCCGAAACGCTGTCGGCGCCTTGACAAAGGGGGCGCTATATCATAGTATATGGCTAGGAGATTTTGAGGCAAAACGAAAAGCGGCTTTCCGCGGTCTTCGCCAAAGAAACACCCGCTCGAAAGAAAAGGAAAAAGGAGACAAACCACATGCTTGCACTGGAGCATCTCGCTTGGAATCTGCCGGATGGTGAGCCAATTTTAAAAGATATTACGCTGACCGTTCCCGACGGTAAACTAGCCGTTGTTACCGGCCCCAACGGCGGCGGAAAAACCTCGCTTGCCAAGCTGATCGCCGGTCTGGAAAAGCCGGTTTCCGGACGCATTTTACTGGATGGAGAAGATATTACCGGACTGGATATCACACAGCGTGCCAAAAAGGGCGTCGCCTACGCATTTCAGCAGCCGGTTCGATTTAAGGGCCTCTCGGTGCGTGATCTTTTGGAGCTGTCGGCAGGCGGCAGCCTTTCGGAGCAGGAACTGTGCGCGATTTTGGGTCAGGTCGGCCTTTGCGCCCAGGATTACACCGGCCGCCAGGTGGACGCCAGTCTCTCCGGCGGCGAGAGCAAGCGCATTGAAATCGCCACTGTTCTGGCTCGGAAAGACGCCGGACTTTTGATTTTCGACGAACCGGAGGCAGGGATCGACCTCTGGAGTTTTTCCGGTCTGATCGATGTTTTCCAGCGCATCAAAACCAGAAAGCGCAGTTCCGCTTTGATCATCTCCCACCAGGAGCGCATTTTGCAAATCGCCGATGAGATCATTGTCATCGCCGACGGGGAAGTCCGGTCCGCCGGCCCGCGGGAAACGATTCTCCCCACGCTGCTGGGAGAGGAAAAAGCGAGACGCTGCCCGCTGGAAGGAGGTCCAATGTATGAATAAGATTACACAAACCCTGCTGGGTCTTGTTTCTGACTGGAAAGGCGTATTCGACGGCGCTTACAACATTCGGGAAGACGGCGCCTGCGCCGGGAGGCAATCTTCCGAGCATATCCGAATCGAAAACAAAGAGGGCGCGCCGGGCCTTGTCATCCGCATTTTGCCCGGGACGCAAAAGGAAACCGTCTATATTCCCGCCTGCGTGACCCACAGCGATGTCAACGATCTGGTTTACAATGATTTCTACGTGGGTGAGGGGGCCGATGTCACCATCGTAGCCGGCTGCGGCGTCCATTCCGACGGTGAGGAGGAAGCCCGCCACAACGGCATCCACCGCTTTTTTGTGGAAAAAGGCGCTCATGTGCTTTATCAGGAAAAACATGTCGGCACCGGTACCGGAACGGGGAGCCGCCGCATCGACCCGGTCAGCGACATCTATCTCGCGGAGGATGCGGTACTGGAAATGGACACCGTACAGATTGGCGGCGTGGACCGCACCGACCGCAAAACCACCGCGCAGCTGGCGGACCGAGCGCGGCTGATCATCCACGAGAGCATCCTCACCGAAGGGGAACAGACCGCCAAAACCGATTTTTCAGTCTCGATCGACGGAGCTGACGCATCGGTAGACCTGATATCCCGATCGGTTGCCAAAGGAAATTCCCATCAGAAGTACCACTCCCGTATTCTGGGCAATAACCGGTGTACCGGCCATTCCGAATGTGACGCGATCCTGGTCGGTTCCGGCAAAGTCAACGCGGCGCCGGAACTGTTCGCCGGACACATCGACGCTTCCTTGATTCATGAGGCGGCCATCGGCAAAATCGCCGGAGAGCAGATCATTAAGCTTCGCACATTGGGCCTGACCGAGGAAGAAGCCGAAGAGCGGATCATCCGGGGATTTTTGCAGGGCTAAACGGCAATTCCCGATAAAATCTTTAAATTATAACCCCGGGAAAAGCACTTATTGCTTTTCCCGGGGTTTTCATCATACCTGCATCTTCAAAACGAAAGCTGATCTTCTTCCGGCGGCGTCAGTGCAACCAATTGCAGTGTATTCGGATCCAAAAACCAAATCTCCCGTTTTTTTGTCTGCGCATACTGTACGGTGGCAGCAGTCCCTCCGCTTTTGCTTCCGTCGTATACAGCAAGCAGAAGCCCCGCATGGTCCACCATCCAGCGGTTTCGTTCCATCATGCAATAAGGCGTGTAACGGTCGTGCAGGCAGATCCGCTCATCAGAACATGCCAAAATATCGTCATATTCCTTTCGAGCCTCCATCGGCCAATTCCGCGCCTGATCCGTACAAGGCTGCACCGCGATCAGCCGGATCGCCGGATTTTCCTCTTTTTGCCGCAATACTTCCCGCGCTGCCCACAGATCCACTCCCTGCGCCATCCCGCTGATAAACGTAGTCACACCCCGCTCGGCCAGGACCGCAATCGTTTTTCCAATGGCATTTTTTAAGTGGACACAATCCGGATGCTCTTCTTGATGGCCAAAGGGAAAATGCCCGGGACGATGTCCGGTAAACGCACAAATTTCCTGTTCCAACCTGCTTCCCCCTTTTTCTGTCTTCTTTAGCATACACCATAAAAAAGCCTAAGGCAACGCTTTCTTTCTTGGGTTTTGTGTGATGCTGTATCCGGAAAAACAATTGGAAAAAGCCGGAGGGGGTCTCTCCAGCTCCTATCGATTCGGACCAAAATTTTGAAAAGGCCGCATGGACAAACATCCATGCGGCCTTTTCCTCTCCATACCGGGCAACGCGCCGCGATTATTGCAGCAGCAGATACAACAATGTGGCAACCACGCCGATGCCATATAAAAGCAGTTCATAAGCCAGCGTTTCTCCTACGATACCACGACGTACCGGCTTATCGGAATAAGCGCCAAACTGCTCGTTGGTTTTTGGTTCCACCGTTTGAGGCGCTTTTTTGTAGAACAGGCGATTGACCAGCTCGATGATCCAATCCGCCAGCGAAGCAACGGTGCGGGAACAGAAAGCGCCCACAAAGGCCAGTCCCTGCAGCAGAGGCCGGTATACAAGCTTCTCCAGATCCGCCCAGCTGGGCCAACGATCCACATAGACCCGAACGCCATGCGCGTCTTTTTTCATCAACAAAAGCCGCACCACACCAAAATACAGCACCGTGCCTATGATAAGAGAGATCAAAGCGCCCTGCAGGTTGGCCCAGGAGAAATACCGTACCGCATGCTCCAATTCTTCTCCGCCCAGAAAAGAAAGGGATATCTCCGCAATTTTATCCATGGTGTCATGGGCAAGCAAGCCAAACAGCAACAGCGTCAAGCCGCATACCGTCAGGACCGCCGAGGTCGGCTTATCCATATAAACGTTTTTTTCCGGTTTCCCTGCTTCGGGCTTTTTCTCAATAAACACAGCGACAAACAGTTTGGTCATATAAGCAAGCGTCATGCCGCCGGCAATCAAAAACAGCCATTCCACCGTCCGCATGAAACCGGCGCCGCCCTGCGCGGCCAACACTTCGATGTATTCTACAATGCTTTCATGCAGCAGCGTTTTACTGATGTAGCCGCTCCACAGCGGAATACCGCCGACGCCTACCGCCGCCATCAAAAAGCAAACCATCAAAAGCGGTTTTCCTCTGCCCCAACCGCGGATTTCATTGAGCTCCAGAGAACCTGTCTGGGTAAAAATAACTCCGGCAATAATGAACAAAATCAGCTTGATCAGCGAGTGGTTGATCATATGCAGTACCGTGCCGTACACAGCCAGCTGGTTTTGCGCCCCCAGCAGGCCCTGCATGCCCACACCAACCAGAATAAAACCGATCTGGGACATGGACGAACAGGCCAGCGTCCGTTTGAGGTTGACTGAAAAAAGGCCCAAAATCGCACCCAGCAGCATGGTGACAACGCCTAAAATCAGAATCAGCATTCCCCAATCCGCATCCCGGTAAAACACGTCGCAGGATACGATCAAAACGCCGAAAATGCCCGCTTTACTCAATACGGCAGACAAAATTGCCGTAGCCGGCGCGGGAGCCGCCGTATAAGAACGGGGCATCCAGAAATGCAGCGGGAACATGCCTGCTTTGGCCGCAAATCCGAACAGAATGCAGCCGCCCGCCGCGTACAAAAGCCGGCGGTCTTCCACCGATGCACAGGCGCTGCGCAGGGCATCAAAATCGAGGGTGCCCACCAGATGGTACAAAAGGAATACACCCATCAGCGTAACCAGCCCGCCCAGAACGCCGATGGTCAGGTAGCTGCGGGAGGCCTTGATTGCCTCCGGTGTTTCTTCCTGCACCACCCAGACATAAGAGGCAAAGGACATCATTTCAAAAAAGATAAAGGTCGTATATAAATCTCCGGACAGGAAAATCCCCATCGTGGCCCCCAACGCCAGCAACAAAAACAGGTAATACCGGTTGCGGTTGCGCGCGTGGGCAAAATAAGATCTCGACGGCAAAGTCGTCATCATCCAGACCACCGATGTCAACAGGGCCATGACCATCCGGAATCCATCCGCTTCAAAGCGAAGCCCTAATCCGCAGATCCCGTCCAGCCGGACAGACGAACCCGGGAAGTACAAAAGCAGCAGCGTTCCCAGCAATTCAATTACCGTAACTCCCAGCACCAGCCAGTCCCGCGCGGATTTGCTTTTTCTCCCTGTCAGGTACCCGGCGACTGCGCCGGCCATTGGAAACAAAACCAGAAAAATCAATAAAAAACCGCCCATTTTCTCACTCCCAACTTCAATGGTTCCGGTCGTTACAGCAAACCGGCCGCAATCTGTTCAAATACCGCAATCAAAGGAGAAGCACACAATCCCAACAAAACGGACGCGACGCTCAGCACGATCAACGGCACTGTCATCAGCCGGTTGGGGTCCTCTACCTCTTTGACCGAATCCGGCGAAAAACCTTTGGCCGGGAAATAAGCCCGCAGGATCACCGCCATCAGATACAGCGCGGTCAGAAGAGCCGAAACAATCAAAGCGGCTACGCCAGCGTAAGCCAAAGGCGTTCCTGCTTCCACCGCGGCGGTGGCGATATTCCACTTACTGACAAAGCCTGCCAGAGGCGGAATCCCCATCAAGCCCAGCGAAGCGATGGTAAACGCCGCCATTGTCACCGGCATGGCACGGCCAAAACCGTCCAGCTGGTAAACGTATTCCCGGTGGGTTTTATAAATGATCGCACCGGCACAGAAGAACAGCGTGATCTTGATCACCGCATGGAACACCATATGGGACAGGCCGCCAACCAAGCCCGCCGGCGTCATCAGCGTGACAGAAAACAGAATGTAAGACAGATTGCTGACGGTAGAATAGGCCAGCCGCCGTTTTAAATGCGGCGTGCGCAGCGCCATCGCCGAACCGTATACAATGGTCACGATGGTCATCGCCATCACTGCCATTTGCGCCCAGCTGCCCCGCAGAAAATCACAGCCAAAGCCATAGTAGGTCAGCCGAATGACGGCGAAAACGCCCGCTTTGACCACCGCCACCGCATGTAGCAGGGCAGAAACCGGCGTAGGGGCAACCGAAGCGTCCGGCAGCCAGCCGTGGAACGGGAAAATCGCCGCTTTTACACCAAAGCCGAAAAATCCCAGCACAAATACGGTCCGCAACAGCGTTTCATGCCCATTTGCCCGGGACGGGTCCAATACCCCGCCGAAGGTGAAATCCAGCGTAGAGCCATAGTTCAACAGGAAAATCATGGCAATAAAGGCAAATGCCGCGCCGGATAACGAATAAATCAAATATTTTTTTCCGGCGTACCTGGCTTTTCCGTCCATGGAATGCATGACCAGCGGCAAGGTCGCCAAGGTCAGCAATTCATAAAACAGATAAAGCGTTAAAAAGTTATCTGCGAAGGCCACGCCCACAATCACGCCAAAGGTCATGGTAAAAAAGCCGAAAAACTTGTTTTCCCTGCCCTCATGCTTCATATACTCGAAAGAATAGAAAGTGGTCAGCGGCCACAAAAGCGATACCAGAATCCCGAACACCCGACCCGCTCCGTCGATCTGCAGCGCGATCTGCATGGTATCGGAAAAGCGGATCAGGGTCAAAACGCCATCCGGCGTCCAGATCAGCACCGACAGCGCCAGCACGGCGTTGATGATCACGGCGCCGGCTACATAGATCTGCCGTTTTTTCCGGTCCTCAATGGGACGGGCCAGCATCACCGCGCCGGCCAAAATCGGAAATAACACCGGCAGACATAACATCCAAACAGGCACAAGCTTCCCCTCCCCACATTAAAATAGCACAGCGGAAATTCCGCCGATAAACTGTGTCAAACCGCCTGGGAAAACACCCAGCAGCACCGCCAGCACCGCCAGGATGACCAGCGGCACCGTCATATAGCGCGACGGTTCTTTTTTCTCCAGATTTGCGTAGTCAAAATCCCTGCCCGGGAAAAAGCCGCGGGTCACAATGGGAAGCAGATATCCGGCGGTCAGAAGGGCGCTGACCAGCAAAATTGCCGCCCCCGCGATGCCAAGCGCGCCATATTCGGAAATGCCGCCCTGCGCCAGATACCACTTGCTCACAAACCCCGCTGTCGGCGGGATGCCGATGAGCGACAAAGCGCCAAAAGCGAAGCACCAGATGACAATTGGCATCTGTTTGCCGATACCGGAAAGTTCCCGCACATCGGTCTTACCGGTTTTATAAATTACCGCGCCCGCCGCAAGGAACAGAAGGTTTTTGACCAGAGCGTGGAACACCACCTGCAAAAGTGCGCCGGTAAAGCCAACGCTGTTTAACAAAAACAGGCCGAACAGTACATAGGAAACCTGGCTGACAGTAGAATACGCCAAACGCTTTTTAAACACTTTCTCTTTATAAGCCAGCATCGAACCGGCAAACACCGTTGCCAGCGCCAGACACAAGAGGGTCGTCTGCGCCCAGCTGCCCCGCAAAAAATCCGCGCCGAACAGATAGAAGGTCACCCGGATAATAGCCAGAACGCCTGCTTTGGTAATGATGCCGGACAAAACAGCGGAAGCCGGCGCCGGCGCCACCGGATGGGCTGTGGGCAGCCAGGACTGCAGCGGCATCATGCCCGCTTTGCAGCCGAAGCCGATCATCATCATAAGCCAAACGGCCAGCAGCAGGTTTTCATTGCCCGCCGCAAGGCCCAAATCCAACGTACCGCCTGCCGCAAACTCGGTAGTCGTGCAATATCGGTTCAGGAAGAAAAATCCAATCAGTGCCAGCCCCGCGCCGAAAGTGGAGTAGCCCAGATATTTAAAACCGGCTGCCACCGCCTCCCGGCTGCCGGTATGGATGACCAGCGGAACAGTGATGAGGGTCATCATTTCATAAAACATGTACAGGGTCAGCAGGTTTCCCGCCAATCCAAGGCCCATCAGGATTCCGAGGGTCATGGTGTAAAAGCCGAAAAAGCGCTCTTCCTTTCCCTCATGCTGCATATATTCGAAAGCGAAAAACGCTACCAGCGTCCAGATGCCCGATACCAAACACAGGAAGAACCTGCTCATGGCATCCAGCCGCAGGTAAATGGCGATGCTTCCGCCCAGCTCCCAAATGCGCAGAGAAAGGTCCGGTAAAAAGCTGACGCCTACCGCTGAAGCCAAGGTACAAAGCACAACGGCAGACACCGCGATCCGGCGGGTCTTGGCGCCGTGCAGACAAAATACTGCCAGTCCACCGATGAGAGGCAGCAGAATGGGCAGTAAAAGGACGATACTTTGAAACACGAATTTGTCACCTCTTTATCGGGATATTACAAAAGCGCAAGTCCATTTTGGATGAGCGTTACAACCGGCTGATAGCAGATTCCCAGGAAAAATACCGCCGTGATAAATACCACGGTGGAAACCGCAAACGCCGGATGAACAAGAACCTTTTCCCCTGCCTCGCCCTCCTCCGGGCGCGACCACAATACGGTCACGGCGGGAATATAATACAATGCGTTCAGCACCGTGGACAGCGCCAGCGTTAACAGGGTCATCCACATTTTCACCGGCTGTGCCATGGTCGCGCTCGCGAAAAGCACCTTGGCAGCGAAGCCCGCAAACAGGGGGATACCGATCATGGACAACGCGCCGACGGTAAATCCAACGCCGGCCAGCTTATTTTCATAAGCGGCGCCCCGCAGCGCATGCAGCTTCTTGTTATGATGGCGGCCGGCGCTCAGCGCGCTGGCGCAGCTAAAGAGCATCGGTTTGGTGCAGGCATGCACCAGGATCTGAAAACAAGCCGCTACGATGCCGATATCGGTACCAAGGCCGATACCCATAAAGACATAACCCAGCTGCGCTACCGAAGAATAAGCCAGCATCCGCTTGATGTGCCCTTCCTTGATCGCTCCCACCGAGCCGATGATCATACCCGCCAATCCGAACAGGAAAATCATATTTGTGACACGCAGCTCACGAATCACTTCAATGGTGAACACCTTATAAAATAGCCGAATCATCAAAATAATGTATCCTTTGACTACCAGGCCGGACAGCACCGAACTGGAAGCGGTCGTTGCGGAGCCATGTGCCGGAGGCAGCCACAGATGAAACGGGAACATGGCGCTTTTGATGCCGAGTCCCATAACAATCAGGCCGACAACTACGGTCAGCGGCATGGTGTACTGCCCGGTGGAGGCCAGATCCAGCACCCGCAGCTGCAGATTCGGGAAAAGCAGATGCCCGGTGATGCAGTACAAAAGGACAATGCCAATGAGAACCAGGCCGGAACCCAGAAGGCTCATGATCAAATACCGCATGGTGGCGACCATCGTGTCGGAACTATCCTTTGCCATAACGATAGCGCAAGCCGCAATGGTGCTGATTTCGATAAATACATACGCCGTAAAGATATCGTTGGTATAAGTCAGCGCCAGCAACGCCGCCAGGATCTCATCCATCATGATGAAATACAGTTTTTGTTTTTCCGGCAGAACGTCTTCAAAAATATCCCGGCTGCCGCCCAGCAAGGCCATCAGCATGACCAGGCAGACGGTGGTAGCCAAAACCGCTTCCAGAGGGCCAACCGACAGTTCATTTCCCCAAGGAGCCGGGAAATGGCCCATCATAAAGCTGAAGCTTTCGTTATTGGGTCCGATCCGGCCCAGCAGGATGCCGGACAGCACAAATCCCGCGCCGGAAGCGAATAAGCTCAGGCGGTATGCCCATTTTCCGTTTTTCAAAAGCGGAGTGACAATACCGGAGATCATGCAGATAAAAATGCTGAAAAATGGAAAGTTATAGATAAAAGGCACCGGTTATTCATCTCCCTTTTGTCTGGCCAGCTGGACGATTTCGTCAAAGTTGACCGTTTTATATTTTTGATACAGGCGCTGGATCAAAGCCAGCGAAAAAGCCGTAACACTCACCGATACGACGATTCCGGTGAGCACCAGTCCGGCGGGGATGGGATTGATATAATCCGCCGCGTTGGCGACCTCTCCTACCAGGATCGGGGCAAGGCGGCCGACGATGTATCCCTGCGAAGCCAAAAACAGATAGACGGCACTATCCATAATCCCGAAACCGATGACCTTTTTCACGAGATTATTCTGCAGAAGAAGGTTCAGAAACCCAATGCCGAACAGAATGACCGCTGCCGTCTCATAATGATTGATCAGCAGATGTTCCATTACAACTCCCCCTTTGTGAACAGCGCATAGAAGCCGTACATGGTGCAGGCCACCACAATGCCAACGCAGATATCCAAAATCAGAATCAGGCCGGAACTCAAAATGGCGCCCGGCGTACCCAGCGGGATGTGAGATTCCAGATGGTTGGCGCCGGTAAAGAACGAATAGGCCTTCGACGCCGCGTAAACCAGCAGCGCGCAAGAGGTCACTTTTTTGAATGTGGCATAGGTAAAGAACCGGCTCATCCGGATCATACCAAAGGAAACCGCGAACAAAATCAGCGCCGATCCCATGATCGTTCCGCCGGAAAATCCTCCTCCGGGCGAAATGTGTCCGTTGAGCACCACATAAATACCGTAAACCAGTGCGCAGGGAATCAGCAGACGGGCAATTTTAGTCAGGATAATGTCCTCTTCATATCCCTCGATCACGTGCTCCCGGGCCGTGAGCAAATCTTCGTCTTTGCTGGTGTTGTTTTTATCCCGCATCAAAAGCATGGTCACGCAGGTAACCGCGAGAAACAATACCGAGGATTCACCGAACGTATCGAAAGCCCGGTAGTCCAGAATCATGCCGGCTACCATGTTGACCGCGCCGGTTTCCTCCAAGCCTTTTTCTACATAGCGCTCTACCACTTCGTTGACCGCAGGGTTGTCAGGGCTTCCGAACAGCGGCAGCTGCAGCACGGTGACCATCAGCACCGTAACAACCGCCACACCGATCAGTACCGCGCAGATGCGGTAAATAGAGCCGAAGCGGTTTAATTCAATCCCTTCTTTGCGGGAAGAAACGGTCTTCTGTTTTTTATTTTTGTCCGTTTTGGTTTTTCTGGGGGCGGGTGGGTCGGCAGGCATCAAAGGCCGGTCCGCAGTGTCGCCGTTGACCCATGCGCAGAACCGCTGCCAGGCAGTCTGTTTTTCTTTCTTGATTTTCGCCATCTTACTCATCACTCGTTCCCTTCAGCGCATGGATTTTTTTCAGTGTATAAATAAGCAGCAGTCCGCTGACGCCGGCGCCCACCGCCGCTTCGGTAATCGCCAGGTCAGGGCTTTCCAGCAGCACCCAGATTACCGACATGATAATACTGAACGACGTATAAATGACAACTGATACCAAAAGCCGTTTGGAGAAAGTCACCGCCAAAGCGCAGACAATCAGCAAAGCGGGCAGAATCAATTCCAAAATCAGTCTCATTTCTCTACCACCTCGCATTCGGATTTGATATGTTTAAAGGTTACAAACTCCGCTTTTGCCAGCAGATGGCTGGACACAGGACTTGCCATCCACAAAAAACAGATAATCAGCCCAAGCCGCAGGGTATGGAAATTAAATCCAACCAAAAACATAAGTCCCAGCAGCACAAACAAAATGCCAAGGGTATCGCCCAGAGCGGCGGCATGCATGCGGTTGAGCACATAATGGAACCGGAACAGTCCGATGGTCGCCGTAATATACACAAACAGCCCTACCGCAACCAGAATGATACCAGCGATAATTCTAACGTTTTCCATCTTCCTGCTCCTCTCTTTCATGTACCCGGCGGCGTACAATGACCAGCCGGCAAAGTACCACTACCGTAATAAAGCTCAACATGGCATATACAATTGCCACATCCACCAAAAACGGTTCTTCCAGGTAAACGGAAAGGATAGACAAAATCACAATAATCATTGTGCTGATCATATTTCCCGCTACCACGCGGTCGGTGAAGCGAGGCCCTTTGATGGCGCGGATCATACAAAAAAAGATCAGAATCGCCAGAAGAATCGCCGAACCCAGCAGAAAACTACCTGTAAACTCTTTCATCTTTTAATCCTCCAATTTTTTCAGCAAATGCATAAACTGCGACTCATCCACATCCGCCTGGCTGGCCGTATCCAGCGCATGGACGCAAAACAGTTCATGTTCGCAGAATACAGTAATCGTACCGGGGGTCAGCGTAATGGCGTTGGCCAGTCCCGCCCTGCCGGTATCCGTCTGCAAATCGGTATAAAAAAACACCAGTTTGGGGTCGATTTCTTTTTTGGGAGACAAAATCACGCCGATCACATGGAAGCTGGCTTTGATGATATCTCTCAAAAGCACCAGCAGAAAATGAAAGATGCCTCCCAGTTTTTTTAAAATGCGAAGTTCTTTCTTCGGGTCGTAGTCCAGCATTTTAACGGCAAACAGGTAAATCGCTCCGGAAATCACAATGCCGAACAGGCAGATTTCCAGCGTGATTTTCCCGTTGAACAAAACCCAAAGAATAAACAGCAGGACAAACATGCAATCACCTCAACAATGTTATTTTCCTATAGATACCTATTTAAATAGGTAAATAAGAAGAAACCCAAATTACTATATCATAAGCCCACTGAAGTGACAATAAGAAAGATTCACAACAAAACATGCAAACCCTCCCCTTTTTTTATGAACAAATGGTAAACTGCAAAGAAAGAAGGGGATTTTTATATAAGAAAGGGGGGTTGCTAAAAAAACGCTAAGATTTATGGATCTTTCCCAAATATATTTTCCGCACCTGGCGATAAAATATGGAAGATTCGATGAAATTCCGACTGCGATTTCCAAAAAGAGAAACAAACAAACGGCTCCGTTCCCCCTTTTTGCCAAATGGTAGAATGAATTTTTTCCTGCAAGGAAATGTTTACAAAGCAAGCCGCCAATGTTATAATTTTCCTGTCATTCTTTTGATATTTTACTGGTTTTTCGCAAAGGAGGCTGTGCTTGTGCAGGATGTAGGGATTTGGTCGGTCATTCCGCCCCTTGTGGCGATTGTTCTTGCCATTCTTACCAAAGAAGTCATTTTTTCACTGGCCTGCGGCATTCTATCCGGCACGGTAATCTATGTGCTGTGCAACCAGCTCAGTCTGGTCCAATGCTTTTCTACCGCCGTGGATATCATGATCGCAAAGCTGGGCGAAAATATCGCCATGATCGTCTTTTTGTCCCTGCTGGGCGGACTGGTTGCAGTCATTACAAAAGCAGGCGGTTCCAACGCGTACGCCACATGGGCGCGCAGCCGCTTTCAAAGCCGCCGTGCCGCCATGTCCGCAACGGCAGTATTTTCCGCCTGCCTTTTTCTGGACGACTATTTTAACTGCATCACCAGCGGCACCGTCATGCGCCCGGTGACCGACCGGTTTCGCATCTCCCGGGAAAAAATATCCTATATCGTGGACATGATGGCGGCTTCCATGGCCATTATGGCGCCGATTTCTTCCTGGGCCGCTTCTGTCATGTCCTATATTCCGCAAGGCGGCGGCCTTACCGGCATGCAGGCTTTTTTACACGCGGCTCCGCTCAACTTCTACGCCATCGGTACGATTTTTATGGTATTTTGGATGTGCGTGCGCAAAAACGGCGATTTCGGTCCCATGGCAGCGGCAGAGCGCAAAGTCCAGCGTACCGGTGTTCTGGAAACGGAAGAAACGGAAAACGAAATCACCCGGATGGAGACCTCTTCCAAGGGACGGGTGTGGGATTTGGCTATCCCGATCGCGGCTTTGCTGGTCTTTTCCGTATTGGCGATGCTCTATGTCGGCGGTTACTGGAGCGAACATCTCAGCCTGGTACAGGCTTTCGGCAACACCGATGCGCCCACCGCGCTGGCCTTGGGCGGCGCCGGTGCGCTGATCGTTGCATTCTTTCTTTTTATCCCCCGCAAGATCATGCCGATGGCAGATTTTTTCAAAGCATTTAACGATGGTGTGAAATCCATGGTCGGCGCCAGCGTTATTCTGACCCTGGCTTGGAGTATCAGCAGCGTCTGCCGGGATTATCTGGGCACCGGGGAATATGTAGCCAGAATCGTACGCGACTGCGGGATCCCCATCCATCTGCTTCCCGCCATTGCCATGGTCATCGCCGGCCTGTTGGCCTTTGCCACCGGGACCTCCTGGGGCACTTTCGGCATCCTGATCCCCATTGTTGTCACCATCTGCGAGGCGCTGGCGCCGGAAATGGCAGTCCTGTCCCTGTCTGCCGTGCTGGCCGGGTCGGTATTCGGCGATCAGGTTTCCCCGATTTCCGATGTTGTCATTCTTTCTTCCACCTCCTCCGGATGCGACTTGATGCGCCATGTCGTGACGCAAATCCCTTACGCGCTGACGGTTGCTTCCTGCGCGGCGGTCGGTTATCTGGTCGCGGGCTTCACGGTCCAGTGGGGATATTCGGTCTATCTGCCTTTGTCGCTGGGCGTTTTCTTCTTGCTGCTGATCGGGGCGCTTATACTCCTGCCGAAAATCTTCCCCGGAGCCGATGAAGCGACATCCTGATTTTTATCGAAATGAAAAAAGGGCCTGGCGCTGCCAGGTCCTTTTTGATTGGGTTCTTCTTTATTCTTGTGCTGTCGCCGCCGCTTTTTCGGTCGTTTTCTTTTCGCCGTTCCAGATTTTTGGCAAAATCAGCAAAACTGTTGCCAGCAAAACTAGGGATACGGTATCGGTGATCAGCAGACTTGTGCCAAATCCCAAACCTGCTGAGAACCCGGCAACCAGATAGCCCGCCACACAGACCGATGCAACGGTCAGTGAGTAAGGCAGCTGGGTGGATACATGGTCAATGTGGGCGCATCCGGCGCCGGTGGAGGACATGATGGTAGTATCCGAAATCGGAGAACAATGGTCACCGAAGACCGACCCGGCCAAAATTGCCGACAGCGCAGTAACGGTCAGTTCCGGAGCCGCCGCCTCGCAAACGGAAACAATGATGGGAATCAGAATACCGAAAGTACCCCAGGAGGTCCCGGTGGCGAAAGAAAGCATGGCGGACACGCCGAACATAATGGCCGGAATCAGAACCACCGGCATATTGGAGGTCGCCACAACGCCCGCCACATAATCTCCGGTAGCAAGCAAATCCCGGCAGACGCCGCTGATGGTCCAGGCAAGCGTTAAAATCACACAGGCTGGTACCATTGTCTGGATGCCGCTGATGATTCCCTGGAAAAACTCCCGGAACTTTAGCAGACCGCGGGGTACGAACAGTAAAAACGCCACGATTAGTGAAAGCATGCTCGCCATTGCGAGGGCAGTCCCGGCATCCGTCGCGCCAAATGCATCGAAGAGGCTGAGACCCTCGCCGTTCCAGTAGCCGCCGTAATACAGCATGGAAAGAATCGAAAAAACGATCAGTGCCGCGATGGGCAAAACCAAATCCAGCACCCGTCCCTTTTGGGATGTCTGCGCCGTTTCCCCGGATTCGGCAACGGTCACCACGCCGCTTTCCTTTGCTCGGCGCTGCGCCGCCGCCATGGGACCGAAATCGCCGTTTTTGCGCACGCACAGCCAAAATACCATAACGATGCTCAAAATAGCATACAGATTCATGGGGATCGCCCGCAGAAACGCCTGCATGCCGGTCATTCCACCATCGGTCGGGTAGTAGGAAATCACCGATGCCGCCCAGGAAGAAATCGGTGCGATGATACAAATCGGCGCGGCGGTAGTGTCAATGAGATAAGCCAGCTTCTCCCGCGAGATTTTATGTTTGTCGGTCACCGGACGCATAACGGTGCCGACTGTAAAACAGTTAAAATAATCGTCGATAAAAATCAGGCACCCCAGAAATCCGGTTGCAAGCTGCGCACCGGTCCCGGACCGAAGCTTTCCGGCTGCCCAGTTTCCATATGCAGCGGACCCTCCCGCTTTGGTGATAACCGAAACCAGCGCACCTAACAAAACGACAAACAGAAGCAATGCGGCATTTCCGCCCATTTTTTCAATCATCAGGCCGGAAACGCTGGAAAAGACACCAGCGACGCCGAGATTTGCCGCTGCGGCATAGATGATTGCGCCGGAAAAAATGCCGCATACCAGTGAAAAAATAACTTCTTTGGTGATCAAAGCCAACACAATCGCCACCAAAGGCGGAAGCACCGACCACAGACCGACAGATACAGATTCCATTCTCAAAAACTCCTTTCATTGGATGATAGGAGACACAAAAACGCCCGCTCAACCGTGGTTGACGGGCGTTTTTGACGGTGCAGCCATCAAAAAAGGCTGTACCGCATCGATACAGCCTTTCGGATCCGAAAAGGAGTATTCGATAGCGCCTCTGCTACCGGTATTCCGGGAGCAGGAGTCCCAATGATTTTCACATTGAGCCCAACAGATTTCCATACCTGAAAATCCGCTTCGGCAGCTGACCCTTTCGCCGGCATCACAGAATGTCTTCTCCGCCGGTTACTCTTATCGCTGCGCCTCTATCAACTTTGTGGTGAGTATATCAGACCCCACATCTTTTGTCAACCATTCTTTCCAAAATCAGAAAAAGTGCTGATTCTGTTGGCTGGGAAAATCGGTTTTTATACATCTTATACATTCTTTACCTTTTGCCGAATACAGATATCTAATCGATATAAAACGCGATATTTTAGCAAAATATACTAATACAAGCTAGTTCAATTCATCTTTTTGTCAATTCGGACAAGGTCTTGTTTACAAGAAAATAAAAATCTGATAGAATTGATATGAATTTATAGAAAAACACTTCTAATTTTAAGAAAGGTTGTGTCAATACAAATGGGAAAGTATAATTTCGACAAAGTTTGGGAACGAACTGGCCATAACGCCGTTAAATGGGATGCAAATCCCATGGCACCCCGCAAGACCGATCCCAATTTCACCCCTTTGCCCATGTGGATTGCGGATATGGATTTTGCCACCGCTCCCTCGGTCGTAGAAGCGATGCAGGAACGGCTGAACCATCCTCTGTTTGGTTATTACGGCGATCCGGACCGCTATTTCAATGCCATTTTCAAATGGCAGAAAGAACGTTTCGGCGTGACTGGCCTGAAAAAAGAGCATATTGGTTATGAAAACGGCGTACTCGGCGGCGTTGCGGCAGTGCTGCACACCCTGACCAAACCCGGAGACCCGATCCTCGTCCATTCCCCCACCTATGTCGGCTTTACCGGCGTACTCAAAAACAATGACATGGACATCGTTTCCTCTCCGCTGGTGCAGGACGAAAACGGTGTTTACCGCATGGATTTTGAGGATATGGAGAAAAAAATCCAGGAAAAAGGCATCCGTGTGGCGATCTTCTGTAACCCCCACAACCCCACCGGCCGCGTTTGGACCAAAGAGGAAATCAGCGATTATATCGATTTGATGGGCAAATACGGCATCACCGTTATCTCCGATGAGATTTGGGCGGACTTTATGATCGGCGAAGGCAAAAAGCACACTCCCACCCAGTCTGTATCCGATCTGGCAAAACGCATCACCTGCGCGTTCTACGCTCCGTCCAAGACCTTTAACCTGGCTGGCCTGGTTGGTTCTTACCACATCATTTACCGCGACGATTTACGTGAAAAGATTTTGAAAACGGAAAGCCTGTCTCACTACAACAGCCACAACATCATGTCCACCTATGCGCTGATCGGCGGCTATGAAGGCGGCGCCGAGTGGGTCGATGAGCTGTGCGCTTATATCCGCGGCAACATGCAATACTGTGAGGATTATTGTAAGAGACATTTTCACGGCGTAAAATTCACTGTCAACGAAGGCGCTTATGTTGCGCTGATGGACTGCACCGAATGGCTGAAAGAGACCGGCAAAACGATGGATGAAATGCTGGATGACATGGCTTGGTGCGGTGTTCTGGTCAGTGACGGTCGTGCGTTCCATGCGGAACATCATGTTCGCATCAATTTCGCTTGTCCGCGTTTGAATGTGGAGCAGATGATGGAACGTCTGGACAAATATGTTTTCAATAAAAAATAATCAGATTTTATGTTACAAGTTCTCTTCCCGGCAACATCCAAAAAGCGGAAGAGCCGGCTTGTAACTGGATTTCGGTGTTTTTAAGAGAAGCCAGGTACGGATTTTCGTATCCGGCTTTCTCTCTTAATAGCCAAAAAATCCCCCTATTTTTAGCTATAATGTAGAATATTTTCATACTCCGCCTTTGGAATCTGGACATTTTTAGATATTTGCGTTATAATTTAACCAGTAATTTATGTATTACCATTCAGGAGGTATGACGAATGACCCTTTGGGAAAAAATCTGGCCGATTCTGTTGGTCTTTGGTGTGCTTGCTTTGATTTTTATCGTTTCGGCGCACTAACCGACAACATAAAGGCATTGCTTCTTTTGTTGATTGCAAGCAGTTGTCCGATTGCAAAAGAAAGCGGCAAAACAACAAAAAGGAATCGGCTGCTCCCGCAGCGGATTCCTTTTTTGTTCTTTTATTGGGCGCTGCATGGAAAAACGGCGTTTTTATCCTGCCAGCTTCCATCCAACTCATAACGCATCTGAACAAGTGAACCTGTTTGCATCAAAAGGCCGGCAATCCAAGGCTTAATAGTGACAAGTAACTATTTGCCGCAGAGAACGGTGTGACCCGAAGGTCACGCCGTTTTTCTGCGTCCATAGGTTGTTTCTGTAATAATAGGCTCGGAAATCACGGGAATTTCAATCTCATCCACGAAGTTGAAGTAGATTTTGACTTTCTGCTGACGCTTGCCGCTGGACTTGTCCGGCGCAAACACGACGATCTTCTTGATATACTCATTCACAATCGTCTGTGTCAGCTCCTGCACATCCACATATTTCTGTGTCAGTGCGATAAAGGCATCCAGTCCGTCATTCATTTCTTCCCGCTGTTCCACCCATTCCTCGATAACTTCAATTTCGAGCTTCAAGCGTTCCTGTTCTTCCTCATAGCCTGCGGACATCTTCTGGTATCTGTCCTTGCTCAGTTCGCCAAGAACGTGATCCTCATAGAGCCGGGAGATGATGACATCCAGATCGGCAAGGCGTTTCTTTGCCTGCTCCACTTTCTTTTTGTCATCCCGGATGCTGCGCTCCTGGTCTGTCCTGCGGCATTGCAGCCATTCCTCTTGAAATCCGTCCACATCGTTTCGGATATACTCGTTGACTGCCCGGATGCGTTCCAGAACAATGTCACGAAGCGTATCTTCACGGATATAGTGGGCAGTACAAGTGCCACGGTTGCTCTTGTAGTGGTTGCAGACGTAGTGATCCTGCTTGCCCTCAAAGCTCTTGCTTGTGGCAAAGTGGAGCTTGCCGCCGCAATCGGCACAGAACAGAAGTCCGGAGAAGAATCCCTGCCGTTCCGCTTTAGCAGGGCGGCGTTTGTTCTTTCTGAGTTCCTGTACTCTGTCCCATTGCGCCTGCGATACGATAGCCTCCTGTGTGTCGGGGATGATATACATATCCTCCGGGGCATTGGGAATCCGCTTTTTCAGCTTGTAGGACTTGGAATAGGTCTTGAAGTTGCAAGTGCATCCGGTGTACTCCATCCGTTCCAGAATACCCACAACGGACTGCCCAATCCAATGGTAAGGTCTTTCCGGGAGGGGCTTGCCTTTCTGTTTGGCATACAGGGATTTGGTGGTCAATACCTGCTCCTGCTCCAAAATCCGGGCAATCTGTTCCGGGCCTTTTCCGTCAATACTGAGGTCGAAGATATACTTGACTACCGGGGCAGCTTCTTCATCAAGAATCCAATGATCCTTGTCCTCCGGGTCACAGCGGTATCCGTAGGGCGGCTTGCCCATGTGCTTACCACTTGTGCCACGCTGACGAAGACTGACACGGACTTTCTTTGAGGTGTCCCGTGGATACCATTCGTTGAATAAGTTACGAATGGCAGCCATACCCTCGCTGTCACCCCGTTCGCTGTCCACTCCGTCATTGACAGCAATGAAGCGCACATCGTAGCTTGGAAAGATAATGTCCGTGTACTGCCCAACGGTCAGATAGTCACGACCGAAGCGACTGAGGTCTTTTACCAGCCAGCAGCCCACAAGTCCCTGCTTCACAAGCTCAAAGCCTTCCTGCACGCCGGGACGATTGAAGTTCGTCCCGGTATAGCCATCGTCCACCAGTACTTTCAGATTGGTGTACCCATGCTCTTTTGCGTATCGAGTTAAATATTCTCTCTGATTCTGTATTGAATTTGATTCATCTGCCTTGCCGCCCTTGGCATCTTCCTTAATGTCCTCCACGGACAGGCGGCAGTAGATGATGGTAATTTTCTGCTGATCCAACATAGCGTCCTCCTTTACGGTTGGGTCAGCTGACAGAATCGGTGTGCATAATGGTATTATATCATGGAAATGAGTCATAGTCATGAACAAATCGCCCCTTTCTCAGAAAAAATGAGCCGTTTTACCTTATCGGCAAGCGGCTCGGTTCCGGCACATTCCGTTTCAATCACATACCATGTGTTTCCAATCTTTCGCTCAATGGTAGTGCGGAAGGGAGAGGTCATAGCTTCCCAACGCTTGCGGCATTCTTCCAGAAAGTCAATGGGCGGCTCAAATACCATGTCAAAGCAGGAACTGATATCAATATATCCGATGGCATCCTCGATTTCCTCCATCGGTGCATTGTTCATAATCATCTTGTTAATTTCATCCATCGTTTTCTTCATAGGCAAAATCCTTTCTTATCGGTGAATATCGTGTTTCTGTGTGCTGCGGTTGGTATATTCCCGAAGCACTTCCGGCGGGATGCTGGCAAGCGTTGCTTTTACATCCTCGTACTTTTGCAGAAGCTGGGTATCGTGCAGCTTCTTCACGGTACTTTCCTTCTTTGCCGCATCCAATTCCGCCGTCAGAGCGTCCTTGTCATCGGTCAGCTTCTTATTGGCTTTTTTCAGCTTGCGGATTTCAGTCTCATAGCGGTCAAAGGTTTTCTTGTACTTCTTCATTTCGGTGTCCATCTTCTCAATATCAGGGATATACTTTTCCAGAAAGGAAAGGATCTCTTTAACTTTCGTACCCGAATTGAACATATTGACATCCCCAAGGAGCTTGCGGAGCTGCTTACTCTGCCTTGTCAGGTGTGTCATCTCCTTGAACACCCTGGGCGGGATATAATCACGCCCGGTTTCACTGGCACTCTCGCCACGTTCCAGGTCGGGGTACTTCTTGACCATATACTCCCAGAACTTGTCCTGCCACTGGGTCAGCTTTTTCTTGTTGCCTAAAATTTCTTTGGCAGACAAGCGATTATCGGCGGTCAGCGGCACAAAGGACAGATGCAGGTGGGGTGTTGCCTCATCCATGTGTACCACGGCGGAGATAAAGGTTTTGGGGTCTTGTTCCTGTCTCATAAAATCAAGGGCATAATTGAAGAACTCCCTGACCTCTGCTTTCTTCTTGTTCTTAAAGAACTCCGGACTGGCGGTTATCATAGCCTCCACAACACGCACACTATCGGAGCGAACACGGCATCCAGCCTCTTTGATTTGCCGTTCCGCTTCTTTTCGGTAGCCGCTACCGATATTCAGCAGATGGAAGTTTTGCGGTGTACGTTTGGTATCAATGTCGGGGTTGCTGGCGTACTGTTCCTTGGTACGCTCGTTGTGGGCTTCGATTCTTCCGATTTCCGGTCCCTTGTACTTAGCAAAGCGTAAAATAGCGTACTGCGGTGCTGCCATTATCTGTCACCCCGCTTTCTCCATACGATTTCAAAGCCCAGCACTTCGGCAAGCTGTACCGCTTCGGTATAACGGAGTGATTCACGCTGGAGCTTGTTGGACAGATTGGAAACGCTGTCGCTCCATCCGTACTCGTCAGAGAGAAGATCAACGACCTCCTGCATGGTCATCCCTTGCCGTACAATGTACGACTTGATTTCATTTCTCAGATTGGATTTCATATTGTTTTTTACCTCCATAAATTCGTGATATTGGTTTTCTGTGCGGTGAACTGTTGTTACCGCTGAATGATGTTTTTGATATTGTTGTTTTGCGTTTTAATTTCGCCTTGCGTAGTCCTGCCCACAATAGCCCACTATCGACTTTACGAATGGGTGAGCATACTGCCGAAACAGTAAGAAGCACCACATTTCCGTATAAATGCTTCACAATTCGGTAAATCACCGAGCGATGAAATGATTTCGGTTTGTGGTGTAAAACTTCACGGATTGCACAAGGCTTGATTTTTAATGCCTGTAAATCGCCCTCGTTTCCGATGCTCATATTAGCGGTGGAGTTGAAAACTGCCGTACGTACTGTACGGTACGTACAGCAATTTTTCACTTCGCTCACCATTTCAGAAAAGAGGACTTCGCCAAGACCTCAATGCCGATAAATCCACGGACACGCTTGCCGTTTACATGGATGTTATTGGTGGCTTCCACGTTGTAAAGACGCTCATTCTGTGCAAGCTCGGAACTGAGCCTGTTTGCCGACATCGGTTTTCGCACATTATCCTCGCACCATAGCTTGTAGGCTTCATAGAGTGCCTTGGAGCTCGCTTCGGCATCTGCCTTGAAGCGGATATATCCCTCCGATTGCAGAAACTCAATGACATTGTTGCTGCTGCGCTTTACTGTCTCCACGTTTTCAATAGCTTGTCCGCTGATGGTGAATTGGTAGTTGTTCGCCAAGAGCCGGTGCAGTCCCTCCAGACACCACAGGAAGATACCCTCCATCTCGGACATGAGCTTTTCCACGAGAAACGGATCGTCGGTACGGTCTGCGGGTCTGTCCTTGGTGGTCAGCACGATCTGACGGCGAAAGAAACCGTCCGATTGGTCATGGAGTGCCGTCAGCGCACCATTGCCGAAGCACAAAAAACGGGCGTACAGTTGGCTCTGATAGCTCTGTACACCCTTGCGCTCCAAATCCATTTTGCACTCCGCTGTGATAATGGACTTGATATAATTGGTTTTCGGTAGTGCGCTCATATCCATATCATCGTCCACCATCAGCAGCTTGTTTTCCAGATCGGCTCGGCTGAAACGGTTGTTTTCGATTTTCTGGATGCTGGTGGTATTCATGCTGTCCCCAAGGATGGAGCGCATCACAAGACCGATACGGCTCTTGCCCTCGCCGCCCTTGCCGATGAGCATGAGCATTTTCTGTCCCTTGGTGGAGGGGATAAGGCAGTACCCTAAATACTCCTGCAAGGTTGGAATGTCCTCCGGCACGAGCAGGTCGGACAAAAAATGCAGCCATCTCTGCGGCTGTGGTGTGTTCGGGTTGTATTTGACTTTCATGCGGTTATTGCAGTAGGTCTTGTCCTCGGTGAACGTGCCATTGAGAAAGTAAGTGCCGTTTGCCACATGGATGCGGTCTGTTTCAATGGGCAGCGGGTCGGAATACGCCATGAGTTTGACAGCTTCAAAAAGGCTTTTCACTTTCTTTGCAATGCCGATACTCTGACAGGTCATGACCTCATCCAAGATCATCTGTTGAATCTTCCCCTCATCCTCAATCATACCGTCCACGGTGAACAGCCGACCTCGGACACATTTCATCGGGTGCTGATGCAGAAACGAACCGCAGAAAGCGACTTCATCAATCATCTTGCCGTCATACCAGGATGGCTGTTCAATACAATCAAATTGTTTGTTCGCCAATACTTTGTTCCTCCTTCCTCACTT
This sequence comes from Ruminococcaceae bacterium UBA3818, assembly GCA_002369315.1. GTDB lineage: Bacteria > Bacillota > Clostridia > Oscillospirales > Ruminococcaceae > UBA3818. The sequence goes on along the minus strand of DFDW01000006.1, from coordinate 65,775 downwards.
TTTCCAGATACCTTTGCAGCTTCTTCAGCTTGTCATCGGTCAGCATCATGTCAATAACCTCCGTGCGCTCATAAGAATCGCCGCTGATGAGCGTATCCACCAGATACTCTGCGTAATCCAGTCGGTCACAGGCTTCCACAAAACGAGGATGCCATTTGTCCTCCGGCGATCTCGGCGCATACAGCACTTTCCACTCCTGCAAGAGCTTCATATATGCCAAGAGCGCAGAAAAGCACAGCTTCTCATTTTCTCTGAGTTGCTGTGCTTCACTTTTCCTATTCAGTTTTTCCTGCATTTCCCCGGTTGGCGGCTTGTCCTGCGAGATACCGAAGTCATACGCCAGCTTGTTTGCCGCATCCAACACGGGCAGTCCGTAGAGATTGGCAACAAGGTCGATTACGTCCCCATGCTCCCCACAGGCAAAGCAATGATAGTGGTCATCATACACAACCATACTCGGATGCCGGTCATTGTGAAACGGGCAGAGTGCTTTCCCGTAGCGGTTGACCTCGATTCCGTAATGCTCGGCGGCTTCTCTCGTGTTGATGCTTGTTTTTACTGTTCCAAATACATTCATTCAATTCCTCCCGAATTTTGTTGATAGGGACGATTTTTCATCCCCTCGTGTATATTATGAGAAAAATTAAAAAAAGGGGTACGATGGCATGACAAGCTCGTTTCAAAAAACATGACAGCATGATTTTGAGCGAAAATGATAGGCAAAAAGAATATTGGTAGCAGCTACCGATAATATCTTTTCACCTAAATCGAACTATCATTTTGAGATTTTGAAATATTTTTAGTAGCCGCTACTAAAAAGTTTTCCGAAGTGCTTTATTTGGTCACATTTGTATGGTATAATAGAGTGAATGAAAAAACATGACAAGGAGGGCGCAGAATGGAACAGGAAAAGCGTGGACGTGGCAGACCAAAGATTGATGCCCATTTAACCGAGGTCGGCGCACCCAGCAGACGGCAAGCAATCAATGCCATGTATATGTTTGAGGGCGTACATTTACTTTCAGTAGCCGCTACTGATATTCCAGATAGTCATCTTCTCTATCAGTCGGATGATGCAACAATGACCGTCAAGAGCAAGAACGGCATTTTGGAACAGCTTGGACGCATGATTGAGCAAGATCATTTTTCAGAGGAAGATTGCGTCTATATCGCCAACCTTGCCATTGCCGCTTTGAAGAATGGCAGCACTTCCAGAGATGTTGAAAAAGCCATCCGTGCGATTCGTTTGCCGATGAAGGAATATTACAAAGACATGGATGACCTTTCGCTGAAATATCGTGTAGGAACTGCCATCGTGGAATTGCAGAAGTTGGGAGGTGCGAACGAGTGAGCATCCTTGACCAAAATTTTCTCACACTCGATTTCTGGCAGGATAAAGTAACCTATGGCAAGCGCATTATGCCCGCCGGCAGTATCGGATGTGCCGCACTCAACATCACAGACGAGCAGATCACCGAACTAACGAAGTTGTGTCAGCCGCTTCAAGAAATCATCCTTATGCTTGGTATGGGAAATGTAGATGTGTCTGTGTTCCCCACAGCGGAGAAAAGTCTGTCGGAGATCACAAAGTTTTTGCAGAACACAGAGCCGTTCTCTTATCTGAGTTTGGAAACGGATGAAACGGAGCTTCACCGTCTTTTCGATGAAGAACACGTAGAAAACATCCTCGCATATGTCAAAGCAGCACAAGAAATCGGTGCAGCAGCTACTTTTGATGAACGATATACCCTTGGTGTTGGCGTGATGAAGCTGATACAGGTGATGTCGCAGATTGGCGGTACGCTGTTGATCTACAAGCAATCTATGACCTCTTTCGCTCATGCTCTCCATGACAGCAAGCGCACACCGGATGGATATGCCGCCGCTTTTGCAAAGCATTTTACCAATACAGACAAACTTTCGCTGAATGACCCGTCATGGATGGCGTTATCCAATACGACAATGCAATATGTTTCCTCTGTCATGCCGGAGAAAGAGATACCGCAGCTTGTGAAGCGGTTGCACTACGTTTCTTTCGTAGGAATGTTCCGTTCCGATTTATTTGAGGGATTGTGTGTCGGTCATGCGCCGAGGAAATGCCCCATCTGCGGAAGATGGTTTCTTACCACTGATGCAAGGCAGACAAAATATTGCGGAGGACTTGCGCCGGGGGACAAGCTCGATCGCACCTGCCGTCAGATTGGCAATCTCAAAGGCAGAGAGCAGCGGGAACTTGCGGACGATCATCCTATAAAAGCAATTTATAACCGTCGCATGAACACAATTACACAGTATCTCCATCGTGGAACACTGGACGAGCAGACCGCAGCTATAATGAAGCTGCTTGCGAAAGACAAGCTAGAACTTGCGATTGAAGATGTTTCCTATGCCCAAGGTGATTACGCCATGGAAATGGAACAGGCTACATTGCTGAAAGAAGCAAAAAGCAAAAAACGATAACACAGCTTTGTGAAGGGAGGTGCGCCGTCTATGGCAGAAGAACGCTTCTGGACAACCGATGAATATGCCAGCACAGCAAAATTCGCTGTGCATGACGGAGCCATGACCATGCGACAGGCAGGGCGCATCTTCCGTCTTGCCCCTGCGCCGCCCAAGGTGGAGGACATCAGCGATTACATCGTTTCCGCTGTCCGTGAAAATGATCTGACTTACTTTACATACTTCCTGCATCACTACGAGCCGAGGTTAAACAAGCGTGTCTATCGTTTCATGCTGACCGAGGGTATTGACCGATATGACCCTCTGCGTTTTCTGGATTACAAGCTCAGTTGCGTTCTTGCTATGTTGGAGTGTTTGCAGAATTACGATCCCGGCAAGGGCGCAGACTTTCTGACCTACGCCCATCACTTCATCGGCAACGCACTTCTGGATTGCCGCCGACAGGAAGAAGCAGGCTCGTTCAAATCTCTGGATGAATACAAAGCAGCCCGTGGTATTGCTTGGCTTTACAATAATTCTGGAAAAAGTGAAAAAGAGGTCATTGCCGAATATGCCGCCGAACAAAACTGCACCGAGGAAACTGCCGCCGAGTATCTGACCATTGCAAGACAGAACCGAAGCCGTGTTCCGTTTTACTGTACCATGCAGGACGAGGACGGAGAAGAAACAGGCGAGGATGTCACCCGTGACGATAGTCGGAACTATGCGGATATTCTTTGGAATGGTGTTCGTGCGGATGCGGTACGGGCCGCCTTTGATAAATTCAGCCGCAAGGAAAAGTTTTTCCTTGAAAAGAGAAATGCCATCTGCATGACCTGTGGGCGTGTCGGTGCATGGGACGAGCGTTATTCTTTTGAACGGCTTGCCACCGCTTATGAGTACAGCAGCACCGGAGGCGCAGAGAAAGCATACAAGAAGATCGTGGACAAGCTGACGGGACATCTTGTGGATGCCGGTGTTCTCGGTGTTGTGGAATTGAAGCTGATCGAAAAACACAGAAAGATCCTCGGCGTGATTTATGAGTACAAGGCTGTGCATCGTTTTTCCAATGATGACGATTGCACCGGACAAATCAAAATCAGTTTCAGAGAAATGGACGGAGAAATTCTTTCTTTGGCTGACGGCGATTTTTGCAAGACGAATGTTTTTGCTGAGGTTGCCATCCGACGAATTTTACAAATCCCATTCAAGGAGCTACCGAAGAAATTGACAATTCCCTTTGAGTTGGAGATGGAGCGAATACGCTACGGAGGCTGATCGCTGCGGCGGGTTTTATATACCTTTTGCTCCCCCGTTAGCACAGCAAATCTTTCCGCTTCGCTTCAAGATTTCCTATGCCAACTACACCCGAACAGCCGGATTTTGCTCATTGCAAATCCTTCGCTTTTGTTGCCCGTGTGACCACAAAATCCGCCTGTTCTGCTGCCGCCGAAAAGTGTCTATCTGGCGTGGGACAGCCCCTTTCCAGCGTCAGCGGTCGCCAAAGGTATAACACACTAGACTTTCAAAGGAAAATCGTGTGCCAACAGGGATGCTCTCGCCCCTATTGGAAACCCAGAGCCAAGGGATTGCATCCCTCTGGACACCCTCATATTTTCTTCACAAATGGTACCCACATTGAAAAAACTGCGTTTTCTCATGTCCGTCCATTTCTCGAAAATACTACAGCACATGTTCTCCATTTTTGCAAGTGCATCGCAAAAATCTCAAACTGTACTGTGTTGTGCCGATGAATAATTCCGTGTTTACTGACACAGGAAATTCCTCGCTACGCTGCTGCGGCAGCAAGAATTTTCAAAAAAATATTTTGCTCTTTTGAAATGTGAGCAGAAGAACCACAATGAGGAGATTTTCAGAGGGTCACATTTATTTGAATATGCCAGAGTTATTAACAGGAGAAAACCATGTTTAAGAATCACACTACTTTACGCAAATTGCAAAAAATATTGTCAAAGAAAGAGTATGGAATCTTCGATAATCAGGTCGGCTTTTATAATGGCTTGTTCGGTATCACAAATCCGGAACACTTTCCTGATGACCTTGTTTCATATATGGAATCCGCACATGATTCAGACAAAAAAGACAGGCAAAAACAGTTGGAAATTGAGTCCTACCTAAAAGGCGGTCTGGACAATAGCTCAAGTAATATCGGAAAACACATCAATGATGAACCCGGTATGTCTATTCCACGGTATCACTGTCTCCATTGGGCATACGCAGAACATAAAAAAGAAATATGCAGACGGATTGCTGCTATGATTCGTTACAGCACCTATCGCCGAAAATGTTATGGGAAAGCTGCAATGGATGTGACTGCACTATTTTCGGAACTGAAATCCGAATTATCTCATGCATCAAATATATTGTCTCAAGCGGATACATGTGATGAACTGTTAATGGCAGCAATTCTATATGAGATTGTTCAAACGCATTTAGGTGAGCGGCACAGTGGCGATATTGACGAAGCAGATAATCTTTCTTTTGGCAAGGTCAATATGAATCAGCAGATAGAAGAATACTATTTGACCTGTGATTGTTACGAGGCCACAAGCATTGATTTTTTCATAGCATTAAAACGTATGTCTGGGCGAAATGTTATTGCAGCAAGTAATTTAGCAGGATTTTACTATGTCGGGATGGAGTTTTTAGTAAAAAATGAAAATGGAGGCCCGCATGGAAAATATGTTGTGGAACGAAATTATGAAAAAGCTGCATATTACTTCAAATACGCTGCTTCCAGCGAGCCTCCGTATGCCCCTGCACTGTATTCCTATGGATATATGCTGTTGCATGATGAAACAGGAGATATGCCAAAGGAAGATCGATTGGCAGAAGTTGAGCAGTATTACAGGAGAGCCGCTGACCATAAGTTTCATCATGCAGTAAGCGGTTTAGGTGATTTGGCACTGCTGCGGGCAAACCACCTGCTGAAAGATAATGAGGGGAAAGAACATTTCGGTGAAATCATCAAAGAACTGTCGATTGCGATTGGTCGTTTTCATCAGGCCAAATCGATGGGCTCATTTTGGGGACCAATAAAGGCTGCGCAATTTTTGGATAATCCTGACTATACCCCCTATCTTGCGGATGTTTTGCGAGCTGCAAATCTTCCCATAACGACAAATGCAAGAGATGAGTGGAAATGCGCAGTTGATATGGGAAATGTATTTGCTATGGATGAGCTTGCCATGCTGGATCTGCGGTTGGGATATCAACAGGAAGCAAGGGATCTCCTTGAACAGGCTGCGATGATGAATTACCCGAATGCTTCCTATCATATGGCGTGTTGCTTTTATGCTCCTGACGGGTTAACCCCGGATACGGACAGGTATAGAAAGGCCCTGACGAAAGCTTCCTCAGATGGGAGCGCAAGAGCAAGTCTTCTGTTAGGCAAACTTTCTTTACAGGAATCAGGGGTATATGATACCGAAACAATGGCATGGTTTCTAATAGCGGAGGAGCAAAATCTCCTGTGCTTTGAAAAAGAGGTTTACGATGAACTCCACCACTTTATATAAAGAATCGGCGCTTCGTCTTGTATTGCGGCTGTCACTGCCGTCTATGGGAGCACAGATATCTTCTGTAATTATGCAGTTTATAGATTCCGCTATGGTGGGACATCTGGATACGGATGCAGCTGCCGCAGTTGGATTAGTGGGCGGCGTAACATGGCTGTGCGGCGGACTGTGTTCCGCATTAACAGCCGGTTTTACCGTACAGGCAGCGCAATCAGCCGGAGCAGGCAAGGAAATTGACGCAAGGAAGATCATGCATCTTGGATTACTATCGGCACTGGTTCTTAGTTGCAGTATGGCGTTATTAGGGCTGTGCCTGAGTGATTTCCTTCCAATTTGGCTTCGAGCTGATAATTCCATCCATAAATTATCTATCCGCTATTTCAACATATATGCGTTGTCGATTCCGCTGATTCAATTAAATGGGTATTCAGCCGGTATGCTGCAAAGCGCCGGAAACATGCGTACGCCCGGTATATGTACCATCGCCATGTATGCCATGAATATCTTATTCAATTTCCTGCTGATTTTTCCGTCCAGAACAGTTGATCTATGTGGCAATACTTTGTTCATTCCCGGTGCAGGCCTGGGTGTCACAGGTGCTGCACTTGGAACTGCTCTGGCAGAGACAGTTGCGGCACTATTCTTGCTTTATAAGCTTCTGATTTCTGAATCAGCCATGCGCCTGCGGAGTGGCGAAGCTTTTTTGTTACCTGATCTGAAGTATGTGCTTTTTCGGGCAGCTAAAATTGGTCTGCCTATAGCCTTGGAACAGATTGTCATGCGATTCGCACAATTAACCGTAGTGGGCATGATTGCTCCGCTTGGAAACGCTGCGATGGCAGCACACTCACTTGCCATTACAGCCGAAAGCTTTTGCTATATGCCTGCATATGGAATTGGTCTGGCACAGCCCGCTATTACAGGACGATCCATTGGCTCCGGTGACAAGAAACGCACACGGGAACTTGGGCAGGCAGGCATCCGGCTGGGCATATGGATTACGGTGATTCTTGCGGTTATCATGTTTTGCTGTGCATCGCAGCTGATGCGACTTTTGACACCGAATGCAGAACTGATTCAAATTGGAGCCATTCTTTTGCGAATAGAAGCTTTTGGGGTTACGTTGTATGCGGTACATCTGGTTTGTGCAGGTATCCTACAAGGACGTGGCGATACGTTCATATCCAGCATAATGGTGTTGGGATGTCTTTGGGGGATACGGGTTCCAATATCAATGCTGTTGATTCCTTATATGGGTGTCAGCGGTGCCTGGGCAGCGATGAGTCTCGAGCTTAGTATTCGTGGGATCATCTTTCTGTTGCGTTTTCATTTTTCAAATCGCTGATTTTACCATGGTAATTTCGGCTAACTCTGTCCTGATAGTATTCTCGTCATGGTAGAATATATATGGAATGGTTCGCCTTAGCCATTTTTTTATGATGGCAGTCAAAAGGGCTATCCATAGAAAGGAAGATGAAAATGAAAATACGTATGAAACAATTTACAAAATTGCTGTTGGCTCTGTGCCTAACAGCAACGATGCTGGTTGGCTGTGGCGCACAGGCAGATCAGTCACCGAGCGATGCTCCTCAGAGTTCAGCAGAAACAGAATCTGTGACAGGGGAAGATACAAAGGAAACACAGACGGCATCGGAGGGTGCTGTTGAGCCAAAACCTGCAGAGGACACAGAAGAATGGGTGTTGGCAGAGCTGATTTTGGCAGACGAGATGGGCCAGCAGACGAACCGTTATACCTATCTATACAATGACCATGGAGAAACTTGTCAACAGGATCAGTATGATGAAAATGATGAATGGTCGGATACATATATCTCTGAATACACCTATCTCCCGGATGGAAAAGTGTCCAACATCCACCATGTCAATACTTACCTAAACAACGGAGAAATCTGGGAAGATGTTTATGACAAGTCATACAGTTGGGATCCTGCTGGAAGAATTGCATACATTGATACGGTTTGGGCAGACGGAAGGACGGATACCCCCGAAATGGAAGCCTATGACAATGAGGGACGGCTGATTGAGAGCGATAATGGTATGTGGCAAGAATATCGCACTTACTCCGACGCCGAGAGAACGGAAAAGCAGTATTGGAGCGGACTGGATTCCACGAAACTGACCATTTGGAAGTTAAACGGTGATGGTGATGTGATTGAGGTCCGTACATACGAAGCCGATGGCTTTACCGACTGCACGGAGGAGGATCTGCAGGAGTATACAGTCTATACTCGTGACGGCGAGGGCCGTACGGAAGGATATACCACCTATGCTGCCGATGGCACTATCACAAGAACCTGTACTTATGACTATGAGGCAGATGGACATAGCTACTATGCTGAGCTTTTCAATGGAGACGGCAATAAAACCGGCGGTTCCCATTATCGGTACCGCCCGATTTCGGAGGTAACAGAGGGATGAAACGAACATTTTTGATTTTGGTGATGGTTTTGTCGGTGCTTTTTTGTGCCGGCTGTGGAGCATCCGGCGGTGCCGGAGAGCATGGAAAGGAACAGGAAAAATTGTTTAACCAGCTGGCAGAGGAGTTTTTCCCCTGGCTGTCGCTGGAAATGGGCATGAAGATAGACCAGCTCGACGCAGGATACGTAGAGTGTGGGAACGACTATCCCGGAGCAATCAGCGTGATGATTGACGATCCATCCGATCTGCAGAATGGGTTTTACACGGTGGTCCTGACGTTTGCGGAAGGAAAGGGACTGTGCGGTGTCATGGGCGTGAGCAGCGAAAGCTGCCTTGACGCTATCACCGAGAAGATGGGACCGTCCACAATGAGCCTAATGTATCATGATTGGCTGCAGGACGGCGTGTTTGTCAGCTGTGAAGAGTATGATGTGGGCGGAAGCTCCGTGATTTTCTTTACGGAGGAACGGGCTGAGATTGAGTTTTCTGCCGATATGACAGCACTGAACGGCGCCCAGCCGTCTCCCGATACAGAGGAATCTGAATTTGTTTCCGACTGGACTGCAGATAACGCAAACGCTTATGGATATGGCTCAACATATAACGCAACCATTAGGCAAGTTCCTACGGCGGACGACTACCGCTTTATCACGCAAGGCGATTGGGTATACTATATGTGGATCGGCAACGGCATTTACAAAATGCCTGTGAACGCAACGGATGGCAGTCAGGTGTGCAAACTGGCATCACTGGATGGCCATATCTACAATCTGTCTGTTATGAAAGACTGGCTGTATTATTTTGAGAATGATCAGTTGGTACGACTGCGGACAGATGGAATGGTACGGGAGAGCATGCCGCTGCAGAGTGAGGAAATCAGAGATACAGACGGCTTTTATCTGGCTCATGATCAGCTCTACTATATCAGCAAAACGCATCGCAGTGCTTCAGAGTTTGCCTACGAGCTGCGCAGCATTGATCTGGATACGATGGAAGACATCTCGATTGCCCCTGATGTGCGTAAAATTATCCGTGGCTACAAAGATTCCCTTTTTATTCAAACCCCCGAAAAGGATTATCAGCGAATCGATTTGAGCGGAAATCTCCTCGCTGAATATGAATATGATGTCCCGGGTTATCTTTTGGATGAGGACATGGAATTGTTCACCGGCATCATAGACGAAGACGGCTGGGGATATGACGAAAGCGGTTGTATGCTGATCAACGGAAACATCGTGGAGAATGAGGCTCTTGCCGATCTTCTGGAGCATAACAGCGACCACTATGTTTGTTTGGAGCTCGGCAAGATCATTTATTCGGCAAAGAAACCTGGTAGCGAAAGCGAGTACTCCACTTGCATCTATTGCGCAGATATCCAGACCCTGGACACCATAATTTTGAACGAAGACAGGACGGAAGCCTTTTACTCGTGGGGTGACGGATACATCTACTATCCGGCCTGGATTAACGGAGATGGTCGAAGCGTCCCCATCTTCTGCCGTATTCTTCCTGACGGTACCGGTTGGGAAGATGTAAGCTGGATGTTCTATTGATTAGTTTTTCAATTCTATTAAATCTCTAATAAAAATCGATAAAATGTGAAAATCCCATCTGATTTCTTTCAAAAATCAGATGGGATTTTCTTCCGTATGCACCCGAAACCGTCAGCCAACAGTTGATAAGTCAAGTAGTTCCCTATCACTGTTAAGCCAACGATTGCCGGCCTTTTTGCCTCTTGCCAACATTTGACTACAACCGGATTCCAAACAAATCGCAGGCATTTTGGCGTGTCTGATCGAACAGGCTCTGCAAATCGACGCCTTTGATTTCAGCCAGCTTGCCGCCGGTATGCACCAGCATAGATGAGTCGCACCGAACGCCACGGGTCGGTTCCGGCGCCATGTAGGGACAGTCGGTCTCAATCAGCAGCCGGTCCATGGGAACCACCGAGGCGGCTTTGACCGCCTTTTTCGCGTTTTTAAAGGTAACAACTCCGGTAAAACCGATATACATCCCCAGCTTGAGAATTTCCTGCGCCATTTCGGCGCTGCCGGAAAAACAGTGCACCACACCCCGCGGGCGGTATTTTGCCAGCAAATCATACGTCTCCTGCGCAGCGTCCCGGCTGTGGATGATGACCGGCAGATCCAATTCCCGAGCCAGGATCAGCTGCCGTTCAAAATGTTCCCGCTGGGTCTCGCGGTCACTGGCATCCCAGTAAAAATCAAACCCAATCTCACCAATCGCCACCACCTTTGGCAGCTTTGACAGTTCGCGCAGCGTGTCATAATCTTCATCCGTCATGTCCTTGACCTCGTTTGGATGCACGCCGATTGCGCTGTAAATATGCTCATAGCGAGAGGACAGCTCCACCGTCCGCCGGGTAGAGCGCATGGAAGACGCCACATCGATAATACCGCAAATGCCGGATTGGAAAAGCTGCGGCAGCAGTTCGTCCCGGTCCTCAAAATCCTTGCCGTTATAGTGGGCGTGGGAATCGAAAATATTTTGATACAAAGGAAAAACCTCCTGCTTTCTCAAATAAAACCGGGCGGGAACGCTCCCTGCCCGGTTTTCAGGATGTCAGACTAACAAAGTTTCGCGCCGGCGGGTACCTTATCATCCAGCATGACCAGGTTCAGCTGTCCATCCTTCTCGGCGGACAGCAGCATCCCGTTGGACATCTGCCCCATCATCTTGCGGGGCGGCAGATTGGTGCAGGCAACGACTGTTTTGCCCACCAGCTCTTCCGGTTTATAGTACTTGGCAATGCCAGACAAAATTTGTCTGATCTCGCCGGAACCGTCATCCAGCTGGAATTTCAAAAGCTTTTCACTCTTGGGCACATTCTCGCAGGCTAAAATTTTGCAGACGGTCATTTCCACTTTGGCAAACTCATCGATGGTAATCGGTGCCGCAGTAGGTTCTTCCTTTTGCTCCGGTTTGCCCTCTTCTTTTTTCGGAGCAGCCTGCGCTTGCGCCAGCTCTGCCAGCTCTTTTTCCATATCGATACGCGGAAACAATGCTTCGCCTTTCTGCACGCTTACCTCAGCGGGCAAAATACCGAACTGCCCCGCTTTCTCCCAAGTGAAATCCTCCGCCGAAGCGCCGATCTGAACCCGGGCTTTTTCAGCGGTATCCGGCATAAATGGCATCAGCAAAGAAGTGGAAATGCGCAGGCATTCCAGCAAATTGTAAAGCACCGTTGCCAACCGGGGCTTATTGGCCTCGTCTTTGGCCAGCACCCAGGGAGCGGTCTCATCAATGTATTTGTTGGCGCGGGAAATGACCTTGAACACCTCGATCAAAGCATTCTGGAAAGCATATTTTTCCATCTGCTCTTCATATTTTCCGCGCAGCTCTTTGGCCATGGTCAAAAGCTCATCGTCAACAGGGTCCGCCGCCCGCTCAGCCGGCAGAGTACCGCCAAAGTATTTCCCCACCATCGCCACGGTGCGGGACAAAAGGTTCCCCAGATCGTTGGCCAGGTCGGCGTTGATGCGGCTGATAAGCGCTTCGTTGGTAAAGTTGCCGTCGGACCCGAAGGGGAATTCCCGCAGCAGGAAGTAACGCAGCGCATCCACACCGTATCGTCCTACCAGAACAACCGGGTCTACCACGTTACCCTTAGATTTGCTCATCTTATCCCCGCCAAATTTGAGCCATCCATGTCCGTAAACCTTGCCGGGCAGCGGCAGGTCCAGCGCCATCAGCATTGCGGGCCAGATGATCGAATGGAAACGGACAATCTCCTTGCCTACAAAATGGACGTCCGCCGGCCAGTATTTTTCAAAATCATGATACTTGTCGTTACCGTATCCCAAAGCAGTAATATAGTTGGACAGCGCATCAATCCACACATAGACCACATGTTTGGGATCAAAATCCACCTGCACACCCCAGTCAAAAGTGGTGCGGGACACGCACAGATCTTCCAGTCCGGGTTTAATAAAGTTGTTTACCATCTCATTTAAACGGGACGGGGGCTCCAGAAAATCCGGGTGCGCCTCGTAATATTCCACCAACCGGTCAGCATATTTGGAAAGGCGGAAGAAATAGGCTTCCTCCTCCGCGTCGATGACTTCTCGGCCGCAGTCGGGGCATTTGCCGTCTACCAGTTGGCTTTCCGTCCAGAAAGATTCACAGGGCGTACAATATTTGCCTTTGTAGGTTCCTTTATAAATATCTCCCTGGTCGTACAGCTTGCGGAAAATCTTTTTAATCGCTTCCACATGGTAATCATCGGTGGTGCGGATAAAGCGGTCGTTGGAAATGTTCATCAGCTTCCACAGCGCTTTGATGCCGTCTACAATATTGTCTACATATTGCTGAGGTGTCACGCCGGCAGCCTCAGCTTTCTGCTGAATCTTCTGCCCATGCTCATCAGTGCCGGTGAGGAACATCACATCGCACCCCTGCATTCGTTTATACCGCGCCATTGCATCGGTAGCTACTGTACAGTAGGTATGTCCGATGTGCAGCTTGTCCGACGGGTAATAAATCGGGGTGGTAATGTAGAATTTTTTTCCACTCATGATGATGCCTCCTGTATTTTCAGATAAAGGGATTTTTCTCCTTTTGCACAAAGATACCCATAATATAGCACAATCCGCTCCAAAAAGCAAAACCGGAAGCAATTTTTCCAAAATAAATTTTGATCTTCCTCTATTGACAGGAAAAGGGGACTGTGTTATATTGAAACAAACAAATGAACAATCATTCATATGTTCATTCCTTGAAAATCTCGGTTGGAAAGGAGCTTTCGGATGGAAAGAAACGATTTGTTGACAGTAGAACATGACCATCAAAAAACTGCGGATTTTGCACGGTCGCATCTTCCCAATGAGGATGACCTGTTCGATCTGGCGGAATTGTTTAAAGTATTTTCAGACAGCACCCGTATCCGCATTATGTGCGCTTTATCCCAGACGGAGATGTGCGTATACGATATTGCAGAATTGCTGGGAGCCAGTCAGTCGGCGGTCAGCCATCAGCTTCGGCTGTTAAGGGCCAGCCGGTTGGTGAAAACCCGGCGGGACGGCAAAAATATTTTTTATACGTTAGACGACGATCACGTCGATGCCATCATTTCCATGGGATTGGAGCACATCCGGCACACGAAAGGAGAGAGAAACGATGGTTGACCCAAAACATGCCTGCACCTGCTGCGGACAGGAACATCAGGAACCCAAAGCAGAAGTTTGCCCTAATCATGGGCACGAGCACAATCATAGGCACGAGCATGAACATGAGCACGATTGCGGATGTGGATGCAGCCATGCCCGCCAAAGCTGTGCCTGTGGGCTGGATCACGACATCAGCCTCGACAGCTGCGCCGATGAGGGATGCGGATGTGGCCACGATCACGATCACGCCGGGGGCAAAAGCGCTTGGATCGCGATTATTGCCGCCGCGGTATTGGCGGGTCTCAGCTTTTTGCCCGCCCCGGAACTTGCTTCCAACCTGATGCTGGCGGCATCTGCCGTGATTGCCGGTCTTCCCCTGTTCTGGACCGGTGTAAAAAGCATGATCCGGATACGGCTGGATGAAACCGCCTTGCTGCTGATCGCCGTTGTCGCCGCCATGGCGTTGGGCGAATTTTGGGAAGGCGCTCTGGTCACCATTCTCTTCCGGCTCGGCAACCAGCTGGAAAGCATCGCCGTCACCCGTTCCAAAAAAAGCATTGCCGCTTTGACCAAAATCCGGCCGGAAACAGCGAATCTCTTGCAGGAAAACGGAAGTTATGCTCCAGCAGCGGCCGACTCCATCCCCGTCGGATCTCAAATCCTGATACGGCCCGGCGAGCGTGTCCCGCTGGACGCTGTTGTTGAATCCGGAGAAAGCATGGTGGATACGGCGGTCCTCACCGGGGAAAGCCTTCCTCGGCAGGTCGCTTGCGGCGATGAGCTTTTGTCCGGCATGGTGAATCGGGACGGCGCCCTTCATTGCCGTACCACCAACACTTTTTCCGATTCTGCCGCCTCCCGTATTATCCAGCTGGTGCAGGAATCTTCTGCCAAAAAGGGAAATACGGAAAAACTGATCTCCAAATTTTCCAGAATTTATACGCCCTGCATCATCCTTGCCGCTGTTCTTCTGACCTTTCTGCCGCCGGTTTTGGGCATGGGCTCCGTCTCCGTGTGGCTGAGCCGGGCGTTGGTATTTCTGGTGGCTTCCTGCCCCTGCGCTCTGGTCATCTCGATTCCACTGTCTTTCTTCGCCGGAATCGGCGCGGGCAGCCGCCGCGGCGTACTGGTCAAAGGTTCCAAATCGCTGGAGGCATTGGCCAAAACCCGCAATGCCGTATTTGACAAAACCGGCACGCTGACCACCGGAAAATTGTCTGTCGTCGATATTGTCCCGTTGGACAAATCTCTTTCCGCCGAAGAATTGCTGCGGCTCAGCGCCGTAGGCGAAAGCTTTTCTGCTCATCCTATGGCACAGGCGGTCGTAACCCGCCACGGTCCGGTGGACACTTCCGCCGTAACGTCGTATCAGGAGCTGCCGGGCATGGGAGTTGTTTACCAAATGGACGAAAGCCAGTATTTGTGCGGCGGAGAGCGGCTGCTGGCGAAATTCGGAATGGACACCTCCAGCCTGCCCCAAGCCAATATCTATCTGGCGAAAAACGGAGACGTTCTGGGCTATTTGACAGTGGCCGATACGCTTCGTCCTGACGCAAAAGAAACCCTGGCTCAACTGAAAAAGCTGGGGGTGGAACAAACCGTGATCCTCACCGGCGATAATGCCCATACCGCCGAAGAAATTCGCGCGGAAAGCGGGGCGGATCGGGTCTGGGCCGAGCTTCTGCCCGCCGACAAGGTTTCCCATCTGGAAACCATAAAGCAAAGCGGCTCCACCGTTTTTGTGGGCGACGGCATGAACGACGCGCCGGTTTTGGCGATGGCCGACGTCGGCGTAGCCATGGGGCTCGGTACCGATGCGGCCATCGAAGCGGCTGATGTCGTTTTGGTATCCGATAAGCTCAGCGATCTTCCTCAAGCGATAAAACTCGCGAAACGCACGATGTCCATCGCCAGATTCAATATTGTCTTTGCTTTGGGCATCAAAGGGATCGTCCTCATTTTAGGCGCCTGCGGCCTGGCTGCTATGTGGATGGCTGTATTTGCCGATGTCGGCGTTTCCATCCTTGCGGTGCTCAACGCAACCCGGATTCTGCGAACCAAGTAAAATCAATCAGCAAAATCATATAAAAAATCCGCCAAAAAGCATTTTGGCTGATTTTTCGTTTTCTTTCCAATTTTCCTTTAAAATTTACCTTTCCTGCTGTCTGCAAGCAAAAAAAGGCTTGCAAACCGCATCCATAAGCGATTTGCAAGCCTTTTGGCGGAGATGGAGAGACTCGAACTCTCGCGCCAGTTTCCCAGCCTACGCCCTTAGCAGGGGCGCCTCGTCACCAACTTGAGTACATCTCCGAATCGGTAACCAAACGATGATTTGATTGTCTGTCTGGATGGAAAATGGCGGAGAGGAAGGGATTCGAACCCTTGGCTCTTTCGAGTCACTGGTTTTCAAGACCAGCTCCTTAAACCGCTCGGACACCTCTCCATCCGTGACGGAGATTATTTTATCATAACCCAAAAGCAAAGTCAAGGATCTTACAAAAAATCCCGCTTCTTTTCTGAAAATACAGTTTCCTTTTTCCCTCGTCCTTTTTCTTCTTCAGAAAAAAATTTGACACACCCTCCGCAAAAGGGTATATTAATAAATAGGTACCTTATGAAACTTTCGCCGCTGTTTTATCTGGCTAAAAACAGCTGTTGCAGAACGGAGGAAAAAGATGAAACCTGTAATCCTGATTGCGCCGGACGATGGGTTTAACCCCATGTTTCAGGCTCCGCATACGATTATCAGCAGCAATTACACCAAATGCGTTTTAGAAGCCGGCGGTATCCCCGTCGTAGCTTTTGACGTAAACTGCGCCGCAGAATATGTCGCCATGGCAGATGGCCTTCTGCTCACCGGCGGAGCTTCTGACATCCATGCCGGCAATTACGGCGAGATCTACAAAGACCGCATGGGCGGGCCGAATCATCCGCTCAATGAGCTGCGGGACGATATGGATTTCACCCTGCTTCGGGGCTTTATGGATGCGGGAAAACCGGTATTCGGCATTGGACGGGGCCTCCAGGTTATAAACGTGGCGCAGGGCGGTTCTTTGTATATGGACCTGCCTGCTGAGCCCGGACTGGAGCACGAACAGCAAAATCACACCGTTTTGGCAGAGCCGGATTCTTTCGTCTCCTGCTACAGCGCGCAGGAGGAAGTGGTCAGTCGCCATCATGAGGGGATCAAAGCGCTGGGCCGCGAATTGAAAGTCTGCGCCAAATCTCCGGATGGTCTTGTAGAGGCCATTGAACATACTTCCCTGCCGGTGTTTGCCGTACAATGGCATCCGGAACAATCCCAGACCGAATCGGACAAAGCGCTGTTCGAACGTCTGGTGACCCTTTGCAAAGGAGGCGACCGCTGATGAAACCGATTATTTGTATTGCACCCGCTCCCGCTGTGGAGCCCATGTTTTTTAGCGACGGCTGGATGGTCAATAAAAAGTATTTTCTGGGTGTCACCGCGGGCGGCGGTGTCCCTGTCATGGCTACCGATATTGAGTTGGTGGAAGAATACGCCCGTCTGTGCGATGGTCTGGTCCTCACCGGCAGCGCGATGTTTACCCCCTCTCCCGAATACGCTGCGCAGGCTAAGGTCATCGAAAAACAAAAACGGGATCCTTTGGACCGGGAATTATTCTACGCGTTTCAGCGGGCCGGGAAGCCGGTTCTTGGTATTTGCCGCGGCCAGCAGAACGTCAACGTGTTTCTGGGCGGTACCCTGGCGAAAAAATTCAAACTCACCGACGGCGTGGAGCATTTGATGCATAAGCACGAAATCGTCGCGGAACCCGGTTCTTTGATCTGCGAGCTGTTTGGCGAGAAATTTATCACCAACAGCCGCCACAATAACCGGATCGATCAGCTGGCCGACGGGCTGAAAATTACTGCCCGCTCCCACGACGGAGTCATCGAGGCAATTGAGCATGAATCTCAGCCGATTTACGCGGTTCAATGGCATCCGGAACGGATGCGCGGCGATCTGCCCGATCCTTTCGACGGGCCGGATACCACTGTTCTGTTCCAAAAATTCAGTGAAATCTGCATGGAACATAAAAAGTAAACGCAACTTTCGAATTTGCTTTTGGGATTGTCTGGTTTTACCCGCCTTTGTTCAAGGCGGGTATCCTTTTGTTGGAGGAAATGGCGCTTGCGGAAAAGAAAATGTCGGCCAAACGAATCATTTTGTAAAATTCTGTGCTTTTCACCCGGCTGACAATGTGGTACGATAGAAAAAGCAATCAATGTCTGAAAAGGCAAAGGGAGGAACGATATGAGTTTTATCAAAAAGAACTGGTCCGGCATGCTTTTGTGCCTGGCCATTGCCATTCCGGCCTGGTATCTCGGCAAACTGTTTCCGGTAGTCGGCGGCCCGGTGCTGGCTATCCTCATTGGTCTTTTGGTAGCGATGATCCCGCGAAAGCCGGCATTGCAAAGCGGCATTACTTTTACTTCGAAAAAAGTTCTGCAATACGCAATTATTCTGCTGGGTTTTGATATGAACCTGTTTCACATTCTGGAAGTCGGCCGTCAATCCTTGCTGATTATCGTCGTCACGATTTCCACCGCTTTGATTGTTGCCTATCTGGTCAGCCGGCTGTTGAAAATCCCGTCCAAAACCGCTATTCTCATCGGAGTCGGTTCTTCCATCTGCGGCGGCTCTGCCATTGCGGCCACTGCCCCGGTTATCGACGCAGACGACGAGGATGTTGCCAAATCCATCTCCACTATTTTTCTTTTTAACGTGCTGGCCGCTTTTATTTTTCCCGCCGCTGGCATGGCTCTGGGCATGAGCGATCAGGGATTCGGCATGTGGGCCGGTACCGCTGTAAACGATACCTCTTCTGTCGTTGCCGCAGCCACAACCTGGAGCAGCGCCGTTGGCAACGATACCGCTTTGACTTTGGCTACCATTGTAAAATTGACCCGCACCCTGGCCATCATTCCAATTACCTTTGTGCTGGCTTTATACCGCTCCCGCAAAGAAAAACAAAATGCCAAGGGCAATTTCAGCCTTGCTAAAATTTTTCCCTGGTTTATTCTGTTTTTCCTGCTGGCTGCTGTCATCAGCACAGTCACTGGTATGCCCGCCACCATCAGTAAACCGATTGTCAGCTTCGGCAAATTTCTTATTACCATGGCAATGGCGGCTATCGGTCTCAACACCAATCTGGTCAGCCTGATTAAGAACGGCGGAAAACCGATTCTCTTGGGGTTGTGCTGCTGGGCGGCTGTCGCATTCGCATCTTTGGGAATGCAGGTCCTGCTCAAGCTATGGTAAAATAGGAAGTAAAAAGCGGAGGGCTTTTTCCTCCGCTTTTTTGTTTGCCCAATTTTTTATGCAGGTTCTTTCCTCTTTGCGGTTATTTTTCGGACAAATCCATCAAAGGACAATTCCCATTACATCCCGGTAATACCCGATAGATTTGCGCATAAATTCCTCCGTTACCCCAAAATGCTCTGCCAAATCCCACGGTTCCACGATTCCGTGCCTGAGGCACTCCCGTAGTTCCTCCAGTGGGATATACTGCAAAATTGCCGCCCGGTCTGCTCTGCATTCGGCCTGCTCTTTTATCGGATAAGGACTGGATGCCGTATAAAACGCGCCGGAATCGAAGTGGCCCTTTTCGTGGATTAAAATCGTATACTCTTCCGCACAGCCATCGATCTTGCTGCGGTCAATTCCCACCACTTTTTCCTCAGCCAGCGAAACGCTTTTCAAATGATGGAATTGATACGGCACAACAGCAATATCCGCTTGTTCCAGATCTTTGTACACTTCATTCAGATCATGCTTCATCGCCTGTCTTTCTCCCTGCTGTCAATCGAGGAAAGCTTTCCCCTGCAGACCTATCATAGCAAATCTCCAGTCCGATAATCGGGACACATTTATCCGCAAAGCATTTTGGAAATTCTTCCGGATCTTCCGGCTTCCATTCCCAATCAATAGATTTCTGCGTCCAACAGCAGATACCCACCCATTGGGATTCTCAGAAAATAGATATTCGTTTGGCCTAAACCGGACGTCGTACAGTCTACCATGACAACAGTTCCGCAGTTTGCCGCTACCGTGGAAGCCGTGATCGCATGGGCGGATTCTGTCATGCCGCTGGTTCCTCCGCCGGTTGTAATGTTGTTTGCCAGCGCGGTTGGTTTTGTGCGCATCACGGACGGCAGGATCACCTGAAACCGAGCATGGTTTAAATCACTGACCGGATTTCCCGGAAATGTGAGCATGTTCCCGTTGGCCGGCCGATACATTACGGCATACCGCTGGCATAATGCCAATTCTTCCGCATATGGGCGTACCGGTCTGCCCGGATACAGGCTTACCCAGTCCAGCGTTTGGTCTGTGATTGCCTGGCTGAATACACACCCGTTTCCATCGCTGTCAGTGGCAACACCGGATTTCGGGGTGCTCACGCTTTGCATTACGCCATCCACGCTGTAATAAACGATAACCGGATCCGGCAGTAGCGCAAAGTCTCTCTTTTCCATCCAGTATTGCATCGTAATCGTTCCGGTGATGTCCGCGCCGTATCCTCTCTCGTTAGGCTTTACCGTCCCGGTACCGCTTGCCCGGAACCGGTCGGCCACATAGGCGTTGTCCGGATCGGTGTAGGTCGTGCTGTCAGAAGCGTTATACCGCTGCCAGACGGATAAAGTACCGTTGATAATGTCACCCGGACTATTCCACTTTGCCTTTTCCTGCGGCGATACAAACACCCGGCTGTCCGTTTGTGCAATCTCATCCGCAGTGTAATCTCCTGATTGCGCTGTAACAGCTCCGCTCCGGCCAAACACGGAGGCCACGCCCGCTTCCACGTCGACATTTCCGAATCCGTCCGGCATGACCCCGTTTACCGATACCACACCGCCCGTCTCCCCTTTTGGACCTTGGGCCTGGATTTCGGTTTTTTGATAAATGCCGTTTGTCTGATCCCATTGATACCAATATCCATCTTCGCCGATATAAGGGCTTTTCCCTTCGGCACCATAGGCGGAAATACCGCTGTCCAAATGTGCCTGCGCGGTCGCGTCGTATAAAAACCAGTGGCTGTTTTCTCCGATATACGGTCCTTTTCCCACCGCTTCCTGCGCAAATTGGGCATCCTGCTTTGCCGACGCAGCCGATTCCACCGCCTGTTGTGCCGCAATCGCCGCTTCTTCTCCGTATTTTTGCGCCTGCGCCAGGGCAGCTGACAGGGTGTCAGGCGCAGGTGCGAAGCTGCCGTAAGCAGCTGCTTTAATCAGGATTTCCCTGCCGTCAAATTTAATCACTTCCGTTCCGTCTTCGCTGATTCCCACAATTGTCAGCTTCACCCGTCCCGGCACAGCAGTACAGTCTTCGTCAACATTCCAAAGCACCGTCAGATTTTCCTCGCCTTTTTGTACCGTCAGCGGTTTGCTGATAAAGGTATCCCGCTCGCTGACCAGTTGGATAGACCAACGAAGCGTTGACAGATCTACCTGTCCATACCGCAGCGGCAGTACGATTGGAATGCTGTCCACCCCCGATTCCCCCTGGGTGAACAGATAATCCAGCGGCTGCGTATTAACTACTTTCCGCTCATTTGCTTTTAGCTGCATATACTCCCCCCTTTTTTATGCCTGTGTACCGTCCATGTTATACCAGTTTGCATTGTTGTAGTAGCTGGATTTAAACTGCAGTTTTCCCGCAGCCGTGACCCGAAATTGTATTGACCGGCTGGACGGACCGCCTTGATCTTTCACCGCGTTGGCTTTCACACCTGTCGCCGCCATCGACAGGTTGGAGGCGCCGCTGAAGCTGCCGGAAGCAGTCACATCCCCTGTCAGCGATATGCTCCGCGCCGTTGTCAGGCGCGTGGCCGTATCCGCGCAGTCCGCATGCGCCGCATCGTCTGCGCTGGCTGCATGGGACGCGGCGTCCGCCCTGTCCGCTGTTGCGGCGACAGCGGCCTTGTCCGCCTGCGCAGCCGTGTCTGCCCGAAAACTCGATTTGGGCGCGCCGACGGGAAACAAAACCACATAGGTACCGCTGTCCTTGGTTAAAAATACCCGGTCCCCCTGATGAAAAACAGCAAAGCTGTTGACCTGATATCTTTTTTGACTAGGCGTCTTTTCGCTGCCGAACAGCAGCGTCACACCATCTTCATATACCTGCGCGATCGTTGCGAAGCTGGCGTTTTCCGGTTGTTTTTCCCGAATTTCCTGTTCTTCCTGATAAATCATCGATATAAAATTCTCCTCAATGTATGTTCCATCAGTCCGCCTGGCGCAAGCTCCATCGCCCATCCGGTCTCCTCATACACCCCCGGCGCCAGATCTCCTTCCAATGCCAAAATGTCTCCGCATTGGTGTACCGGGTTCAGCGCCGTATGAATCACAGTTATCTCCTGCGCCGCCATTGATCGCCATCGAAGCAGATCCGCATATCTTTGCAGCGCGGACTGGCTTGCGATGTTGTCCAGCTTGACCGGTGGGGCCATCACCCTGCCCTGGCGTAAAACCGAAAGGGCGGATGCCGGATCATCGTTAACTGATACTGCCTGCATCATTTCTTTCCGGTCGGGATTTTCGCACTGGACCACAAAGACGTTGCACACGTTAAACAGGTCGTCTTCCCGCTCATAAGCTTCCTTCACCAGCGCGTAGCCATTTTCCTGTCCGGGACCATACCGGTGCCGGATATGATTGACCGACGGCTCCCAAACAGGGCCAATACGAGCATTTCCCGCCGCATCGAACCACAAGGACTGATAATTGATTTCATCCAGTAAGTTGTTGACAATATCCAAAACCGTTGTACCGATTTCCCAATCCTCCCGGTCGGTGGCAAAAATCTCGTCCGAATCTTCCACAATGGCCGATTGGATCCCGCATTGCTGCAGCAGTGCCTGAATCCGGTCGGTATATCGCTCCCCTGCGGGGAAAAAAGGTCTTTTTTCCACCCGGGTCCGCTGCGCCAGAAAACAAAGATCGTACCCTTCACAGCGGTAAAAGCACCGTCCGCCTTCCCGTATCTGCCTTGTCGTGGTAAGCAAAAACTGCCCCAACGGATATTCCACGCCGTTTAAAATGAGCACCGGACGAAGCCTGTCGCTCAGCCGTTCCATCTGATTCGGTAAAACCAGATCGCCGGTGAAAACCTGCTTGATTTTCCGGCGGATGTCCATGGAAATCGCCGCAGGTCCCACCGCCCGCGCTTCGGCATATTTGATCTGACCCCGCAGGATATCATAACGCAGAGAAAAATCCCGAACTCCTTTATTCTCCATTTGCATCCTCCTGTCTGGTTTCTGTAATGGAGAAATCGATATCCGAATTTTTCCGGATATCCGCTGCCATCTCATCCAATATTCCGGTAATGCATACGCCCCATTGGTCTTTGTAGATCACTTCTTGCCCCACAAGCGCCTGCAAATCGGATAGGTACCGGTTATCCGGCAAAGAAAATGCGAACCGGTGCCGTTGGATTCTCGCCTGTGCGATTTCGGCATGTGGCAGGCGAAAGCCATAGTAATGCTGATAAACCACCTGGGCCGCGCTTTCCGCCCGGTGCAACGGCACGCTTTCCCGGCGAACCTGCAGCGGGATCCACTCTCCATTTTCCCGACCGGCGATCGCCGCGTCGCGCATGAAAAAGAGTTCCGTTTGTATACCACTGCTGACATAATGACCGTTTTCCGCCTGCCCGATCACCTCATACCGATGCTTGGAAGAGCAGGAACGGTCAAAAAAGCTCGTTTCGCCGGTTTCGGCGATGGTCTTCCCGTCCCGTTTGATGAAAAATCCCGAAAAAGCGCCGGATGCGCTCCAGGAAAGCAGGATTTCGCGTCCTACAGCCCTGCTGGTCAGGCGAATTTTTCCGCTCCCCCTGTTTTGGATAACGACCTGCGCGGTTGCCCATTGAGACCATAATCCAAACGCATTTTGCACGCGTACACCCACAAGACAGTTCCCGTCTTCCAAATACACCGGGCATCTCCATTCTTTTTCGGTCCCGTATTGCTCCGGAAAAATTTCACCATTGATTTGTATCTGGTACCCCTGCTGATCCTCCGCCTGCCAGCCGACCAATACGCGGGGCGCCGGATCTATCCTGCTGATGACCGGCTCCGGCGGCCTTGCCCGAACAACGATGGAAGCAGCCTCGCTCCATTCGCCCCAAACGCCGTCGCTGTTTGCTGTCCGAACCCGCCAGAACAGTTTTCCCGACGGCAGCGTGTCTTTTGGGATTGCGGCCTTTGTATCGCCGGTCTCTTCTGCTTTCAGCTGCTGCCAGTCTCCCTCCGCGGTTTTATACTGCAGCTCATATGCGCTTTGCGCGGTTCCGGTAGAGATCACATGCTCCCAGGAAAATTGCTGTGTCAGATTTCCATCCACATAACCAAGATCCGGCCGCAGCCCCGCCGGTCTGGATAAGCTGTCCTGCGTCGTCAGGGTCATCCAGTCGGACCACGCACTCCAAATGCCATCGTCGGACTGTACCCGTACACACCAGTCAATGCTTCCGTTTTCCGGAAAAGTCCCCGCCGGAACGGTATGGCTTTCCTCCCCGCTGGTCACCGTGCTCTCCTGATAGGTGCTTTCTCCTGTCAACCGCCATCGAAATTGATACGCCTGCTGCTGTACCGGCTGTGCCACCGCTGTCTTACTCGCCCAGAACCGCCAGCGAAAAACGCTGTTGGCCTTCTCGTTTACAAAGCCAGATTTGGGCGCGCAGTCTTCCGCGCCCGGCGTTACATCCTCATAGGTCAGCACCGCATACGGCCGGTTTTCCCCCGTGTGGGACTGGATGCTCATGCTCGCCTTTGCCGTGTACCGGTTCCCCGTATACAAACTCCCCGTGCAGCCTGCCCACGCGTTTGGCGTCATCTCCAGATATCCCTTGTACACGCCCGAGGATAACCTTCCGTCCCCATTTCCCCAATCTCCGATTGGGGCGTATTGATTTTTGACCAAACTTCCCAGTGCCGGGACCTGCGCGTCCGCCACTCCTGTTTCGAACAGATCGCCAATCGAATTATCATAGCTAAACACAAACCGGCCGGATTTGAGGCTTCCGGAAGAAGAGGAGGCAGTGCCCGTGACATAGACATACTGCTGCGCCCGCACCAGCCTTTTTTTCTTGTACTGGGATGAAATCGGATACCGCACCCGGAGCCAGGATTCACTGATCGCATAGAGAAAATACGGCATATTGTCATAGGTAAAGGAAAAGTTCTCCTGCGATGTCAGCCCCGCCGCCCGGGTAATGCCGCTCAATTCCCCGTTTACGTAGTTTTCCGCCCAGCTGTCGCTGGCGTATATCGTTTCCTTATACTGCGCCACGGCTTTTCCTCCCCACATAGCCAGCCCGGTATAAAAGCCGGTCGTTCTCTTTTTGTTTTTGCACCTCGCTGTTTCCTATGTTTTCTAAGGTGTTGGGTGCCTGTGCAGCATTTTCTTTTTTGCCGTATCGTCTATTCTCTTCCAAACAATCCCTCCAAATCGCCGGTTTCCTCGGCCAGGAAGAAACGGTTTCCAGCCGTATCTTCATAAAAGCAGCCTTTTTCCCGGCTCAGCGGCTGCATCTGAATCCGAATGCCGGAACGCCCTTGTTCTTCTGCGCCGAATACTCTTTCTACCTGCAGACTGCAGAATCCTCCCACGGCGGGAAACGACTCTTCTGCTTCTTTGCCGCTGCAGCAGACCCACCTCACCTTTTGCTCCGGATTCTGCAGCAGCGCGTTTTTTTGGAACGGATCCTCCGGAAAAAGCTGTCCGGAAAACACTACCGCGCCAAATGCGGATTCCACCCTTTTTGTCCTGCCCTCCCAGTCCAGAAAGCAGCTGCTTTTTCCTGCTTTTTCCTCGATGTTCTCCATTCCGGCAGCACATTCCAGCCAAACCGCTTCCTCCGCGGGACCGAACGCAAAAAGCCATCGCTGCCGCGGTGCCGTTTTGGCGCCTTTTCTCCAGTAGACCAGCTGTCCCGGCATTTCATACACAAAAGTCTGGCCGTCCTGTGCCGGATACAACAGCCGTCCCTGGCCTGACCAAATGCTTTCCAGATGCTCCCGCTCACCCAGGATCAGTATTTCGGCGCCGTTTTCGCTCAGCCAGCGGCTGAGACATTCGGCGGTGATTTCGTTTTCCATCCGCTCCGTTTCCTGGAACGCAAATCCGGCCATCTGAATGGTAAAATCATATTGCCATCGCTCATTGCCCGCCCAATCGACAGACAGCCTTTTTTCTCCCGCGGGGAAAATCCCGCAGCAAGGCTCGTCCTCCTGAATGTAATTGGTAAATACCCCGGCCATCTTCCCGCTCAGATCCGGGCAGGCGGCAATGGCTTTTTTCAGCTTTTCCAAAATCGGATCACTCAATTTTTCATCACCGCCTTTTAAATTCCTTCCAATTCCCAATGGGAAAACCCATGCGGGGTCTGTACCGGACGAACCTCGTTCAGGCTGGCCATCCTGTCATACTGCTTTGCCAGTTCCCGCAGCGGATTTTGCGGACTCCACAGAAAAGGGCATTCTCCCCAGACCAACACGTCACCGATCTGAAAGGTGATAAACCGCTCTTTCTCTGTATCGCTCAACGCCAGCCACTGTCGAGGCGGCAGATAACTTCGGCCCTCGGGCAGCCTGTCTCCCGGAACCAAAACCAGAACGTTGTAAAGAGACTCTTTTCCTTTTTTGCTGTACCGCCGTCCGGCAAAACCGCCCTTGGCGCCCCCTTGCCAGAACACTGCCGGCAGCACCGTACGGATGCAGCGTTCCTCTCCATTTTCCTCCCACCGGTTATACAGTGTGGCGCATCCGTTGATCAGCATTGGCCGCACCCCCGATAGAGAGTTTCTCCCTCCAGGTAAAGGGACGCCGCCCGATAGCAGTCCGTCTGCCGCCCGCCGGATTGATAGGTCACGGAATATTGTCCCGCCTTTTCCGATTGGATTGCGCTGGTCCGTTCTTCTTTGGCCATTTCATCTGTTACCGCGCACAGTGCCAGCTTGGTTTTTTCTTCCTGGAACAGCTCCTGTTCGCTTTTGCCTCGGGTCGCAAAGGATAAAAACGCCTGCGCACGCCGGGAGAAGCGGATAAAATCCGCTTCTGTCAACGTTCCCTTGTACCTCTCCTGGTAAAACGCAAAATCGCATAAATCCGTCATTTCATCACTCCTTTTGCCGAAATGGCGAAACGATTGCCATTACGCCTTGCTGTGCAGATAAATGCCCGCCGTTTTGTTCTCGTACAAATCTGCCAGCCCGTAAGCGCGGTAGAAGAACTTCCACCCGTCAGAAGTCTGGTTGTCCTGCGGCGCGATGATTTTATTCACCGTGTGCTTCGGATACTGCAGCAGCGCCGGTTTATGAATGATCATAAAATTGATCTCCTTAGCCGATGCGTCCTTTGTAAATCCGCCGCCCGTCTGCCCTTCGGTGGAACCGTCATTTAAAACAATGCCCGTGTAAAAACGGGATTTCGGCACTTTGATTACCTTTTGAAAGCTTTCCAGTACCGCTTTGGACTTTGTGGTGTCCACATTCAAAATCAGGTTATACAAAGCCGGGCTGATAAACAGATACCGCTGATCTTCCGGCACTTCCGCCTCATCCATGGTATTTTGGCCTTCAATCAGTGCAGCCAGCGCATCGTCCCCGCTGGTCAAAGCCCCCGTTTTTTTGCCAATGCCGCTATGGGACGCATACACCGAAAAACGGAACGCATCCATTTCCGGTGCCACTTTCGTGCGAACGAACTCGCCCGCCAGACGTCCGAACGCGGCGCCGGCAGTTTCCTCATCGTCCATGGCATCGACGGTAAAAACGCGGCCCCTGTCATAATTGAAGCTCACCGTCTCGCTGGTCAGCGTCACATTTCCCTCTACATAGCCGCCGCTGCGGGAGTAATCCGCCAGTCCGTCCATGCTGATTTTTGGAATGATCATCTCACCCGCGTTCGCGCCCATCTGCACCAGTGAACCATCCCCGTCCAATACTGAGGTAACCGACGAGATCTGATATACTTCATCTAGCTTGTCTGTGTATTTTTTAAATCTGGCCAGTGTATTTGCCATTAAAAATCATCCTTTCCCTGTACAAAAGAAGGCAATCCCATAATTTCACGCACCTTGCCGTCATCCGCCTCTTTGCTCACACGGTTCCCCGGCCGGATGATGTTAGGCGGCGCCTGATTCGGGCCGAACAGATAGCCGCATTCGTGCCGAAGCGCCTCCAGCTGCTCATCCAAACCCTGTAAAGTACCGTCCTCTCCCAACGCCAATTCCTGTTCTTTCAGCAGCGCCCGCACTGCCTTTTCGTTTCGGGCGCCAGCCTGGCGCAAAGATTGCCGCAGAGCGTCTTCAAAATCACGTTTTTGCCACTTTTGCTTCCAATTTTTTTCTGTTTCTTCTGCTTTTTCCTGCCATTGCAGCAATTGTTCCTGCAGCTGCTGCGCCTGCTCGGATAGCGCCGTCGCCTGTTCCAGCTGCGCGGCTTTCTCCTTGAGCATGTCGTAATCGGAAAACTTTGCTTTTACCGCCTCAATATCCCGGCCGTTCTCTCGCATCACCATGCTGATCTGCCGGTCGTCAAGGCCCCACTCCTTCAGTTGTTCGGTTTTCATATTTTCTCCTTTCCGGCTAGGCGTTTTAGGTGGTCGCCGTCACCTGCCGGGCTCGATTTGTCAGCCCCCCGAGCTGGGGCATCTATGTTATACCGGCGTCTCATTGTCTGTTGAGCCGGTTTGAGACCGTTGCGCCAAACAGCATATCTTCTGGGCATGCTCTTGTGTTTCTCCCAAAAAGCGGGTTCGGAATTCCCACGGCTGCCGCACTCCCGCCGCGATTTCCTGCAGAAACTGCGCCTTCTCCGCCGCTGTGTCAACCACAATGCTGTCATCCCACCGGTATCCCGCCAGATAAGTGCCTGTCGGAACGCCGGGCAAAAAATCCGCCCAGTAGTTCATAATATCCAAAAGTTCATCCAGCGCTTCTTCCAGCACATTCTGGATTTCTTTCACCGTGGAAAACAGCCGTTGCTTTGCGCTGATAATCTCGGTGGCAGTCATTTCCCGTTGTCCTGGGTCGCTGATGATTCCATAGGACAGCCCGCATGCGAATTCGATTCGCCGCAGCAGGTCATTGAGTCCCGCCCGCAGGCTTTCATCCCGGAAATCCGGATTGTAGACATGGTAAAAATCCGCTCCAGTATTCAAACTGCGGAACAGCCTGCGGGTCGTTTGCGGCATTCGCCCCCCTGTCAGATAGGTAGAATCGGCATCCACTGCCAGTTCTCCGCCCTCATATTCCCACAGCAAACGGCTGTATTGCCGGTCCGCCTCCTCCAAAAGCTCCATCGCCCTGGCCGCGATGGATACACCCAGTACACATTCCGGTTCAACCGTGTTGCCGAACGGCATTTTTAAGTAGACAAACAGCGGCGAAACCCGTCCCTGCAGCAGTACCTGCCGTTCCATTCCTTCCCATTCTGCCAGCGTGTCCAGCGGGATCTCATGCGCCAGCAGATCCGAGCCGGAGCCGGTAAACGCCCGATTGGTCACTATGACTCCTTCCGCCGCCACGCGATGCTCTTCCAGCCTAGTAAAGCACTTTTCCCCCCGCCTTATCTGCTCCAGGAACACCGCGCCGGTGATTTTCCCGTCGGGCCCCGTTTCCAGCGGAAAAAAAGCGTCTGCCTGTACCATTTCCACCAGAATATTCCCATGGAATAAATATGGCTTCAGCACCAGCCCACCTTTTCCCACAGCATATTCCAGATATTGCCGCAGTTTTTGCCGCACCGGCTTTATCTGCCGGTTCAAAAAAGCCGCCCTGCCGGATCCTTCCACTTTCCAGTCAAATTCCAGCGTGACCAGGCGCGCTACTTCCGCGCAGATCGCCGGCAGAAGGTTCATTCCTTTTACCCGTCCGCTTTCCAGCCAGGGTGCGTCATTTTCGTAAACCCGCCGCCATAAATCCATCGCCTCTTTCATCGAGGATGAGCATAAAATATTTTCGCCCACTGCTCTTTCTGTTTCCAGCGGCACGCCGGTTTGCGCTGCCTGCCGGATTCGATCTAACCATTCTCCCCACATGTGGATTCACTGATTCCCCCTTCTTCCCCAAACCGGCTCGGTGGCATAACGCACCGCGTCGATGTGGTGATTGTTTCTGTCCGGATACCCGGGCAGGACCGTTCCGTCCTTGCCCCGATCGTACCGGTATTCCAAAAATTCTTTCAGCGTGTCCGGGCATCGGTCGGGGTCGATCACAATCCGCCGCAATCCCTGCAGCCAGTGAAAAGAGTACCCCACGCTGCCCGGACCTTTTGCCGCTCCGCGGCAGAAAAGTCCCCATTCTCGGTAATCCTCCACACTTTTCGGTTCCGCCGAATCGGCGGTGATCTGTTCTTTCGGCCCCACCCCCAGCTCCTTGATTTTCTGCGCCGTCTGCCGGTTGACCGTTTTATAGCAGGTCAACTCGCAAAAGATGTAAAGCGTCCGGCGGGCGGCGTCATAATATACGCGGTTAAACGCCCAGGGGTCCGGATAAAATCCCCAGTCCACCCCGGATAAAATTCGGTCAAACCGTCGTATCTCCCTTTCGTCGATTTTCTGGGCTGCAATATTGTCGAACACATTGTCTCCCAGTCCCGCCGGTATTCCCAAATACTCCTGCCGGTACGCCCTTGGATTCTCCCGCTCCAAAAAGTGGGCGTCGTCCAAAAATTTCTCCCCCAGCCAATTCGGCGGCATCTGCGTGTAATCTGAATGATGGATCTTTCTGCCCGGTCGGGACGATCTTGCCCACCGATTGGCCCAATGCTGCTCCAAAGGCGGCGGATTGAAACTTTTAAAGCAATAAAAAGGACCTTTGCCGCGCAGGACCGACTGCTCCACACTGCGCACCTGCTCTTCCTCAAACTGATCCAGCTCCTCAAACCACAATGCGCCCGGATATCCGAACGGAACCTTTAACGACTTGAGTTTTCCAGCGTCATCCATGCCAAAGAACAGGATCTTCTGGCCGGTCGGCTCATATACCGCTTCCGCCGGCGACAGGGTGAACCGGCACATGGGACCGATTCCCAGCGTTTGGGCCGCCCATTGCAGCTGAGCGAATACCGATGAACGCAGCGTGTTCCCCACCCTGCGCAGCACAACCCCGTGCATATCGGGATGGCGCAGCAGCGTCAGCCACATTTCAATAGATATAAAGCTCGATTTTCCGGAACCCCTTCCCCCTTTCAGCACATATTCTCCGCCCTGTTCCAGTATCATCCGATGCATCTCGCCAAAAGCCGGCGCGATTAAGCTGCTCAGCAAAACACCTGTTTCTGTTTTCTCGGTCTGCCGCTGGAAATCCATTTGATCTTTTTTATCGCACATCATCAATAATGACCACCGGCGGCGCCTGTGATTGCTCAGCCGTTTGCTTCCGGTTTTTCCCCTTTGTTGGTTCCCCCTCTTCTAAAATGCCCCGCATTTCCCGGATCGCCGCCATATCCCCGCCCAACGCTTTTTGATACAAATTCCACGCGACCAGCTGCAAATGATCCCGGTATCGGACCGGCAGTCCTTCCTTTTTCAAAATTTCTTTCTGCTGCGGATCTGTCACCGGCAGCTCCAGCAAAATCCGCAGCCTCTGCTTGAGCCGATAGGTTTTTTCTTCCCTTATCGCCCCTTTCAGACCGGCATCCGTCCGATTTTTCTTTTCTTCCTGCTTTTCAAAATCCAACCGGCATCCCTCCTTTCTCCTCACGGAATATTTCTTCCGCCGCCTGTCCGGCAGCGCTTTTGGCTCTTCGTTTTCGCTTGGGGCGAAAATGGACACAGTCCTCCGGATCACAATCTCTGAGCCGCCCCTCGTCAATCGCAAAGTGACAGGCCGGAAAATCCGGAAATCCGAACAACTCCCGCCGGTAGTAACAATTTTTACAGCGCTTCATCGGCATCTCTCCTTTCCGCCGCGAACAAAGAACTCGCTTTTTCAATCGAATAGGTGTAGAATAAAATTGCTATCATAAATCTGACAGGAGGAACGTATGGACACTCTTTTTCCGCTTCGCCCGTTCGACTTTTTTTCCAATAAAAACGCTTATACTGGCAGCGCCGGTCGGCTTCGTTATCTGATCAAGCCGGCAGAAGAAGCACTGGAAGTTCAAATTTGGAACCAGGACGTATGCTTTGCGCTGGCGCAGATTCTGGAATCTGCCTCTTTCCCGCTCTCACCGGAAGGCCTGGAGGAAATTCGTGCCTGGCTGACCGAACAATACCGCCGTTTCGGGGTATAAAAGTGGTTTCGGCCCAAATGGATCCACACCGAAGTGGATTTTCGCCCCAAATCAAAAACATATGTTCTCCTGTGTTTTCTAGTATATTCCGTAAATTTGGAAAAATCAATAGTTTTTTCGATTTTTCCGAAATTAGCCTTTACATTTTTTTTCCTTTCTGCTATTCTGTCAATGAGGTGGTCCCTATGTCATTTTTTGGTGAGAATCTGAAAAAAGCCCGAAAGCGATGCGGCTTCACACAGCGCCAGCTGGCAGATCTTGTCGGTGCAAAACATAACTCGGTCAGCAACTGGGAAACCGGCCAAAACGAGCCAGATACACAGACGATCCGAAAGCTCTGTGATACGCTGTCCGTAACTGCCAACGATCTGTTCGGATCGGATAACGGCACTGCCTCACCTTCCATCAGCCGGGATGAGCTGAAGATCGCCTTGTTTGAAGGCGACGATAAAGTCACCGAAGATATGCTGCGGGAAGTTTTGGATTTTGCGCAGTTTGTCAAAGAAAAATACCGAAAAAAAGGAGAGGTGTAGCCCCGCTCCATCTGCGGCGTCATCGACCCCTGATTTGTTGAGGAAAGGATTTTGTTTATGAAAGCAATCACCCAGACATTGGGCGAAATCGTTTCGCAGGCTTTTGAAAGTGCCGGATATGACGCCAACCTCGGTGTCGTCACCGCGTCTGACCGGCTGGATTTGTGCCAGTTCCAGTGCAACGGCGCTTTTGCCGCGGCAAAGCAATATCACAAAGCGCCGTTCATCGTCGCCGAACAGGTGGCGGAGATTCTCAAAAAGAACGACATTTTCTCCGGAGTGGAAGTGGCGAAGCCCGGATTTTTGAATCTGACGCTGAACGACAGTTATCTGTTAAAGCAGGCCAACACCATCGCCGCCGACCCCAACCTCGGCATCCCGCAGGCGGAACAGCCCTCTACCATTGTTCTGGACTACGGCGGGCCCAACGTGGCAAAACCGCTGCATATCGGCCATCTGCGTTCCGCAATCATCGGCGAATCGATCAAGCGGATTGCCCGTGCCGCAGGGCATCGTGTCATCGGCGATATCCATTTGGGCGACTGGGGGCTGCAGATCGGCCTCGTCATTACCGAGCTTCAGGCGCGCTATCCGGATTGGCGCTGCTTCGCGGCGGATTTTGACCCCGAAGCCGATCAGGTCGAACCTTTGAACGCAGCCATGCTCAACGAGGTGTATCCATTTGCGAGTAAAAAAAGCAAAACCGATGAGGAATACGCAAAAAAAGCCCATCAGGCCACTTATGAGCTGCAAAACGGCCGTCCCGGCTATATTGCTTTGTGGAAAGAGATTTTGCGGACTTCTATCGAGGATATGAAAGGCAACTATGAAAAGCTGGGCGTGACCTTCGACCTTTGGTATGGCGAGAGCAATGCCGACCGGTATGTTCCCCGCCTGATGGATATCCTGGCCGAAAAAAATCTGCTGGTGGAAAGTGACGGCGCTCTGATTGTCGAAGTAGCCGAACCGGAAGACAAAGCTCCCATGCCCCCGGTCATTGTCCGCAAATCCGACCATTCCAGCATCTACGCTACGACCGACCTCGCCACCATTATCCAGCGGGAGGAGGATTTCCACCCGGACAAGATCTGGTATGTGGTGGACAACCGTCAAGGACTCCATTTCACCCAGGTGTTCCGCTGCGCCAAAAAAGCGGGCCTGGTCCCGGCGCAGACCGAATTTGAATTTCTTGGCTTCGGCACCATGAACGGGGCCGACGGCAAACCTTATAAAACCCGCGATGGCGGTATCATGAAGCTGGAAGACATGATTGCTACCGTCACCGCCGGCGCGCAGGAAAAGCTGGAAGCTTCCAGCTTTGTGGATGAGGAAGACTACCAGGATATCGCCCGGAAGGTGGGAGTCGCCGCTATTAAATTTGGCGATCTCATCAACCAGCGGGCCAAGGATTATGTGTTTGATTTGAGCAAATTCTTCTCCTTCGAGGGAAAAACCGGCACCTACCTGCTGTATACCATTACCCGCATCAACTCGATTCTGAAAAAAGCCGGCGTACCGGTGGACCAGCCCCTTTCCCTTACCGGCGTTTACACCGATTCGGAGCGGGAGCTGCTGTTAAAAATTCTCATGGGCGGCGACGTATTCCAGCGGGCCTTGTCGGAAAAGGCGCCCAACTATCTGTGCGAAAACGCTTATCAGCTGGCCAATCTGTTCTCCAAATTTTATCATGACAATCATATCATCGACGAACCGAACGATGCGAAGAAGCAAAGCTGGCTTGCCCTGATTGCCCTTGTGCGGCAGGTTCTGTGCAAACATTTGGACCTGTTGGGCATCGAAACAGTGGAGCATATGTAAAATAAAAGAGGCTGTTCTGATACGAACAGCCTCTTTTGCCGTTTCGCGGCAGTTTTACCCTTTTTTGTCCCGTTTTCACCCGAAGTTGCCCGCTTTTTTCAAAAAAGCTTATGCAAATCGCCGCTGTTTTCCGCGCTCTGCCGGTGCTATAATAACGGATGGCCCCGCCCGTTTTGGGCGGTCAAACAATCGTTGAGGAAGCGTGTGTTATGGAGAGAAAAACAGATATGAACAAACTGCGCTCTGCCGGGCGCTACATCATTGCATTCATTCGCTGGGGTGTTCTGGCCTTCCTTACCGGACTGGTAGGTGGCAGCGTTGGAACCTTGTTCCACAAAGCGGTGGAATATGCCACCTGCATCCGCCTTGATCATGGCTGGATTTTATACCTGCTGCCCGTTGGCGGTTTGGTGATTGTCGGCTTGTATCACCTTTTCAAAACGCCGGAAAACTTCGGCACCAACCAGATTCTGGACGCCATTCGCAGCGAAGAAAAGGTCCCGATCGCTTTGGCGCCGCTTATTTTTATCAGCACCGTCATCACCCATCTCTGCGGCGGTTCCGCCGGACGGGAAGGCGCCGCCTTGCAGTTGGGCGGGACCATTGGCTCCCAGATCGGCAGCCTGCTGCGCCTGGATGAAAAAGACCGGCATATTCTCATCATGTGCGGCATGAGCGCTGTTTTCGCCGCGCTATTTGGCACACCGCTGACTGCTACCTTTTTCGCCATGGAAGTCATCAGCATCGGCGTGATTTACTATGCGGGGCTGGTTCCCTGCATCATCTCTTCCTTAACGGCTTACGGCGTATCGGTATTTTTCGGCGCCGAACCGGTGCGTTTTTCTTTATCCTATGTGCCCGCTCCCACTGTCATAAGCATTTTTCAGGTCATTGGCCTTTCCGCCTTGTGCGCCCTGCTTTCCATTGTGTTCTGCCTGGCCATGCACAAAACTCATCATTATCTGCAGCAATGGATTCCCAACAGCTATCTGCGGGCCTTTTGCGGCGGCGCCGCTATCATTTTTCTGACTTTTCTTGTGGGTACCACCGCTTATAACGGCGCAGGAATGGATGTCATCACCGATGCCATCGGCGGCAGTGCCCGTCCGGAAGCGTTTGCACTTAAAATTCTCTTTACCGCTATCACCATTGGAGCGGGGTTCAAAGGGGGAGAAATCGTTCCCACTTTCTTTATCGGTTCCACGTTTGGCTGTGTCGCCGGAGCGCTTTTGGGCCTCGACCCCGGATTCGGCGCGGCGGTGGGATTGATTTCCCTGTTCTGCGGCGTAGTCAACAGCCCCATTGCTTCCATGATATTAAGCATTGAGTTATTCGGTGCCGAGGGATTGGTATTGTTTGCAATCGCCTGCGGCGTCAGTTTCATGCTTTCCGGTTATTATGGGCTTTATAGCAGCCAGAAAATCATGTACTCCAAACTGCGTGCCGAGTATATCAATATTCACGCCAAATAAAAATCCGGCTCCAATCTGACCAACCCGGCCCACAGGGGAATTTCTCTGTGCAGGCCGGTTCCATCTAAATCCCTTGTCCTCCAAGGCATGCCGAAAACAGCATGCCTTTTTCGTTTACCTTTATTTTTTTATAAATCCTATTGACTTTAGACCCACTCCATACTTTATACTGAAGCATACGTTAGCATCCAATCTTTTCCATACGTCCTATTTTCAATACGGTTTGCCGGTTCCAGGCACCGGCTCTTTCCGGATTCATCTTTTTCCAATCCCAAAGGAGGGATTTATTTGAAACCAAAAAAGACCGACCGAAAAAGTATGATCATGCGTTTTCTGAAAGGCTCCTATTTATATTTCTTCCTTACAGTCATTACATCCATGCTGCACACTGTATTCAATTCCCTGACCCCGCAGGTGATCCGCGCCATGGTGGATTCCATCATCGGTACGGAGCCATTCAGCCTGCCGAAGCCGGTGCTTACGCTCATTGACCAAATCGGGGGTCGGGAATATATCCGCGGCCATCTGTGGCTGGTCGTGGCGGCTATCCTGCTGATTTCCCTGTGCGCGGGCATCTGCACCTTTTTCAGCCGCACTTTCACCGCCAAAGGGGCAGAAGGATTCACCAAACGGATTCGGGATCAGCTTTTCTCCCATATTCAAAAACTCCCCTACGGCTGGCATGTCAAAAATCAGACCGGCGATGTCATACAGCGCTGTACCTCTGATGTGGAGGTCGTGCGCAATTTTGTTTCCGGCCAGATGCTGGAAATTGTCCGCATTGTCTTTCTGATCGTTTTTGCTATGAGCCTGATGTTTTCCATGAACGCCAAACTCACCTGGGTGGCGCTGGCTTTTGTCCCTGTGGTCGTCGCCTATTCTTTTCTTTTTTATTCCAAAATCTCTGACCGGTTCCGAAAAGCGGATGAGGCGGAGGGGCAGCTCTCCGCCGCCGTGCAGGAAAACCTGACCGGCGTGCGGGTCGTCCGCGCCTTTGGCCGGGAAAAGTATGAAATCGACCGGTTCGACAAAAAGAACAATAAGTTTGCCGATATGTGGATTCACCTAAGCTACGTCATGGGTATGTACTGGGGGTTCGGCGACCTGTTTACCGGCCTGCAGATCATGACTATCCTGGTTCTCGGCACGATAGAAACGGTAAACGGCAATATTTCAGTCGGTACATTCATGGCGTTTATCTCTTACAACGCAACGCTGGTCTGGCCCATCCGAAGTCTCGGGCGGGTGCTGTCCGAAATGAGCAAGGCCGGCGTTTCCATCGACCGTATCAATTATATTCTGGAGGAAGAGGAGGAGCGGGACGATCCCGCCGGCCTGACGCCTGAGTTTTGCGGAGACATCGTGTTTGACCACGTCAATTTTGCCTACGAAGGGCTGATGCCGATTCTCAAAGACATCAGTTTCACCATCAAATCCGGCTCTACTTTTGCGATTTTAGGCGGCACCGGTTCAGGTAAATCCACATTGATGCACCTGCTGGACCGATTGTATGACCTGCCCGAAGGCGGAGGCACCATCTCCATCGGCGGTGTTGATATCAGCGCCATCCGTCTGAGCTATCTGCGGGAAAATATCGGCATGGTCCTGCAGGAACCGTTCCTGTTTTCCCGTACCATTCGGGAAAATATCAGCGCCGCCCGGCCCGGCGCGGACATGGAGGAAATCCGCCACGCTTCCCGCATTGCCAGTGTAGACGATGCTATCATGGGCTTTTCCAGCGGCTACGATACCATCGTGGGAGAGCGCGGCGTAACCCTGTCCGGCGGGCAGAAGCAACGGGTAGCCATCGCCCGTATGCTGATGCAGCGGGCGCCCATTATGATTTTTGACGATTCCCTGTCGGCGGTGGACGCAGAAACCGACGCTAAAATCCGCGACGCGTTGGATCAAAACCTGGGCGGCTCCACCGTCATACTCATTTCTCATCGCATTACGACCCTGATGAAGGCCGACTGTATCCTGGTCCTTTCAAACGGCCAAATCGCC
The DNA here is from genome assembly GCA_002369315.1 of Ruminococcaceae bacterium UBA3818. Lineage (GTDB taxonomy): Bacteria > Bacillota > Clostridia > Oscillospirales > Ruminococcaceae > UBA3818. The sequence continues at coordinate 28,134 of DFDW01000006.1, read as the reverse complement.
CAGATGGGCACTCATCAGGAACTGATAAGCCAGCCCGGCATCTACCGGGATATCTACAATATCCAGACAGCCCAGGAGGACCAGGCGCTGCTGGCTCAGGAGGTGTAGCCTATGGCTGTTTTTCAGGAGCAGGAATACAATAAGCCGTTTGATTTGACGGTGTGGAAGAAAATGCTTCCCTTCCTTCGCCCTTATTATGTCAACCTTTTCATTGTCATTGTTCTGAATATCGTCATGGCCCTGATCGATATTTCCATGCCGCTGTTCCAGCGCTATACCATCGACCATTACATCGGCGGCGGCACGCTGGAGGGCATTGGCTGGTTCACGGCGCTTTACGGCCTGGCCATCGTGTTTCAAACGGTTGTGGTCATCATCTGCACCCGCCAGTCCATGTTTATCGAGATGAAAACCAACCGGGATATGAAGCGCGCTTGTTTTGTGCATCTGCAAACGCTCTCTTTTTCCTTTTACAATGTCACCCCCATCGGATATCTGATTGCCCGGGTCATGAGCGATACCGGCCGCATTTCCGGCATGCTCGCCTGGGGACTGATGGATGTCATGTGGAGCCTCGTATATGTACTGGGCGTTTTCGCCGCCATGCTGATGTTAAACTGGAAGCTGGCGCTGCTGATCATGCTCATCGTCCCGCTTATCGCTGTTCTGACTGTCTATTTCCAGAACAAAATCCTCCATTGGAACCGTAAGACCCGCCGCATCAATTCTCAGATTACCGGCGCTTTCAACGAAGGAATTTCCGGCGCCCGCACCTCCAAAACGTTGGTCATCGAGGAACATAATATCAACGATTTTAAAGCTCTGACAGCGGATATGCGCCAGGCATCGATTAAAACCCAGATGCTCAGCGCCGTCTATATCCCCTCTATTATGTTTTTAAGCTCGGTGGCAACCGCGCTGGTGCTGGCCCGCGGCGGCTATCTGTCCATGCAGGGGCTGATGGAAATCGGCACTCTCTCGGCGTTTACCTCTTACGCGGTCGGTATTTTTGAACCGATTCAGCAGATTGCCCGTATCCTGGCTGACATCATCTCTGCCCAGGCCAATATCGAGCGGGTCTGCGGCCTTCTGGAAGAGGTACCGGCCATCCAGGACACACCGGAGGTCGTGGAAAAATACGGCGACAATTTTGTAGGCAAAACCGAAAATTGGGAGCCAATCCGCGGGGACATCGAATTTCGGGACGTGACCTTCCGCTATCCGGACGGGAGCGAAAACATTCTGGAACACTTCAATCTGAAAATCCCCGCCGGCACGACGGTCGCCATTGTGGGCGAGACCGGAGCGGGAAAATCCACCCTGGTCAACCTGGCCTGCCGGTTTTTCGAGCCGACGGCAGGCACGATCCTCATCGACGGCAAAGATTATCGGGAACGTTCTCAGCTGTGGCTGCACAGCAACATCGGTTATGTACTGCAAAATCCGCACCTGTTTTCCGGAAGCATCAAGGAGAACATCCGCTACGGCCGCCTGGATGCCACCGACGAGCAGATCGAAGCGGCGGCGAAAGCGGTTTCAGCGGATACCGTAGTCGAAAAACTGGAAAACGGCTATGACTCCGATGTGGGAGAAGGGGGCGACCGGCTTTCCACCGGTGAAAAGCAGTTGATTTCCTTTGCCCGGGCAGTGCTGGCGGATCCCGCCATATTTGTGTTGGACGAAGCCACCTCCTCCATCGATACCCAAACCGAACAGCTGATTCAAAACGCCATTGCGCATCTATTAAAGGGTCGCACCTCCTTTTTGATTGCTCACCGCCTTTCCACCATCCGCCATGCGGATATCATTCTGGTGGTCAAAGATGGAAAAATCATCGAAAGCGGCTCGCACGAAGATCTGCTTCGTAAAAAAGGGTATTACTTTTCGTTGTATACCAAGCAATTTGAGAAAGAAGCGTCCGCACAGCTTCTTCGCTCTTAAACCTTCTTGCGGCGCATTTGTCTTTGACCGACCATCGCTTCGGCCATTCCCTTTCGCCGGATAAGCCTTTCAGGATTTTTCTCGGAAAATCATCCGGTGAGAAATAAACCAAACAAAGATTAGGAGGTCCACAATCATGATGATTCATACAGACCGCCTCATTCTGCGGGCATTTCGTGAAGAAGACGCCGGAGATCTGCTGGAATATCTCTCTTGCCCCAAAGTAAACTGCTTTATGGATATGCGCCTGTGTTCCCTTGAACAGGCCAGATTGGGCGCGCAAAAACGCAGCCAGGATGCCGAATATTGCTTTGCCATTGTTTTAAAAGAAACCGGTAAGGTCATAGGCGAGATAGAAGCGCATCCGGAAGGAGATGACAAGGATACGTTCAGCCCTTGCTGGATGCTGAACGAAGCCTATCAGCGAAAAGGCTACGCCTTTGAGGCGGCGAAAGCATTCTTCCAATATCTTTTTGAGCAAAAAGGCGCTCGCAGAATCTACGCTTACACGGAAGACTACAACCTTTCTTCTCAACATCTGTGTGAAAAGCTCGGTATGCGGCAGGAAGGCTTTTTTAAAGAATTTATTTCTTTTGTGAAAAATCCCGATGGTACCCCGAAATATGAAAACACCCTGCAGTATGCTATTTTGAAAAAAGAGTGGGAGAGAATGTCCTGACCGTATACAAAAAGATTTGTGGATCGGCTGTCCACCCGGCTGATTGGAACGCATAAACAAAACCCGCCTGATTTGTGTTGTCATCAGACGGGTTTTCGCATGCTATCCTAAAATATGCGGCAGCTTGAATGGTTCAAAGCTGCCGCGTAAATAAAAGAATCAAAAGGAAAGCGCTTTACCGGTACCGCATCGTTTGTTCGATTGATCGATTCGTTTCCGGCCATCGGCGCCAAGCAGAAGCATCATTTGCTCGGATTATCAAAGCTGGGATTGAACGCGTAGAAATTTTTGCAGTCCAAATCATCCTGAATCATGCGCAGCGCTTCGCCAAAACGCTGGAAGTGAGTGATCTCACGCTGGCGCAGGAATTTGATCGGTTCGCGCACATCGGGGATATCCACCAGGCGCAGGATGTTGTCGTAAGTGGTCCGTGCCTTTTGCTCCGCTGCCAAATCTTCAAACAGATCCGTGATCGCATCGCCCTTGGATTGGAATGTAGCAGAAGAAAACGGCGTTCCGGATGCCGCCTGCGGCCAGATTCCGCCGGTATGGTCTACAAAGTAAGCGGAAAAACCCTCTTTTTTCACATCCTCTATGCTCATGTTGCGGGTCAGTTGTCTTACAATCGCCGCGATCATCTCCATATGCCCAAGTTCTTCCGTGCCGATATCGGTTAAGAGGCCCGCAACATGCCGGTTCGGCATGGCGTATCGCTGATTCAGATACCGCAGAGCAGCACCAGTCTCTCCATCCGGACCTCCCAGCTGGGTGATGATGACCTTTGCCGCCGCAGGGCTGGTACAGTCGATTTTTACCGGGAACTGCAAACGCTTTTCATAATTCCACATTTAGTAGTTCGCCTCCTTTTCCCACGGCCAGGGACAATCCGTCCAGGACCAGCGGTTTGCCGGCTCCACCAAATCGCTGGTCAGCGGCCCGATTTTGGCGGTATACTCACAAATCGCCCGTTTCTGTTCATCCCGGGCTTTCTGGTAATAGGCCAGCGCATTGGCATCGCAAGGGTGGGTATCCAGATATAAAACTGTTTCGTCAACGGCGAACCCCGCCTGCTGGACACGGTTGAGGATACGGCCTCTTTCGTTACCGGACATAGCGCTCACCTCGGCTTCCTAAAAAAGGTTTATCCAATTCCGGGAACAAACTTCCCCGGTATAGCGCGGTTTGGGTATCATAGGTATTGCACCATTTCTGAAGCGGCACATATCCCATGGTTACCGGAAGCTGGCTGCTGGCGCTCAAATCGCATTCGCAATTCCGATCATCCCGCTCTCCGTCGCGCCGCGCGCCCATCCGTTCAGCGGCATCGGCGCGGCGATAGGAAGCGTATGGCTCTGCGCAGGCATTTCGCCCGGTAGCGGACGATTCGCCGCAGCATCCGGTTGGTACAAATTCGGTGCACCTGCCTGCGTAAGTGGCGGCAGCACCATTCATTGCACATCTTTCCAATTCATTCGCGCTCCTTTCTTCTTGAAAAATACGACTTAAAAAGTCTATTGCATTTTATGCCGCCTTTTTGAAAACGGTCACTTCTCTCCCAAAACCTTTTGGGATAAACCCGGCCTGTCTTAAAAAGGCTCCTGCCATCGGGATAGGCGTTTCTTCTTTTCCACCCGGGACCATTACTGTTTTTCTTGTCTTTTCCCAAAAACATGTTAAAATAAGAATAAAATATCAAAAAGTGGGGTATCAGCTATGGAGAAACAAACATCATTAAAAATGATACAAGACCTTTCCAACGCATACGGCGCATCCGGATTTGAAGACGACGTACTGCTGGTCGGCCGCAAATACGGCGAAGGATTGGCCCGAATTGAGGAAAACTGTATTCGGGACCTGTTTTTCTACCGCAACGAAAATACCGGAGATAAGCCGGTGATCCTGCTGGACGGCCACAGCGATGAGGTAAGCTTTATGGTGCAGGCAATTAAACCCAACGGTACCCTGCAATTTATCCCTCTGGGCGGATGGGTGGAAAACAACGTTCCCGCTCACAAGGTCAAAGTTCGCAACGCTGACGGTGAATATATTTCCGGCGTGGTAGCCAGCAAACCGCCGCATTTCATGAGCGCTGAGGAAAAAGGCAAAAATCTGCCCATTTCCGCCATGGTGATCGACGTGGGCGCTTCCAGCGCCGAAGAAGTGGTCAAGGATTTTAAAATTCGGGTCGGCGCGCCGGTCGTGCCGGACGTGACCATGGAATACAACGCGAAAAACGACGTCATGCTCGGCAAAGCGTTTGACTGCCGGCTGGGTTGTGCCTGCGTGGTGGAAACGCTGAAAGAATTAAAAGGACAAGAGCTGGACGTGGATGTTGTCGGTGTGTTCAGTACACAAGAAGAGGTCGGCACCCGCGGTGCGCAGGTAGCTGCCCAAACGGTGAAGCCGGATATCGCCATCGTGTTCGAAGGCTCCCCCGCAGACGATACCTTTACCCCCGATTACCTAATTCAAACAGCGCTGGGCCGCGGCCCCATGCTTCGTCATATCGATGCAAAAATGATCACCAATCCCCGCTTTATCCGCTACGCCATCGACCTTGGAGAAGAACTGGGCATCCCGGTGCAGCAGGCTGTCCGCACCGGCGGCTCCACCAACGGCGCGCCGATCCATCTGTCTGGATTGGGCGTACCGGTCATCGTGATCGGGCTGCCTGTTCGTTACATCCATACCCACCATTGCTATGCTTCTTTCTGCGATTTTGAAAACAGCGTCAAGCTGGCAGTGGAGATCATCAAACGCTTAAACGGCGACGTTATCAAAAGCTTTTAACCCCGCCGCTTGGATAGCGTAAAGGTAAATCAAAAAAAAGAGGGCTGAAGGCCCTCTTTTTTTGATTGTCGCCGACCGGTCGGGTCTTCTTCAAAAATCCACCTCATCCGCACCTTGCCGCTGGCAGCCAAACCCTTTTGGGGCGGCTTGTATTTTCTCCTTTTTTTCGTTACACTGTTAGCAGCAAAATACTTTTGGAAAAGGAAAGGCGTTTTATATGGATGCAATGGATGGTTATCAGGCGCTCTCTCCCACCGTTCTTCCCTTGGTCGAATGGTACCGTTCCGGCCATCGGGATCTTCCCTGGCGGCGGGACCCAACCCCTTATCACGTCTGGATCTCTGAAATTATGCTGCAGCAGACCCGGGTTCAGGCGGCAATTCCCTACTATGAGCGATTTTTATCCCTTTTTCCCGATGCGGCCGCGTTGGCCCGGGCACCGCAGGAAAAATTGCTCAAAGCCTGGGAGGGACTGGGGTATTACTCCCGCGCCCGCAACCTGCAAAAAGCCGCTCGTATGATCTGTGAGCGTTTCGATGGCCGCTTCCCCACCTCCTATGACGAATGGCTCTCCCTTCCCGGCGTAGGTCCTTACACCGCCGGCGCCGTCTGCTCCATTGCTTTCGGCCTGCCTGTCCCGGCGGTGGACGGAAATGTCCTGCGGGTCTTTTCCCGCCTGCTGGCCCTGGAGGAGGATGTCACAGCCCCCACTGTCAAAAAAGAATTGAACGAACTGGCTTCTTCGCTTGTCCCGCCGGATGCGCCGGGAGAATACAATCAGGCGCTGATGGAGCTGGGCGCCACCGTCTGTCTGCCCAACGGTGCCCCGTTGTGCGGCTCCTGCCCCGTCGCAGGTCACTGCCGCGCTTTTCAGGATGGAAATCAGGCGTCTTTTCCCTTAAAAAGCCCAAAAAAGCCGAGGAAAATTCTGCCTGTCACTGTTTTTCTAATCGAATACCAAGGCCGTTGGGCATTGATGAAACGGCCGGATAAAGGGCTGTTGGCAAACCTTTGGGAATTCCCCCAAAAGGAGGGTCATCTTGACAGCCGGCAGGCTGCGTCCTGTTTTGACGGATGGCTCCGTCTTTCCGGAGAGCCTCGTCCGCTTTTGCCCGCCGTACATGTTTTTACCCACCTGGAATGGCGCATGTCCGGCTGGAAAATCCATGTGAAAGAAGTGCTTCCCGGCTGCCCGTTCACCTGGGCAAAGCCCGAAGAACTGCAGAATACCTATGCGATCCCCTCCGCTTTTTCCTCTTTTCTTCCCGCTTGTTTCGTACAAAATGACCTGTAAATTTTGTTTAAAAACGAACAATATTGTTGATTCATCCAAACATGAATATTTAACACGTTATAATACAACTTATTGTTGACAACCTACTTTTCATCCGCTAAAATGAAGTTGTTCGAGGGCGTGAAAAACGCCGCTCATACACAACAAAAGCTGAAGAATTCCCTTCGGCGTCCATCATTTTTATATTAGGAGGATTATCATGTTAAAGTACGATCCTGCGAAAATGGTAGAGCGCGCAAAAGGCTGCCTCGCCAACAAAAAAGAAATCATCGAGGTTGCTGACAAACTGAGCCAGGAAGGTTTTTCCAATATCTTCTTCATCGGCGTCGGCGGCACCATCACCTATGCCTGGTCCATTCAGGAGACCCTGAAACCCTTGACCACCCTGGAGTACCATGCGGAACACGCTGCTGACTTCAATACTCTGGGCAACAAAAAGTTCACCAAAGATTCTCTCGTTGTAATCAGCTCCTCCACCGGTGATACCAAAGAGGTTGTTGAGGCTGTTGACAAAGCGAAAGCTGCTGGCGCCCGCGTTGTCGGTTTCGTAGACACCCCCGGATCTCCTCTTGCTGAGAAAGCGGATTACTACATCCCCGGCGGCAGCTACTACCGTTACTACACCTTCTTCCTGCGTCTGGTACATAACAACGGCGAATATCCTGAGTTCGATGAGATGTATGCGAACCTGGAGAAACTGCCTGAGCTGATGCCTACCGTTGCAGAAGCTGCTGAGAAAGACGCTGAGGAATTCGCGAGAATCCATCGTGACGACGCGATTCAGTATCTGATCGGTTCCGGTAACATGTGGGGCCCGACCTACTCCTATGCAATGTGCATCATGGAAGAGATGCAGTGGATGCGGACCAAATCCGTTACCGCAGGCGACTTCTTCCACGGCACCTTGGAAGTAATCGGCCGTGACGACAGCGTAATCCTGTTCTACGGCGAAGACGCTACCCGTCCTCAGATGGAGCGTGCTGAGAAATTCCTGCACACCATCTGCAAAAACGTAACCGTATTCGATACCGCGAAATATGAGCTGCCCGGCATTGATAAGAAATTCCGTGGCCTGTTCTCTCCGATCGTTCTGAGCGGCATCACCGGCAGAATTGGCGTATATCTGGAAGAGTATGGCAAACATCCGATGCCTATCAGAAGATACTACAGAAAACTGGATTATTAATCTTCTTTCTGTACCGAACCTATGCCATAAAAAAGGCACCGTGAGATATCTCGGTGCCTTTTTTACCAAAAAGAAAAGGAGGACCTTTTATGCCTACTTTGTTAAATTATGATCCTGAAAAATCCCTTGCTTGGAACAAAAAAACGATGGAGAAAAAAGACGACATCATTGCCATCGTTGATAAAATTTGTGCCGAGGGCTTTTCCAACATCTTTTTCGTCGGCGTTGGCGGAACTTTGACCCAGGCCTGGAGCTATGAGGCAACTTTGAAACCGATCGCCTCTTTCCCCTTCTATGTGGAACATGCGGCAGATTTTAATACAGAAGGTAACAAGAAGTTCAACAAAGACTCTGTTCTGATCGTTACCTCCGCTACCGGCAACACCAAAGAGGTTGTGGAGACGGTGGAAACTGCGAAAAAGATTGGCGCCCGCGTGATCTCGGTTGTTGGCGTGCCCAACACCCCTCTGGTCGAGCTGGCCGATTACTCCATCCAGGGTTACGGAGACCTGATCTTCTACATCATGCTGCTGCGCTTTGCGTACAACAAAGGCGATTATCCGGAATACGACGAGATGCTCAAAAACCTCGCCAACCTGGTAGACGTTTACCCCTATGCGGAAAAACAGGCGGATGAGTACTGCGAAGCCTACGCCAGAGCGCATCGCGATGACAAAATTCAGTACCTGATCGGCTCCGGCAACCTGTGGGGTCCGACCTATTCTTATGCAATGTGCATCATGGAAGAGATGCAGTGGATGCGGACCAAATCTGTCACCGCCGGCGACTTCTTCCATGGCACCCTGGAAGTAATCGAGCGGGACGATACCGTATTGCTCTTCTTCGGTGAAGATGAGACCCGCCCGCAGATGGAGCGCGTGGAGAAATTCCTCAAAACCATCTGCAACAACATCTACAAATTCGATACCGCTTCCCTGCGTCTTCCCAACGTGGACCCCAAATTCCGCGGCCTGTTCTCTCCGCTGGTCATGCACTGCTTCACCAGCCGGATCGAAGCTTATCAGGAAGATGCCGGCAAGCATCCGCTGGCAATCAGAAGATACTACCGTCAGCTCTCTTATTAAAATTTTCAAAAAGAGGCTCCTTTGCGGAAAAGGCGCCTCTTTTCTTTATGCGGCTGCTTTTTCCATTCAATATCCCGCAACCTCCGGTAAAGCCGTTGACGGATTGAGGGAAACATGGTATTCTATATAACGACATAGAACATCTTTGTTCTTTGCCAATAAGCAACCGATTGATTATCGAAAGGATGAATGTGAATCATGGATTGGAAAAAATTGTGCGCCGACGTAGCCGAGTGGGCCGAAGCGCATCGGGATGAATTTGTAAAGGATATTTCAGACGTCTGCCGTATCCGCAGCACCAGCCACAACCAACTGGATTGTACCAATGCTCCTTTTGGTCAGGCCTGCCGCGATATGCTGGATAAAGCACTGGAAATGTCCTCCGCTTACGGCTTTGAGACCCGCAACTATGACAACTTCTGCGGCAGCGCCGTCTACGGGGATAATCCGGACAATGATTCTATCGGCATTGTAGCCCATATGGACATTGTACCGGAGAATATGTGCAATTTGGCAAACGACGCGGGCGGCTGGACTCACGATCCCTTTGATCCGATCCTCTCGGAAGATGGCAAATATCTCTTTGCCCGCGGTACCTGTGACAACAAATCCTGCGGGATTATGGCGCTGTACGCCATGCGGTACTTAAAAGAACACAATATCAAACTCAAAAACAATGTGATGCTGGTTTATGGGCTTAACGAAGAAATCGGCATGAGAGATATGCCGGAATTCCTCAAACGGGAAAAACACTCCAAAATCTACCTGGTGCCGGATGCCAAATATCCGGTCTGCATTTCCGAATCCGGGAATTCCCGTTACGGGCTGGAGTCCGCCAAACTGGAAGACAGCAACCTCAAGGATATTTGGTCCGGCGTGAGCAATGACGACTGGTGTGATGCCACTGTCAGTGTACCCTCCAAGGAGGCTTATGCGGTATTAAGCGGTGTAGATCCCATGGTTGCTCAGTGGGCCACCAAATTCTACGATCACACCAAGGTGGAAACACTGGAAAACGGCGATGTAAAGATTATTGTTGAAAAAGACGAGAAAATCACCGCCTCCGCCCGCCTGTGCCACGTACTGGCAAAATGCGGCCTCATCAAAGACCCCAAGACCATGGAAGTGTTGAATTGGCTGGATTGGTACACCTCCGACACGACCGGCGCCCATATGGGCATCGCCTGCGATGACGGGCCCAACGCTCCGCTGTCCATTCGTTTCAACTATATCCGCCTGATCGATAAAAAAATCGTACTGTATACCTCCATCCTCTGGCCTTCTTTGGCGGACAAGGAGAAAATACTCGCAAAAGCCGAGGAAACCTGGGCCGCTTCTCCCATGGAAGTACGGCAGCGCCGCCGGCTGGATGGCTATTACATTGATCCGAAAGATCCCCGGGTGGAAAAGCTGGCTCGAATTGCCAAGGACGTGCTGGGTCGGGAGGATATCCCTTATCTGACAGAAGGCGGCACCTATGCTCAAGTCCTGCCCAACGCCATTCCCTATGGCGCCACCGTGCCGGATCGGGTTCGCCTGTTTGGCATGGTCAAAGGCGGCGCGCATCAGGCGGACGAGTACTGTGATATTCCCAACCTGCTGATCAATATGCAGATTTACGTCCGCGCTCTGATTGAACTGGACGAAATGTATTCCAAATAATCAGAAAGGACGATTTTACGTGGATTGGAAAAAACTATATGACGACGTTGACCAGTGGGCTGCTGACCATCGCCAGGAGTTTATCGACGACATCTCCGAGGTGTGCCGCATCCGCAGCGTCAGCATCATGAATAAGCAGGATCCGGAAAAGCCTTTCGGTGCGGCTTGCCGTCAAATGCTGGACAAAGCGCTGGAAATGTCCAGCCGGTATGGTTTTGAAACCCGCAATTACGACAACTTCTGTGGCAGCGCCGTTTATGGCAGCAACCCGGATAACGATTCCATCGGTATCTTCTCCCACATGGACATCGTCCCCGAGGGCGAAGGCTGGACCCACGACCCCTTTGATCCGATTCTCTCCGAGGACGGCAAATACTTATTTGCCCGCGGTACTGCGGATAACAAATCCTGCGGTATCATGGCCATGTATGCCATGCGCTATTTGAAAGAGCACGACATTAAACTCAAAAACAATGTGATGCTTGTCTTTGGCATGAACGAAGAAATCGGCATGAACGATATTCCCGAATTTCTGGCCCGGGAAAAATGCCCCAAATTCTCCCTGGTACCAGACGCCAAATACCCCATTACCTACGCGGAAAAGGGCATTACCAAATCGGTTCTCAAATCGCCGAAAATGACCGGCAATCTGAAAGATATGTGGTCCGGTCTGGCAGTCAACGCCGGTTCCCCCATCGCTTGGGCGGTTCTGGAGGGTGTAAGTGTGAAAGATGCCGAAAAAGCGCTGGAGAAATTTGAAAAAACCTCTGTGGAAGAGGTGGAATGCGGCGTAAAAATCACGGTGGAAAAAGATGAGAATAAGGTCATCCGGGATCCCATCGGCACCTGGACCGCCACAGCCCGTCTGTGCAAGGTACTGGCTGGCAGCGGCCTGCTCACCGGCAATGCCCAGGAGGTTCTGGACTGGATGGCAGATGTCTCCGACGACTACCGGGGCGAGAAAATCGGCATTGCCTGCAATGACGAGCCCAACGGCCCGCTGCGCTGCTCGTTTAATATGATCCGCATGGAAGAAGGACGCATCTGCTTCTACCCCGATATCCGCTATCCTTCCCTGGCAGATCAGAACAAGGTGCTCTCCGGCATTAAAGCTGCCTGGGCGGCTTCTCCCATGGAACTGGAATCCTTCAGCAACCTGGATCCGTTTTACATCTCCCTGGATAATCCCTTTGCCCAAAAGCTGATCGAGGTAGCCCGCGACGCGCTGGAGCAGCCGGACATTGAACCGCTGAAAGACGGCGGCACCTATGCCCGCCGCCTGCCTAACGCCGTTCCCTACGGCGCTACCGTTCCCGGCCGTGTTCGCCTGTTCGGATTTGCCAAAGGCGGCGCGCACCAGGCGGATGAGTACTGCGATATCCCCAACCTGCTTTTAAATATGCGGGTTTATGTGCGTGCTTTGATCGAACTTGACCAGATGCTGTAATCTGTGTTAGAATCAGGAAAACCTTGTTGAAAGGAGCAGCTCCATGGGTTGGAAAATGCGTATGGTATATATTTCCAATGGAAACCGTTTTTCCGTCCAGGGGATTGGTGCGCCCATTTTTCGATGGTGACAGCATGCTCTTAAAACGGTTTTCTCAATGAACCGAAAAGCGCATGGCCTGTGCCATGCGCTTTTTTTTTGTGCGCCGATCCCTTTCTTTTGATCAAAATACGAAAGGATTTGATTGGATTGCATTTGAAAAAACAACTTTTTCGGCTTTATCTGCTGGAATTTTTCGGCTCTTTTTCCCTGACCGACGGCGTCTGGATCATCTTTTTAATTCAGCGGGGATTTTCGCTGGTCCAGGTCGGGCTGGCCGAAACGGTATTCCATATTGCCAGCTTTTTCTTTGAGGTCCCGTCCGGGGCCGTTGCCGATCTGTTCGGCCGGAAAAACGCCATGATCGCCACCACGCCTACGCTCAGCTTTTTGGAGGAAATCTGGGGAGTCGGAACCTCGTTTCTGTTTTTCGGAGCGTTTCTTTTTATCCTCAGCAGCGTTTTGCTCTTTCTCGGAAAAAAGCCGTTTCAAAAAAAGGGTAAATAATACGATTGGCATCTGAAAAGGCAAAACTTTTCTATATTACCCAAAAACAGTTCCTGCAAAATTTGGGCCAATTTTTGTATAAAATAAAACATTTATTACTATATGTAAATATTTGCTTTTTACCATTTCACAAAGTCCCGTCCGATGACAGATAAGTCATTTTGAATGCCTTTTTTCCAACCGCTATGGAGAAACGTCGCTTAAAATATTTCCGAAACTATCTGGTATGGCTCTGCTATTTTTTGTATAATAAGGATATTGTCGTCCCGATTTCAATCTTTGGGATGAAAAGGGGATTCTTCATGAAAAAACATTTCATCGCTTTTGGGATAGCCATTTGCGTGCTTCTTTCTGTTTCCATGCCGGCACAGGCCTCTTCCTCTACCTACCGCTCTCAGCTCAGCCAATCAGAACGTGAAATCTACGACGCCATGTCCTCCTATCTGCCCCAGGGATATGATTCGTTCAGCTGGGAATTTTCGGATCCGCCTGTCTATTCTGCTTCCGGCGATATCAACAGCAGCCTGAAAAACCTGGTTGGCAGGGCTTATGAAGCTTTTTACCGGGATTATCCGGAAGTTTTCTGGATCGATAAATCAGGCTTTTCTTTTTCCCCGCAATACGAGGTACAGGAGGATTCGGTTGTCATCACCGGTTTTTCCATGCGTGTTTCTTTTGCCGCCTCGCCTTCCCAATCTTCTGCGCTGGACCAGGCGGCCGCGTCCATTCTGCAAGGGGCCTCCGGCACCGATGCGGAAAAGGCGCGTTATTTCCACGATTCCATTCTCTCCCGCTGTTCTTACAAAAGCGGTGCGGCATCTTCCTATGACCCCATGTCCTGCGAAGCCTACGGCGCGCTGGTGGAAGGAAGCGCCATCTGTGAAGGGTACGCCAAAGCGCTGAAGCTGCTGTGCAATCGGGCAGGCATTCCCTGCGAAATCGTCGGCGGCACGGTAAACGGCGAAGCCCATATGTGGAATTACGTCCAAATCGATGGGGCTTATTATCTGGTGGATGCCACCTTTGACGATTCCCCGGGCGTTGGTACATATGATTACTTTTTAAAGGGATCTTCTTCTGTGTGGGATCACTTGGAAGACAGCAGCTTGTTGGAAGGTTTTTCTGCCGGTCTTTTCTATCCTGCGCTCTCCTCGTCGGATTATGCCGGCGGCGCGGACAATTCCGGCGCAGGGATGCAAAGCGGCCAAAACTCCTCTTTGGCTGGCGGAGAAGACCTTTCGGGATCCGATACCGCAGCGGAAAACGGCAGCGATACCGCGCAAAGCAAACCTGTCTCCGAACTTCATCCCGCAGCTGTCGTGCCAGTGAAGGAAGGATATTGCCGGGTGTCCTGCCTGTTTGCCAAAAACGGGCGCTACTGGGTCAAAGCGTCCGGCTCTGCCGGTTTTGCGAGGGGGAAGCAGGATTTTCCCGCAGGCACCGGCCTGCAGGTTTTCGCTTTTCCCAATCCCGGCTATCGGGTAGCGGAAATCACCATTACCAGCAAAGAGTCGGTCATTTCGGTTCAAAATGGCTCATCTGCGCCTTTTTCTCTGGAACAGGACAGCCAAATCCGCGTTCGATTTGAAAAAGTAAACTGAGGAAAGGAAACTATATGAGCAGCAGAACCATCTATGTTGTCGTGACCCGCACCAATACCATCCCATCTCGGTTTATCCGCATTTACACCGGATCGGCATACAACCATGTCTCTCTGAGCTTTGATTGTTCTTTGGAAAGCATGGTCAGTTTTGGCAGACTGTACCCCTCCCTGCCGGTACCCGGCGGCTTTGTGCGTGAAGGAAAAAACAAAGGCTTTTTCCACCGTTTCAAAGATACCCAGTGCCGGGTTTACAGCAAAAAAGTCAGCGAAGACGCGTATGAAAAATTTTTGCGCTTGCTGCAAAAAATCGAAAGCCACGGCTGCAAGTTCAACTTTCTCGGCTTGTTCACGCTGATTGCCGGCATTCCGCTGGAACGGGAAAACGCTTACTTCTGCTCTCAATTCTGCGGAAAAATGCTGAACGAAAGCGGTATCCACCGTTTCCAAAAGCCATTCGGCCTGCTGCGACCCGAGGATTTTTGCGGGTTAGAAGGCTTTACGCTGCTGTATGAAGGGCCGCTGCATGCATTTTCTAACCAGCCGTCCCCTACATTGGTATAAAAATTCCCTTTATGAAAAGAGCATCGGCAAAACTGGGTTGGAATTACTGGGAGAATCAATTGCGCTTGGTAGGCTTTTGCAGTATACTCTTTTTATGTGAACTCAGATGAAAGGATGACGTAAATGAAAATAGAAACCAAATGCCTGCATGAGGGCTACAGCCCCAAAAACGGAGAGCCGCAGGCTATGCCGATTTATCAAAGCACGACTTACAATTATCAGTCCACCGAGCATATCGGCCAACTGTTTGACCTGGCGGTGGAAGGGCATATGTACTCCCGCATTTCCAACCCTACCGTTGAGATGGTAGAGAAGAAGATCGCCTCTTTGGAGGGCGGCGTCGGCGCGCTGTGTACCACTTCGGGGCAGGCCGCTTCGCTGATCAGCATTTTGAACATCTGCAGTTCCGGCGACCATTTTCTGGCGGCTTCCACCATTTACGGCGGTACGATCAATTTGTTTGGCGTTACCTTAAAGCGTCTGGGCATTGAGTGCACTTTTATCGATACCAATGCTTCTCCCGAAGAAATCGCCGCCCAAATCAGACCCAATACCCGGCTGATTTTCGGCGAAACGCTGGCCAATCCCGCCCTGACTGTTTTCGATATCGAAAAATTCGCGCAGGTTGCCCATTCTCACCAGATTCCCCTGATTGTGGACAACACTTTCGCTACCCCGATCCTCTGCCGTCCCATCGAGTTCGGCGCCGATATTGTCATTCACTCCACGACCAAATACATGGACGGACATGCTGTTCAGCTAGGTGGTGTCATCGTAGACAGCGGAAACTTTAACTGGGACAACGGCAAATTCCCCGAGCTGGTCGAGCCGGACGAATCTTATCACGGTGTACGCTACACCCACGACTTCGGCAAAGCGGCTTATATCACCAAAGCTCGCGTTCAGTTGATGCGGGACTTTGGCGCGTATCCGACCGCTATCAACGCATTCTTGCTGAACCTGGGATTGGAAACACTTCCGGTCCGGATGGAGCGTTACTGTAAAAATGCCCAGATTGTAGCGGAATTTCTCGCCTCCAACGAAAAGGTGGAGTGGGTCAATTATCCGGGCCTTGATTCCGATCCCTATCACGCGCTGGCGCAGAAATATCTGCCGAACGGGTGCAGCGGTGTCATGTCCTTCTCGCTCAAGGGCAGCCGGGATACCGCAATCCAGTTCATGGATAGCCTGCAGCTTGCCTCCAATGTGGTGCATGTGGCAGATATCCGTACCTGCGTGCTACATCCGGCCAGCGCCACCCACCGGCAGCTTTCCGACGAGCAGCTGGTGGCGGCAGGCATTACCCCCGGCATGATCCGCCTGTCCGTGGGATTGGAGAATGTGGACGACATCTTAGACGATATCAAGCAGGCGCTGGAAAAAATCTAGTTTCTCCGGTATGCTTTGAACCCGGCAGCAGGAAAACTCCTTTTGGGAACAAAAACGGCATGCAGCCATATGACTGCATGCCGTTTTTTCATAAATCAAAAGCATTCTGCTCAAATCTTTTCAAATTTGTCGGCTCCCTGTCCGCAGATAGGGCAAAGATAATCCGCCGGAAGTGGATCGCCATCATAAATATAACCACAAATCTTGCAGCGCCACCGTGCTGTCTTCTCCGGTTTCTCTTCCGTTTTTGGCTTCAAATTTCCTTTGTAAGACGGTGCGGTAGGGGGTGTTCCGCCCTTGATCACCCGATGGTAATAATCGTAGGTCATAACCGGTTCATCGCTTAAAATTTCCGTTTCCGTCACTTTGCCGATAATCAGGATATGCGTACCCAAATCCAGCGTGCCAGCGACATCGCAGCTATAGCGGGCGGCAACATGTTCCGTCAAATAGGGAATCTGGTTTTCGTCCTCTTTTGTGGAAAAGCTTTCGAATTTGTCTACCGCTTCGCTGTTTTTAAACCCAAACGTGCCAATCAAATTCAGATCAGCCGTCTCAGTCAGCACCGTACCGCAGAAATGGCCGGAATCCAGAATTGCCTTTGCTGTCACACTGTTTTTGTTGACCGCCACCGAAAGCATCGGCGGCTCAGCCGTTACCTGCTGCAGCGTATTGACAACACAGCCATAGTTTTTTTCGCCGGAGCGGGCGCTGATCACGTACAAACCATAGGACAACTTAAAAAAAGCCTGGATATTCATATAAAATCTCCTTTCATTATTCGGAACTATTCTCATTTAAATATAATCTTTCTTTTTTCTTCTGTCAACCGTGTTTTCACGCTTTCGCGGCACAGATTTTTCTGAAAAAAGAGACCTTCACACTCCATAGTGTTTCCCTGAAACAAGCGGTTATCTTCCGGATTTATAATCTGCGGCGGCGACGTACATTCTGATACCGGCGGCGGTTTCGATTTCGCGCCACCATCAGTACAATATACAAAATAATCAGCAGCACCACAAAAATGACCGCGAACTTAAACCAGAAAGACGCGCTGATTTTTTTCACATAATCCAGGCAAAACAGCCATTCGTTCATTTCCGCTGACTCGGCAGCCACTAAATCGACGCGTCCAACCTCTTCTCCGGCCAGCACCAATTTGAGATAGCCCACCTTGTCCCCTTTTTTCACCGGCGCGCGGACAGCCTCCTGTTCAAACACAGCCTCTGTTACAACGCTGGAAACCTGTATCTCTTCCGGGAGCAGAGCGGTAAAGCGCCCATCGGTCATCACCAGCAAATAGTCTTTTCCCCAGCACAAATCCAAATCCGTTTGGCCAACGATTTTCCCCTCTTCCACCAGCGTTTTCACCCGGAAAGTGGAAAAAGCCCAGTCGTAGAACTTTTCCGTGTCCAGAAACGCATAGTTGGTAGACAGCTGATTTTCATTCTCATCATAGGCGGGACAGCCCAGCACAACCAGCAGATAAGTAAATCCATTGCGAGTGGCGGTGGAGACAAAGCAGCGTCCCGATTCCGGCAAAGTACCGGTTTTAATTCCGGCCAGTCCCTCGTAATAATAATCGCTGTTTTTCACCATCATTTTGTTGGTGGTATAAAAGTTCAGCGGCTCGCTGTGTTTATCGGCGTATGCAGCGGTATAAACGGTTGTGGAAACCAGATCCTTAAACCCCGGCACGCTCAAAGCGTACTTCGCGATCAGGTAAATATCATAAGCCGTCGTGTAATGATCCGCGCCATACAGCCCATGGGGATTGGTAAAATGGGTATTGACCGCGCCGATTTCCTGCGCTTTCTGGTTCATCAGTTCTACAAAATCGGAAATGCTGCCGTTGCCCAGGTAGTCCGCAACAATATTGGCCGCCTCGTTAGCAGATTGCAGCGCCATACCGTATAAAAGATCCTGCATCGTCAATGTTTCGCCCCGCTGGATATCGCAGTGGGAAATGGAAATCCCCTCAAACTCATTCCAGATGTAAGAAGGAGCCGTCACATAGGTGTTGGCCGGATCTTCGCACATTTCCAGCGCCAGCGCCATGGTCATCATCTTTGTGATGGAAGCGGGAGAACGGCGCTCATCGGCATTTTTTTCAAAAACCACCGTATCCGTATCCAGGTTGACCATGTAAACCGCCTCTGCGGTTTCCTCAAAATTCAGGTTATATTGAGCCGCATACGCTGGCTGAACACCGGCGAACAGCATGAAAACAAACAGGGCCGCCATAAAAATTGACAACTTTTTCATAGACATTCTCTCCAAATATGATATGATAGAAAAGGCCGATTTCCTGCCTTCTTAAAAAACCTTTGCTTTCTTTTCATTATAACAGACCAAACCGAAAAGGAAAAGGCGGGATGCAAAAATTCACAATTCCCATATCCGGAAGGAGGACAGACCTCCATGGTCTACGTTACCGCTGACCTGCATGGCGACGCCGCGCGTTTTCGCTCGAAAGAGATCCGGCGACTGAAAAAAGGCGATACCCTGATTGTCCTGGGAGATTTCGGGTTTCTCTGGCAGGGAACGCCAAAAGAAAAAAAGCTTTTAAAAAAACTGGGCAAAAAGAAATATCAAATCCTGTTTCTCGACGGGGCCCATGAAAATTTTGACCTGCTGGAGCAATATCCGCTGGAGGACTGGGGCGGAGGGCAGGTCCGCCGGATTGACGGCAGCCTGCGATACCTGATGCGTGGGCAGATATATATCATTGAGGGCAAACGGATTTTCACCATGGGCGGCGGAGAGAGCGATGAGAAAGAGATGCGCGCACAGCAGCAAAAATGGTTTTCGCAGGAACTGCCCAGCCCGCAGGAGTTGGAAGATGCGCGGAAAAACCTGCAGCGGTTTGACTGGTCTGTCGATTACGTGCTGACCCATGATTGTTCGGAAAAAATGAAAGTTTTTTTGTCGATAGAGCAGCAAAATAATATTTTGAACCAATTTTTGACCGAAGTGGAAAGAAAATTGCAGTTTCGGAAATGGTTTTTTGGATTTCACCATCTGGACAAGCAGATCCCACCCCGGCACTGTGCCGTATATCTGTCTGTCCGGCCCCTGGAATAAGCTGTCCAAAAGCCGGCGACCGCTTGTTGCACAACCTGCTTAATCGCAAATCACTTTTTCCTTTTTGCACAAATAACGAAAAAAAAGAGCCGAAAAAAGTGGAGTTTTTTTCGGCTCTTTTTTCTAACCTTTTTGCCCGGTTGATAAAATTCGTGATTTTATATCATAAATTGATATTTTTCCTGTTCTATATGTTTATTTTGCCCAAATCTCATTTTGCTCATCCCATTTTCTCTCTTTTTGCCTTTTTTTATTTTCCAAGATATACTAAAGTCACGATCAGCATTTGAGGAGGTCTTTTTCATGAGCGTTGTACTCAAAAAAATCACAGTCCGCCAAATTGTTATTATTGGCCTGATGGCAGCTCTGTGCTTGGTAAGCAACTACTTTTCATTCCCGATCCCCATCGGCATTGACAAAAGCCGCATTCATCTTGGAAATGTTTTCTGTATTCTTTCCGCCTTTATGCTGGGCCCGGTAGGTGGCGGCCTGGCAGCGGGAATCGGCGCGTTTTTCTATGACATTTTCACCGGATACGGTGCGGAATGCATCATCACCTTTATCAATAAATTCCTGATGGCTTTCGTCTGCGGATGGCTTTTGAACCTGATGACCCGCGGCAAAGAACTGCCCCAGCTGCAGCTGATTCTGCGGCGGATCGTCGCCTCGGTAGCCGGATGCCTGACCTATGTTGCGCTGTACATGACCAAATCCTATATTACTTTGTATCTGGAATCCAACATCGGTGAAGCGGTAGACCGAAGCGCGACCATCTGGGCCACTGTTCTCGGAAAAGGTTCCATTTCCCTGGTCAACGGCCTGATCGCCGTCGTCGTAGCAAACCTGATTTATTCTTCTATCGCCGCCGCGCTGAAAAAACAGCACCTTTCTATTTAACAAAATCTTCTTGTTTTTTCTTCCAAAACATCTCCCGGCCATCCTTTACCGGGGGATGTTTTTGTTTGTTTTTGGAAATATCATTGTCACTTTTCCTTTCTGGTGATACAATAGAAAAAAGCGGCTTCTTTTTGGGGAATGCCGCGAAGAAGGTGACGTTATGAAAGCAGCCGGTATCCCTGTCAGCCGCGGCATGGCTTTGGCCCCGGCGCACGTTGTTTTGCCATGGCCAGTCTTTTCCGATGAAAAGCGGGAATTCCACACGCCGAAAGAGCGTCAGATTGCCTCGGTGCAAAATGCGGTATCCAGCCTTGGCACCTTTTACACAGAGGCTGCCAATACTTTCTACGCTATTGGCGATAATACCCGCGGAGACATCATGGTCGTCCACAATGCCATCCTGCACGATCATGCGCTGCAGGAAGAAATTGTCCGTCAGATCCGGGATGACTACGCGTTGGAATCGGCGGTTCTGCGAGCTTTTCGGACCTATTCGATCATGATTTCTCAAATTGATAACGAATATCTCAGCCAGCGCGCCGCCGATTTGGACGATGTGGCGCTCCGGCTGATCTGCACCATCCTCGGCAGGGCATTTCCGGAAATCCGCTTGGGAGACCAACCGGTCATCCTCATAGCGGCGGATATTCCGCCTTCTGTCATGGCGGGGCTGCACGCCGGCCAGGTAGCCGGCGTCGTATTGACCGCCGGCGGCAAAACATCGCACAGCGCCATTATCGCAGCGGGGCTTGGTGTTCCCGTAATCGTAGGCTGCGAGGAAGCGCAGTCGCTGATCAAAGACGGTGAGCCCGTCTTTCTGGACGGCCATTCCGGCGAACTGCACTGGGAGCTTCTCCCGCGGGAAGTCGACGCTTTTACGCTGATGGCACAGCGCAATGACCGGCATATGGAACAGCTGTCTTTTCTCGCGGGACAACCCACCTGCACCGCCGACGGTACGCCAATCCAATTATCCGCCAATGGACAGGATGCCCTTTCCTGCAAGGAGATCAACCGCTGTGGATGCGATGGCATCGGCCTTTTCCGGACAGAGTTTCTTTTTCTCGACCGAAAAGTTCCCCCGTCGGAAGACGAGCAGTTTTTCCTGTACCAATCTGTCGTAAAGCAGATGAATGGGAGGCCGGTCACTTTCCGCACGCTTGATATGGGCGGCGATAAGATCATCCCCTGCTTTCCCACCGAGGAAGAAGCCAATCCGTTTATGGGATACCGGGCCATCCGCATGTATCTGGACCGAGAGGATGTTTTCACCCCGCAGATTCGCGCCATTCTGCGCGCTTCCGCCTTTGGGAAGGTGCGGATCATGTTTCCCATGATCTCCAACCTAGAAGAATTTTTAAGCGCGAAAGGCCATGTGCTGGCCATTCAGAAAGAGTTGTCTGACCAGGGAATCGAATATGATCCGCAGATTCCCATCGGTACGATGATTGAAGTTCCCTCCGCCGCAATCAACGCCGATATTTTGGCATCTCACGCGGATTTTGTCAGTATCGGCACCAACGACCTGACCCAGTATACGCTGGCAGTAGACCGGCTGAATGTAGCGGTTTCCTATTTGTACAATCATTTCGACCCGGCTGTTATCCGCCTGATTCAGTATACCCTGCGCTCAGCGCAGCAAAGCCAAAAGCCCTGCAGCGTCTGTGGCGAAATGGCGTCTGATCCCTTGGCGGTCCCTCTGCTGCTTGGATTGGGCCTGCGTCATTTCAGCGTCGGCCCCGGCGCGCTTTTGCGGACCCGAAAGCTGATTTCCCTGTGCCGGCTGCAATCCTGTCAGGAGCTGGCATCCGGCATTCTTCGGGCCACCAGCGCCAAAGAAGTAATTGAACAGATTCACCGTTGGATTCCCGAAGCATATGCCGAATGGGTCGTGTAAAACTCGCCGCTCTTTCGCGGCAGTGTTGGAATAGAAAGGAGTTTGTCCGTGGAGTCCATCCCTTTGCTGCTTCGAAACGATCAGCTGGTATACGATGCGCTGGCCCAATTGGGAGCCCTGTCCGGGAAAGCTTTCCCTTCCAAGGAGCAGCTTCTTTGGCAAACCGGTTTGCCGGAAGACCTGCTGGCGCAGTCACTGGAGCATTTGTGCCAACAGAAAATCCTGCAGCGCACAAGCGACGGATTCTATACCGCTTTTTCCGCCAAGCCGATTTATCTGCATTACCGCAGTTTCCGCAGCTTTGGCCAAATGCTGGAATGCCCGGGAGGCGCTGTTTCAACCGATTTGCTTTCTATCGGCCCTGTCATAGCCTCTGCATACACTTCCGAAGTCCTGCGAATTCCGGAAAAAGAAACCGTTATCCGCATTGTCCGCCTTTATTCCAGAGACGGGATCCCGTTTGCCTACGAGGAATACGATGTGCTTTATTCTTTGTTGAAAAACACGCCCAAGTCGCAGCTGCAAAAACTCCCGGTTCTTCATGTCATCCAAAACAATCTTCCGCCAACATCTTATCCTGCTTCTCCGCTCTTGATCCAAAGCCAATATTTTTCCATGACCTCCAGCAATGACAAGGATCAAAAATATCTGCATCTGCCGCTCGGGGAAAATATTCTGCAAATTGTCGGCCGTGTGTATCACGAAGAAAAGCCTCTATGCGCCTTTACCGTCCGTACAGACGCAAACCAGTGCTTTTTAAAGGATTTATCCACCCTCCACTTCCATACGAAAAAACAGGATTCTTAGCAAAAAAGCCTTTTCCGGTTTGGAAAAGGCTTTTCTATGTAAAATCATTCTTTGTTTTCAGTTGACCGGAAAGGCAATCACGCCCATCACCTGGAAACGGGTTCCTTCAAATAATAGGTGATTTTTTGAGATTGGGCCAATATTTTCGAGTAACGCAAAACACGATGTCCTTCCCCTGTCATTTGCTGGTTGATTAAAAAAGAACCGCTCCCCTCCTGAAGCTGCAAAAGCTGTGCTTCCTCCCCATAAATACGGATTCCCAGAACCGTTTGTTCCAATCTGATCGGGTGCATCCCGTGTGATGCGAATATTTGCTCCCAGGATATTTTGCAGCTTTCCTCAGAAAAATCAGGAATCCACTCAACGGGGAAATAAGTATATTCCAATGCGGCCGCCATATTTTCTGCCATCCACCTTCGCCCCAACATCCATACAGAAGCGCCCGTGCCAATCTGAAACAATTCAGCAAAGGTTTTGCCCGCCAGTACTTTTTGCAAAAACAAGATTTCCTGGCGCAAACGGGAATCACGGAAAAAAGAATAGTCAAAAAGTGCTCCCGTTTGTGGGAGGTGAACTTGATAGAATGTGTCGACCACAAAAACACCTTTTCCCTGCACACTTTTTAAGATCCCCTGCTCCGCCAGCAGCGCAATTGCCCTGCGCACGGTCATTCGGTTCACGCCGTAATGGGCGGACAACTCTTTTTCCGACGGTATTTTATCTCCATATTTATAAACCCCCTGCTGGATTTTTCGAAAAATACGCTGTGAAACTTGACGATATAGCGGTACAAAATCCCCCACCGTTTTCTGCTCCTCTCGCAACATCTTTTCGCGCGCCGGTTTGAAGCGGCGAAATCTGTCAAAAAAAGCCTGCCTTTTAAAAAAAAGACGGGCTTTTTTGTCATTTTTTTGGGATCACATACTTAAACCGGTCCCCAAGCAGATACTGCTTGGTCCGATGGATCGGTTCATCCGTACTGCTGTATACGATCTCTCGAATCATCATCATCGGCGTGGAGATGGGAATATTTAAAAGCTCCGCTTCCAACTCTGTCGGTTCCGCAATTTGAATGGACTTAAACGCCCCGCCGAAATGAATGCCGTATTGCTCTCGCAAAAAGGCATACAAAGAAGTATCTTCCAGGTTTGTTTCCAACAGCTTGGAAAAATGTTCCGGGAAAAAGTTATGCTCAACCATAACAGGTTCCCCGTCTGCAAACAACAAACGTAAAAGATAAATCACCTGTTCTCCCTGCGCAAGATTCAATTCCCGAATATCACGCTCAGAAGCCGGCTGCTTCACAATCTTGATGATCTTGCTGCTGGGGACCTTATGATTATTAACGCACATCATGGTAAAGTTAGGGCTATGCACATCGATTTTCGGCGTACAGACAAAAGTTCCCTTGCCCTGCTTTTTTTCCAAAAGTTCTTCATCCACCAGCTCGGAAATTGCGTTTCGCACCGTAATCCTGCTGATCTGATAGGTCTGGCTCAATTCCAATTCCGATGGTATTTTCTGATTTGGTTTTAAAGATCCGTCCAGAATCGCGTCTTTGATTTTATCTTTTAATTGTTTGTACAACGGTACAATACTGGTTTGATCCAGTTCGAACATTTAACCACCTCCAGCAGGACTTGTATTAAGATATCTTATCCATATATTATGACATACTTTTTCGGTGATTGCAAGCTTGAAAAAAACGAACGGCGCATATGCTTTTCGTTTTGCGCCCCATCCGCAGCCTGAGATGGTTAATGAATCATATTGACCGCCAGGGTAAACAAAAGATACAGATAATGCGCCGCAATGCCGGCACACAACCCGCCGATGGTGTGTGAAAAAACCGCAGCTTTTATAAAAATCCGTTTATCCAACGCATCCATCATGGAAACATGCGTGCTCAAATATCCGCTCCAGCACATGCCTATCGCTGTGAACACCGCGATTTCGTTCAGCCCCGCCGCACCGGCTTTTAACATCGACGGCACCAACGCCATCGCCGCGCCAGTAGCACCCATAGAAGTGATCGGGAACGCGATATTGGAAGGCGATTGGAATCCAAACAGAATCGTCGTTACGGGGGAGATCAGTTCTCCCAGCTTCGGCAGCAAGGCCACCCCTTCATAAGCGGCGCCGGTATAAACCGCCTCTCCGGCAGCATTTGTTCCCGGCCCAAAGGTCAAAAGCATTACCAACGTACAAATGACCAACACACCGGGAATGATATCCAGTCCCATGGAAACGCCGGATTTTCCCCCTTCCAGCAAGGCATTGAAAACACGTTCCACCCCTTTACCGTAAACCTGGCGGGGTTCATCGTGTGTTTTTCCTTTCATCGACCGGTCTTTTTTCAGGTCTTCCCGGCTTACATGATAGTAGCGGCTGGTCTGATGTAGCATCAGACGCACGCTGATAACGCTTCCGATCACTGCGCCGAAAAAGCCGCATACCGTGGCGGAAACGATGCCCTTACCACCCTGGCCGATCATAAAGGTAATGAGGATCAATCCCATGCCAAAAGAAGTCCCCAAATTGCACAAGGCCGGAATCTGATACTCTTTAAAATAATCCATGAATTTTTTGTTTTTGGTCAAGGTCAAAATGGCCGGATTGTCCGACACAAAGGTAGTCAGGATCCCCAGAGAAGCAGCTCCCGGCAATCCGTACAACCAGCGCATCAGCGGAGAAATCAGTTTATTCAAAAGCGAGATAACACCGTACTCCGCCAACAACGACGACAGGGCGCCGGTGATAACCGAAACCGCCATAATAAAAAACACTGTGTCCAGCAAAAGGCCATGAGCGGTATTCATGATGGTATCGAACATCTGACTGACACCCATCACAGAACCGATGTACGTAAAAAGAAGCACAATTGAGCCAATACAGATGAACGTTTCGGCAGAAACTGCCTTTTTTTCCCTCATGACCATCCACCTCTATTTGTATTAGAACATCCTATAATAAGAGTATCACAATTTATTCCAATTTTCAATACAATTTCAGATTTTTCCCCTGGTCTATCAGCATTTCAAAAGACGGTACAAAATGAAAGCAGCACTTTTTTAACAATTCTTCCTGCTTTTTCCCGCCCGGCGCATGGACGCCGATCACCAAAAAACCGGCGGAAGCCGCCGTCTGGGCCGCGTGGGGAGCATCCTCAAATACCCAGGTTTCTTCCGGCCTGCTCCCCAAGCGGTCGGCACAGGCCAGAAAAATCTTCGGGTCGGTTTTCGCAGCCCCCGCCTCATCCGCGTCCACCACAAATGAAAAATAGTCCAGAAGGCCCAGCCGGCTTAAGGCCCGGGAAATCTGTTCCTTTTGAGAGGCGGTAGCCACACACATCCGATACCCCGCCTGGTACGCAGCTTCCAGAAAATCCGGGACAAAGGGCATCGCCTGGATCTCCGTTTCATACGCACCGGCACACAATCCGTTCAGTTCAGCGATAATCTGCTGCTCACTCAGCATTTCACGATCGCGCAGAAGCCGCTGGAAATAACCTGCCGACTGCTGCAGGCTCATGGTCTCCACCTGTTCGCTGATTCGCTCGGAATAAGGGTAATGATGGGATTTTAAAAACGCCCGGTCAATCTGCCTCCACAATCCCATCGAATCCAGCAGCGTACCGTCTGCGTCAAAAATCATTGCTTTCATTTGCCTCTCCCTATCGCTTTTTGTAATGTGCCAATTGGGTCGTCCTCGACGATCTCCCATCTTCCTCCACCGCAGGAATGGTCCAGCGGTCTGGGGTTTGTTGCCGAATAAAGGTAATCTTCTCCGCTGTCGTCAACGATTCTAAGGAAACCGAAATCGCCTTCTACGCCTACACATTCGTATACACATCCGTCTGTCAGTGAATCGACGCCAAAAGATTCCCCAATATATTTTACCTTCATTCTTGCCCCGCCCTCCTTTATTCTCTTTAAAATGGAATATCCCTGTGCAAACAAAGTGAAAACCCGTAAACGCACGTAAGCCGCAATGCAGCAGGTTCTTTTTTACGTTCATCGCGGCGAAATATTCGAAGATAGCGCGATATTTTTAAAAATGCTTCGGTGGCTTTTGTGGCGAAAGAACGAAAATTTTATGCGTTTTTAGGTTGGCAAACATCTACCCAACCAAGAAATCCTGAGTACTTTTCCAGTTCGGCCATCGTAAGTTCAATTGCACTGTTCGAACTGCCGCATGCTGGGAATACTGTTTCAAACCTCTTCAGTGATTCATCAAGATAAGCCTTCACACCATCGTTTACTGCAAACGGACAAACTCCGCCAACAGCATGGCCAATCAGCTCAGCTGTCTCATCAAATTTAAGCATCATTGCTTTCGAACCGAATTGCGCTTTATATTTTGCATTATCGATTTTCATATCTCCTGCAGTTACAATCAGGATACAATCGTCCTTCAGCTTGAAAGATAGTGTTTTTGCTATCCGCTCGGGAGCATATCCAAGCGCATGAGCGGCAAGCCCCACAGTCGCGCTGGATTCGTTCATTCTATTATTCGGCCATCTATTCCAACCGATTTAAAAAATTCTTTTACTTTTTCAATTGACATATTTACTCTCCTGAATTTCCGATTTGTCATGATAGCGCATCATCGCAGATTTTTCTTGCTAATATTCAAGAAACAACAAATTATCGACGACATCTTATGTTTTTTGCAAAATTTTATCCTGTACCGCTAAAAAATATACCGGTTAAAATATGATCCAAAATCAGGATTTCAAAAGCAGAAGATGGCATTCACGCTAAGAAGTCCAAAAGGTTGGCCTTGAATTTTTTCGTATCCGTCCTTAGCGTTCTGTAATGAAATTCGAATGATAAACCAAAAAGCAACTGCCATCCTTTTCCTGATTACCGGATTTTATAAAGAAAACACCATTGCATTTGAACCCGAAGGCTCAGAAGTCAATGGTGTTTTCGATTGGCAGGGGCAGAAGGACTTGAACCCTCGGCACGCGGTTTTGGAGACCGCTGCTCTACCAACTGAGCTATACCCCTAAATATTTAATCGCTGCAAATGAACGCGTGTCACTTGCAGAAAATATAATAACACAGCCACACGCTTTTGTCAAGAGCTTTTGACAAGAAACACGCGAAGAAAACGCAAATCGCGTGTGAGAAAATGTCAGGCGACGTGCGGCAAAGTGAGGTTTTTAGATAAAGCGCGTGGCAGGCACGTGTTGATTGCATTT
>DFDW01000014.1:81178-81413 GCA_002369315.1 Ruminococcaceae bacterium UBA3818 | reverse complement strand
CCGGTCCTCCGCCTTTTTGATGGTCTCGGGGTTCGCACCCAAAAGCTTAACGCCCTGTTCCTCCAAAAATCCCTCTTCCGCCAGCTCCATAGCCAGGTTCAGGCCCGTCTGTCCACCCAGCGTTGGCAGAATCGAGTCGGGCTTTTCCAGGCGTATGATCTTTTTGACGATCTCCGGTACCAGAGGTTCAATGTAAATTTTATCCGCCATGGCCTTGTCCGTCATGATGGTGGCC
>DFDW01000014.1:73148-81040 GCA_002369315.1 Ruminococcaceae bacterium UBA3818 | reverse complement strand
TCCGCCGCCTGCCCGATGACGATGGGGCCGGAACCAATTACCAAGACTTTTTTGATATCGCTGCGTTTTGGCATTTTATTTGGCCTCCTTTCGCATCATGGCAATAAACTCATCAAACAAATAGGATGTATCCTGCGGGCCTGCGCTGGCCTCCGGATGGAACTGCACGGTAAAGCAGGGCCTGTTTTTATACCGAACGCCCTCTACCGTATTGTCGTTTGCGTTGATGTGGCTCACCTCGCCCACCGCCGGGTCCACCGTGTCGCCCTGCACCGCATAACCATGGTTCTGGGAGGTGATATAGGTCCGGTCATGGGCCAAATCACGCACCGGCTGATTGGCGCCCCGATGGCCATATTTGAGCTTCACCGTTTTCGCGCCGGTGGCCAGTGCCGTCAGCTGATGGCCCAGGCAGATGCCGAATATGGGAACACCCGCGTCAAATAACTGTTTGATTTGGGCGATCACTTCCACATTTTCTTCCGGGTCTCCCGGTCCGTTGGACAGCATAATCCCATCCGGTTTCATGGCCAGGATCTCTTCTGCCGAAGTACAGGAGGGGACAATCGTCACATCGCATCCACGCCTTTTCAAAGAGCGGACAATGTTGCGTTTATACCCAAAGTCCATTAACACGACCCGATAAAGGCCCTGCTCGCTTTTTTCCTCCCGGATTTCTTTACAGGTGACCGATTTCACCGCGTCCACAATGGCAAACGAGCGGATATCCGCCAGCAACTTTTCCCGGTCAACGGTTTCGTACTCTGTCGTCACCGCCCCATTCATCACGCCATATTCCCGCAGTTTTTTGGTCAGATGCCGGGTATCAATACCGCTGATGGCAATCACATTCTGCTGTTTTAAATACTGGTCGATATTCATGGCCACCCGGAAATTGGACGGCTGGTCACACCATTCCCGCACCACATAGCCCCGCACATGGGATGCGGAGGACTCCATGTCATCCAGGTTGATGCCGTAGTTTCCGATCAACGGATAGGTCTGGGTGACGATCTGACCGTAATACGACGGATCGGTCAGCACTTCCTGATAACCGGTCATACCGGTGGTAAATACGATTTCTCCAATGGCGGTTCCCTGCGCACCGAAAGCTTTGCCTTCCAAAACGGTGCCGTCAGCCAGAACCAGCCACGCTTTTTTCTCTTGTTCCATTGCAATCTCCATTCCGCCGCTGCGCGCCGGCGTGCTAGGATGGATTTGCCCTGTCCTGCGCAGCCAAAGGCAGGGCTTCTGCGGTTTCTTGAACGAAAATTGACTGCTCCCGGAAAGACGGCATGTTGATGGCCTCTCTCACAGGAACCGGGGCCTTTTTATTTGTCGAACTTGCGGCTTCCGGGTTTCACCAGCGGGATACCCGCCTTGCACAAGGGGCACTCATCCGCTTCATAGGTCGCGATTTCCAGCTGCATCGCAGAATAAACCGGGCAAAAAATGTCGTTGACCCGGCGGTCCACAATGCAGGCGATGCCTACCACTTCGCCGCCCAGCTCTTCAATGACCTTAGCGGTCTCCATAGAGGACTTGCCGGTGGTCACAACGTCTTCGGTGATCAGCACTTTTTCGCCTTTTTTGATTTCAAATCCCCGACGCAGGGTCATCACATTGTTTTCCCGCTCGGTAAAGATGGCGCGCTTACCCAGCTGGCGTCCCAGCTCGTACGCTACGATGATTCCACCCATCGCCGGACCGCACACAACGTCGATATCCAAATCTTTGACTTTCTCAGCGACCACCGCAAGTACTTCAGCGGCTTTATCCGGGTACTGAAGCAGTTTGGCGTTTTGAGCATAACGGTCGGAATGGCGGCCGGAAGACAGCAGGAAATGGCCCTCCAACAAAGCGCCGGTTTCTTTCAGAATTTCAATAGACATTCTCTTCGCTCTCCTTTTTATCAAAAATGATTTTAATTGATTGTAATCGGGTTGCTATACACGGGCCGCGCCGATGATCTCGCTGACCGACCGGCAGCCCTGCTCTTTCAAAAATTGTTCCAGGCCCTGGATAATATCCAGACAGATATCCGGTTTTACAAAATTGGCGGTACCCACTTGGACAGCAGTAGCTCCGGCCATCAGAAAGGCCGCCGCGTCCTGCCAGCTTGCAATGCCGCCCAGCCCCACCACCGGGATTTTGACCGCGCCGCAAACCTGATAAACCATCCGCAGGGCAATGGGGAATACCGCCGGCCCGGAAAGGCCCGCAAATACATTGTTGAACACGGGTTTTCTTTTGTAAATATCAATGGCCATGGCCTGGAAGGTGTTGACCAGAGACAGGGAATCCGCCCCCGCTTCTTCGCACCGCAAAGCCATTTCCACAATATTTTCCGCGTTGGGAGACAATTTGACCATCAGTGGTTTTTTGCAGACCGCCCGTACCTGCTTGACCGCTTCGTAAGCGATGTCGCATTTAATCCCCAGCGCCATGCCCCCGTGCTTGACGTTGGGGCAGGAGATATTCAGCTCGATCATATCCACGTCGGTCTCGTTTAACTTTTCCACGCCTTCCAGATAGGATTCGATGGTGCTGCCGCCCAAATTGGCAATCACCGCCGTATCCTTTTGGCGCAAAAACGGCAAATCCTCCCGGATAAACGCGTCCACCCCGGGATTCTGCAGGCCAATGCTGTTAATGAGGCCGCTGGGTGTTTCGTACACCCGCTCTCCCTCGTTGCCAAACCGCTCTTCCAGCGTCAGTCCTTTGGAGCTGATGCCGCCGAGACGGGAAATATCAAAAAACTGGTCGTACTCCCGGCCAAAGCCAAAGGTGCCGGATGCCGCGATGACGGGGTTTTTCATGGTCACGCCATTTAACACTGTTTTAAGCATAAATTTCCTCCCCCTCAAACACCGGCCCGTCTTTGCAGATACATTTCGCCCCATGGGCGGTGTGATGGGTACAGCCCAGGCAGGCGCCTACACCGCAGGCCATATGCCGCTCCATGGATACATAACAGGGTACCTTTTTGGCAATGCAGCTTTTGGCCAGCTTCTCCATCATGACCTCCGGACCGCAGGTAATGACCACGTCGAAATCCGCCGGGTCAAACAGGTCAGTAACAAAGCCCTTGTGCCCCTCTTTTCCGCTGTCGGTCGCCACACGGATCTCCTGGACATACGGCTTGAAAGAATCCAACGCATAGCTTTGATTCCGGAAGCCGCAGCACAAAGTCACTTCGCAGCCGGACAGGCTCTTAACCGCCAGCAAAAGCGGAGCTATCCCAATGCCGCCGGAAACCACCGCGACTTTCCCTTTGATTTTTTCCACCGGGAATCCGTTTCCCACCGGCCCGGAAAGCTCTACCGATTCGCCCGGCTTTTTTTCACTTAAAATCCGGGTACCCTCTCCCCGAACTTCATATAAAAAGGTGACTCTTTCCCCGTCGGCATCGTGTACCGAGATCGGGCGGGATAAAAGGGGGAACTTGTCCCAGCCGCGGACCATAAAAAACTGCCCCGCTTCGGCCGGGTAAGGCCACCAGACAATCATTTTAAAAATACCGTTTCCCAACGGTTTATTTTCCACAACAACGGCTGATTCGCAGTGCTTCACAGGCATTTTGGATCTCCTCTCTCATACGCAGCACTTCATTTCTGGCTTCCTTGGCAAAATCCGTATCCGGCGCGCCGGCTTTGCGATACGCAAGCAGCACCGCGCGGGAGGAATTGACCACGCCGCCGTTTCCCCGCACCAGGTATTTGGCGATATCCTCCGCCTTGCCGCCCTGCGCGCCGTATCCGGGAATCAAAAAGAAAGTCGTATCCAGCAGCGCGCGGATGCTTTCCGCTTCTTCGCCGGTGGTGCCGCCGATCACCGCGCCCACCGAGCTGAAGCCGCATTCTCCCAGGAACTCCTTACCGACCTGCTGCACCGAGGTGCCGACTATATCATATAAGGGCATCTCTTTTTCCGTCTGCAGATACTGGAAGTCCCGGGAGCCGGGGTTCGACGTACGAACCAGAATGAACAGGCCCTTTTCTTTCTCTTTCACATAGGGCAGATAAGGCGTCACGCTGTCCATGCCCATATACGGAGCCAGTGTCACAAAGTCCGCCTCAAAATCCCCTTCGAAATGCCCTTTCGCATACATTTCGGCGGTTTTGGCAATATCGCCCCGTTTAATATCCGCAATGGAAATGAGCTTTTTTTCTCTGAGATAAGCCAGTGTTTTGCGGTAAGCTTCCATTCCTTCCAGGCCCAGCGACTCATAATAAGCGATCTGCACCTTGTAGCAGCCCGCCACATCCTCCGTGGCATCGATAATCGCTTTGTTGAATAAAAACACCGCTTCCCCGGCGCTGCCCGCCTCTTTCTGCAGGTATTCCGGCACGTAAGAAATATCGGTATCCAGTCCAACACAAACCACGCCTTTTTTGGCAACCGATTCATACAGCTTGTCCACAATCATGTTCTGTTCCTCCATCGTTGTATTCTAAGCGAACGCCCGCTCAACTTTTATTCCTGCCAGGTGGTTTTGCCCGCCTTGATGGTGCGCACCACTTTTCCCTGTAAGCGCACGCCGTCAAAGGGAGAGTTTTTGCCTTTCGAGGCAAACTGTGCTGCGTCAACAACCCACTCCCGATTTTCGTCTACCAGCGCAAAATCCGCGTCATAGCCGGGCAGAAGCCGACCCTTTTGAACGCCCAGTATTTTCGCAGGACCTGCCGACATCAGCCGGGACAGCAAAGTCAGCGGCAGGCGGCGTTCTTTCACAAGTATAGTGTAACATACGCCGAATGCAGTTTCCAGTCCTACCATGCCCGGCGCGCCATTTTTCTTATCTTCCGCCGTGTGGGGAGCGTGATCGGTGGCAATCGCGTCCACATATCCGTTCTCAATGGCCCAGATCAGAAAATCCCGGTCCTCTTTGGTACGGATCGGCGGGTTGACCCGATAGTCACTGTCGGTAAACCACAAATGATGGGGCGCTACCTCGCAGGTCACCGGCGCCTTTCCAATCTTGGCGCAAATCACCTCATTCATCGCTTCTTTGGTGGAAACATGGCACATATGAAGCCGTGCGCCCAAATATTTTGCCAGATGAATATGCTGTGCGGTGGCGATGTTCTCCGCCAGCCGGTAATCGTAAGGGGAGATCTCCATATCCTCCGCGTGGGAAAGAATTGTCAGCCCTTTTTCTTTGGCGATTTTCATGGCCTGGGCCATTACATGATTGGACATGACCCCTTTGCCGTCCTCGGAAATGAGCTTTACCTTGTCGTCCAGTTCCTTTAAATGTTCCACGGTCCGCCCGTCAAAATTTTTTGTCACCGATACGCACTGGTGTACGTCCACCAGCCCCATCGTTTCCGCCTTTCTGCGTATATAACGGACTGTTTCCATATCGCTGCACACCGGATTGGTATTGGCCATCAGGTTCACCGCGGTATAGCCGCCTTTGGCCGCCGCCCGGCATCCGGTTTCGATATCTTCTTTCTGGGTAAAGCCCGGGTCGCGGAAATGGCAGTGCAGATCCACAAAAGCGGGCATCAGCGTCAAACCGGCAGCGTCGACTACCTCACCGGCACAATCCAGTTCCTTTCCGACAGCAGCAATCTTTCCGTCCTTCACCAGCAGGTCGGCCCATACCTCAGCCGCCTCGTCGACCAGCTTCGCGTTTTGAATCAGAAGTTCCATACTTTCCTCCTGTTCTCTCTTTTATGGTTCAATGGTCGCATCGCAATATTCGCAGACCCTGCCGCCCTCTTTTACCCGAATGGGCAGCGTCAGGTCCAGATTGGACACGCACTTCGGATTTTTACAGTGGACCGTCCCATTGGGCCGGGGGTTGACACAGGTTTTTTCAAACATTTTCGCGCCGCACACCGTAGGATATCCCTCTTGCCCGCCCAAAAGACTTAAAATCAGCGCCATGCGCACATACATGCCATACTGCGCCTGTACAAAATAGCAGGCCCTGGGATCCTCGTCCACCGCGCCGGTGATCTCGTTGACGATGGGCATCGGGTGCAGGACGATCATATCTTCTCTGGCATTCTGCATTTTTTGCGCGTCCAGAATATAACTGTCTTTCAGCCGCAGATATTCCTCCTGAGAGGCAAACCGTTCCCGCTGAATACGGGTCATATAGAGGATATCCACCTGGCGGATCGCGTCGTCCAAATCAGGATTCAGCGTGTAGGAACAGCCCGGCGCCGCTTCAATTTCCCGGATCACATAGTCCGGGACCTTCAGTTCTTCCGGTGAAATCAGCACAAAATGGATGTTTTCATACCGGCACATGGCGTGGATCAGCGAATGGACCGTGCGCCCGTATTTCAAATCGCCGCACAGCCCGATGGTCAAATCATGGAAGCGGCCTTTTTTGGTGCGGATGGTATAAAGGTCGGTCAGTGTCTGGGTGGGATGCTGATGCCCGCCGTCCCCCGCGTTGATGACCGGGATGAAAGAATGCAGCGCCGCCACGTGGGCCGCCCCCTCAGCCGGGTGCCGGATCACCGCGATGTCCGCGTAGCAGCTGATCATCCGAATGGTATCAGCTATGCTTTCTCCCTTTGCCGCCGAACTGGACGCCGGGTCCGCAAAGCCCAGGACCTTACCGCCCAACCGTTCCATTGCCGCTTCAAAGCTTAAGCGGGTCCGGGTGGATGGCTCAAAGAACATGGTCGCCAGAATTTTGCCCACACAGCTGCGGGCATATTTTTCCGGTCTGGCGATGATGTCGTCGGTAAGCCGGAACAGATCTTCCAGCTGTTCCACCGTAAAATCGGTGGGATAGATCAAATTCTTTCCTGTCAGCATACAAACGCTCCTTTTCCCTGTTTTCATTTTTATCCCAAAACGAACCGGCAGACAGAATCTCTCCGCTTTTTCCAAAACGCCAGGATCTTTTCATAAAAAAAGCTTTCCTATTTAAAATAGGAAAGCCAAATCACCGAAAAAGAGGGAAACGTCCCCCATGCTGCTAAGCGAAGACCAAAACAGAAGAAACACCGCTGCCGGGGAGTCATATTTCTTCATGCCAAACGTCCGCGCCATCATCCCGGGGCCTCCTCGCTTCGTTGTGAATCCAAAATTTTTTCAATTATATCATTCCTCAAAGGATTCGTCAATGCTCTTTTTTACAAAATTTCCGTCCCATCTTCCCGGCGGACTTTTCGTCTGTTTCAAAGAGCGCCTGCCTTTCCTTTTTTCAAAATCCGGGGCGCCTTTGCCGCAAAATCCCGTTTTCAAATTCCAATGAAAAAGGCGCGGAGAAATCATTTCCCCGCGCCGAAAAGGCCTTCTTTTTTATTTGATGACTTCCATGCCGCCCATATACATTCTCAGCGCTTCAGGGATGTTGACCGACCCGTCAGCGTTGAGGTTGTTTTCCAAAAAGGCGATGAGCATTCTCGGCGGCGCTACAACAGTATTGTTAAGCGTATGAGCAAAATAGTTGCCCTTTTCTCCCTTAATCCGGATACCCAGACGGCGGGCCTGCGCGTCGCCCAG
This sequence comes from Ruminococcaceae bacterium UBA3818, assembly GCA_002369315.1. Lineage (GTDB taxonomy): Bacteria > Bacillota > Clostridia > Oscillospirales > Ruminococcaceae > UBA3818. The sequence goes on along the minus strand of DFDW01000014.1, from coordinate 73,564 downwards.
ATTCGAACAGCTTCCCACCTCAAAGTATTTTTTCTGGCGGGGACTCCAGGCCTCCACGTCGATGCTCTTGACCTTCAGATCGGCCAGATCGCCGGAGCAGCATTCCAGCGTGCGCACCGGGATGTCCAGCGTGCGGAAAAATTCCACTGTGTAGCTATACAGCTTTTTAAACCACTCCATGCTTTCTTCCGGCTCACAAATTACAATCATTTCCTGCTTTTCAAACTGATGAACCCGGTACAGGCCTCTTTCCTCAATGCCATGGGCGCCAACCTCTTTGCGGAAGCATGCGGAATAGCTGGTCAGAGTCTGCGGGAGCTGCTCTTTCTTCAGGGTGGTGTCAATAAATTTGCCAATCATGGAATGTTCGCTGGTTCCAATCAGGTACAGATCTTCGCCCTCGATCTTATACATCA
>DFDW01000014.1:26820-73087 GCA_002369315.1 Ruminococcaceae bacterium UBA3818 | reverse complement strand
TCCATCTCGGCGAAGCTCATAACACCCGTCACCACATTGCTGCGGATCATGAAAGGCGGCACACAGTAAATAAAGCCTTTATTGATCATGAAATCTCTGGCATAGGACAAAATCGCCGAATGCAGACGGGCGATATTTCCCATCAGATAATAAAAGCCATTGCCGCTGGTTTTTCTGGCGCTGTCCAAATCCACACCGCTGAGCCGTTCCATAATATCCACATGGTACGGAACCTCAAAATCCGGGACCTTCGGCTCTCCAAAACGTTCTACCTCTACATTTTCGCTGTCGTCCTTGCCGATCGGAACCGAGTCGTCAATAATATTGGGAATGACCAGCATCCGTTTGCGGATCTCGCCCTGCAGCTGTGTTTCCTTGGCCTCGAGTTCCTCCAGCTTGGGTCCAATGCTGGCCACCAGCCGCTTGGCCTCCTCCGCTTCTTCCTTTTTCCCCTGGGCCATCAGCGCGCCGATCTGCTTGCTGGATACGTTGCGCTGGTTGCGCAGTGAATCCGCCTCGGTCGCCGCCGCGCGCAGCTGTCCATCCAGCTCGAGCACCTCGTCCACCAGCACGAGTTTTTCATCCTGAAATTTCTTTTTGATGTTTTCCTTGACCAATTCCGGATTGGTCCGGATCAAACGAATGTCAATCATTTTTCAAAATCCTCCTTCAAAACAAAAAAGGAATCTTCCGCCCCTTTCCTATGGGACGAAAAATTCCGCGTTGCCACCCAAATTGCCGCACAAACCTGTCCGGCCTCTTATTGGTACGATATAGGGTACCGCCCTCCGGTTCTTCGCCGGCCGCTTGGAAAGTGGACCGGACAGCCTCGCTGCCGGACTTGCACCAACCGCCGGCTCTCTTAAAAACTGCGCTGACCTTCGTTTTCCTCAAATGCGTCGCATTTCAAATTTGACTGGATTATAGCACATTCTTTTTGCAAATGCAAGCAAAAGCATTCCGATTTCAAAAAGAAAGGTGGATTTTAAAAAAATCTCACAAAATGTGTTTTCATTATGAAAAAACTGTAAATATTAGCACTCTCATATTGACAGTGCTAATATTTCGAGCTATACTGAGGCCGTACCAAAGGAAAAGGGAAAGGACCCCGATCCAGTAGGCATGAAAAGCAATGTGAAATGGAGGAATGACTTATGATGCCTAGTATTTTTGGTGAAAACATGTTTGACGACTGGTTTGATTTTCCTTTTGACCGCAGCCTTGTGAGCGGACGCAACGCCCTGTATGGCAAGCATGAGAAAAATCTGATGAAAACCGATATCCGGGACACCGGTTCCGGTTATGAGCTGGATATCGATCTTCCCGGCTTCAAGAAAGATGAGATCAAAGCCAAAGTGGAAAACGGTTATTTGACCATCCACGCGGAAAAAGGCCTGAACAAAGATGAGAAAGACGAAAAAGGCGCTTATATCCGGCGGGAACGTTATATCGGCCAATGCAGCAGAAGCTTTTACATTGGGGATGGCGTTGAGCAAAGCGATATCCGCGCAAAATTTGAGGACGGTATTCTGAGGCTGTCTGTCCCGAAAAAGGAACAGCCCAAACTGGAAGAGAACAAATACATCGCTATCGAAGGATAAGCGCAAGCGGCCCGCCGAAAGGTGAGCGCAAAACAGTGTTTCGCCGCAGTGATGGCCGGTGAAAATAATACGTCAAATAAGAAGAACACGCCCGAACAGTTCGTAGAACTGTTCGGGCGTGTTCTTGTGCGGATAGCGTTTTTTCCTTTTTTGTGATATTCTTGAGAAAAGGATATCTGGATTTCGGCTTCGCAAAAACGGCCGGCCGCTTGCTCATCCCGAATCACTTTGTCTGCCCCCGCGCTGGCGCCTCACCCTGCAAAAGAACGATTTTCGCGCAATGGATTGTCCTTTGTCAGCGCAGTCAAAACAGCCGAAATGACTTTCGCAGCCGATCGGCCATTTTATCATTCTAACAAGGAGGCCTCATTTTGGCAAAACATGAATTTGGCATCATGCCCCAATCGCCGCAAAAAGGAATCCGATATGATAAATATGAGCCGCAGAAATATCATTGTATCTCGGTAAATGACGATGATCTGGAAAACATCGTTACGCAATTTGACGATATTGATTTTTTCTGGCACACCCCTGACGTTCCTCAAAAAGGGATTGATTATTGCGGAATCACCCTCATTCCGCCAACATCCATACCGGCGTTTCTGTCCGTCATCCAAAACCGGCATGGATTGTCGCAGCTGGAATCGCTTTTGCAAAACGCGCTTCGCAAGGGCAAGTGGGTCATCCACTACGGTTTGTAAATATCATCGGCTTTCCGCTGGCCGGCAGCAAAAGTCTGCCGGGGAAAAGATCGCCTGTTTGAAGGCTTTCGTCTACCGCACCCGCTACCTGCCGAGTCTAACTGTCCGCCGCGCCTCGTCGCCTGCTGCCTGCCGCACTCCCGCGCTACATGGGTTTTCCATCCTCCGGGCCGGGATGCAGCCGTCAACCCCCCCTGCTGCTTGCCGTGTTTTGTAAAGGCGCCGCTTCCCTCCCTCTCTAAAATGCCGCTTCTTTGCAGGCATGTCATTCCCAAACAGCCTGGGCATCTGTCAATGGATACTCTGGACCAACAAAATCCCCCGCACAGACGAGCCGGTCAGCGCCCCTCTTTGGCAAGCCCCTTGGGCACACTTTTTCTTTCGATTGCGCGGCAAAACAAAAAGGGGTATACTGATTCCAGCAAAGGAGTTGTAGCTATGTCAAATGCTGTTGAGCTGCAGGTGATTGCCCATATTCACAGCGATTTTCCCAGCAAGTTCGGGATTCCCCGACAAAGCGGCCTTATTGACGAATTGAAAGCGCAAATCGTTTTTGAGCCGCCATACCGCATTCCAGACGCTTTCCGCGGTTTAGAGGGGTATTCCCACATCTGGCTGATTTGGCAGTTTTCGCAGGCGATACGGGAGGACTGGTCTCCTACCGTCCGGCCTCCGCGTTTAGGCGGAAATACCAGAATGGGCGTATTTGCTACCCGCTCTCCCTTTCGCCCCAATCATATAGGATTGTCCTGCGTCCGGTTGGAAAAGGTAGACCTGCAAAGCAGCCAAGGGCCCGTACTTCATGTCGCCGGAGCCGATCTGATGGACGGAACTCCCATTTATGATGTGAAGCCCTATCTGCCCTATACCGACTCGCATCCGGATGCCAAAGGAGGCTTTTCTCTTCAGCAAAAAAGCGGCGTATTACAAGTTGATTGCCCTCCTCAGCTTTTGGAGCAGGTTCCCACCGCCCAGCAGGAAGCGCTTCTCGCCGTTTTGGCGCAGGATCCCCGACCGGCCTATCAGAATCAGGCAGATCGCGTTTACGGGATGGAATTTGCCGGGTTTGACGTTCATTTTACCGTAAGCGGCGATTGTTTAACCGTATGTAGCCTGGAGCGCCGTCAGGCATGAGCCGTATCTTTTCTCGCCAGCTTGGGACCGCCCGGCATCACAAAAAATCCTTTTTTCCTATTAAAAAGCTCGGAAATAGAAAGGCGGGGCAATTTGCATGCCTTTTATAAAATCCTGCAAATTCGTTTCTTTTTGGCACACACCCTGTACATCGCGTCGCAGGCTTTTATCAGCAGATAAAAAGAAAAATGAGTCCCGCCAACCGGCTGATTCCAAACGAAAAATCCCGGGATCCTAACGATTCCGGGATTTTTGGCAGTATGCAATCCACAGCGATTTTATTATCCGGGGCGCATATCATTTCGCGTCTTATTGTTCGGTTACGACATAATTCAAAAAAGAAAGTCGAACAAATCCGGGATAAATAAAAATCCCGAACGCTTACGCATTCGGGATTTTGGAGCTGCTAACCAGATTTGAACTGGTGACCTCGTCCTTACCAAGGACGCGCTCTACCGACTGAGCCATAGCAGCATATGGCGACCTGGATGGGGTTCGAACCCACGACCTCTAGCGTGACAGGCTAGCGTTCTAACCAACTGAACTACCAGGCCATAGAAATCGCTGAGGAGCATCTCGTCCGCAACGTCATTCATTATAACAGCAGTTTTTGTAAATGTCAATACTTCTCTGAAAAAAGTTGTTTTTCGCCTTTTTCCTTGCTCGTTTGCAGCATTATATTGACGATTCACGCGTGAGCATACTATAATTCCTTTAATAGCAAAAAGGCACTTTCACTTTAGGCCATTTTCACTTTTTTAAGCCTTTTGGGAGTGCTAGGTATTCCAGTGTTTCGATGATTCGCTGCCGGTCAGCCAAGGAGGAGTATTGCAGATGGAAGAACTAAAAGAGGCCTTGTCCGCACAGGCCCAAGACTTAGGAGCAAATCTTTTCGGCGTGGCCGATCTAACTGCCGATACCCAGTGGATTCGGGAAAATTATGGCGATTTATGCGCCTCTTTTCCCCGCGCGATCTCGGTTGCGATTTTCTTTCCGCGGGAGATCATTCAAGAACAGGCGATAGGTCCTACGCGCTCTTACAGCTATTTTTACAGCGCTATTAACCGCCAACTGGATTTGATTGGTTTTAGGCTTTCCAACATGCTGCAGCAAAAGGGATTTCGCTCTTATCCCGTCCCCACCTCTGATTACCGGCAGTCGCGTCTGGCGCCAGGATTACAAGAACAGGTCGCGTCCAAAGGGCCCGAAGGCCTTGAAAAAATTTCAACGGAACTGATGGGTATGTTCAGCCATCGGTTTGCCGCCAGCCATGCCGGGCTAGGCTGGATTGGGAAAAGCTGCCATCTGATCAATCCGGAAGTGGGGCCCCGCCTGCGGCTGACTACTATTCTGACAGATGCGCCGCTTTTGCCGGATCAACCGTTGGCGAATCGCTGCGGCAGCTGTACCCGATGCCGCGACGCATGCCCTGTCCACGCGATTCAAGGGGTTCCATTCTCTCCGGGCGACGCTCCATCAGTTCGTTTTGACAAGGAAACTTGCGATCATTTTTTGGAAGAGATGGCCTCCGTATTTGGTAAACACACCTGCGCAAAATGTCTTGCCGCATGCCCCTGGGGCAGCAAGTAACCGGCAAATCAATTCTGTTTTTCTGTGCTTCATGGTAATGTTTTTCCCTCATTTTTGCATATTAGAATTAAAAATCTCGCAAAATTGGTTCTTTTCGTATTATAAAATCTCGTTTTTTTCTCGTTTGTAGAAAAACATAAAAAAAATCCCGTGCATTTGCACGGGATTTTTTTATCGGTAAAACCGACGATTAAGCGTTAGCTTCCAAGAACTCAGTTCTCTGCTTGTTCCACTCTTCCATGTATTTGTCCAGACCGCCGTCTTTCAGCTTCTGAACAAATGCTTCGTACTCAGCTTCAGTGTTAGCACCGAACATACCGAGGTTGAAGGAAGCTTCGTTCTCGGTTACCAGAGCGGAGATAACTGCCCACTCAGCGGAAACAGGAGCATAGTCAAAGGTGAAGCCCCAGTAAGGCCACTCTTCGTCTTTTATCTGAGTATCGCTCAGATGTTTGTTAGCAGCATTGATTCTCTCATCATCAGTGCTCGGCCACGGGAAGTCTTTATGACGGATGCCCCAAGCCCAGCCGTCGAACTCATAGTCGCCAGCTTCGGGACCGTTGGAGATGGTGTTGGTAGCTTCGTCATAGATGTAATGTCTGCCTTCGAAACCGCCAGCCAGCAGCATGTAGGTCTCGTAGTCATTTTTGATGAAGTCCAGGCATACAGCCGCTCTCTCCGGAATCTCGGAGAAGGACGGGATAGCCATACCGTCGCCTACGAAAGAGTCACGCAGTGCGCGGTAGCCTTCGGGATAAATGTCGAACAGTTCAGCTTTGATGCCTTTTGCACGAGTCGCCTCGATCCAGGTGATACCATTGTAGTAGTTCTGGTAAGAAACTGCAGACTGTTTGTTCTGGAACAGAGTAGAGATGGAGTTGGTGTTGGAGATCGCGTCAGTAGGCCATACGCCAGCAGCCGCGAATTCAGCCATTCCCAGAGCATACTCTTTGTACAGATCAGAGGTGTACAGGAAGAAAGGATTTTCAAATTTCGGGTCAGTCAGCTGGCTATAGTATACATAGTCAGAAGCCTGGTTGTTGATCAGGTTCTTCCCATACAGCAGTGCGATCTGCTTCAGGTTGGCGGACTGAGAAGCATAGAACGCATACATACCGTTGGAAACTTCGTTGGTACCGATTGCCAGCAGCAGGTTTTTCAGATCATCGTAAGTTTTGATCTTATCAGCAGTGTAGCCGTATTTCTCGGCAACTTCCATGTTCACAACAGGGCCTCTATCCGGGAAGATAGCAGCGGTGTTACGGGGAACCATGTAGATTTTGCCGTTGATCAGGGTTTCTTTCCAAGCGGCTTCCGGCAGGGTAGCCATGGTCTGAGGCATGTAGGTGTTCAGGAACTCTTCGGTCAGTTCCTTAAAGCCAGCTTTTTCAACCTGCTCTTTGTAGTAGCACCAGTTTGCGGTGTAGATCAGGTCAACGGTATCGCCGCCTGCCATAACCAGCGGGTACTTGGTAGCGCGCTCAGAAGAAGGAATGAAGTACAGATCAATGGTAGTATTGATCGCAGCTTTGATTTTCTCATTCGCAGCTTCCATTACTTCTTTGATCGCATTGGGCTCGGAAGCCGTTACATACATTACAACGGTCTCTTCCTTGCTCAGGTCGATGTTCGCATAAGGATCATCACCGTCTGCAGGAGTGCTCTCAGCGCCGCTGTTGTCAGCAGGCTTGCTCTCCGGTGCGCTGGAGGTTGTGGTGTTGTTACAGCCAGCCAGAAGCAGGGTGAACATCATCATAACCGCCATCAGAAATGCCAGTTTTTTCATGTGTATCCTCCTCGATAACATAATTCCGGGTTTACCGGCTCCGCCATACCCAATCATCCAGGTTGGTCGGTATTCATAACGCACATATGCTTTGAAACGGCTTGCAAAATTTGAGGAGGGCAAAATTTTACTTCTGCCTTTGGAAATTGAAACAAGACCATGCTATGTTTGTTTCCCAAGTATATGAAAATCTGTCGTTCCATTAAACATTCTGTGCTATTATGCACTAATTTGCAAAATCACTGAAAAACTGTTTTTTCATTTTGATTTTTTATTCATTTTTCCAAGGTCCTTGTGTCTTACGATGTTTCATATTATACAAGAAGAATTTTTAAAAAAGACTTAAATATCTTGTCTTTTTCATCAAAAAATTGTCCTTTATGTTGTCCTTTTATATCCAAACCTCTTTTTATTTTGTTTTTTCTTCCCTTGGAATAATATTTTTTGCGCCTCTTTTTCTAATTCTTTTCTTCCGATTTAAAAGCGCAAACTACACTTTTATGATAGCTTTTTTGATATAGATTCAAGACTCCATGATCCAAAAGATTGCCGAAAAATTTCTTTTTTACAACAAAAAAAATGAGGCTTTGCATGAAATGCAAAGCCTCATTCAGTGGATACTTAATTATTTGTTAGCAGCCAAGAACTCGTCTCTCTGCTTGTTCCACTCTTCCATGTATTTGTCCAGACCGCCGTCTTTCAGCTTCTGAACAAATGCTTCGTACTCAGCCTCGGTGTTAGCGCCGAAGGAGCCCAGTCCGAAGGAAGCGGAGTTCTCGGTTACCAGAGCGGAGATAACTGCCCACTCAGCGGAAACAGGAGCATAGTCAAAGGTGAAGCCCCAGTAAGGCCACTCTTCGTCTTTCAGCTGAGTCTCGCTCAGATGTTTGTTAGCAGCATTGATTCTCTCGTCATCAGTTTTGGGCCACGGGAAGTCTTTATGACGGATACCCCAAGCCCAACCGTCGAATACGTAGTCAGCAGACTCCGGACCGTTGGAGATGGTGTTGGTAGCTTCGTCATAGATGTAATGTCTGCCTTCGAAACCGCCAGCCAGCAGCATGTAGGTTTCCAGGTCGCTCTTAATGAAATCCAGGCATACAGCCGCTCTCTCCGGAATCTCGGAGAAGGACGGGATTGCCATACCGTCGCCTACGAAAGAGTCACGCAGTGCGCGGTAGCCTTCGGGATAAGTATCAAACAGTTCAGCTTTGATACCTTTTTCACGCCAGCCCTCAATGTTGGTGATACCATTGTAGTAGTTCTGGTGGCAGGTAGCAGACTGTTTGTTCGCAAACAGAGTAGAGATGGAGTTGGTGTTGGAGATCGCGTCAGAAGGCCATACGCCAGCAGCCGCGAATTCAGCCATCAGCAGAGCGTAATCTTTGAAGTAATCCGAAGTGTACAGGAAGAACGGATTCTCAAATTTCGGGTCAGTCAGCTGGCTGTAGTATACATAGTCAGAAGCCTGGTTGTTGATCAGGTTGTTTGCATACTGCAGGAACTGCTGCTGCAGGGTGTAGGACTGAGAAGCATAGTATGCATACATACCATTGGAAGCTTCATTGTCGCCGATGGCCAGCAACAGGTTTTTCAGATCATCGTAAGTTTTGATCTTGTCAGCAGTGTAGCCGTATTTCTCGGCAACTTCCATGTTTACTACCATACCACGATCCGGGAAGATAGCAGCGGTGTTACGGGGAACCATGTAGATTTTGCCGTTGATCAGGGTTTCTTTCCAAGCGGCTTCCGGCAGAGTAGCCCAGGTCTGGGGCATGTAGGTCTGCAGGAACTCTTCGGTCAGTTCCTTAAAGCCAGATTTTTCAACCTGCTCTTTGTAGTAGCACCAGTTTGCGGTGTAGATCAGGTCAACGGTATCGCCGCCTGCCATAACCAGCGGGTACTTGGTGGAACGCTCAGAAGAAGGAATGAAGTACAGATCAATGGTAGTATTGATCGCAGCTTTGATTTTCTCATTCGCAGCTTCCATTACTTCTTTGATCGCATTGGGCTCGGTAGCCGTTACATACATTACAACGGTCTCTTCCTTGCTCAGGTCGATGTTCGCATAAGGATCATCGTTGGTTTCGGTGTCGCCACCCGAAGCAGTGCTGTTCTCAGCGGGCTTGCTTTCCGGTGCGCTGGAAGTTGTGGTGTTGTTGCAGCCAGCCAGCAGCAGGCTAAACATCATCATAACTGCCAACAAAAGTGCCAGTTTTTTCATGTGTATCCTCCTCATTGTTTTTACCGGCAGTGCCGGTGTGTTCCGCTTTTCCGTTTGCGAAGCACATATCATAAAGCACAAAATTCCTCTCAGGCAACTTGGTAAAATATAGGAGGCAGGTGAATCATCTGCCCTAGGCTGCCTGGCTCCAGCCAGCGGAACAGGCGTATAAAACAATAGTAGACTATTGCCTGAGAGCCTTTCGTACTTTTATGGCAAAAAATTATAGAAATAGCGTGGATATCGATTTGTTATCCTGCGGTATATGCTCATTATAAAGACTTTTCGCGCCATATGTTCTTCATTTTATTGTTATTTATATCGTTATTTTGTCTTATATGTCCATTTTGTCTATAATTTTTAACATTTTTTAGGAATTAATATGCTTTTTTATCATTTTCTATTCCCACTGGAAAGAAAAAAAGGCACCAGATGATTCTGACCTTTTCCAACGGAAAAACAAAACGGAAAACGCAAAAAGAGGACCTGTTAAACAGGTCCTCTTTGCAGCAAGGAGGATAAGAAGACTAGGCCGCTTTATTGGCCAGGAACTCATCTCTCTGACGGTTCCACTCTTCCATGTATTTTTCCAGACCGGCATCCTGCAGTTTCTTTACAAAACCTTCGTATTCGGTCATGGTGTTGTCGCCGAACATACCCAGGTCGAAAGAGCCCTGGTACTCAGTAATCAAAGCGGAAATGACCGCCCATTCAGCAGAAACAGGGGTCGGGCTGAACTGGAAGCCCCAGTAAGGCCACTCTTCGTCTTTGACCTGCGCTTCTCTCAGATGTTCGTTGGCAGCGTTGATTCTCGCATCGTCGGTGGACGGGAACGGGAAGTCCACATGGCGGATACCCCAAGCCCAGCCGTCGAACTCATAGTCGCTGGCTTCCGGGCCGGGAGATACGCTGTTGGTTGCCTCATCCAGGATGTAATGACGGCCTTCCACGCCGCCGGCCAGCAGCATGTTGGTCTCTTTATCGCACTTGATATAGTCCAGAACCGCGGCCGCTCTTTCGGGCTGCTCGCAGAAAATCGGGATGGCATAGCCGTCGCCCAGGTAAGAGTCACGCAGAGGACGGTAGTTCTCCGGGAAAATGTCGAACAGCTCAACATTCATTCCCTTTTCACGGTAACCCTGGATCATGGTGATACCATTGTAGTAGTTGCCGCGGGAAGTTGCGGACTGGCCGTTCTCAAACAGGGTGATGATGGAGTTGCTGTTGGAAATCGCGTCGGAGGGCCAGCAGCCCGCTTTGGCGAATTCGGCCATATCCTGGATGTAGGTCTTCCAGTACTCAGAAGTGTACAGGAAGAAAGGATTCTCAAAGGTCGGGTCGTCCAGCTGGCAGTAGTAAACGTAGTCGGAAGCCTGGTTGTTGATCAGGTTGAACCGATATCTCCAGCCCAGCTCCTGCATGTTGGAGGTCTGAGACTGATAGTACGCGTACATACCGCTGGCAGACTCATTGTCGCCGATGGCCAACAGCAGGTTTTTGAAGTCATCGTAGCTCTTGATGTCATCCGCGGTGAAGCCGTATTTCTCGGCAATGTCCATATTGACAAACGGGCCACGGTCCGGGAAGATTTCCGCGGTATTGCGGGGAACCATGTAGATTTTACCATCTACATAAGTCTCTTCCCAAGCGGATTCCGGCAGGGTCGCCCAGGTCTGGGGCATGTAGGTCTGCAGGAATTCAGGGGTCAACTCCATGAAAGAAGTTTTCTCAACGTAGTTGCGGTAATCTCTGTAGTTACCGGTGTAAATCAGGTCCAGCTGATCTCCGCCTGCCAGAACCAACGGGTATTTTACGTTGAATTCAGCGGACGGAATAAAATACAGATCCAAAGTGGCGTTCAGAACGTTTTTGATCCGCTCATTGGCCATCTCCAGAACCTCTGCCATATCCAAAGGCTCATCCGCTACAGAATACATAACGAGGTTGGCTTCTTTGGAAGTATCAACATTTGCGTAGGGGTTGTTGGAGTCTACATTCGCAACATCCCCAGTGGTGGCGCCGGTAGAAGCCTGCGAGCTTACACCGGTCTCGCCGCAGCCGCTGAGCAATAATGTCATCAGCATCATTGCAGCCAGCACCAAAGCGATGGTTCTTTTCATAGTTCTCCTCCTAATAGATCATTCTAACCGAACAGCCCTTAACCACAGGCTGTTATTTCCGCCGCCTTGCTATCGGCGGAAAATATATCAATAAAGAACAAAACACAGCACGGGGAAAGAAAATGCAAAATCGTTGGCTGATGTTGGAAAGACTGTCCGCCAAAGGCGAGCGTGGTAAGATGTTGAAAAGTGATTTTTAAATTGTTAGAAATCCGGCACGGTTTTGTCTTTATCGTATCAAATTATGGGTAAGGATTCGTTATTTTTCACAAATCCTTATTCCTCTTCTTGGATGATAGTTTCATTATACTAGTCCATTCTCAAAAAACATCTGCAAAATCCTGCTATTGTATACAAGATTTTGTTACAATTTTCCCTATGAAAGAGCTGTCTCTCAGTTGTTTTGTCTTCTGGCTTTTACAAAAGAAAAGCTTTCCGCTCAAAATTCCGAGAGGAAAGCCGCTTTTTTATTTGGGCAGTCGATATTTTTGTTCCAGCTCCAATAAGCTTTTTTTACGCCAAACCCCGCCGGCGTACCCGACCAGGCCGCCGTTTTTGCCCACGACCCGATGACAGGGAACGATCACCGCCACCGGATTCCGGTTGTTGGCAAGTCCGACCGCCCGGCACGCTTTTGGGTTTCCCATCTGTTCAGCAATCTGCTGATAGCAGCAGGTCTCCCCATAGGGAATCGTTTGCAGCGCCGCCCAATCCGCCAGCTGAAAAGGCGTTCCGTGCAGGGACAGCGGCAAATCAAAGGTCTGCCGCTTGCCCGAAAAATATTCTGCCAGCTGCAGAATCGCTGTTTTTAAAAGCGGCGTTTGCCGCATCTCCCAATCCGGCGGCACAAGGCGCTCGCCGAAAAACAGGCTGCATATCCCCATGCCGTCTTCCGCGACGGTATAAGTCCCAACGGGACTGTCACACCGCCAAAAACAGACCATATCCGCTTCCTCCTTCCCCTTTTCCTTTTTATGATATCACAAAAGAAAAAAGGAATCGACCCACATTTTTAAGAAAAGCCGAAACGGCCGGACTGTTCCCTTTTTACGGATGGCGCTTTCTCTTTTTGTCCGTCATGTTGGCTTTTTGCGAGAGGAGGATTATAATAGAAAGATCAGCAGAGGGGAGGGCCTCGTTTTGTATATCGCCGACCTGCACATCCATTCCAAATACTCCCGGGCCACCAGTCGGGACTGTGACGCCGCCCATCTGGATTTTTGGGCGAGACGAAAAGGCATCCGGCTTTTGGGCACCGGGGATTTTACCCATCCGGCCTGGCGGGCCGAACTGGCGGAAAATCTGATCCCCGCCGAAGAGGGTCTCTACCGTCTGCGGGACGGCGCGCGCCTGCCGGATCCGTTCTGTCCGGCAGCTGAGGCCCCGCGGTTTGTCCTGTCCGGAGAAATCAGCTCCATTTACAAAAAAGACGGCCGCACCCGCAAAGTCCACAACCTGATCCTTCTCCCCTCTTTGGAGGACGCCCAGGCACTCGCTCACCGGCTGGAAGCCATCGGCAACATCCATTCCGACGGGCGGCCCATTCTGGGGCTGGACAGCCGGGATCTGCTGGAGATCACGCTGGAGACCTGCCCGCAGGCGGTGTTTATCCCTGCCCATATCTGGACGCCCCATTTTTCCATGTTCGGCGCCTTTTCCGGTTTTGATTCGGTGGAGGAATGCTTCGGAGATCTGTCCGGGTATATCCACGCGGTGGAAACCGGCCTTTCCTCCGACCCGCCCATGAACTGGCGGGTCTCCTCCCTGGACCGCTTTACCCTGATTTCCAACTCCGACGCCCACTCCCCTGCCAGGTTGGGGCGGGAAGCCAACCTGCTGGACACCGAGCTTTCCTATCCAGCGCTGGCCCGGGCCATTCAGACCGGAGAAGGATTTGCGGGAACGGTGGAGTTTTTCCCGGAAGAGGGAAAATACCATCTGGACGGACACCGCTCCTGCGGATGCCGCCTGACGCCCTCCCAAACCGCCACATATGGAGGGCGCTGCCCAGTCTGCGGCAAAAAAATCACCATCGGCGTTCAGCACCGGGTGGAAGAGTTGGCGGACCGTCCTGAGGGGTTTCGCCCCGGCGGCGCCAAACCATTTGAAAGCCTCGCCCCGCTGCCGGAAGTAATCGCCGCCGCAACAGGAACGTCTGCCGCGAGCAAAAAAGCCCAACGGCAGTACGAAGCTCTGCTGGCTGAGCTGGGGCCAGAATTTTACATCCTGCGCCAGGCGCCGCTGAAAGAGATCCGCCGTGCAGCCGGCCCCTGTGTTGCCGAAGGCATCCGCCGGCTGCGGAACGGGCAGGTGCGGCGGGTTCCCGGGTACGACGGCGAATACGGGCAGATCTTACTGTTGAGCGCTTCGGAAATCCAGGCGCTGCAGGGGCAGACCTCCCTGTTTGGCGTATCCGGCCCGTCGGAGCCGCCGACGCAGCCGAAAAAGGATCCGCTGAAGTCCGCTCCTGCGGAACAGCCTCCAAAAGGGTCGGAACCTGCGTCCCGTCCGCAACAGCTGAACCCGGAGCAGCAGGCCGCCGTGTGCGCGGCCGAACCCGCTGTGGCGGTCATTGCCGGGCCCGGCACCGGTAAGACCAAAACACTGGTTTCCCGTATTGCCTACCTGGTGGAAGAGCAGGGCGTCAAGCCCTCGCAGATCACCGCCGTTACCTTTACCAACCAGGCTGCCGCAGAAATGCGAGGGCGGCTGGAACAGCGGCTGGGCGGAAAGCGGGCGGTACGCGGTATGACCATCGGCACCTTCCATGCCATCTGTCTGGAATTGCTGGGGGACATTTCGCTCATCAGCGAGCCGGACGCCCTGGAGTTAGCCGCCCAAATCATCCGCGACCGGGAACTGGCCCTGTCTCCACGCCGCTTTTTACAGGAGGTCTCCCGCATCAAGAACGGCAAAGGGCAGGATGCGGGTGCGCTGGAAGAAAACGCGTTTTTGGAGTATCAGGCACTTCTGCAGGAAAAGGGATGCCTGGATTTTGACGATCTGCTTTTGCGCGCGCTGGTCCGCCTGCCCGGCGGCGGACGGCGTTTTTCCCATCTTCTGGTGGACGAATTTCAGGATATCAACGATCTGCAGTATCAGCTGGTCCGGCAATGGAGCCGGGGCGGTCAGGGCCTGTTTGTCATCGGAGACCCGGACCAGGCTATCTACGGCTTCCGCGGCGCCGGGGCGGACTGCTTTGTCCGGCTGAAAGACGATCTGCCGGGTTTGCGGGAGATCCGGCTTGTACAAAACTATCGCAGCTCTCCGCAGATCCTCTCAGCGGCGCTGGCCGCCATCGCGCCCAATCCAGGCCCGGAACGCATGCTTTTGCCCAATCGGCCCGGCGGCGAGCCAGTGCGCTTGATCGAGGCGGCAGACGAATTTGCCGAGGGCATTGCCGTTGCCCGCCAGATTGCCGCGATGACCGGCGGGCTTGGCATGCTGGAGGCGCATCGGGCCGAACAAAGAAGCATCGTGCGCTCTTTTTCGGACATCGCGGTTCTGTGCCGCACCCACCGGCAGGTGCAGCTTGTGGAAAAATGTCTGCGGCACGACAGCATTCCCTGCATGGTCACCGGCCGGGAGGACTATCTTTCCGACGATGAGGTGCGTGGGACAATGGGATTTTTCGGCTGGCTGTTAAACAGCCGGGATACGACGGCGCTGAAAAATGCCCTTCGCCTGATCTGGCACTGTCCTGCGGATGTAACAGATCGGGCCCTCCAGGCTGCCCGGCAAACAGAGGAAGGAGATCTGGCTGCCCTGCGAGCCGAAACGGCGCCATATCCGCACCTGACCTTTTTGTGGAATGCGGTGGACACCTTTCTTCCGCTGATTCGAAAAGAAAAACCCCGCCGCCTGCTGGATCGCTGGCTGGGGGAAAACCCTGCTTCCCCCGCCATGGAAAAGCTGCAAAACGCCTCTGTTTTCTGGAACGACATGCCGTCCTTTTGCCGTGCTCTGCTATTGGGGCAGGAAGGGGATCTCAGCCGTGCGGCGGGAAAGACATATTCCTCCGGCGCGGTACGGCTGATGACCCTGCATGCCGCTAAGGGGCTGGAATATCCTGTCGTCTTTTTATGCGGCGTGAGAAAATCGAACATCCCCCTAGAATCTGCCAAGGGGGAATCGGATCCGAACGAAGAGCGGCGGCTGTTTTTCGTTGGCCTTACCCGCGCGCGGGAAGAACTGATCTTAACAACTTCCGGAGAGCCATCCGCCTTTTTGTCCGATTTGGACGGCGGTTTGATGCATCGGGAAAAAGCTGTCCCCCGTCCGGTACAGGAGGAACAACTCAGCCTGTTTTAGCAAGAAGCCGCCGACCAAAAGAAAAGCCTCCGGGCGAACACCAAGTTCTGGCTTTTTACCAAAACATAAGATAAAAACCCCAGCCAAAATGGTCGGGGTCTTGTCAAGAGGTGCAAAAAGATGCCGCTTAGGCATAAGAGGAAAAACTGCAAAAAAGTGCCCCGACTACGCATTTGCGTGTCGAGGCACTCGGCTGGTACGCCTGATAGGAATCGAACCTACGCACCCGGCTCCGGAGGCCGGTGCTCTATCCACTGAGCTACAGGCGCATATGAAATCGCTCGGTTTAGTATATCACACTTTTTCTAAAAAGCAAAGTAATTTTTGAAAAATCCCGAAAAACTTTTTTCAAAAAAATCATTGACATTCCCGCCGATGGATGATATAATCGCATACGTTGACACAAACCGCCGAACAATATGCGGGTATGGCGGAATTGGCAGACGCGTTAGATTCAGGTTCTAATGGTCGCAAGGCTGTGCAGGTTCAAGTCCTGTTACCCGCACCAAGGTCTCAGTCGTATGGCTGGGACCTTTTTCATTGTTCGGATTTTTTGCCCGGAAACCGCGCCTTTCCGAACCGGACTGTTTCGCACGCAGCACAGGCATTTCTATTTCCTTTGTTGACGCGCAAAAGGACTGCCGAAACATCTTTTCTTTTTCAATCGCCGAGAAATTCGCGGCGATTTTTTGTTCCTTTTCTTCTTTTTCGCCGGTGCAATATGAATTTTTTTAATCTATCTTTTCCAAGGCCTTTATGGAAAGATTCTTTTACCATTTTTCTTGACAAAAGCAAAAAAGCCTTTATAATTAAAATTAATAATTATTATTGATTATTAGCCCATGCGGGGGCTACATCTACCCGTAAATAACATTAAAGGAGAGTTTATATGAGAAGTATCACAACGTTGGATCTGCAGTATGCACACAGATTTTATGGTTTCCAGGGCGAAGCTCAATATTTACACGGGCACACGGGTGTTTTGACCATTGAAGTGGAAGATTCCATTGAACCCGGCGTGAATATGGTTTTCCCTTGCAATGAGATTCAAAAGACCGCCTGGGAAGTTTTGAAAAACTTTGACCACGCATTGATTCTGCGTGAAGACGATCCTCTCCTGCCCGCCGTTTTGAGTGTTTATGAAAAGCAGGGCATCAAAGACGGTACGCCCCAAAACAAAATGAAAGGCCCCGCTTTCCGCACCGACCTGGCCGTTGCATATCCTGAATGCCGCCTGGTGGTAACCAAGGAAACCATGACCGTAGAGGGCATGATCAAAATTGTTTATGACCTGCTCAAAGACAAGTTGAACATCGCCAAAATTACCTTTACCAGCGGCGTGAACGCTGCCAGCGCAGAATTCTCGCCAAAGAACAAAATTGACCGCTGTCCGCTGTGCGGCGTCGCGCTGGACGAAAACGGGGTCTGCCCCAAATGCGGCTACAGAAAATAAAAGGATTGGCTTTTCTTTTCTCTTACAATCGGGCATCCGAACGGATGCCCGATTTTTTTGCGTCCGGCAAATGTTTTTCAGAGCGGCCGCAAACAGCCGGCTTTTCAAAAAGCAACCGGGATTCTTCTTTTCCGTCTTCTTTTCCTGCGCCAGTAAGCCCCGGATGCTCTTGTCCTTTTTTCGGAACCTTGCTATAATAGAAATATTATCTCCCGGCAAAAGGAGTGCTTGGAATGGAACCGATGAAAAACCAACTTTGGACCGATAAACCCCGTAATTTTTTCGGACTCGCCATCAATTTTACAAGGTACATCATCACATCGGAAAAATTTATCACCCGCAAGGGCTTTTTTAACATCCACGAGGATGAGATCATGCTCTACCGCATCACCGACAAAAAACTGTCTTTACCGCTTACCCAGCGGATTTTCAAATGCGGCACCATTACGATGCATGCCAAGGACAGCGACACGCCGACCAAGGTGCTCAAATCGATTCGGAATCCCCGGGCGGTCCTGGAGATTCTGGATGATGCCATCCAAAAGTCTCGGCAGGCCAATTATGTGCAGGGACGTGACATGGTCGGCGCCTTGAATTACGATCCCTGCGGTGATGAGGACGAATGTGAATTCGAATAAGGTTATCTTTTTGCGCGAAAGGAAGCGACTTGATTGAGGAAAAGTTCCCAGGCGGATTTCGGCACCGGGAGCATCGGAAAATTATTGTTTTCCATGGCTGTTCCGGCCATCACCGCCCAGATTATCAATCTTTTGTACAACATTGTCGATCGCATGTACATCGGCCATATCCCTGAGATCGGCGCCTCCGCCCTGACTGGTGTGGGCGTAAGTTTTCCGATCATTACCCTGATTACCGCGTTCACCTCCCTGATTGGCATGGGCGGTGCGGCACGGGCTGCTATTTTCATGGGACGTCAGGACAATGACATGGCGGAAGAAATCCTCGGCAACTGCTGTGCGGCGCTGGTTTGCATTTCGCTGGTTCTCACCGCTGTCATTCTGCTTTTCTGCGAGCCGCTTCTGATGGCTTTCGGCGCCAGCTCTGACACCATTGGGTATGCCGCCGGCTATCTTCGCATCTATGCGTCCGGCACCATTTTTGTACAAATCGTCATGGGGCTTAACATGTTTATTACCTCCCAGGGATTTGCGCAGGTGGGAATGAAGACCACCATCATCGGCGCTGTGTGCAATATCGTTTTGGACCCCATCTTTATTTTTCTCTTTGACATGGGCGTACAGGGCGCCGCTTTGGCGACCATCCTTTCCCAGGCGGTTTCCGCTGTTTGGGTGCTGGTATTTTTGACCGGTAAAAAAACCGTCCTCCGCATCCGTCTGTCCCGGATTCACCTAAGCCCAAAGGTGATCGGTCCGGTGATGGCGCTGGGCATTTCCCCTTTTATCATGCAGGCGACCGAAAGCCTGCTTTCTATCTGCTTTAACACCCAGCTGCAGCGGTTCGGCGGGGATCTGGCTGTGGGCGCCATGGCCATTTTGACCAGCGTGATGCAATTCGGCATGCTGCCGCTTATGGGCCTGACCCAAGGCGCGCAGCCAATCATCAGCTACAACTTCGGCGCGCGCAACGCCGACCGGGTGAAAAAGGCGTTTCAGCTTTTGTTGCTGTGCTGTATGATTTTTACCACTGTTCTTTGGACAGGATGCATGCTGGTTCCCAAGATTTTTGTGCTGCTTTTCAGTTCCAATCCGGAGCTGATCGAAATTTCTGTCTGGGCCATGCGCATCTATATGGGCACTTTCCTGTTGTTCGGCGCGCAGATTGCCTGCCAGCAGACCTTTATCGCTCTGGGACAAGCTGCCGTTTCCCTATTTTTGGCGCTGCTGCGCAAAGTGATCCTGCTGATCCCGCTCATCTTTCTTCTGCCGCTGTTTTTTGAGGACAAGGTATTCGCCGTCTTTTTGGCAGAGCCGGTTGCCGATTTTCTGGCAGTCGCCGTCACGGTTTTGCTGTTTTCGCTCCGGTTTCGGAAAATTCTGTCGGATCTGCGAAAAGAGCCTCCCACCGAAAAAGCGGTGGAAAACGTTTGAGTTCGGCTTCCGCGCCGATGCTTTTGGATGATGAAATAGAACCGTTTGGCGCGGACGGGCCCAATGCCTGTTGGTTTATCGCAGACAGCGCGGCGGGCCGCCTGCGCATCCTTTATGGAAGATTGGAGATTGTTATGAACATTTTGATTGTTGGCTGTGGCAAGGTCGGTTCCATGCTGGCGTCAGAACTGAGCCGGATGGGGCACGATGTCTCTGTGCTGGATCGGGAAGAATCCCATTTCGCGCTGCTGGATTCGGATTTTTCGGGATACACCATCAGCGGCGTTCCCATTGATCAGGACGTACTCAAGCGCGCCGGAATCGAAGGGTGTGACGCCATTTTGGCGATGACGGAGGACGACAACGTTAACATTATGATCTGCCAGATGGCCAAGGAAATTTTTCAAACGAAAACCGTACTGGCCCGTATTTTCGACCCGAAACGGGAAAAAATCTTCTCCACTTTCAACATCCGAACGATCAGCCCGACCAGCCTTACGGTTGACATGGTGCTTGCCGCCCTGTCGGGAAGCTATGAAACAAGGCACACCCTGATCGGCAATACAACACTTTCCTACTATACCGTCCATCCGCAAAAGGAATGGATTGGGCGTTATCTGAAAGACCTTCGTCTGCCGGATACCCATTTGTTGGGCACTCTGCGTGAAACCGGCGAATTTTCCCTGATCCAAAACGATCAGGCAATCCTTCGGCCCGGAGACCTGCTGGTCGCCGCACGGGTCATTAACTAAACTGGAAAATGAGGTTACTGTTATGAAAGTGATTGTAGTCGGCGGTGGAAAAATCGGATTTTACCTAACGCAGACGCTGTTGGAGCACGGACATGAGCCGGTGCTCATCGAAAAAGACCCCGATGTCTGCCTAAAGGTCGCCAACAGCCTTGATCTGCCGGTGATCCTGGGGGACGGCACTGTGCTGGACACACTGGAAAACGCCGGTATCCGCCATTGCGATGCCTTGATCGGCGTTACCGGACAGGACGAAAACAACCTGGTCGCCTGTCAGTTGGCCAAGCGCCATTTTGGCGTGGAGCGCACGGTGGCAAGGGTCAACAATCCCAAAAATCTGTCGGTTATGAAACAGTTGGGGGTGGATATCCCCATCAGCAGCACCAACAGCATCGCCCGTCTGCTGGAGCATGAGGTGGATTCGGCGGTGATCAAGGAGCTGATGAGCTTAAACCGGGGAGAGGCTTCCTTAAGCGAGCTGGAGCTTCCCAAAAACTATAAATTTCACGGCAAAACGTTAAGTCAGATGCAGCTGCCGGTGGAGTCGATCATCGTTTCCATCTTCCGGGATGGGCAACTGATCATCCCCCGCGGCAACACGCAGCTTTTAAGCGGGGACAAGATGGTGGTCATGTGCAAAAGCCAGGCGATGCATGAGCTGTGCCGTCTGCTGGAACTGCAATAAGGGGGTACCATGGAAAATTCTTTTTCCTGGGAGGAGCTCTCCCCTTCCCTTTTTGTCTGCGTCAGCAACGTGCATAAATTCGGGACCGACGCATTTTTGCTCTCCGACTTCGCAGCCCCCCGGCGAAAAGATCTGTGCTGCGATCTGGGGACCGGATGCGGCATCATCCCCCTTTTATGGTTTCGGGATGACCCACCCCGTCTGTGTTATGGCGTGGACGTGCAAAAGCAGGCCATCGTGCAGTTGGAGCAGTCCGTTCAAAAAAACGGGCTGGAAGGGCGCCTGATTCCTCTTCTGGCCGATTTAAAGGAACTTTCCGCTCTTCCCTGCGGGCAGCTGGATCTTGTGACCTGCAACCCGCCGTACAAAGCGCGGGGAAGCGGGATTTTAAGCGAAACCGACGCGGAACAAATTGCCCGGCACGAGGTATTGTGCACCATTGAAGACGTCTGTGAAGCGGCGGCTCGACTGCTGCGTTTCGGCGGACGGCTATGCCTTTGCCAGCGCCCCGAGCGGCTGTGTGACACGCTGTATGCGATGCGCCGCGCCGGATTGGAACCCAAGCGGGTGCGCTTTGTCCAGCAGCAGCCGCACACTGCCCCCTGGCTGTTTTTGGTCGAGGGGAAAAAAGGCTCTAAACCTTATATGACGGTGGAGCCTCCCCTTTTGATAGAAGCAGAAGGGGGCTTTTCGCCAGAAGTTTTACGCATCTATCACAAAAAAGAGAATCTGTAAAGCAGGAGGGCTCCTTTATGGCCGGAACTTTATATGTCGTCGGCACTCCGATTGGGAACCTGTCGGATTTTTCCCCGCGGGCGGTCCAAACGCTGCAAGAGGTCGATTTTATCGCGGCGGAGGATACCCGGGTCACCCAAAAGCTGCTGAACCATTTCCAGATTAAAAAGCCGATGACCAGCTATTATCAGCATAATCTCCGGGAACGGGGCGAGGAGATCCTGGCTCGGATCGAGTCGGGGGAAAACTGTGCCATCGTTACCGACGCAGGTATGCCCTGCATCTCCGACCCGGGGGAGGATCTGGTCGGGCTGTGCGCGGCCCGAGGGATTCCCACCGTCGTTATCCCGGGCCCATCTGCCGCCATCTCCGCCCTGGCAGTTTCGGGACTCCCCACCTCCCGCTTTTGCTTTGAGGGGTTTTTGAGCACCAATCACAAAAACCGCATGGAGCATCTGCATCAGGTCGCCGGCGACCGGCATACCCTGATTTTTTATGAGGCGCCGCACAAATTAATCTACACCCTTCAGGATATGCTGGAGGTATTGGGGGACCGGCGTATCGCTCTATGCCGGGAGCTGACCAAACTGCATGAGCAGATCATCCGCACCACCTTTTCCGGCGCGTTGGAGTTGTACCGGGAAAAATCGCCCCGGGGAGAATATGTACTGATTATCGAAGGGGCGCCGGAGCCGGAAAAAAACGCGCTGACCCTGGAAGAGGCGGCGGCGCAGGTCAAAGCGCTGCGGGAAGCCGGCCTTTCGGTTTCTGACGCCGCAAAGCAGGTGGCGAAAGAAACGGGATACAAAAAAGGAGAACTGTACCGTCTGGCTCTGAATGAAGGCGGTACGCCATCCTGAGAAAAAAGCCCTTTATGCGGAAGCGGCTGCCGCTTTTCTTTGGCTTTTACACCGAAAATACCATTTTCAAAAGCATCTTCTTTTCCGTCCATTTTCTGCATATCTTTTAGCAGAAAGGGGGCGGATTTTTTTGCGCCTGCTACTCTTTTTTTCTGTTTTGGCGCTGATTTTTGTCAATGGCTGGACAGACGCGCCCAACGCCATTGCCGGTGTTGTAGCCACTGGCAGCATGCCTTATCGGGCCGCCGCCTGGATGGCCGGCGCGTGCAATTTAGCCGGGGCGCTGCTGTTTTGTCTGCTGGGCGGGCAGGTGGCCAGAACCATCCTGAATCTGGCCGCTTTTTCTCAGTCGGGAAAAAGCGGTTTCTGTGCGTTGGCCGGATGTTTTTTATCGGTAGTCCTGTTTGCTGCCGCCGCCTGGTTCTGGGGCATTCCCACCAGCGAAAGTCATGGACTGATGGCAGGAATGCTGGGCAGCAGTCTGGCGCTGAATGGGGAAAGCGCTGTCCGATGGCAGGATTGGCAACCGGTGCTGGCCGGGCTTTTTCTTTCGATTGGGCTGGGATTTTTGCTTGGATGGAGCGGATACCGCCTTGCCGGACCGGTTCTGCGGCGGCTGGGGGAAAAACGTCTGTCCGGATGGCAGAAAATCGGCGCCGCCGCCTGCGCGGCAATGCACGGCGGACAGGACGGACAAAAATTCGCTGTCATGCTGGGGCTGGTCTGGTCGATAACGGCAAAGGTTCCTCCCTCCGCCAGCAGGCCGGACCCGATCGCCGCCGCGCTGTGTGCCGCTGCCATGGGGCTTGGAACTTTATGCGGCGGACGCCGGATTATCCAGAAAACTGCTGTCGAGATGGTACAGATCGACAAATCCCAAGGGGCCGCGGCGGATCTCGCCTCTGCTGGCGCCTTACTCGTTTTATCCTTCATGGGGCTGCCGGTGAGTACCACCCACACCAAAACCGCCGCGCTGGCCGGATGCTCCGCCGCCCGCTCCTCCACATCGCTTCGGCTCCCGATTGCCGGGCAGATGCTGACTGCATGGCTACTGACGTTTCCGCTGTGCGGTCTGCTTGCCTGGCTGCTGACCCGTCTTTTTCTAGCGCTCGCCTGACAGGAATTCCGTCGGTACGGCGGGAAGTATCAGCGTTATTGAGCGGATGGAACCGGCATTCATGGGCAGGACCGCAGCCTCCTGACCGGAAAACAGACTGCTCCTTTCCACCGCAAAAAGAAGATGCGGCTGCAATCGCAAAGGCCTTGTCCCATACAACGCTTAAAAAAAGAGGCGAACAACCGCCTCTTTTTTTTAGGATTGTTTCGGATGCGGCGCGCCGCTGTCGAACAGTCCGGCCTCCATGACAGGGTCATCTTGCCAGGCTCTTCTGTCCGCCGAAAGTTCCGGATGCTCTTTCAAAAGATCCCTCATCTGCTGTCTGAGCTGACGAATCTGTCTGCCTGCATCTGCTGTCCGCACGGCTGGCGATTCCGCTTTTTCCTCGGAAATGGCGGCGGTCGGCAGGTCATTTCCGGATAAAATGGACGGTTGGGCCTGCTGCGAAGCCGAACGGCTCCGCAGGTCATTGTACACCTGTACGATACGGTTCCAGGTCTGCTGGCCGATAATTCCATCAGCGGTCAGGCCAAACTGGCGCTGGAAGGCCATCACCGCGCTGCGGGTGGCGTTGCCAAAAATCCCGTCAGTGGCGACGCGCGGAATATTGGGGTAGGTATTGGCGATGTAGTTAAGATATCGCTGCATCTTCAGCACATTGGCGCCGGAAGACCCTATCCGCAGCGGTAAGCCCGGATATTCATCCGAGGCGGTCCCGGTGGCAATCTGCGTCGATACCTCACACAGGCGGCTCCAGGTAGCCTGCCCAACGATACCATCCGCTACCAGCCCGTAACTGCGCTGGAATGCGATTACCGCATCTTGCGTCGACGCGCCGAAAATTCCGTCGGACGTTACTTTCGGGATGCTTGGGTCGTAATCGGCAATATAGCTCAGCCAAGCCTGCAGCGTGCTGACATCCCTTCCGAAATCCCCCCTGCGCAGCGGACTGCCCGGGTAGGACGGACAGCTGGTGGTGGAACCGGGCAGCTGGACAACCAGTTCCAGGTAAATTTTATACAGCTTATTCCAGGTATTTTTCCCCACGATGCCGTCCTGCGGAAGGTTAAACTGCCGTTGGAATATTCTTACCGCATTTGTGGTCGCCGGGCCGTAAATGCCGTCGATATCTACTGCGGGAACCGTCTGGTAAAACATATTGACCGTGCTCAGGTAAAACTGAACAATGGAAACCCCAATTCCCGTGGAACCTTCTCGCAGCACATTGCCGGGATAGGAGCTTGCGTCGGAAGGAAGATTCTCGTTTTCCGCCCCCAGTTCCGCCAGTTTGGTCACCGCGACATAAATATACGAGATTTTGTACCAGGTAGCCTTTCCCACAACGCCGTCCTGCGCAAGGTTAAAAATGCTCTGGAATGTTTTTACCGCACTTTCGGTAGCCGGGCCAAATACGCCATCTTCTACAACCGCGCCAATCAGCGGATAGTTTCGCCGAATCCGGTTCAGCTTCGCCTGCAGGATCTGCACATAGGTGCCTCTGGAGCCCCTTTGCAGCGGCGTTCCCGGATAGGATTGGGGGATATCCTGAATATTATTGGTCTCCAGCAGTTCGATGTTGTTGCCGTAATAGTACTTGAGTATCTCCAACGGCGAATAGCCCTGATTTGCCAGATCCACTGTACCCCACTGCTTCAGTCCGGGGCAGCTCACCTGCCGCCCGTCGCAGTATTCGGTGAAAAAGGGGCCTCTGGATCCGATACGGCTGACATAAACATTAAAAATTTCGTCTACAATCCGGCTGATATTCTCAAAAATGTTCCGCCCTTTTACAAATTTTTGATCGTATTGGGTGGAGTTGGTAATCTGGAAATTATATCCCTGGCTGGGATACCATTCTGTGTAGACACGGTTCAGCGCCAGCGAAATCTGGGCATAGATATTGGCGCGGATGGCGTTTTCCGGCCAAGTCGGATAAATTTCGCTGGAGCAAACATTTTTAATATAGTCCGGAAAAGAGATATAGACGTTCTCGGCGTTGGACCTGGGCGCTCCCAAATGCACGATGATCTGACTGGGAATAATGACCCTCTGCAGCACCTGCGGCTGCGCTCCCTGCTCGAGCGGCTGCTGTTTGGGCGGCTGCTCCGCCGGGCAGTTCGGTTCACAATCCGCCTGCGCCAGGCTGTGAGCGGGCGTTTCAAAAATAAAGTCTGTATTGTTATTGTAGGACTCCCGGTCAAACGGGATCAGTTCTACCTGTTGCAGCGTTGTTTCCGATTCAAACACCTGCACTCTGCGAATCATCTGGTTGGCAAAGTTAAAAGCCCGGATCGTTACATCATAAGTAGTGTAAGGAATACCATCGTATGTCCGGTCCAAAGAAAGTTCTTTGGGCAGTGTATCCACCTCGATTGGCTCCGTCTTTCCTTCCCGGTCCACCTCCACGGTACGCACAATCGTTTCGCCGGCATCCGGCCGGGAGATGATAACCGTGGCATTGGTGACAGGGCGCGCCTGTCTTGCCGTAAAAAGCTGCGCGACAATATAGCCTTTGCTCATAAAAAACCTCCTTTATCCGATCAACCGTTCTTACGGTCATCTTCATTGTATGATGAGCGCAAAAAAATGTTATCGCCGGGATACGGCTTCTTCCAACCCGGCCAGCAGACGGCTGACCCGGGGAGAACCCAATCCGGTACACAAGTCCCATCCTTTCTGCGCCTGATACAGGCGGGTTTCCCCCTGCACGATGTCGGTAAAATATGGCTGCGGTTCCAAATACCGGTTCCCGCCGGCAACGCGGTACAGATCTTCCGGTTCGACCTCTCCCTTTCTCTGCCGGATGCCTGCCAAAATTGCCGCCCAGGCCGGCGCCGCCAAGCTGGTACCGCCGGCGCGGCCCCAGCCCGCGGAACCGAAAATCGGTGCGCTGTGGTAAATGGCGACGCCATACTCCGGGTCCGCGCAAAAGCTCACGTCCGGCGTTCCCCGCATACCGGATGTTTTTTCCCTGATCCCTTCCATGGATGCCTGAAAAGGCGGAATGGTAAAAAGGCTGCTTGGGCCCCCGCCGGTATCGTACCAGACGGTTTCGCTGACTCTTGTGCCGTTCCCGGACAAGATAAGGCTGGTTCCGCCGGCGCAAAGCACCTGCGGCGAGGCCGCCGGATACAGTAAAACCGAGGACTGGTCCCCCGCGGCCGCTGTAAACAGCACGGACGGGTGCAGCCGAAAAATCTGTTCCAGCTTCTCCTGCCCGGTCCGTTCGCGCTCCCCCCAGCTCATAGACACAACATCCGCGCCCATCTCGGCCGCCGTATCAACTCCCTGCATCAGGTCGCCGATTCGGTCGGAAGCGGCATAAATCAGCACCAGCTGTGCCTGTGGCGCAAGCGCGTGCGCCCACTCCACATCCAGCGTTGTTTCCAGAGACCAATCCTGTGCCGGATTTTCCGGGACCGGGCCGATCCGTCCAACGGTCAGCCGCGCTTCGGGCAAAGAAAAAAAACGGCTGAAAACGCGAAGATCCGACTCGATATTCGGCTGGTTGCCCGTGGTGACCAGTGCGATCGTCTGGCCAAGGCCGGTCGAATCCGGGGGGAAATCATAAGCCGCTCGGATCTGCTGCGGCGTGTATCCGCCCTGGAACGTTTTTTCCAGAAGCGCGGCAAGGCGCACAAACGGCCTGGCTCTGTTTTCTTCTGTACCGGTTCGGCCATATTGGCTTGTCATGGGCATTCTCCTTCTCTGCTTGTTTTTCATTCTTCTGGCTCCCTGGCAGGACAGACGGCCGGCAAAAGGATACAAGGCTTTTGCCGGCCACCAGGCTTACAGCAGCAGATAAAGGATGCCGAGCATCAGCTTTGGGTCTGCTTTGTTTACATATAAAGCAATCAATACGCCAAGCAGCAGCACGCCATCTTTCTGCAGCGGATGCATCAACACAATGGGGTTCCCCCCGTCTATTTTTTTTTAGGATCTCCCGCTTTCCAAAAGCTTCTTCGCCGGTACGGCGGCTTTTGAAACGGTTCCGGCGGGATATAGCGGCCCTCTTTCACCGGCCGTGCCGCGTCCGGATGAAAAGCGCCTCCTTTCCCGGTTCGCGGCAACACCGCTGCATCCGGATGATACAAAGGGGGCATACCCGGCTTCGGCGATTCCGGCTGCCAAGACGAAGAGGCTTCATCCGCAAAAGAAACCCCCGGGCGCTTTTGCGAGAGGGGCTTCGCTTGGCGGTAAGGCTGATCGTTTTCGTCTTCGATTTTTGGCGCTTGTTCCGGCAGAAGGAAAAGATCGTCCTGCGAGAAAGCCGGTAAGACCTCTTCATTTTGCATTTTTTCATCGGCTTTTTTCTCCGGCTCAGACGTTTCTAATCGGGCCGGGGTGAGATTTTCTTCTGCGGTATGCATTGGTCCCTCCGCCCGATCATCCGATTCCGCCAAACTCCCGCTTGCCGCGGCAGACCCTATGTTTTCGGTGATGCGTGATATGTCAAAAAATGTTTGAAACAGATTACCCGAAACAGGTGCGGCCGAATCTGTTTCCGATGCATCCTGCGGCTTTTGACGCACATCGGCCGGGATCGCGGCGGCAAAATCCCCGTTTTGGGGCTGAGCCGCCGAATGCCCGAAACCCGGTCTTTCTTCGTCCTCCAAAGAGGGGGCCTGCTGCCTTGGGGAGATGTTCTCCTGTTCGCCGGTGGGGCCCTCCCGATTTGGGTCAGGATCTTTCTCTTCTTTCGCCGCCGGGGCGGGCGGATCGGGCAAAACCGCATCGCCTTTCTTCGGAGCATAACCGATCTGTTGCGGCGCGGTTTTCGCACCTCGTTCGGCTTGCTGCTTTTGAGCAAGTTCCCGCAACTGACGGATAGCGCTTTCCCGCATCCGCAGAAATTCTTCCCGGGAAAG
Organism: Ruminococcaceae bacterium UBA3818; assembly: GCA_002369315.1. GTDB lineage: Bacteria > Bacillota > Clostridia > Oscillospirales > Ruminococcaceae > UBA3818. The sequence goes on along the minus strand of DFDW01000014.1, from coordinate 45,084 downwards.
GCCTCCCTTGTTCCATTGGTCCATGACTATTTCTCCTCTCCATCGCCTGTTTTTTCTTCTGGCCCGCCAAAAAAGCGCAGCAATGGCAGCAGATTGGCCAATCGAAGAATTTTGATTACTTCGTCGGCCCTGGCGGCCCTTTCCGGGGTAAGGTGGGGCTGCAGCGCCTGGAGCAGCCGGATATTTTTGTCGTCCGACCGCAGCTGCGAAACGATTTTCATCATCTGTTCCAAATCCGGCATATCCGGCGGTTTTCTTGGTTCCTGGCGTCCTTCCTCCTTTTTTTCCGCCGGGGCGGACTGCAAAAGTCCCCCCAGCAGGTCGAAAAGGCCATCCATACCCTCTGGACCGCCGTCCGCTTCACTTCCCAAAAGGCCGTTCAGCAGGCCGGATAGATCACTCATGATTCTTTCTACCTCCCAAAATCCTTCAGCAGCTTCCCAATAATGCCCGAATTGAGCAGGGCTTCCATTTTTTTCGGGTCGGAAAGCAAGCCGTATATCTGTTCATTGACTACGATTCTGCCATCCTTGATAACGCCGGAGAGCTTTTCCCGCAGCTGTTCTTTTGGGATACCTGTTTTTTCACTTGTCATCTGCAGCAATTTTTCCATCTTGTCTTCTTCGATGAAAATTTCACGCATTCTGCTCACCACCTATTCCAATTATTTCATTTCTATGATACATTTAATTTATCTATTCCTGTCCGTCTGCGGCTGCCGATTCCGGGCGGACAGGCTTTCGAACCAATCAGCAGATGGAGGTCTTTTCGGATGCGAATCATCGTCATGTCTGACAGCCACAGAAATTTTCGCAATGTGCTCCGGGTAGTGGAAAAACACCCGGAAGCGGATCTTTATATTCACCTCGGTGACGGGGAACGGGAATTTGAGGATGTGCAAAACCTCTATCCCGACCGCCGCTATCTTTGGGTATCGGGGAACTGCGATTTCGGTTCCGACACGAAAAGCAGCGATCTGGTCAAGCTCTCCGGCAAAAATATCCTGATCACCCATGGGCACACCTATTATGTCAAACACTCCCTGTCAGAACTGAAAACCGCCGCGCGGGTCTGCCGCGCGAACGTCGTTTTGTACGGGCACACCCATGTGGCCCACACCGAATACGACGGCGGCCTTTATATCATGAACCCCGGCAGTCTTTCCATCCCCCGGCAGGGCGGACCCACCTACGGCATCCTGGACATTACCAGCCAGGGGATCATGACCAATATTGTGGAGGTGTCCTGATGGAAGAACTGCCCGTTTCCCGCGCCGTCTGGTGCGGAAAACACTGGATTTATCTGGATGAGGTCGGTTCCACCAACGATTACCTCAAAAAGGGCGATTTTCCCGACGGCACCGTTGTCATCGCAGGCCGGCAGACCGCCGGTAAGGGCCGCAGGGGGAAAAGCTGGTCCGGTGCGCCCACTGGCCAGGCTTTGTACCTATCGGTACTTTTTCATTCTATGAAGCCGGACGATATGGGGTTACTGCCCCTTTTATGCGGCCTGGCGGCCGCGCGCACGCTGGGGGACGCCGCCCGCATTAAATGGCCAAACGACGTGCTGCTCCATCAGAAAAAAGTCTGCGGCATCCTGTGCGAAAGCCGCATCCAAGGCAGCCAGGTATCGGCTGTCTGCGGGATCGGGATCAACCTGAATCAGCCGGCGGCTTTTTTCGTCGAAAACGATTTGCCCCACGCCACCTCGCTTTTATCTGTCACCGGCGAGGAAAGGCCGGTACTGACCGAAGCCGGCATGCTTTTGGATGAATTGGAGCCCATCCTGGACCAGTACCGCCGGGAAGGATTCGCTCCTTTCCTGCCCGCTTACCAGGCGCTGTGTGCCACGCTGGGCCGGCAGGTGCAGGTCATCCGGGCGCAGCAAACAGTAACGGCCCAGGCGGTCTCCATCGCGCCGGATGGAGGCCTTATCTGCAGCAAGGACGGCGAAACCTTTGTCATTCGGGCGGGAGAAGCCTCGGTCCGGGGGCTTTATGGCTACCTGTAAGGCTTTCCTTTTCGTGTGTTTGTGGTTCCGCAGGACCACAAAAATACCCGCCGAAAGGCCTTTGCCGCCAATTGTCAAAAGAACAGAAATACGGTATAATGGAGCATGGTATCTATATCTTTCACGACCGTCGGGTTTTCCATTACGGAGGGGTTTGATGAAAAACAACCAGGAATCGGATTTTGAAAAGATGATCAGCGACAGCATTGAAAAAGCATTGCAGTCCGGCGATTTTTCAGCGTTAAAGCAAACTTTGGGGACAACCGTTCAAAACGTGGTAGAAAAGACTTTTACCTGCGGCGGGCAGATCGGAGCCAACATTTCCAGCGCCGTCGACGAAGCGCAGCGGCAGGCGCAGGCGCAGGCGCGGCAGGTGCAGGCGCAGGCGCGGCAGGTGCAGGGGCAGGCGCGGCAGGTGCAGGCGCAGCAGCGCCCGGCGGCGCGCCAATCTTTTCAGCCTGTTGTCCCCCGATATTCCTCCCAAAGACAGGTAAGCCAGCAGCAAACGGCCAAAAAGCCGAAAAAGGCCAAGCTGCCCAGCAAAGCGGCCGCATCGGCCGGTATTTTTCTGGGGCTTTTGTTCGGCATCTGCTTTTTGCAAAGCGCTTACCAGGTGATTTTGGATCTTCTGCGCGGCCCCTTTGCGTTTTCCATGATTTTTTCTTTTTTGATCTCTTTGCTGTTGGCGGGCGGAAGCTTCTGCTTTTCTTTTTACTGCGGCGGAAAATTCCGCAAGCGCCGATACCAGCAATATTTGCAGGCCATTGGCGGCAGGCAGGTCTGTTCGATCAGCGTGCTGGCCGCGGCTGTAAATAAATCGCAAAAATATGTCATCCGGGATTTGAAGCGCATGATCAAAAAAGGCATGTTTCCCCAGGGGCATCTGGACGATGAAGAATCCTGCCTGATTTTGACCGATGAGGCCTACGGGCAATACCGGACAGGCCAGGCAAACCGCAAGCTGCGGGAGCTGCAGCAGGCCAGAATTCAGGAGGATCCGAACGGGCTGGACGCCGTCATCGTGGAGGGCCAGGGCTGGATCCGCAGGATTCAGGAGGCCAATGCCGCTTTGCCCGGTCAGGAAATCTCAGAAAAACTGACCCAGCTGGAGACCGTCACCGGAAAAATCTTTTCCTGTGTGGAAAAACACCCTGAAAAGCTGCCGGAGATCCGGCGCTTTATGAACTATTATCTGCCTACGACCGTCAAACTGGTCACCTCTTATCGGGAATTCGAATCCCAGCCGGTGCAGGGGGAAAATATCCTGACTGCCAAAAAAGAGATCCTGGATATTCTCGATACGGTCAACAGCGCTTTTGCTTCTTTATTGGATAGTTTGTTTCAAAATGACGCCATTGATATTTCCGCCGACATCAGCGTGCTGAAAACCATGCTCGCCCAGGAGGGGCTGACCCAAAAAGATTTCGGCGGATCGTCCCGATAACTGATTTTGAACAGGAGGATCGTTTTATGGAGGAAAAGAAAATGGAAACTGCCGTGCCGCAGCTTTCTCTGGACACGCAGGAAGTCCCTACCTTGACGCTGGATTTACAAGTCGCCGAGGAGCAAGCGCTGGCGCCCGCTCCCGAACAGCCGCAAAGCGCCGTTTTTGATGAAAGCACCCTGACCGAGGCGGAGCAAAAGATGGTCAATGACTTTGCAGAAAAAATCCAAATCAACAATTCAAACCAGATTCTGCAATATGGTTCCAGCGCTCAGAAAAAAATTGCTGACTTCTCCGAAACCGCGCTGAGTAATGTCCGCACCAAAGATATGAGCGAAGTCGGAGAGATGCTGACCAATGTTGTGGTCGAACTGAAAAAATTCAATGTGGATGAAGAAGAGAAAGGCCTGTTTAGCTTTTTTAAGCGCTCCGGCAACAAAATTTCTACCTATAAAGCCAAATATTCCAGCGCGGAGGCCAATGTGAACCGCATCTGCAACGCGCTGGAAGACCACCAGGTGCAGCTGATGAAGGACATTGCCATGCTGGACAAAATGTATGAAATGAACAAGGTCTATTTTAAAGAACTGTCCATGTACATTCTGGCCGGCAAAAAGAAACTGGCTGAGGTGGAAGCAACCGAGCTGCCCGCCGCGCAGGAGAAAGCCCGTCAAACCGGTTTGCCGGAAGACGCGCAGGCCGCCAACGATTTGTCGGCCATGTGCAATCGGTTTGAAAAGAAGCTCCATGATCTGGAACTGACCCGCACCATCTCCATTCAGATGGCGCCGCAAATCCGCCTGATTCAAAACAATGACACCCTGATGACTGAAAAAATCCAGTCAACCCTGGTCAATACCATCCCCCTGTGGAAAAGCCAGATGGTCCTGGCTTTGGGCGTAGCCCATTCCCAGCAGGCGGCAGACGCTCAAAAAGCGGTGACGGATATGACCAATGAACTGCTGCGCAAAAACGCGGAAACGCTGAAAATGTCTTCCATTGAAACAGCCAAGCAGTCGGAGCGGGGAATTGTGGATATCGAGACGCTCAAAACCACCAACGAATCGCTGATTGCCACGTTGGATGAGGTGATGCGCATCCAGCAGGAAGGCCGCCAGAAACGGCAGGAGGCCGAGGCTGAGCTGCGGCGGATCGAAGGCGATCTGAAAAATAAATTGCTGGAAATGCGGTAATTTGTCCTGCCAAAAACGGCAGACGCCTTGCCTTTACGTGGTCTTGCCCTGGCAAAATACAGTCTTTTCTATTTTTCAAAAAGCGGCTGAACCATCAGCCGCTTTTTTGCGTCTTTTATCCATCTGCCCCGTTCACCAAATCGCCAATCTTTCCGAATAAAAAACGCCCCATCAAGATGGGCGGTGTGCATAAAACAGTCAACAGCCACAGTCGTTTGCGCTACTGTGGCTGTTCTTGCATTATATTCTGTTATGTGATAGTATGAAATTAGGTAAATTTACCAATAGGAATTTGACGAGGGAGTTCCCTGATATGAAGAGAGTATATTTTGTGATTTCTGTTATTGCGTTCATAGCTTGTTTAACGGGTATCCCATATCTGGTGAATGGCATTTCAGCAAGAGGGATGAGCGGCATTAATTATGGACGCATTATTTTTCCACTTCTGATTAGCGGCGTTTTCTTTATATTGTACAAGCGAAAGAAATAAGATAAACTTCGTTTTATCGAACAAATACGAAAGGCGTGACTTTATGGTCACGCCTTTTACTTATTTTACTGTTTTACGAACGCTCTTTTAAAGATGGAGCGTTTTATCCTGAGCGGGCAGATCAATCTTTCAGATGCTGCTGGAACCACTGGGTGATTTCTTTCAAGCGGCGGATCCGGTGCAGCGGTTTTCCGCTGCGGCTTAGTTCGTGGTTTTCGCCCTTGAAGACGCACATGCGTGCCTCTACGCCGAAATACTTGAGCGCATAATACATCTGCAGCCCTTCCGCCAGCCAGCAGCGGTAGTCCTCGTCGCTGTGGATAAACAAAGTTGGAGTTTTACAGCGGTCCGCGTATTTGAGCGGAGAATGCCACCAGATTTTATCGTGATCCGTCCAGGCGTCGGTTCCGATTTGATCTTTGTTGAAATAATAGCCGATATCGGTGGTATTGGATTTGGATACCCAGTTGGAAATACTGCGCTGCGAAGCGGCACAGCGGAAGCGGTCGGTATGGCCGATGATCCAGTTGGTCATAAAGCCTCCATAGCTGCCGCCAGTAACGCCCATGCGTTCCCCGTCCATCCAAGGTGATTTTTGCAGGCAAACGTCTACAAAAGTCATGATATCGTTGTAATCAATGGTGCCGTATTTGCCGCGGATATCGGAAAATTTGGTGCCGCGCCCGTCAGACCCGGTCGGATTGCAGAAAATAACACCGTATCCCAGGTTGGCCCAATACTGCATTTCGTGGAAAAAGTTGGGGCCGTATGCGGTTTTAGGCCCGCCGTGGATGTCCAGGATCACCGGATATTTTTTGCTGTCATCAAAGCCCACAGGTTTGATGATCCAGCCTTTGATCTCGTCTCCCACTTCGTTTTGGAACGTCAATTCTTCCGGGGTGGAGATCGTGTATTCTTCAGTCAGATGCGTATTAAAATGCGTCAGCTGCGTCTCCTTGCCGGACATTTCGGTATAAAACAGCTCGATACCGTCGTTGCCCCGGATGCTGAGGGTTAAAAATCCCTGTTCATACGGCGCAAATTCAACGACCATGCCTTTTTTCTGTGTAATGTGGCGGATCTCGCCTTTTTCCAGGTCAATGGATGCCAGCTGGCAGCTGTCATCCACCGTTTCAGTAAAATAGACCGTGTTTTTCCCGTCGTAATGCCAGGGAGAGGAGATGTTGCCCATCTTTACATCGCTGCCCACCGAACATCCGGTGGCATGCATGTGACTTTCATCCAACACCCTGCGTTCGCCGGTTTTAAAATTGTAACGATAGAAATTCGGGTCCTGATTCAGGCCGTACAACTTCTGGTCTGAGCCCAGCAGCAGCACCTCGTCGCCGCCCAGCAGGGTGATCCTGCTGTGGGAGAACGGGTTTTCCATGGACACATCGGTAATGGAGCCGGTGGATTTCTCATATAGCTTCAGCTGGGTAGGCGTTTCTTTTTTCTGTTCGAAACGGTTCGAAATAAACAGCACCCGGTTTCCGCCATCCAGCACCTGCCAATCCTTGACATTGGTGTAACGGTCGGTAACGGCGGTCACTTCCCCGTTTTTGTAATAATACAGCCGGTCCCGATGGCCATTGGTCACGCCCACACCGTTGGACCAGAACGGCAGCTGATCAAACACGATATAGTCCGATTCCTCTTTCAAAAGCCGTTCTGCCTCATCCGCCTTGCCGCCGGCTGTTTCCAGCGCCCACTCTGCTTTTGGATCATAATCGGCCACAAAGTAAAACTCTTCCGGCGAAATAAACTTCACTGATTTGATTTTCTCCTTGACCCGGAACGCCTCCACCGCTTCGCCTCCGGTCAAGGGAAGACGGTAAAATACCGTTAAGGGGAGTCCCTTTTTTGTGTATTCCTGATCCGCCTTTTTCCGAACCGCCGGGAAATAGAGTTCTTCCCCCACCCAATAAAAGTCCGACACTTTGCCGGTATCGGTCAGCCGGATCGTCTGTCCGTCCCGCCAGAGATACAGGTCCGACTCGTAGCTGTTTTCCGACAGATTCGCCTTTTTGATCAAAAAAGCCGCTTTTTTGCCGTTGCTGACTTTCAGATGGTTCAAAAAGGCAAAATTCGCAAAATGGTCAATGTCGATCGATTTCATAAAAAATTCCTCCTCATGTCGCCGCAGCATTATGCGGCAGGTTCCTCTAAAGATTCCAGCTGCTCTTTATGATGCCAGGAGTAATGGACCAGCCAAAGCATGGGAGCCGCCGCCAGCGCCACTGCCAGTACCGAAAGACCCAGCTGTAAAAAATAAACCTCCCGGTTGGTCGGGTCTTTTAAAAAGGTAGGGATAAACAGCAAAGCGCCGGTGATACTGATTTGCTGCTGCTGTCCAATTGCCACAACCAGCTCAAACGCCACACAAAGATTATGGCAAAGGAACACGGTGGCCAAAAGGCCCAACAAAAGGCCGATCACGCTTCCGGTTTTCATCCGGCCGGCCATATACTGGTAACCCAAAAAGCTCAAAATCGTCATCGCTACGCCGATCAGCACCGCGGAATGGCCTCCTGTATAAACGCCCACCCACGCGGTGGCCCCGATCAGCAAAACCACCAGCACAAGGATAACGCCCTTCAGCACGCTGTGGTGCGGAAATTTTTTTTGCTGCCATTGGTCTGTCAGGCTGGCTTCCGCTTTGGCGCGGCAGGAGGGACATAGCATTCTGGCTTCGCCGTCGAGCAAAAAGCGCCGCACATCCTTTGTTTTGCCGCAGCCGCTGCAGCAGGGCCGATAATCTTCTTTTTTCGCGAAATCCGTGATCCGGCACAGCACCTCTTCCGCCTGCTGCATCAAATTCCCCTCCTGGGTGGTACTCAGCCGCAGACTGGCCGTATAATTTTCATATACAGCTGCTGTGATGGCCGGGTATTCCTGCTGCAGCTGCTCCAAAAGCTGCTGCATCCCGCTGTCATCCACGGCAGATTTAGCCACTACATGAACCATCATCATTTTCTTTTCCGGCTGTTCCCGAACCGCACACTCATACCCTGCCACTTTTCCGAACACAAGGTTTTGCTCCTCATAATATCGCATCCCCATTTTGACCGCCAAAGCGGTTAAATGTTTCCCGTTTGCCATTGCTTTTCCATTTCCTTTCTCTTTTCAGAACCAGCAGAAAACCGATTCGCCAAAATTTGTACAACTGCACAAATTTGTATTGATTTCATCTTTTCAATAATAGCATGTTTTCCTCTTTCTGTACAGAAAAAACGGCTGTTCGCCATCTTTTTCTGCATTTTGGGCCGGTCTTTTTTTCCGTTCATAAATTATTTACGCTTCTCGTAAAAAATACCCCTTGCAATTGGGTTTATATCTGTTGTAGAATATATCCATGCGCCGGTTTTCTGGTATATTGTATCAGCTAAAACGCCCTGGCGAGTACGGAAATTATTGGAGGTTGCAAACGATGAACTTTAAAATGCGTGTATTTTTCTTTAAAACAGAAAGCGTCGCTGAGGAACTGATGGAACAGCTGTCCCGCGAATACCGTGTAAAAGCGGACCAGATTCCTCCGGCGTACCCGGTTGAAAACGAAAAACTGATCCTGGTCTGCATCGACGACGGCGCTTCGAAACCGAAAAAAGCGCTGGTTGATTTCTGCCGGAACCTGGACAACGCCAGATGCCAGAACGTTGCGTTCAGCGCAACCACCAAAGGCGGCGTTGAAGCGGCGAAAGAGCTGGCCAACATCATCCGCGCCAACAACATCAACGTTGTTGACGAGCCCCATCTGGTACCGGTAAAATCCGGCCTGTTCGGCTCTAAAGTAACTGACGCGAGCGTTGCCGATATCAAAGACTGGGCAAAACACATTATCGACATCATTCATCAGTAATCGAAAAAAGCTTGTCCAAAAAGCGTCCGGAAAATCCGGACGCTTTTTTGTTATGTTCCCTTCCCCGGCGCCTTATCCGCATAAATACTTGCACACTTTGCAAAAACGGTTGTTTTATGCAAAAAAATTTTTTATACTGTTACCAGAGCAATCAACACAAAGCTTATGTTGTGGAAGGGTGACTTTTATGAATCGAAAAATCCGTGATTTTCTTTTGTTGACTGGCGGTACCATTCTGGTGGCCATCGGACTATATTATTTTAAAATGCCCAACCATTTTTCCACCGGGGGCGTATCCGGTATTTCGATCATTCTCGGCGCTCTGATTCCCGGGCTGTCCACCGGTACGATTAACTTCATTATCAACATGCTGCTGCTTTTGCTGGGATTTCTGGTGTTTGGCAAAGGGTTCGGCGCGAAAACCGCTTATTCCAGCATCTTGATGTCCGGCATTGTCTGGGTGCTGGAGCGGGTACAGCCGATGAACGCTCCGTTTACCGACGAGCCTCTGCTGGAGCTTTTCTTTGCCGTGGGGCTGCCCGCGGTGGGATCCGCCATCCTCTTTAACATCAACGCATCCACCGGCGGCACCGATATCATCGCCATGATCGTTAAAAAATACAGCAGTATCGATATCGGAAAGGCTCTTTTCATTAGCGACTGTGTAATCGTTATCACCGCTTGCGCGGTCTTCGGCATGCAGACCGGACTGTTCTCCATTATGGGACTGGTGCTGAAAACGCTGGTAGTGGACATGGTGATCGAATCCATCAACCTGTCCAAATTCTTTACTGTGATTACCAGCAACCCCGACCCCATCGTCAAATACATCAACGAGACGCTGAAACGAGGCGCGACCATCGAGGTGGCGGAAGGGTCGTACAGCCATCAGAAACGCTATATTATCCTCACCGCGACCCGCCGGCATCAGGCGGTTGCCCTGCGTGCTTACGCCCGGCAGGTAGATCCGCATGCATTTATTATGATCACCAACTCCAGCGAGATCATCGGCAAAGGATTCAGCGAACATTAACTCTGGCCGTATACCATTCCGAACCAGATAGAAAAAGCTCCGTTTTTCGGGGCTTTTTATTTTTTTCGTTCCTTTTTTGTGGTATACTAAAAGTACCATTCCGATACTGGAAAAGGTTCCATTCCGTGCCGTGAAATCAGCCTTATCCAAGAGGATCGAGATCGAGAAAGGGGAGGACAACAACAATGCCTTTTGAAGGGGAACTTCCTTTGTACCAACAATTGGCGGAACTGCTGAAGGAAGAAATTCACGCGGGCCGCTATAAACAGGGACAAAAGCTGCCCACCGAGCTGGAACTGTGCGAGTTGTACCATGTCAGCCGCAACACGGTGCGCGGCGCCCTGCAACAACTGGAAAAAGAAAATCTGCTGCTGCGCCAGCAGGGGAAAGGTACGTTTGTCTGCAAGAAAAAATACAACCATCATATCGTTCCCGCCCGCAGCTTTACCGATATGTGCCGGGAAATCGGATGCAAAGCCGACGCCAAGGTCATCAAATCGGTCATTAAGGACCCAACCGAAGAGGACATCGCCTTTTTGGATCTTCGCCCCGGAGCGAAGATCATCGCGATCGAGCGCATCCGCTACACCGACGGCGTGCCGGTAGAGCTGGAAATCTCCCATTTTCCCGAATTCTTTTCCTTTTTGCTCGACGAGGATTTGAACCATTGCTCCATGCTGGGTCTTCTGCGGGAAAAATACGGCGTCTGGTTCACCAAATCCCGCATTTCGCTGGAGGTCACCTTTGCCTCTTATGAAATGTCCCATTACCTGGCTGTACAGAAAGAATACCCCCTTTTGCTGATCAACAGCGAACTGAGCGACCAAAACGGCATGCCCAGCTGCCGCTGTGTACAGTATGTGGTCGGGGATAAATTTAAAATGATTCTGTAGCAAACATTCAGACTGATTGGATGGAAAAGGCGGCAAAATACAAGAAGAACGATAACGATCTGCTGGATCAATATAAGTCGCCAGCTGCGCTCGGAGCATGCTATAGACAGACGCGGAGGGGCATATGAATTATCAATCGATTTTACAAAGCCAACAGGATTTTTTTCGCAGCGGAGCTACCTTGCCGGTTTCTTACCGACGGGAAGTCCTCTCTTTGCTGGAGGGCGCGATCCGAAACCGCCGGGAACAAATTGAAGACGCACTGGCCCGGGACCTGGGAAAATCGCGGCAGGAAGCCTACTCCACTGAAATCGCTGTTGTTTTAAACGAGCTGCGTTTTGCGCGCCGCCACTTGAAAAAATGGGCCCGCGGCAAAACAGCCGTAACGCCTTTGAGCCATTGGCCGGGCAGCCAGCACCTTGCGCCTGTCCCTTATGGTTCGGTTTTGATTCTTGCCCCATGGAATTACCCGTTCCAGTTGTGCCTTTCCCCACTGATCAGCGCTTTGGCGGCCGGGAACTGCGCAGTCGTCAAGCCGTCTGAACTGGCGGGACAAACGGCGCTGGCCATCTGTGAGCTGCTGGAGGAGCTGTTCTCTCCCGAATATGTTTCGGTCTGCCTGGGAGATGGAAATACCGCCGCCGCGCTTACCGCCCTTTCTTTTGATAAAATCTTTTTTACCGGCAGCGCGGCGGTGGGGCAAAAAGTCCTGGCCGCGGCGGCCCAAAACCTGACGCCGGTCACGCTGGAACTGGGCGGAAAAAGCCCCTGTATCGTAGACGCTTCCGCCGATTTGAAAGCGGCCGCCCGCCGGATCATGTGGGGTAAAATCCTCAACTGCGGGCAGACTTGTGTGGCGCCGGATTATGTGCTGGTTCAGCGTTCGGTAAAAGAGGTGTTTATCCGGCAGTGCCGGGCGGCACTGGAAGAATTTCTCGGGGTGAATCCGCTGGCCAGCCCCGATTATGGGCATATTATCAACAACGCCCATTATCAGCGCCTTCTGCGCCTTTTGGAGGGATGCCAAATCCTATTCGGCCGCGAAACCGATTCCCAAACGCTCCGTCTCTCCCCTACGCTGGTGGATCATCCCGACCTGGACTCTCCGGTGATGCGGGAGGAAATTTTCGGCCCTATCCTGCCGGTCCTGCCTTTCGATACCCTAGAAGAAGCGATCGGGATTGTGCAAAAAAATCCCCAGCCGCTGGCTGCCTATTTTTTCTCAAAGGACAAACAGGCGTTAAAAGTGCTGCAAAGCGGTTTTTCTTACGGCGGATGCTGCATCAATGACACGGTGCTGCACCTGGCTTCCCCCTATCTGCCTTTCGGCGGCATCGGCAAAAGCGGCACCGGAGAAAGCCATGGAGTCTACGGATTTTTAACCTTTTCCCATCTGCAGGGATGCTATCACCGATTGGGGCAGGCAGAGCCGTCTTTGCGGTATCCGCCCTATACGGGCAAAAAACTGACCTGGGTGGAAAAGGTGATGGATTTGTTTTAATTTTAACAGTTTTTACCCGTGTATTTTTTAACAATTATACATTTTTACCAAAAATTATGGTTCTTTTGCCGTTACTCTTCCAAAAATATCCCACTTTTCCATTTTTGTTGGGGATTTTGTTGTTTTTTCTTCCTATCTCCTGTAAAATGATAAATTGGAGATATTTGATACTCTTTTTTTCATAATCGTCCTATGAAATGGGCGATGTCTCTACTTTTAAATCAAATCAAAGCGTGGTGATAAAATGGGACAGGATACAATTCAGGCAATCCGGGACGCGGAACAAAAAGCGGACCAGATCGAGCAGCAGGCATCGGTGGAATGCTCTTCTCTTTTAGCGCAGGCCCGCAGCCAGGCGAAGGCGGAAACGGACGAAGCGCTGGCCAAAGCCCGCGCCGACAGTCAGCAGGTTCTGCAGCAGGCACGCCGGAAAGCGGATGAGACGCTGGCACAGGCGGTTGTCGACGCGGAGTCTGAGATTCAGACAATGCGCGAAAACGCCGCAGCCAAGAAAGAGGAAGCCATCCGGATGATCCTATCCGAATTGATTTAGCACTTACGATTATCCAGAAAGGAGGCCTCTTATACTATGGCGGTACTGCAGATGAAACGTATTAACATCTGTGCATTGAAAAAAGACCGCAAACCGGTACTGGAGCTGCTGCAGCGGCGCGGCGTGGTCGAGGTGGATTCTGTTCTGCCGGAAGACAGTGTTTTTTCCCGCACCGACACTTCCGCCAACCGCTCCGTTTTTCAGAAAAACATCACTGCTGCCGCTTCTGCGCTGGAGATCTTGAACCAATATGCGCCGGAAAAGAAATCCATGCTCGCTTCGCTGGAGGGACGTGGATTGAAAACCGGCCGGGATTATGACGCATTCGCCAAAAAATACGATGCGGTTATGGAAACGGTTTACCAGATCACGGCACTGTCCCGCTCCATCGCGGAAAGCAAATCGGAAATCGCCAAGCTGGAAGGTCAGCTCGAAGCGCTGCAGCCCTGGCTGGGGCTGGATCTTTCCATGCGCTTTAAAGGCACCAGCCGGACCCGCACGTTTATCGGCACCCTGCCGGGCGGCATGGACCTGGAAGCGGTCCTGACCGGATTGGCCCAGCAAAATCCCGAGCTGCCCCCCGTACACGCGGAAATCGTCAGTTCCTCGCAAAATCAGACCTGCGTGTTTGTCCTTTGCCATAAGGACGGGGCCGAACAGGTGGAAGAGGCGCTGCGCAGCATCGGATTCGCACAGCCTTCCAACCCCACCAAGCACTCGCCCGCACAGCGCAAGCAGGAACTGGATGAGCGGATCGCACGAGCGCAAAGCGAAATCGAGCAGGCGGAGAAAACAATCATCTCCTTTGCCGATCAGCGGGAAGATATTCAGTTTACCATTGACTATTTTACCATGCGTTCGGAGAAATACGAGGTCATCAGCGAGCTTGCCCAGTCCAAGCGGGCGTTTATCCTCACCGGATACATCCTGGCCAAAAAGGCGGATGATCTGAAAACCGAGCTGGAAAACCGGTTCGACCTATCGGTGGAGCTGTCTGACTGTGATCCGTCTGTGGATCCTCCGGTTGTGCTGGAGAACAACGCTTTCTCCGCGCCGGTGGAGGGCGTACTCGAATCCTTTGGCCTGCCGGGCCGGGGAGAGGTAGACCCCTGTTCGGTCATGTCAGTTTTCTACTATGTTCTGTTCGGGCTGATGCTATCCGACGCGGCTTACGGCCTTTTGATGGTCATTGGCTGCGGATTTGCACTGTTAAAATTCAAAAATATGGAGAGCGGCATGCGAAAAACCCTGCAAATGTTTTTCTACTGCGGCATTTCCACCGCTTTCTGGGGTTTTATGTTCGGCAGCTTTTTCGGCGATCTGGTGGGCGTTGTGGCCACCACTTTCTTCGGACGTCCCGACATTGCCCTGCGCCCCATCTGGTTTGAGCCGGTCAAGGAACCCATGCGAATGCTGGTATTCTCCATGCTCATGGGCATCATCCACCTGTTCGCCGGCCTCGCCATGAAAGCATATCAATATGCCAGGCAGAAAGCCTGGCTGGATATCTTGTATGACGTGGGCTTCTGGTACATGCTGCTGGCGGGGCTGATTGTATTTGCCCTTTCCAACCAGATGTTTGTGGGTATTTTGCAGCTGAACTTTATCCTGCCGACTCTGGCAGGCACCATTGGCATCGCCGTGGCGGGCGTTGGTGCGGTCGGTATTCTGCTTACCGCCGGCCGGGAATCCCGCAGCCCTTTCAAGCGGCTTTTAAAAGGCGCTTACGGATTGTACGGCGTAACAGGTTATCTGTCTGACATTCTCTCCTATTCCCGCTTGCTGGCGCTGGGCCTGGCCACCGGTGTTATCGCCACGGTCGTCAACTCCATGGGCAGCATGCTGGGCGGCGGTGTGGTCGGCGCCATTGTATTTATTTTGGTATTCTTTATCGGCCATACACTGAATCTGGCAATCAACCTGCTGGGTGCGTATGTCCATACCAACCGGCTGCAGTTCGTTGAATTTTTCGGTAAGTTTTATGAGGGAGGCGGCAGGGCATTCCGGCCGTTTGCCGTTCATACACAATATTACAATATCAAGGAGGACTTTTAATATGAATAATCTGGGTATTATTTTCGCACTCGCAGGAGCTATCATCTCTGCTCTGGTGGCCGGTATCGGCTCGGCAAAAGCGGTTGGCATGTGCGGCGAGGCCGCTGCCGGTGTCTGCAGCGACGACCCCTCTAAATTCGGTAAAGTGCTGATCCTGCAGCTGCTGCCCGGTACGCAGGGCATCTACGGCCTGCTGATCGCTTTCATCACCCTGTCTCAGATCGGTATCCTCGGCGGTTCCGCGGATCTGAGCTGGCAGAAAGGCCTTTTGTACTTCCTCGGCTGCCTGCCTATGGCGATTGTTGGTTACCTGTCTGCGATTAAACAGGGTAAGGCTGCTATCTCTGGTATTTCCCTGGTTGCCAAACGCCCCGACCAGTCCTCTAAGGCTATCATCTTCGCCGCGATGGTCGAGACCTACGCCATCCTGGCGCTGCTGGTTTCCATCCTGGCTGTTTCCGGTATCGGCGGTCTGAACATCTAACGGCTTGCCTTATGAAGCAAATCCCCAATACGATAATAAGGAGAGCCGGCATATGACAGGATTAGAGAAAATTACCACCCAAATCATTGACGACGCCAAAGCCAACGCTCAAAAAGCCAAGGCTGCGGCGGAAGAAGAAGCGTCCAAGATCCTGGCGTCGGCAAAACTACAGCGGGAAGAGCAGACTGCACAAATTCAGGCGGACACCCAGGCACAGGCGCAGGCAATTGCCGCCCACGCCCAGTCAGGCGCCGCGCTCAAGCAGCGGCAGGCTCTGCTGTCCGCCAAGCAGCAGATGATTCGTGAAACCATCCAGTCTGCCCGGGAGTCTCTTCTGGCGCTGGACGACGCGGCGTATTTCAGCCTGATTTTCAAAATGGCAGGCAGATTTGCCCTTCCCCAGCAGGGAAAACTGATTTTAAACGAAAAAGACCTCGCCCGTGCGCCCAAGGATTTTGACGCGCAGCTGCAGTCCGCCGTACAGGCAATTCCCGGCGCGGCGCTTTCGCTGTCCGGCAGCACCCGCCCCATTGACGGCGGCTTTGTGCTGGATTACGACGGAATCGAGGAAAACTGTTCGTTCGAAGCGATGTTTTATGCCAGCCAGGAGGCCTTGCAGGATAAAGTTCAGGAATTTCTGTTCCAATAAGGAGGTTGGATGATGGCGAAACCCGATTATATCTATGCGGTAGCCCGGATCCGCGCCAAGGAGCTTTTATGCTTCGGCTCCCCCGCCCTGGAACAGCTGATGGCCTGCAAAACCTATGAAGAGTGCCTGCGCATGCTCAACGAAAAAGGATGGGGCAATGGCTCCGCCAATCAAACGCCCGAATCTCTTTTAGAGGAAGAGCGCAGCAAAACCTGGGCGCAACTGCGGGAGTTGGTAGAGGACATGAGCGTTTTTGACGTGTTTTTATACGCCAACGACTATCACAACCTCAAAGCGGCGATCAAGGAAAATTATGCGCCCTCCCACGGGGCGGACATCTACAACTCCAACGGAACAATCGATCCGGCTGTTTTTCGCCGGGCGGCAGAGGAGCATGACTTTTCCGCTCTTCCCGCCGAAATGGGCGCCGCCGCAGAAGAAGCGATGAGCGCTCTGCGCGAGACCGGGGACGGTCAGCTTTGCGATGTGATCATCGACAAAGCCGCGTTGGAGGCGATTTTGAAAGCCGGTAAAACCTCCGATGATCCGCTGCTTGAATTTTACGCAGAACACACGGTGGCCACCGCTGACATCAAAACCGCTGTCCGCTGCCAGAAAACCGGAAAATCTCTGGATTTTATCCAGCGGGCGCTGGCTGAATGCGATACGCTCGATGTTTCCCTGCTGGCGCAGGCTGCGGTGGAAAGTTTCGAGGCCATTACCGCGTATCTGACCCGCACAGACTATGCTGGCGCGGCAGATGCGCTGGTTCAGTCCGCTTCGGCATTTGAGCGCTGGTGTGACAACCGGCTGATTGAAAAAATCCGGCCGCAAAAATATGAAACGTCCACCATCGGCCCGCTGGCCGCGTGGCTGCTGGCAAGAGAAAACGAGATCAAAACCGTCCGCATCCTTCTGTCCGGGAAACGAAACGGACTTTCGGACGACGCAATCCGGGAAAGGTTAAGGGAAATGTATGTATAAGATTGCAGTTTTAGGCGACCGCGACAGCATTTACGGGTTTGCCGCGCTGGGTCTGGATACTTACCCTGTCTACGACCCTACCGAGGCGATCCGCACCCTGCGCCGCCTGGCAGAGGGAAATTACGCGGTCATTTATATTACGGAGGCACTGGCCGCCGAGATTGACGAGGAGCTGGACCGTTACCGCTCCCAGCGGCTGCCCGCCATTATCCTGATCCCCGGTGTGTCCGGTAATACCGGCCGTGGGATCGCCGGCGTAAAACGCTCGGTGGAGCAGGCTGTTGGCTCCGACATCATTTTCGGCAATGATAATTAACGAAAAAGCAGGTGAAAATACATGAGCAAAGGTACCATTAAGAAAGTTGCCGGGCCTCTGGTCATCGCCCAAGGTATGCGCGACGCGAATATGTACGATGTTTGCCGCGTCAGCGATCAGCGCCTGATCGGCGAGATCATCGAAATTCACGGAGACCAGGCCTCGGTACAGGTCTACGAAGAGACCTCCGGACTGGGACCCGGCGAACCCGTAGAGTCCACCGGCGCTCCGCTGAGCGTTGAACTGGGTCCGGGACTCATCGGCAGCATTTTCGACGGCATCCAGCGCCCACTGGAAACGATTATGGCGGTTTCCGGAAACAATCTACAGCGCGGCGTGGAGGTTCCGTCTTTGAACCGTGAAAAATCCTGGCATTTTGTTCCTTCCGTCAAGGCGGGCGACAAAGTGACCGGCGGCGATATCATCGGTTCGGTACAGGAAACCAAAATTGTTTCTCATAAAATCATGGTGCCAAACGGCATCATCGGAACGGTTAAATCCATTGAAGAGGGCGATTTTACCGTTACCCAGACCGTAGCGGTCATTGAAAACGAAAACGGCGGCGAATCGGCTCTGAGCCTGATGCAGAGCTGGCCTGTCCGCAAAGGCCGTCCCTATAAAGAAAAACTTCCGCCGGATATGCCCCTGGTCACCGGACAGCGCGTTATCGACACCCTGTTCCCCATCGCCAAAGGCGGCGTTGCGGCCGTACCGGGACCTTTCGGCTCCGGCAAAACCGTAGTACAGCACCAGCTGGCAAAATGGGCGGAAGCGGATATCGTCGTCTACATCGGCTGCGG
>DFDW01000014.1:25344-26747 GCA_002369315.1 Ruminococcaceae bacterium UBA3818 | reverse complement strand
TGACCGACGTTCTGAATGAATTCCCGGAACTGAAAGACCCCAAAACCGGCTATTCTTTGATGGAACGTACCGTTTTGATCGCCAACACCTCCGATATGCCTGTTGCGGCTCGTGAGGCTTCGATTTATACGGGTATCACCATCGCCGAATATTTCCGCGATATGGGTTATTCGGTGGCGCTGATGGCCGACTCTACTTCCCGCTGGGCAGAGGCTTTGCGTGAAATGTCCGGACGTTTGGAAGAGATGCCCGGCGAAGAGGGTTACCCCGCTTACCTCGGAAGCCGTCTGGCGCAGTTCTATGAGCGTGCTGGACGCGTTATCGCACAGGGTCAGGAAGGCCGTGAAGGCGCGTTGAGTGTTATCGGCGCCGTATCGCCTCCCGGCGGCGATATTTCCGAGCCGGTTGCCCAGGCAACTTTGCGCATCGTAAAAGTATTCTGGAGCCTGGACTCTTCTTTGGCTTATGCCCGTCACTTCCCGGCAATCAACTGGCTGACCAGCTACTCGCTGTATGCTGACAGCACCGCAAAATGGTTCAACGGCAACGTCCATGAGGATTGGGCGGAACTCAAGCAGCAGCTGATGCGCCTTTTGCAGGAAGAAGCGGAACTGGACGAAATCGTCAAGCTGGTCGGTATGGACGCTTTGTCCCCCGCTGACCGTTTGAAGCTGGAAGCCGCCCGCTCCATTCGTGAGGACTTCCTGCATCAGGACGCGTTCCATGAAATCGACACCTACACTTCTTTGGAAAAACAGTACGCCATGATGAAACTGGTGCTGGTATTCTACCAGTCTACCGTCAACGCATTGAAAGACGGCATCGGCATCGACGAATTGGTGAAACTGTCTGTCCGGGAGCGGATCGGCCGGTTTAAATACATGCCCGAAGACGAAATCGCCAAGGAATTCGACGCGATCGTATTGGAACTGAACAAAGAAATTGAGGAACTTTCCCAGAAGAAGGAGGACTTCTAATGCCAAAGGAATACAGAACCATTCAAGAGGTGGCAGGTCCTCTGATGCTGGTACGCGGCGTGGAAAACGTCACCTACAATGAACTGGGGGAAATTGAGCTTGCTTCCGGCGAAAAACGCCGCTGCAAGGTGCTGGAAATCGACGGCGGCAACGCCCTGGTGCAGCTGTTTGAGAACTCCACCGGTATCAACCTGTCCAACAGTAAAGTCCGCTTTTTGGGCCGCCCCATGGAGCTGGGCGTTTCCGAGGATATGCTCAGCCGCGTGTTCGACGGTCTGGGCCGCCCCATTGACGGCGGTCCGGAAATCCTGCCCGAAAAGCGCATGGACATCAACGGCCTGCCTATTAACCCGGCAGCCAGAAACTATCCGCAGGAATTTATCCAGACGGGCGTTTCCGCTATCGACGGACTGAACACCCTGGTCC
>DFDW01000014.1:20875-25272 GCA_002369315.1 Ruminococcaceae bacterium UBA3818 | reverse complement strand
TCCGCGGCCAGAAGCTGCCGATCTTTTCCGCCTCCGGTCTGCCCCACGCCAACCTGGCTGCGCAGATCGCCCGTCAGGCGAAGGTGCGCGGCACCACAGAACCTTTCGCGGTTGTATTCGCTGCTATGGGTATCACCTTTGAAGAGGCGAACTTCTTCATTGAAAGCTTTAAGGAAACCGGCGCGATCGACCGTACCGTTTTGTTTGTCAACCTGGCAAACGACCCGGCGGTAGAGCGTATCGCTACTCCCCGTATGGCGCTGACTGCCGCGGAATATCTGGCGTTTGAGAAGAATATGCACGTACTGGTCATTCTCACCGATATCACCAACTACGCCGACTCGCTGCGTGAGGTTTCCGCCGCACGTAAAGAGGTTCCCGGCCGCCGCGGATATCCCGGTTACATGTACACCGACCTGGCCAGCCTGTATGAACGTGCCGGACGGCAGAAAGGCAAAAACGGATCCATTACCATGATCCCGATTCTGACCATGCCCGAAGACGATAAGACCCACCCGATCCCCGACCTGACCGGTTACATCACCGAGGGACAGATCATCTTGAGCCGTGAGCTGTACCGCAAGGGCGTTACCCCGCCCATCGACGTACTGCCCAGCCTGAGCCGTCTGAAAGACAAGGGCATCGGCGAAGGCAAGACCCGTGCCGACCACGCCAACACCATGAACCAGCTGTTTGCGGCTTACGCTCGCGGCAAAGACGCCAAAGAGCTGATGGTCGTTCTGGGTGAAGCGGCGCTGACCGACATCGATAAATTGTATGCCAAATTCGCCGACGCTTTTGAGGAAGAATACGTCTCCCAAGGTTATGAAACCAATCGGGATATCGAAGAAACGCTGGCAATTGGCTGGAAACTGTTGTCCATCCTGCCCCGTTCGGAATTAAAACGTATCAAGGACGAGTACCTCGACGAATACTACGGTAAGTAAGAGGGGGGATTTTCTTGGCAAACACACAGGTAAATCCAACTCGTATGGAATTGACCCGCTTAAAGAAAAAGCTGTCTACCGCCATGCGCGGCCATAAGCTTTTAAAAGACAAGCGGGATGAGTTGATGCGCCAGTTTTTGGACATGGTCCGGCAGAACAAAGCCCTGCGGGAAAAGGTGGAGGCTGGTATCAACGCCGCCAACAAGAATTTCCTGCTGGCCCGTGCTGCTACCGACGCACAGGTGCTGGATGTGGCGCTGATGGCCCCGAAACAGGAGGTTTTCCTGGAGGCGTCTGACCGCAATGTGATGAGCGTCGAAATCCCGGTGTTCGAGTATAAAACCCGTACCGCCGATTTGAACGACATTTATTCCTACGGCTTCGCTTTCACCTCCGCTGATTTGGACGACGCGGTTCTTTCCCTGTCCGAGGTGCTTCCGGATATGCTCAAGCTGGCGGAGATCGAAAAATCCTGTCAGCTGATGGCCGCCGAGATTGAGAAAACGCGCCGGCGCGTTAACGCGTTGGAGCATGTCATGATCCCGGATCTGCAGACGAACATCAAGTACATTACCATGAAGCTGGACGAAAACGAGCGAAGCACGCAGATTCGTCTGATGAAGGTAAAAGACATGATGCTGGAACAGGCCCATCACTATTCAGAGCGAACCACACAGTAAAATCAAAAGAAAAAAGGCCTGCTTTCTGGCAGGTCTTTTTTATCGGGTTCTTTTTCTAGTTGGTGTAGTCAGGCTGACAAATATACGGAAGAATCCGCCCATTCCGCTGGAAAAAACCGATCCGTTTTTCGGATTTCGTTATGGATATGAAATGTTCCCACCTTTCAAGCTTGACACCAGATATCCATTGTGCTATGTTAGGTTCGGTAAGTTTGCAATGGTTAACCATTGGGTTTGAAACGATTAGGAGGTTTTCGAAAATGACACTTGACCAGCTTCCGATTGGAAAGGAAGCACGTATTCTCACGGTAGGCGGGCAGGGAGCTTTGCGCCGCCGCCTGCTGGACATGGGACTGACACCCCATACCAAGCTGATGGTGCGGAAGGTTGCACCGATGGGCGACCCCATTGAACTGCACGTACGCAGCTACGAACTGACCCTCCGGCTGGACGATGCGAAAAAAATTGAGATTGAGGAGGAACCGGTATGACTTTTGCACTGGCAGGCAATCAGAATTGCGGTAAAACGACCCTTTTTAACCAACTCACCGGCTCCAATCAGCATGTGGGCAATTTCCCCGGCGTTACGGTGGAGCGAAAGGATGGGCAAATCCGCGGCCACAAGGACGCGACTGTGGTGGATCTGCCAGGCATCTATTCCCTCTCCCCCTATACCAGCGAAGAAATCGTAACCCGTGATTTTCTGATCAATTCCCACCCGGATGGCATCATCAATATTGTCGACGCTACCAACATTGAGCGGAACCTCTATCTCAGCCTGCAGCTGATGGAATTGAATATCCCCATGGTCATTGCTCTGAACATGATGGACGAAGTACGTGCCAATGGCGGTACCATTAAAATCCAAAAGATGCAGGAGGCTCTGGGTGTTCCGGTCGTCCCCATTTCCGCCAGCAAAAACGAAGGGGTCGCTGAGCTGATCGACACGGCCTTGGAGGTGGCGGCCGGCCGCCAGAAACCCAAACGGATGGATTTCTGCTCCGGCCCGGTACATCGCTCCATCCACGCAGTGGCTCATCTGGTGGAAGACCATGCCCAGCGAATGAATATTCCTTCCCGCTTTGCCGCTACCAAGCTGGTGGAGGGGGATGAAATCATTCGGCAGGCACTGCAGCTTTCGGAAAACGAACTGGATATGATCGAGCACAGCGTCACCGAAATGGAGCAGGAACTGGGTACCGACCGGGAAGCAGCGCTCGCAGATATGCGTTACACTTTTATTGAACAAGTGTGCGCCGAGTCGGTAGTCAAAGGCCATCAAAGCAAAGAAAGCCTGCGCAGCGTGAAAATCGACAGCGTGCTGACCCATAAATATCTGGCCATCCCCATCTTCTTGGGCATTATGATGCTGATTTTCTGGCTGACTTTCGGGGTCCTCGGCCCATTGCTCAGCGACTGGCTGTCCCTGGGTATCGACGCCGTGACCAGTTTGATCGATCGCGCCCTCACCGCTTACGGCATCAACCCAGTCGTACATAGTCTGATCATCGACGGCGTTTTCGCTGGGGTCGGCAGCGTCCTTTCTTTCCTGCCGATCATTGTCGTGCTGTTTTTCTTTCTCTCCATTCTGGAGGACAGCGGCTATATGGCCCGGGTCGCCTTTGTGATGGACAAACTCCTGCGGAAAATCGGTCTGTCCGGCCGCAGCTTCGTTCCCATGCTCATCGGATTTGGATGCAGCGTACCGGCAATTATGGCCACCCGCACCCTTTCCAGTGAACGGGACCGCAAAATGACTATCCTGCTGACCCCATTTATGTCCTGCAGCGCCAAGCTGCCGATCTACGCGGTATTTTCCACCGCATTTTTCCCGGACCATGCGGCGCTTGTCATGATCGCGCTGTACCTTTTCGGTATGGCCACCGCTGTTTTATGCGGGTTGATTTTTAAGCACACCCTTTTTCGTGGGCAGCCGGTTCCCTTTGTCATGGAGCTGCCTAACTACCGCTTTCCCAGTTCGAAGAGTGTTCTTCGCCTGATTTACGATAAAGCCAAAGATTTTGTCGTGCGGGCTTTCACCGTTATTTTCCTGGCAACCCTTGTCATCTGGTTTTTGCAAACGTTCGATACCCGCCTCAATGTGGTGGATTCCAGCGCCCAGAGCATGCTGGCCGATATTGGCCGGTGGATCGCCCCCATATTTATGCCTTTGGGCTTCAGCGATTGGCGGGTTTCCACTGCCCTGATCACCGGATTCACCGCCAAAGAAGCGGTGGTCAGTACCCTGGCTGTACTCACCGGCACCAGCATCGCCACTCTGCCGCAGGCTCTTTCCGGCCTTTTCTCCCCGCTCGCGGCCGCCTCTTTTCTGGTTTTCACCCTGCTGTACACCCCCTGTGTGGCGGCAATCAGTGCGGTGAAACGGGAAATGGGCAGCGGATGGCACGCCTTGGCTGTGGCAGCTTTTCAAACAACCGTTGCCTGGTGTATGGCGTTTTTGCTGTTCCAGTTGGGCAGTATGATGATCCACTAGGAGGAGTATTGTATGTCGCTGGCTGATTATATCATTGTAGCCGTTGTCATTTTGGCCGCGGTGGGAGCATTGGTTTATGCGCGCCGTCATCCCGATTGCGGCTGCGGGTCCAGCTGTACCTCCTGCCAAAAAGCCTGCGTGCGGCGGAAGGAAGTCTCATCGGATAGGGATTTCCCCAGTCAACCCAATCTATAGACAAACGATGCTTGCTGACAGGATATTTCGCTTTTGTAAGCACTTTTTGGGTATAAGATTTTTCCATATAAAAAAAGTCCG
>DFDW01000014.1:0-20815 GCA_002369315.1 Ruminococcaceae bacterium UBA3818 | reverse complement strand
CGGACTTTTTTTATATGGAAAAATCAGAGTATGTCTTCGATATGAGGTTTGACATCGTCCGGCACCGCGCACACATAATCGCCGCCGGTTGTTTTTTGATGCTCCTCTCGCGCTTTTTCCAGTATCGCAGGAGCTTTCAACACCGTTGCCGCCGCGTGCGCCATGGCTTTGGCGGCAGCCAGCATCCCTTTTTGTCCGACGCTGGTCCCCCCCTGCGCTGCCAACTGCCAGGAATGGCCGGGCGTGCCAATCGCGTAACAAGCCGCGTTGAGCCAGGCGGTAGGCGCCACATAGCTGACATCGCCCACATCAGTGGACCCGAACAAAGGCGTGGCAGGAAACCGCAGTGGGAACACCACATCCTGCAAAGGCTGGCCGGTAAACATCGGCACATATTCTTCGCCGAATTTCGTTCCATAAGCCTTGACCTTTGCTTTTACTTCCTCCGCCGGATAATTTTGCTGGAACGAACGGGCGATCTGCCGGTCAGCATCGTCAAAATCCGGCGCGCCAGTGGCTTCAAAACTCTGCTGCAGCACCTGGCTCAGGACATGGTTGGGCAGATAATCACACATCCCGTCCACCGGGAGGATTTCCACTGTAGTCCCGGTCATCAGCGCGGCGCCCCGGGCACAGTTGTTCACCCGCTCCCGCAATTCCAATGCCTGGCTGATTTTCGGCGAACGGATAAAATAATACAGCGCCGCATGGTCCTGCACCACATTGGGGGCGCCGCCGCCCGCGTCACGATACGCGTAATGAATGCGCGCTTCCTGGATCATATGCTCCCGCAGGTAGTTCACTCCCACATTCATCAGCTCGCAGGCATCCAGCGCGCTGCGTCCCAGATGGGGCTGGCCAGCCGCATGGGTGGCCCGGCCATGGAAGCGGTAGACCACGCTTACCGCCGCCAGGGAATGCTCACCCATGATGGAGTTATTGCTGCCGGGATGCCAGGTAAATACCGCGTCCAGCCCATTGAACACGCCTTCCCGCGACATATAAACTTTTGCGCTTCCGTTTTCTTCCGCCGGGCAGCCGTAAAACGCGATGGTGCCGGGCAATCCGGTTTCTTTCAGATAATCTTTGACCGCCACCGCCGCCGCTGCCGCACCAACTCCCAGCAGATTATGGCCGCAGCCATGGCCGGCGCCGCCGGGCACCATCTCTTCCCGGTGGGTACACCCTGCTTTCTGGCTCAAAGAAGGCAGTGCGTCATATTCGCCCAAAATTCCCACGACCGGTTTGCCGCTGCCATACTGCGCTACAAAGGCCGTTGGGATATCTGCCAGGCCGGTCGTAATCGCAAAGCCCTCTTCCTCCAGCATTCGAATCAGCGCCTGAGCCGATTTTTCCTCGTGAAACGCCAGTTCCGCATAGTTCCAGATCTCCTTGCTGAGTTTGCGGTATCTTTCCTCATTCTTTTGCACGAACTGCGTTATTTTTTTTGCCAAATTTTCCATTTTTCTCCCTTTCCTCTCTTGAACCTGCTTTTCATAGAAAAAGGTCCCGGCGGTATCTGCCGAGACTTATTTTATTTTACACCATCCAGCATGGGTTTCAGATCCACCGGCACCGGGCAGATATAATTACCGCCGGTTGCCTTTACGTATTCTTCTTTCGCCTTTTCCAGTACTTTCGGATCCCGCATAGCGCAAACCCCCGCGTAAGCCATAACCTTAGCCGCTGCCATCATTCCCTCATGGCCGATGCTGCATCCGCCCTGGGCGGTCAGCTGCCAAGAATGATCGGGCGTTCCAATGGCATAGGTGGCCATCCGCAGCTGCGCAGTGGGGCAGACATAGCTGACATCCCCTACATCGGTGGAGCCCGGATGCGCTGCCGGGTCAAACTGCAAAGGCAGGACGAAATCCATCAGCGATTTCCCCGCTACCTGCTGTGCAATGGCAGGGCCGTAGTCCGCCTCATAAGCCCGCTGCTGGTCCTTTAATTCCTCAGCTGGATATCCCTGCTGAAATTGGGCAGCCAACGCCTTGTCTGCCTCGCTGAAACGGGGTGCGCCGACTTCTTCTAGGCCCTGCTGCAGCAAAGCGCTGAGCGTCTGGTTCGGAATAAAATCGCACAAGCCGTCGGTGGTCGTGATTTCCAGCGTGGTCCCGGTCATCAACGCCGCGCCGCGGGCACAATTGTCCACCCGCTCCCGCAATTCCATAGCCTGATATACTTTGGGCGCACGGATAAAGTAATACAGCGCCGCATGATCCTGCACCACATTGGGCGCGCCGCCGCCCGCATCCCGGTAAGCGTAGTGAACCCTCGCCTCCTGAATCATATGCTCCCGCAGATAGTTGACGCCTACATTCATCAATTCGCAGGCATCCAAAGCGCTGCGCCCCAGATGAGGCTGGCCCGCCGCGTGGGTAGCCCGGCCATGAAAGCGGTAGAGCACACAAATACACGCCAAACTGCTTGTACCATCCACCGCGTTTATGCTGGAAGGATGCCAGGTAAAAGCACCGTCCAACTCGTCGAATACACCGGCTTTGGCCATGTACATCTTGCCGCTGCCATCCTCTTCCGCGGGGCAGCCGTAATAAGCAACCGTACCGGGCAGTCCATGCTCTTTCATATAGTCTTTGACCGCCATCGCCGCAGCCAAAGAGCCAACGCCGAGCTGATTGTGCCCGCATCCATGCCCTGCAGGGCCGTTTTCAAAAGAAGCGCGCTGGGGATTGCCGGCCTGCTGGCTTAAATCAAACAACGCGTCATACTCTCCCAAAAAGCCGATAATCGGTTTTCCGCTGCCGTATTTGGCCACAAACGCCGTAGGAATTTCCGCAACGCCTTTTTCCACGGTGAATCCCTCTTCTTCCAGGCAGCGCTCCAAGGCCTGGGCAGACTGAAATTCCTGATACCCCACCTCTGCGTACCGCCAAATCTCCTCGCTCAACGCTGTAAGCTTTTGCCGTTTTTTCTCAATGTATCCATCCAAAATCTTCACCAGCTGATCCAAAAATGCTGCTCCTCTCAACCATCAGTCTGTTTTTATTCTACTGTTCCCGCACAAAAAAGTAAAGCTTTTCTGCGGCGGCTCTTGTAAAAAAGGGGCTTCTTTACTATAATAAAAATGATTCTTGTATGTCTTCCGCCTTTGCGGCACCGATGGCCGAGATTTTCTTCTTGGCCGTTTTTCGTGCGTGGGCGTTCAAGAGGAAAGGTATGTGCTTATGAAAAAAATCGGATTTGACAATCAAAAATATGTGCATCTGCAATCAGAACACATTAAAAAACGCATCGCCCAGTTCGGCGGGAAATTGTATCTGGAGTTCGGCGGCAAGCTGTTCGACGATTTCCACGCCTCCCGGGTCCTGCCGGGTTTTGAACCGGACAGCAAGGTGAAACTCTTATTGCAGTTAAAAGACCAGGCGGAAATCGTCATCGTCATCAACGCTTCGGACATTGAAAAAAACAAGATTCGCGGCGATCTCGGTATCACCTATGATCTGGACGTTCTTCGTCTGATCGACGCTTTCCGCGGTATCGGGCTGTATGTGGGCAGTGTTGTGCTGACCCGATACGCCGGGCAAGCCGCCGCCGACGCTTTTATCAAACGGCTGGAGCGGCTGGGCGTGAGAGTGTTCCGCCACTATTCTATTGAAGGATACCCCTCCAACATCCCGCTGATCGTCAGTGAGCAGGGTTACGGACGCAATGAGTTTATCGAAACCTCCCGCCCTCTGGTCGTAGTCACGGCTCCCGGCCCCGGATCCGGCAAAATGGCCACCTGCCTGTCCCAGCTATATCATGAGTACAAGCGCGGCGTAAAAGCCGGTTACGCAAAATTTGAAACCTTTCCCATCTGGAATATCCCGCTGAACCATCCGGTCAACCTGGCCTATGAGGCGGCAACCGCCGATCTCAACGATGTGAATATGATCGACCCGTTCCACCTGGAGGCTTATGGCGTTACTACCGTCAACTACAATCGGGATGTGGAAGTTTTCCCGGTTTTGCGGGCCATGTTTGAGAAAATCATGGGACAATGCCCTTATAAATCCCCTACCGACATGGGGGTCAATATGGCCGGGAACGCCATTGTGGACGATGCAGTATGCCGGGAAGCATCCCGCCAGGAAATTATCCGCCGGTATTACCAAAGCCTTTGTGAACGCCGGCAGGGCCTTTTGGAAGAAGACGTAGTCTATAAGCTGGAGCTTTTAATGAACCAGGCTGGCGTTTCCACCGCTGACCGGCCGGTGGTCCAGGCCGCGATCGACCGGGCGGAATCCACCGGAATGCCGGCCGCTGCCATCCAACTGCCGGATGGGCAAATCGTGACCGGCAAAACTTCCAATTTGCTGGGCTGCTCCGCCGCACTGTTGTTAAACGCACTGAAGGTGCTGGGCGGTATCCACCATGATATTCACCTGATTTCCCCCATTGTCATCGAGCCGATTCAGAAACTGAAAACAAAAGACCTGGGAGGCCATAATCCCCGCCTGCACACCGATGAGATCCTCATTGCCCTTTCCATCAGCGCCGCCACCAACCCCACTGCTGAGTTGGCAATGAACCAGCTGCCTCTCTTGCGCGGATGCGAAGCGCACTCCTCCGTAATCCTCTCGCAGGTGGATAACAGTACCTTTAAAAAACTGGGTGTACATCTGAC
This sequence comes from Ruminococcaceae bacterium UBA3818, assembly GCA_002369315.1. Classification (GTDB taxonomy): domain Bacteria; phylum Bacillota; class Clostridia; order Oscillospirales; family Ruminococcaceae; genus UBA3818. The sequence goes on along the minus strand of DFDW01000014.1, from coordinate 16,185 downwards.
CTGTGAACCCACTTACCAAACCAAAAAATTATATCACAAATAAAAAGGAGCTGTTTTCATGAAAAAGAATGGTTTTTGGTCTGAATTCCGTCAATTTATCGCAAAGGGCAATGTAATGAATCTAGCTGTCGGCGTTATCATCGGCGCTGCATTCCAGGCAATCACCAACTCGCTGGTCAACGACATCATTTCCCCGGTGATCGGGCTGTTTGCCAGCGCTGACATGAGCGCATGGTCCGTCATGATTGGCGGGGCGGAGATCCGGTACGGCGCGTTTTTGACCGCAATCATCAATTTCCTCATTATGGCCCTGGTCATCTTTTTGCTGGTCAAAATTCTGAACCGGATTATGGCGATGGGCAAAAAGCCGGAACCGAAAGCGGAGCCTACCACAAAAAAATGCCCCTTCTGCTGCAGTGAAATTGCCATCGAGGCGACCCGCTGCCCCCACTGCACCTCTGAATTGGAAAAATAACCTTTCCCTTTTGCAAACGAAATCCCCGCCGGAAACGCTTCCGGCGGGGATTTTTCTGTTTCTTATTCCACTTGACCTGAGAATTTTTCTTGATAGGACGCGATCGCCTTTTGGATAATCTTTTCTGCCTCTTCCGGTCCCAGCACCTCGTCCACCACGGTATCTTTATTTTCCAGCGCTTTATAAATACTGAAAAAATGGCGCATTTCATCGTATATATGCTTGGGCAAAGAGAAGATGCTTTTATAGTCGTTATAATTGGGGTCTTTAAATGGCACCGCGATGATTTTTTCATCCCTTCGTCCGTTGTCCAGCATCTGGATCACACCGATGGGATAACAGCGTACCAGCGTCAGAGGGTGAAGCGGCTGCGCGCAAAGCACCAGCACATCCAGCGGGTCAAAATCGTCTCCGTAAGTACGGGGAATGAATCCGTAACTAGCCGGATAATTTGTGGAGGTATGCAGCACCCGATCCAGAATAATCAGCCCGGTTTCTTTGTCCATTTCATATTTGTTTTTGGAACCTTTGGGGATCTCGATTACTGCGATAAAATCGGTTGGAGAAATCCGCTTTGGATCGATATCGTGCCAGATATTCACCACGTCAGCCTCCTTTTTTTACTCGGATTCCTTTGTTTTTTCCTGTTTTTGAGCAAGGTTTTCCCGAATCGCGATTTCCTGCGTCAGCGTGCGGATTTTGGCATCCAGCTGGGAAAGGCGCAAGGAAAGAGAAAACACTTTGACAATCAGAATGAAAATAACAGCCAGAAAAATAAAGTTGACCGGCGACTGAACGCCCAATATTTTTGCTGCCCAGGCAGCGATACCGGGAAAGACGCTTAAAAGGACCAATGCGGCAGGAAAGGCCATCCAGAAAATCGAATCCTCGATCTGCAGCTGGGATTTGCGGATTTTTCTGGCCGTATACCACAAAGTCAGCACCGATATGACAATCAGCGCGGTACGAAGCATGACAGACATTTTTTAAGCCCTCCTTTTCCGGAACCACTGAATCAGGACGATCGACATGCACATACGGGTCATATATTCTATCGATCTTTTCAGGTTAAGGTAACTCTCCCCGGCAATCCGCTCGTTCATTTCAACCTGGACTTCTTGCACCCTGGCTCCGCCGCGGAGCAAATAGGCAATGGTATCCGGCTCCGGCCCGTAATTCAGGTTATGGGCGAATTCATGGATCATGGACCGGTTAAACAACCGCATTCCCGAGGTGGGGTCTTTTATCGTAACGCCCGTGGTGATTTTGATGGCGAGCTGGATCATCCGGCTGCCCAGCATGCGCAGGCTAAACGGCTTCTTTTTCTCCCAAAAACGGGAACCGATCACCACATCCAGCGACTCTTCTTCCATTTTGGCCGCCATTGCCTCAATATACTGCGGATTGTGCTGCCCATCGCCGTCAAACTGGATGGCCATATCATAGTCCATCCGGTCTGCATAACGCAGCCCCGCTTGAAAAGCGCCCGCCAGGCCCAGATTCACCGGCAAATCCAAAAAATGATATCCCTTTTCCCGGCAAATCGCGGCCGTGCGGTCTTTGGAGCCGTCGTTGACCACCAAATAATCATACTGCGGATAGTTTTGAATCAGGTCGTCTACGACCCGCTCAATGTTTTCCTGCTCATTATAGGCAGGGATTACGATCAAAATACGCAAGTTTACCTCTCCTAAAATTTAAAATCCACATGGAGACATCTGACCGCTCCACGATAGCACCAAAGAAACAGCCGGAAGCATCCCAGCCTGTACAAGAGCTTGCAAATCCAAATCGCCAAGCCTTTGATTCCCCGTTTTTTCAGCTGCGACAAACGCATCCATCGATTGCCGTGAAACCATCCGTAAGAATGTTCCAAATAGCTGCATGTCCATTTCAAATGGTCATGCAGATTGATTTTCGGATTATCCGCGGCGCGCAGCGCCATGGATATGCCAATATGGATAAACGCCAGAAGGCCGACCATATCTTTTTGCGCAGCGTCTTGAGCAGCGTTGTACTGCCGGGCCAGCTCTTTTGCAAAAAGCCGGATGGTCTTCTCTTCCGTATTGGAGATGACCGAGTTGCTGCGGACACGGTAATGGATCAGCACCTCATCCGTACAGGCAATTTTTCCGCAGTCCCCATAAACCGCCTGCTGGTAGCACAAATCCTCGCCGACCTTAAAATCCGGGATCCGATGCGACAGCGCGGGCTTGCGGCGAAACATCTTATTCCACAAAGAGCCATTGATAAAAGCCAGGGTATCGTCTTGTGGCGGAAGCGCGATCCCTGCTGGAAACCCTCTCATTTCCGTACACAACACGCGACCACTCTCTTCCTCTACCCGGTCATAGGCGCAAATGGCAACATCGGCGCCGCTTTGCACCGCCAGTGTATGTAATTTCTCCAGGTATGACGGTTCCAGGGAGTCGTCCCCATCTAAGAATACCACATATTCTCCATCAATGAAACCGGAATCCATCGCCCGGTTTCTGGTCTTAGCCGGGCTGCCCAGATTTTCCTGCAAAAAAACAGGATAGATACGGCCGGGATACCGCTCGGCATATGTTTTTACAATATCGGCCGTCCGGTCTTTGGAACAGTCATCGACCAGAACGACATCGAAATCCTGGTAGGTGCCGGAAAAAAGCTCCTCCAAGCAGGAGCCGATATATTTTTCCAGTTGATAAGCAGTAATCACAACAGTAATCTCAGCCATTGGCGGACCTCCTCAGGAAAAAAACAAGAATTGCGGCAGACCCTAAAAACAACAAAGCCTGGCTGATTACAATGGATAAAGCGCCGCCCAAAATGGAAAAATTCTGTACCAGAACAACGCTGACCGCAATCCCGATACCAATATTGACCGCATAATTTAAAAAAATCCACATCTGTTTTCGCAGCATGACCAAAAGATAATAGGACATCGACCCTGCCGCAATAAAACCGCCGGAGAGAATCGTCAAAAAAAGTTCCAGACGGTATGGCGAAAGATCTGCCGCATAGAAAAATCCCAGCACTTGTGTTCCAATCAGGCAGCCGCCAAGGCAGAAAAGAACTGTCAAACCGGCAATGAAAAGGAGATGACGGCCATACAGCTTTTGAAAACGGGAAAAATCTTTTTCGCCTGCTGCCACGCCATATTGGTTCAGCAACGGCTTAAAAACAAAGCCGCTCAGCAGGTTAATTACTTGCGTTGGCAAAAACAGGATATTAAAATAACCCTGTACGGTATTGCTCTCGTAATAATTAACCACATATTTTGAGAGATTTGCCATTACATTCATCAAAAAAAGGCTGACTGCCAGCGGTATCGTCGTTTGAAACAATAGGAGGAGCTGTCCTTTTTTTCCCATTCGGTTTTCAGCACCCATTGCTTTCGATGGGCAAAAACTCCAAATATACATCGTGACTAAATTGGTCAACACCATGCCCGCTGATGCGATATATAAATTATGGATTGTTGCAGATAAAATCGCAAAACAGCAAAGGGAAAAAAAAGTTCGGTAAAACAGGGATTTTCCGCAAAGGTCCAACCGGTTTTGTTGAAAGAACCGGCTTTGATACAGCTCCGCGAAAGAATGAATCGCCATATACAACGTCAGCAACAAAAGCAGCCACGCCTGCTGCGGCGTATTGCCGCCAAAGAAAAAAAGCACCAAACAGCCGCATATCATCGCCGCCGTGGTAATCCACTTAGCCGTCCGATAAGAAGCAAAACTGTACTGCTCTGCATAGTCGGTCATTTGAAAATGGTTGATGCCGAAAAGGCCAATAATGTACAGGATTTGCGCCGTTGTAAAAGCGATACCGAAATCCCCTACCGCGGCTACTCCAAACAAGCGGGATACGATCAATAAAAGCAGTACGGAATTTGCGGCAAACATCCCACTGCCCAATGTATTCCAGATAACACCTTTACGATTTTCACTCATCATGATTCCGCCCCGAAATTCCGTTTCATCCATATTTTCTGCAAACAGTATAAAGCCCTCCAACCCCAAGCCGCCCATTTGGGACCTAATTTACGGGAAATCGAAACCTCTGTTTCCCGTTTTGTCTGGGAGAAATATTTTTCTTCCAGCTGTTCGTAGGTCATTGCGGAAAGATCTTTTTGGAATGCTTTGCGCCGGGGATTTTCATATTTTTTCCGGAAAAGGAAATGTTCCTTGCCGGATGACTGAAAAACAAAATGCGGAGCCGCCGCTTCCATCTGTTTTCTGGGATAATACATCAGGTCCGGCTTCATCTTTTCAAAAAAAGCCTCGCCCCGCCGGCTATTGACCAAAAGCATGGAAACTCCGTTTTGGTAATCTTTTTTGGGAACGGAAAATTTTTCGATTTCTCCAATATGCCAGAAATTCCCCCAAACCAAATCCGCCTGTACCGGAAAGACATTGTCCCGGCAGGCAGCGCATACATCGCTTACGGAAAATCCGTTGTTCCAAGCCCGGATGTAGGCGCATGTGTCCGCCCGTTCGGCAGAGACGTCTCCGCTTTCCCAGGTGAACGCCATATAGCGGCTATTGATGTCTTCTGTCAGCTGCACCTCGCTGCCAATGCCGGATAAGGACCCTTCGTGCGTTTTGGCAACATGCTGCAAATACTTTTTCCAAAACAAGGCAGTCGGCATGCCAAAACAAGGAAACTGTGCCGTGATCAATTTGGGATACTCTTTTTGCAAAACCGCATAGAGCGCTTTTACCTGGCAGGGCGCCCCAACAAAAAGAACCGTCCGATCTTCTTCCAGGTATTTTTTCACATCAAGGTAAACATGCCCTGGAACCGACTGCACAAATTTGGAACCGGTCATCGCCAATAGCTGCTCTTCTGTTTGCGCGATCATCAGTTTCACACTGAAGTCTTTTTCGTAAACAGCGCCCGCAACTACGCCGTTTTCTCTGAAAACAGCCCTTGCGGCAACCTCAAACAGACCGCCGGAATTTCCACGAGCATGAATCTGGTCCGATTTTGCCCAAGCGGCGAACACCTTCTGTATCCGGTTCTCCCTCTTATTTTCGCAAAGAGAAGCGCAAACCGCATCGCACTGCCCGCAGCCGGTACACAAGGAAAAATCTTTTTCAAATTTTAAAAAACCAGCCTCATCGGTCCCCATCACAATTGCCTGATGTGGGCAGATGTTATAGCACGCGCCGCAGCCGGTGCACTTTTCGATACTCTGCATCTTTTTCCCTTTTTCATCGCTTTAACAGCCTTTTCAGATAGCACAACGATTTTTCCCTCATAACCGCCAGCTTTTCTTCCGCCGCTTCATAGTCGATGTCTCTTTTGATATCCAACGCTTCTTTTTCACCGCACAAGCAATTTTCCAGCCCCAAAAGCGTTAAAATGTTTTGGATCCGGCTTCCCAATTGGGAAATGAAAACAGAAAATCTTTTATGGAACAAAATAGAAAAAACCGTTCCATGGAAAGAATCCGTCACAATATATTCCGCGTGATACAATAAGCGAAGCCATTGCTCCGGGCCCGCTTTGAAATAGGATTTCCCGCGCATCCACTTCCCCTGCGGAAACGGGATGACCTTGACGGAACACTGAAGCTGACGGGCCGCTTCTTCCGCCAATTCCAGCAAATGGGCTGATGGGACCATTTGATAGACCAGCACATATTTTTCTGCCGGTGTCTCCATATCCAGGTCAAAGCGGTCCGCCCAATCCTCGCCGCTTAAAAGCATGGTCGGGTCCAATACCACTTCCGCTTCTTTCCCCAAAAGGTCCTGTATCGCCTGTGCGCCCTCTCTTTCCCGCATTCCCAGGCGGGAGAAAGAAGACAAAAGCTCCTTGCAGTATGGCTGCCAACTTTCGGGAATCTTTCCAACGCCAAAGCTTGCCGCATAAGATGCTTTCTTCTCCGGATTTGAGACAAAATCCAAAAAATAAGTTCTGTCAAAATTCGTGATCTGCGTATTCCAGACATTATCGCTGCCCACGATGAACCGCTCGTACCTGTCTTCCACCCGGGAAAGATCCTCTCGCGTGACCGGCTCGCCGATTCGCAAATACTGCTTCCGAAACGCGTTGAAACTTTTTTTCCGCGGCAGGCGGGAACACCATCCGGCAATTCCCAAAAGATATCCTATCGGTCCCTTTTTTCGCAGCGCTGTCAGCGAAAAGGGATTCTGTACATACCGGCACGCATAATTGAGCACTTCTGTTTCTTCGCCCATTTCCAATATCGCCTGCTGCAGCGCATAGCACTGCAGCACCGCGCCGTAATTATCATGCTTATGATAGGTAACGGTTGCAATCATCTTTTTCTCTGTCTCCATCCCAATCAGGATTCGTAATTTCTTTACTTCCCGAGCTTTTTTATCCGGAAGGCGATATAAGTAAATCCTGCCTTCATTACCCGTTTAAATTCCACCCAACTCAAATTCGCCAGGAAGGTTTTGAAAATATAGGTGAAAGAGAAATAGTAGCGGCTCATCAAACGATCCCGCAGTTTCTCGATTTCCTTGGCATTTGCATAAGGGTAATTGACCAGGCAATCCAAATATCCGTCCTGATTCAGCCATTTGGAATAATCCTCTGTTTTAAGGTATCCCTCGTCCTTGACCCACTGGTAAAATGCCGTACCGGGGAATGGCACCGCCTGCTGGAAAAACACCTCGTTGGCATAGACCTTTTTGGCGAAGCGGAAGGTATCTTCAATGGTGCTAAGATCGTCTCCTTTGAGTCCAATCATAAAGCAGCCAAATACCTTGATTCCCAGTTTTTTGGTATTCTGCGCAAAAGCCAGAGAATCCTCCAGCTTGATGCCCTTGCGCGTTTCGTCCAGCACTTTCTGGTTGCCGGACTCATAGCCCACCACCAGCAGACGGCATCCGGCTTCTTTCATTTTGGCCATCACTTCATAGGGAAGATCCGCCCGGGTGTTGCAAGACCAAACCAGCTTCAGACCGCGGCGCTCGATTTCATCACAGATCTCCAACACCCGCTTTTTATCCACGGTAAAGGTATCATCCTCGATGAAAATTTCCTGGATATAAGGCATATGCACCGCGATATATTCCAGCTCATCCACAAAGCTTTTCACGCTGCGTTTTCGAAAACAGCGTCCGCTCATGGTTTCGGGGTAGGAACAGAAATTGCAGCGGAACGGGCACCCCCGGGCGCTGAAAATCTGAATCATCGGTTTGCGGGCAAACGCATAGCAATAGTCGTTGACATCCAAAAACTTTTCGTAGACCTTGGAAACAAACGGCAGCTCGTCCAGATCTTCTGTCCAGGGACGATCCGGATTTTTCACGATCTGGCCATCGCAGCGCCAGGTCACGCCCAACACATCGCTCAGATCCGCCCCGGCTTTCATCACCTCATCCAGGGTAAAATCATATTCCTGCCGGACGATCACATCAATATCCGGGCACTCTTCCAGCACTCGCTCAGATAAAGCGGTGGCATGGGTGCCGCCGATGATGATCTTTCCCTGCGGGTAGGCCTTTTTAATGGCCGACAGCGTTTCATAATCGTGGAAGCAGGTGGAAGTGGTGATTTCCCCCATGATATAATCCGGAGCCGATTGTTTGACCAGCTCGACCACGTCTTCGGTGCTCATCTTTTTTACGATGCAGTCCACCAATTCCACATCGTACCCCCGGTCCATGCAGACGCCGGCGGCATAGCACAGCCAGTATGGATAGTACATGGTGCCGCTCTTGGTCTTTTCCGGCCAACGGCTGGAACGGCTGATGGCGAATTTATAAGGCAGGTTCAAAAATAAAATTTTCATGGTTTCTTCTCCCTATCTGAAATAACGGCTAATACAAAGCGAAAAGATGCTCCAATAAAGCAGAATGCCATTTGCTGCCAAAATTGCTGTATGGTACACTTTCCGGTCGATACCGTTTTTGATTTTGGCGCTGCCTAAAACATAAAACAGCGGGAACAGCAGCGGCATCATATATCTCTGCTGACAGCCATTGATGGTACTGTATCCTACCGGTGTAAATGCTATATAAAGCGAAGTTGCCACCAAACACAGCGTAACAAACACCGATCCCATAGTTACGAGGCGAACCTTTCCTGTCGAGGTATAACGGTCCAAATCACTTTTGTCCGTGAACACCACTGCACCCAGCAAAAGTAAAGAAAAACTTCCTGAAACGGTGCCCAGATATGCAAAATCCGTAATACAGGTGAAAGAGAAAACATACTCCCATAAAAAACTTAACAGTACTTTGGTATACGTCAGCGGATGACTCAAAATATAGAAAATCTGATCTGAACCACTGACAGTAGAACCGCCCCGGGTATCAGAAGGAACCGAGTCAAACAGCATTGGGATCACAAAGCTCATCAATACCAAAACCGCTGCAACACTGACGATCACTAGATATTTGCGGTACTGCTGCACGGAAGAAAATTTGCTTTTGGGTAAAAGCAGAAGCAACGCAAACAATGGAAAGTAGATCGCTTTCGGGCCAAGCCCCAAAACCAAAGAACCCATTATAATGATCGTATCCTTTACAGTAAGCGGCTGATCGGGCTCCTGCAGCTGGGCAAAGAAATAAGACATACCTACCATGACCCAGGCGGTAATCCAGCTGTCACAGCTATAATTCGATGCTAAAAACACACCTGTCGGAAACAGCGCGATTGTCGCCAGAATCATCTTTCCCGTTTTTAACCGCTTGATGGCCACACGGACCAAAGCCACATAACACAGTAAAATCGACGTCTTGCCAAGCAGAAAAACCGAAACAAACGGCAACCGCAAAAGCCTTCCTAAAAAAATTACCGCGCCGGGCAGATAATATCCCATCCTTCTATATACGTCCAGAGATTCTATAGACATATTGGTATTCATATAGGCGAATTGACCATTTTGATACAAATCGTTGAGATATGCGCTGCGCTCCTCAAATATATCAACAGAAAAAAAGTAATTCAAGGGGGTTTGAGATGCATAGTGCTGCATCATTATATCCGCTTGCGTTAGAGTAGAAAACACCTGCACCGAACGGATATAGTGTGTATCGTCATCCCACGAAATCCAAGTGCAAAGCGGCACAAGCAAGCATAGCATCAGCCCGGCGGACAGCGCCAGAATGGTAAACATCCGCTCAGGTTTTTCGCCGATTTGTCCGCGCAGGAACCAGAAAGCCGACCCCGTCAGGAATACCGCGACTCCAAACAGATACAGCGGCGTTTGGAACGACACCGACTTGTAGGCGCTGAAAGCGCTGACCGCCGGATACAGCAAAAAGCAGAAAAGCGCAAAAGCAGACAGGAAAAGGACCGCTTTCTTTCGGTTCTCCCGCAGAGCGCGGCAGCCTGCTTTCATTTCTTTTTTCCAATCCGAAAATTTTCTCTGAAAAATGATAGCCAGTATAAAAAAGAAAAGAGTAAAGAATCCCACTCGGAAAACCGACGGCTGTGCTTGATAACGGACAGATGTTTTCACAAGAGGCTGCCCGCTGACGGTAATATCTTCTACTGGAAAAACACCATCTACATCCAACCGAAGAAAGGAGTACTCTCCTGGAGGCAATTCGAAAGAAACCTGTCTCTGTCCTTCCGGTACCATGAGGGTCATACTGCTCTGATGTGAGACAGCGCCCTGCTCGTCCGGATAAAACAACTGATAGTTGACCGCGCCGGTCGTTTCTTCTCTCAAGGTAATGAGGATATTGTTAATTTCACCCTCCAGTCCCCGAAAATAAATCTGTGGGTCATTATCTGAGGGGACCACCTTTCCGTCAACCATGCTGCAATGAACAAGTTGTACCTCTTCATTCCAGATGGAAACAGCATTGTTTTGTTGGGAGGCCTGGTAAAACATTTCTGGCGGCGCTGCCAGATAAGCAATCTCAACGGCCAAAGCGGCAATCAGCGAAAGTAAAATCTTCCGCCAGCTATCACGCAGGAGCATCTGTAATCTTTCTTTCATTGTGAAAGCCTTTCCCCCTCTCTATCGGATCGTAAAGTTTGCATCATCTAGCGAAAAGTTCGGATTATAATATGGATCTCCCGCTTCGAGTTCTTTTGCCCACCTCGCCTGAAAGCGCTCCACTTCGCCCACAAACCGCGCTCTCTTTTCGGGCGTATCGTCCGCCTTTCTGCTCTTGGATTCATAATGATAGAGCTCCGCATAAGGGGTAAATACAATGAGATAGCCCTTCTGGCGGATCCGCATACACAAATCCACATCATTAAATGCAACTTCAAAGGACTCATCCAGCCCGCCAGTTTCCTCCCACACCTTGCGGGGCAGCATCATACAAGCCGCCGTAACTGCCGTTAGGTCCTGCGCATAAATGAGCCTTCCCATATAACCGGGATCCTCTTTTTGACGGTTGCAGTGCAGATGCGCCGCCACACCGCCGACACCGAGTACTACGCCGCCATGCTGAACGGTATTATCCGGATAATATAATTTCGCGCCTACTGCTCCTACATCGCCACGCTGCGCATACATCAGCATTTCCTGGAGCCAGTCTGCAGAAATAACCTCCGTATCATTGTTTAACAGGAGGATATATTCGCCCTTGGCAAACGTATACCCAAAATTGTTGATTGCAGAATAGTTAAATTTTCCGTTCCAACGAACTACCCGAATATTCCGCCGTTTTTCCAAAAGCTGATAATACTGAAAAGTTTTTTCTTCTTCGCTGTTGTTTTCAATGACAATAATTTCATAATTGGGATAAGAGGTTTTTTCCTGAATCGATACGATACATTTGCGCAAATCCGACACATGATCCTTATTGGGAATGAGAATCGAAATCAGCGGCTCCCCTTTAATTTCATATTTTAGACGGTACATGGACGGGACCACAGAATCCAGCGCCTCACCATCAAGCCCTACCCGTTTTAAATGATCCCCGATTGCCTTCTTGGCCGCTTGGATTACATACGGCTTCGCGCCGACAGAAGATGCGACCGATTGTGCGTGGGAACGCCAAAAATATAAAGGTTTGGGAATATGTACGATTTTCTGTGCCTGTTCTGTCAAACGAAGCACCATATCAAAATCCTGACTGCCGTCACATTCGCTGCGAAACAGACCTACTTTTTCCAGCAGCGACTTTTGAAACACGGTAAAATGGCAAATGTAATTATTCGCCCGCAAATTGTCAATGGCAAAATCTGGTTTAAAATGGGCAACCGTGATGTTTTTTGTTGTGCCCTGAAAAGTCAGTTCGTCCGTATAAATAAAATCGGCGCCTTTTTCACAGATCGCCCGCATATTCTCGTACAAAGCCGACGGATGCAGGATATCATCGTGGTCAAACAGGGCGATATAATCCCCTGTCGCCATTTCGATACAGGCGTTGGTATTGCCGGAGATCCCCAGGTTTTTGGAAAGCTTCCGGTATTGGATGCGTTCATCCTTCTGTGCCGCCTGCATTACAATGGTTCCTACCTGCGGGTGCTCATCATCGCTGCCGTCCGCCAGGCACAACTCCCAATTGGGATAGGTCTGAGCCTGTACCGAAGCAATCATCTCTTTCAAAAAATCTTCCGGTGTATTGTAAAGCGGAACCAAGATACTGAATTTGATCTGTCGGGGGAACAGATACTGCCGCTGCAGTGCCAGTTCTTTTTCGTCGTATTTACTCCAGTCCCGATTTTTTTTGTCTTGGCAAATCTTTCTTTTCACCCGTTTCCAGGTATAAATCGGGCCGTCCCGCAAAATTCCTTTGATTCCTTTGCAAAACAGATAGGTCGCTCGATTGGACTTCAAAATCCTTTTAGCCAGATCCAAACTGGCGCGCAATGGTTTGGTCATTTTCCAAGCGGAAGATGTGACTGTTGCCTGATATGCCTGAAAAAGTGCGTCGTATTCTTTGGCCTTGTCAAAATAAAGCGCCCGATACTCTCTTAGATCCTCGTCCAAAATTTCATTTTTTTCCTGCAGTTCGTCCAATTCTCTCTGCAGTTCATCCAAATCCAGCGAAAGGTTCAAAAATTGCTCCGCGTCTTTTTGCAGCTTTCTCTCGTAAAGTTCCACCGAGGCCGACATGCTCTTTCGTTGAAAAAACAGCGCATAATTTGTCAAAAAAACCGGTTTTTCTTCTCCAACAAAAAAGAGTCCTTGTTCTGCAAACAAGCCGCACCAATAAGGAGGCTCATGCAGATTGATATGGGTAGGATCCTCTGTGTCATCCGGTACAGAGGAAAATAAAACCCGATCTGTCACTGCACATAAATTGGCAACAGCTTTTTTGGCGTCTTCTTCTGGCATATGCTCCAGCACCTCCATAGACACCACCAAGTCGTACCGTTTGGGCAGCGAATCCGGCAGCGCAGAGGACAGGGAACCAACTGCACAATAAGGGCGAATATCTTCCCGCACCTGCGAAATGGCATACTCCGACAAATCTACTCCGTAGGCCTCGACGCCCAAATCACGCAGCGCCGCAACCAGCATCCCCATTGCACAACCAGCATCTAAAACCGTTTGCGGATGATATTTTTCTTTGATCTGGCTTGCAAGATGTCTTATAAACACTTTCAGCTCTTCCGAGTCCTGGTAAGATATTTCGCCACTTCCCGTTCGATAATGCCGATAGTATTCCTCGTTGTAAAGATTCTGCATGTTCTTCCCCCTAGATTTGATATGCGTCGCAAACCTCTTGCGCTTCCCCTATCATTTTCACCTGGCCGTGATCCAGCCACAGTACTCGGTCGCACATCTCTCGAATCTGCTCCAGGCTGTGAGACACGAACAGCACCGTCGTACCGCCGCTCATCAGTTCCATCATCCGCTGCCGGCTTTTTCGCTGGAACGATTCGTCGCCAACCGCCAGGATCTCGTCCACAATCAAAATTTCCGGGTTTACCACCGTGGCGATGGAAAAAGCCAGACGCATCAGCATACCGGAAGAATAGTTGCGGATTGGCATCTCGATAAACTCACCCAGCTCGGAAAAGGCAACGATGTCATCGTATTTTTCGTTCAGAAACTTGCGGGAATACCCCAAAATCGCCCCATTGAGGAAAATATTCTCCCTGCCGGTCAAATCAAAGTCAAATCCGCTGCCTAACTCCAGCATGGGCACAATATTTCCATGGACGGATACCGAACCTGACGTAGGCTTTAAAATGCCGGAAATCACCTTTAAGACCGTGCTTTTCCCGGCGCCGTTGTGTCCGATAATCCCCAGCACCTCGCCCGGATGAACCGAAAAACTGACATCGCGTAGCGCCCAGAAATCCTTGTATTTCAATTTGCCTTTTATCAGCGCCACAAGGTATTCCTTGATGCTCTGGATTCTGTCCTGCGATATGCGAAAGGACATGGACACATTTTTTACCTCTATCATTCTTTTCCCCTCATATATAAAGCACAAATTTATCCTGCATTTTACGGAAAATCAGTCCGCCGATAACCAGACTGCCAACGGCAAACACCAGGCAAATCAGATACGCCTTTGGTTCCGGCGATATGCCGTCCATAATCACCGTCCGGGCAAAGCGGATAAAGTGATACAGCGGATTGAGTTTATAAATAGCCAAAAAGCGGGCGGGAATAATGCTTTCCGGATAAAAAATCGGCGTGGCATACATCCAGATCATGCTCAGCACATTCCACAAGAACTGCGTGTCACGAAAGAATACCATGGATGCCGACAAAACCAGCACCATTCCGGTGCAGAAGCAGATCAGGCATGCCAGCGAAAAAGGCAGAAGCAGAATGGCAGGCGTGATGGCTGTTCTGGTCAAAAGAATCACCAGCAGCAGCGGTACCATGGAAAACAGCATATTGATGCTGGAGGAAAGTACCCGCGTGACCGGATAAATATATTTGGGCACGTACACCTTGTTAATCAGAGAAGTATTGCCCAAAATCGAGGTGATTCCCATCCCGCAGGACTCATTGAAAAAGTTAAACAGGACAATACCGGTCAGCAGATAGACCGGAAAATTGGGGATGTCGCTTTTAAAAATCGTGGAAAAAACCACATATTGCACCAGCATGGTCAAAAGCGGATTTAAAAAGCTCCAGATAATCCCCAGTACGCTGCGCTTATACTTGGTTTTAAAATCCCGGCTGACCAGCTGCTGGATCAGGAACCGGTACCGGGTAAACGCGTGGATCAATTTCAGCCCCAGGCAGCTTTTCCCTTTTTTCTCCAAAGCGCACAGCCGCCAGCCGTAAAGTCCCAGCAGCAGCCCTACGCCAACGGCAAAATACCAATAGTACCGCCCAAACCACAGGTCGGTCTCGCCGGCGGTTTGCAGGCAAAGAGTCCCCTGCAGCGGCTGCCCGTTTTGATACAGCGGTGTCCAGCCTTCACTGGCGATCTCCACCCGGCCGGTAGCGACCGAATTTCCGTAATACACCGTCGCCGCATTGCCCAAAGTGCCGTCATCTGAAAAAATCTCCAGCAGCAGGTTTCTGCCAATGGCGTTTTCCAACGGCGTTTCCAACTGCACAGTGTACCAGCTGTTGTCCTGCAGGGCGGACAAATCCACCGAAAAATCTTCGATAAGGATCTTTTCCGCCTGCCCCTTTGTTTCGTCATACAGCGACAAATGCAGCACGCCGCTGTTTTGACGGCCGAAAGTACCGCATAGCACCGAAAAGCCGGTTAACCGGTCGCTTGTTGACACAAACCGCTGCTCCAGCTTTGCGCCTGCCAAAATCTCCCCTGCCGAAGCGGAAGGGGAAACGGAATCGGTACTATCAATGCGCACCCGAAACTGTGGGCCCGCGATCGCATAAAACAACACTGCCAGAACGGCATATCCGATCAGCGCCAGTACACACCCTTTGCGCAAATTCCATTTTTTGTCCATTCGCTCACCTGTTTTCTATGCCTGAATTTCTTTCAGATACCGCGCCAGCGCGTCCTGCCAGGAAGGAAGGCGAGCAAACCCCGCCTCATCCAGGCTCTTTTTGCTCATGCGGGAATTAAAAGGCCGAGCCGCTTTGGCCGGGTATTCACTGGATGGAATCGGATGCATTTTGGCCCGGCACCCGCCCTGCCGGAAAATCTCCGCGGCAAAGTCGGCCCAGGAGCAGATTCCTTCATTGGTCGCGTGATAAATCCCGTATTTTTCACTCAAAACCATGTCGCATAAAAGCGGCGCCAGATCCGCCGTGTAAGTAGGAGAACCGATCTGGTCGCAGACTACATTGACCTGATCCCGTTCGTTTCCCAACCGCAGCATGGTCTTGACAAAATTATTTCCATTTTTGCCAAACACCCAGGAAACACGGACAATGAAATACCGCTCCAGCAGTTCCCGTACCGCCAGTTCACCACCCAGTTTGGTTTTTCCGTATACGCTCAAAGGCCCGGTTTCGTCATCCGTTTCATAAAAGCGATCGCCGGTGCCGGGAAACACGTAATCGGTGCTGATATAAACCATTTTTGCGCCGATTTTTTTGCAGACGCCCGCGATGTTGCGTGTCCCGTCCACATTGACCCGCTCGCACAAAGCCGGGTCATCCTCCGCGCGGTCCACCGCTGTATAAGCGGAACAGTGAATGACCGCGTCCGGCGCGTAACGCTCGATAAACGAGGCAGTGGCAGCCGCGTCGGTAATGTCAAACTCCTCTATATCCGCGCCCAAACATTCTGCGCCGCGCTGGTGCAGCACTTTCATCACGTCATAACCCAGTTGTCCCTTGACGCCGGTAACCAGAATTTTCATTTCCATTTCTCCTTTGAAACAGCAGATGGAAACCGGTATTTCTACCGGTTTCCATACATTTTCTCATAATAATTCTGATA